>NZ_BAAAQR010000008.1:0-204815 GCF_039531775.1 Nocardioides koreensis | reverse complement strand
TCATCCCTCGATCGATGCTCACCAACCGACGGGTGGGACCGGGGTCAACGTGGAGCACGCGCAGCGCAGCGAGCATGAACGACGTTGACGCCGGCCCGCACGCCGGCTTGACCATGAACTATCGAGGCATGAACCACGCGGAGCCCACGCTCACCGAAGACGTGCGGTCCACGCCATAGCGTCTGACCCCGGGACGTCATACGGTCTGGTCACCACCGCGACCGGAGCGTATGACGTCCAGCGGGACGTCATACGGTTGGGTCGTCACCACGACGAGGTCGGATGACGTCCCCGGGGTCGCGCGTCAGAGGATGAAGTAGAGCCCGACCGCTGCGGGGAGCAGGCCCAGCACCAGCCACGGGGTGAGCGGGCTCTTCTGGTGGATCATGAAGCCGGCGGCGACGCCCATCACGCCGACCACCCCGGCGATCACGTCCAGGCCGACCTGGGAGCCGGTGCCCCGGTCCAGGAAGACGGCCGCGATCACGAGCCCGGCCGCGAAGTGCCCGATGGTGGTCACGGCCAGCACGGACATGACCCACCGCTGCACCGAGGACATGCTCATCGACTGGCGGGTCGCCGGCCGGGGGTTGGCCGGGTCCATCAGGTGCTTGCGGCGAGGCGGGACGGGCGGGATGCTCACCCGCCCATTGTCGCCGTACCCCTGCGGTGGCAGCCGACGAGGTGCGGGTCGAAGACCCCGATCGCCTCCATCAGCGCGAACATCGTGGTCGGCCCCACGAACGCGAAGCCGCGCTTCTTGAGCTCCTTCGAGAGCGCCTTCGACTCAGGGGAGGTGGTGGCCATCTCCTCGGTGGTCGCCGGCGCGGGCGGCTGCTCCGGGCGGAAGGAGAGGACCAGCGCCTCGAGCCCCTCCTGCTCGCGCAGCGCCACCGTGGCACGGGCATTGGTGATCGCGGCCGCGATCTTGAGCCGGTTGCGCACGATGCGGGGGTCTGTCATCAGCCGGGCGGCGTCGCCCTCGTCGTACGTCGCGACGGTGTCGGCGTCGAAGCCGGCGAAGACCTCACGGAACGCCTCACGCTTGTTGAGGATCGTCGACCACGACAGCCCCGACTGGAACGCCTCCAGGGTCAGCCGCTCGAGGTACGCCGCCTCGCCGTGGACCCGGTTGCCCCACTCGCGGTCGTGGTAGTCACGCATCACCCCTGGGCCGCCGGCCCAGGGGCAGCGGTCGATGCCGTCGTCACCGGTCACGGGTCCCATGCGCCGCATCCTGTCATCCGGCGCCGACAGCCGCCGTCTGCTCGGCCAGCCGGACCGACTCCTCCTGCACGGCCGGGTCGAAGGGCGCCTCGAGGACGTCGTCGGGCCAGGCCTCCACGACGCCGATCGCCCACTCGGCCCAGCGCGCCACCATCGCGTAGTGCTCGGTGAGGAACCGGCCGACCAGCTGGTTGAGCGCGGCCCGCTGCGGGAACCCTCCGGCGCCGACGAGGTAGGCGCGCGCGGTCGCGAGGTTCTCCTCGTTCTCCGCTCTCGCCCACGCCAGCATCCCCTCGAGGTGGGCCAGCACGTCGGCCCTGCTGCCGCTGTCGGCGAAGTGGATCTTCAGCAGCTGCTCGGACTCCAGCACCGGCCCCTGCGCCGGGTCGCGCAACCAGCCGGCCAGCGACTCCCGCCCCTGCGGCGTGATCGTGTAGCGGGTGCGTCGGCGCCGGCCGACGGAGTCGTCCTCGGCGTGCGCGAACCCGTGCGCGACCAGCTTCTTGGGCTCCTCGTAGAGCTTGCTCTGTGCCCGCGGCCAGATGCGGCGCAGGCTCAGCTCGACCTGCTGCACCAGCTCGTGCGTGGTCCAGGGCCGGACCGCGAGCAGGCCGAGGACGGCGTACGACGTGGACGTGAGCCGGGCGACCCTTGACATGACACTCCCTTCGGGAGTAAAGAATGTCCCAAGGGGAGTGTAGCAGCGGGGGCTCGAAGGTGATGAGCACAGTGAGGACCACGCACGCGATCCCGGTCGACCCGACCAACGCCGACGCCCTCCGGGCCTGGGACGGCTCCGACGGCGACTTCTGGGCCGAGGAGGAGTACGTCTTCGACCACAGCCTCCACCACTACCGGCAGGCCTTCCTCGATGCCGCGGACGTCCAGCCGGGCGACCGCGTCCTCGACATCGGCTGCGGCAACGGGCAGACGACCCGCGACGCAGCGGCCCTGGCCCCGCGCGGAAGAGTGCTCGGGGTCGACCTGTCGACGCGGATGCTCGACCGGGCCCGCCGCCGGGCCGCCGAGGCGGGACTGTCGAACGTGGACCTCCTCCAGGCCGACGCCCAGATCCACCCGTTCACCCCGGCGGGCTTCGACCTCGCCGTCAGCCGCACCGGGACCATGTTCTTCGGTGACGCCGTGGCGGCCTTCACCAACATCGGCCGGGCGCTGCGGCCCGGCGGGCGGCTGGTGGTGCTGGTCTGGCAGGGGGTCGAGCGGAACGAGTGGTTCCGCGAGCTGGTCGGGGCCCTCGCCGCTGGTCGGGACCTCCCGACCCCTCCCCCGGACGCTCCGGGACCCTTCTCCTACGCCGACCCCGCGCGGAGCCACGCGGTCCTGCCGGCCGCCGGGTTCGAGGACGTCGCCCTCGAGGGCGTCGAGGCCCCGATGTGGTTCGGGCCGTCCGTGGAGGCGGCGTTCCGGTTCCTGAGCACCATGGGGTTCAGCCGCTTCCTGCTCAAGGATCTCGACGAGGACGCCCGCCACCGGGCCCTCGCCGACCTCCGGACCAGCGTGGACGCGCACCTCGCCGACGAGGGCGTGGTCTACCCCTCAGCCGTCTGGCTGGTCACCGCACGACGCCCCACCGGCTGAGCGGGCCGGCGGACCTCCCGCACCACCGATGCGGCCACCCGTCCCAGGACCGGGTGGCCGCTCTCATTTGCCACAATGCGTTAGTGACGACTAACGTATTGGTGTGACCGACGCCCTCTCCGCTGCCGCCGAGCCGACCCGGCGACGCATCCTGCAGCTCCTGGCGTCACATCCGCGCACCGTCGGCGAGATCGCCGCGGAGTTCACCGTCACCCGGTCCGCCATCTCCCAGCACCTGCTGCTGCTGGCAGAGGTCGGGCTGGTGGACGCCGACAAGGTCGGACGCCAACGGATCTACCGGGTCCGACCGTCCGGCCTGCGGCAGCTCCAGGCCGAGATCGACCGGTTCTGGACCGACGAGCTCGACCTGCTCGTGGCCGACGCCCATGCCCTGCACCACCGAGAGAACGAGAGAGAACGATGACGTTCACCAAGACCGTCCAGCTGCCCGTCGACGCCGACGCGGCCTTCGCCCTGATCACCGAGCCGGAGCGCCTGCGCCGCTGGCAGACCGTCTCCGCGACGGTGAACCTGCGTGCCGGCGGTGACTACCGGTGGACCGTCACCCCCGGCCACATCACCTCCGGGACCTTCCGCGAGGTCGAGCCCGGCAGGCGGGTCGTGTTCGGCTGGGGCTGGGACGGCAGCGCCGACCTCGCGCCCGACTCCTCGGTCGTCACGATCACCCTCGAGCCCAGCGAGGGCGGCACCAGCGTGACCCTCGTCCACGAGGGTCTCACCGCCGAGCAGGAGGTCGGCCACGCCGAGGGCTGGAACCACTTCCTGGGCCGCCTCGAGCAGGCTGCCGCCACCGGGGACGCTGGCCCGGACGAGTGGTCCGCCGCTCCGGAGAACCTCGACCAGCTGACCAGCGCCGAGGCCACGCTGGCCGTGCTCCAGCCGGTGCTGCGCAACCTCACCGACGAGGACCGCACCAACGCCACGCCGTGCTCGGAGTACGACTGCCACGCCCTGGCCGAGCACCTCTTCGGCTCGTTGACCGGCCTCGGTCGGATGGCCGGCGCCGAGGTGGTGAACCCCGAGGAGGGCTCGCTGGAGAACCGGATCGCCGTGATGGCCGACCAGGCGATCACCGCGTGGCGCGCGCGTGGCCTCGAGGGCGTCGTCCCCGGCCCCGGCGGTGACGACTTCCCGGCCGCGCTGGCCGTGAACATCCTCTCCCTCGAGCTCCTGCTGCACGCGTGGGACTTCGCCCAGGCCAGCGGCCAGAAGCTGACCGTCTCCGACGAGCTCGCGGCGTACGTCCTGGGCCTCGCCGAGCAGGTCGTGCCGGGCGCCCGCGCCGGTGGCAACGCGTTCGCACCCGAGGTGGAGGCGCCCGCCGACGCCTCCCCGATGGAGAAGCTGGCGGCCTACACGGGCCGACGTCCGCTCGTCACGGCCTGACGTCGCGGTCGGTCAGGAGCGGTACTCCGGGTTCTCCCAGTCGAAACGGGTCCCGGCGTTCCACTCCGAGCGCTGGTTGCCGTGGCCGGGGACTCCCCCGGCCACGGTGAGCATCCGGGCGAGGTGCATCAGGTTCCACGTCATGAACGTGGTGTTGCGGTTGGTGAAGTCGTTCTCCGGACCGCCGCTGCCCGGGTCGAGGTACGACGGGCCGGGGCCGGCCTCGCCGATCCAACCGGCGTCGGCGTTGGGCGGGATCGTGTAGCCGACGTGCTGCAGGCTGTAGAGGATGTTCTGCGCGCAGTGCTTGATGCCGTCCTCGTTGCCGGTGATCAGGCAGCCGGCGACGCGGCCGTAGAACAGGTACTGCCCCTTGTCGTTGAGCAGGCTGCTCAGCGAGTAGATCCGCTCGATGACCTTCTTGGTGACGCTGGAGTTGTCGCCCAGCCAGATCGGCCCGGCGACCACCAGGATCTGGCTGTCGAGGATGCCGGGGTAGATCTCCGGCCAGGCGTCGCTCTCCCAGCCGTGCTCGCGCATGTCGGGATAGACCCCGGTGGCGATGTCGTGGTCGATCACGCGCAGCACGTCGACCTCGACGCCGTGCTTGCGCATGATCGCGGCGCTGGCGTCGACCAGGCCCTGGGTGTGGCTGGGCTCGGGGCTGCGCTTGAGGGTGCAGTTGAGGAACGTGGCCCGGAGCCCGGTGAAGTCGAGGGAGATCTCCTGCGAGTCGCTCATGGCCCCACTGTCGCGCCCACCGCGCCGCCGCACATCACCGAAACATGGTCATCCGGTCGCGGTCCCCGCGGCTCGGAAGTCGTCCGGCTCCACGAGCCGGGCGACCACCAGGCCCACCACCAGGCCCCAGAAGGCGGAGCCGACGTGCAGCACGGTGACGTCGGACAGCGTCACGAGGAACGTCACCAGCGAGCCGAGGGCGAACCGGCCGGAGAACGCGACGCCGAACGCGCCCTGCAGGGCCCGCAGCATGGCCAGACCACCCAGCGCGGCGACGAACGACGCGGGCATCCCCAGCATCAGCCGCACCATCCCCTGGGCCAGCAGGCCGAAGCCGATGGCCAGCAGCCCGCACCAGATCGCCGCCGTGTAGTGCCGCCGCCGGTCGCCCGACGCGGTGAGCAACGCGTTGGTGGGCCCGGTCAGGCAGGTCGAGACCGCGCCGACCAGCGCCGCGGGGACGGACCACAGGCCGCAGGCGATCGTCACGGCGTTCATCGGGGGCCGGTGCCCGGCGCCCTGCAGCACCGCCATCCCCTGGCCGTTCTGGACCACGAGGACGGTGATGACCAGTGGTACGACGAGCTGGACGGTGGCCGCCCAGCTGAGGTCGGGAGCGGTGAGCACCGGGGCGGCCAGCCAGGCACCGTGAGCGCTCGCCGGATCCATCCGGCCGCCCGCCAGGACCACCACCACCCCGGTCACGAGCGCCCCCAGGATCGGCGGCACCAGGCGGCCGAGCCGGGGCACCGCGGTCGCGACGAGGAAGGCCAGGACCATGGCGCCGCCGACGGCGAGGTCCTCGTCGACGGCCAGGACCAGGTCGACCCCGAACTGCAGGAAGACCCCCGCCACCATCGCCATCACGACCGGCATGGGCAGCAGACGCATCAGCCGGTCCACCCAGCCGGTGAGCCCCAGCGCGAGCATGACCACCGCACTGACCAGGTAGGCACCGACGACCTCCGGCCAGCTCAGCGACGTCAGCGCCTGCCCGACCACCACCGTGCCCGGGATCGTCCAGAAGAAGCCGAGGGGCTGGCGGTACACCCAGGACGCCACGACGGTGAGGATCCCGTTGAGGACGAAGACGCCGAAGATCCACGACGCGATCAGGTCGGACGAGAGGCCCCCGTGCTGACCGACGGACAGGATCACGGCGACCGGTCCGGAGACCGAGAAGAGCAGCCCGACCAGACCGTTGACGAGCTGCTCAGGCCCCAGGTCCCGGAGCACCTGGCGGGCCGTGGGCGGGCGCCGGGCCGGGCGCTCGAGCCGACCCCCGCGGGGATGGTCGTCGTGGCGGGTCGCCCCGGTGGTGAGGGTCATGAGTCGGCTCCCGAGGTCGGCCCGCGCAGCGCTGCGAGCTCCGCCCGGGAGCGGATCCCGAGCTTCGCGTAGACGCGGGTCAGGTGGTACTGGATCGTCTTGGTGGACAAGAACAGCTCGGCGGCCACCTCCCGGTTGGTCAGGCCGGCCGCCACGAGGTCGGAGACGGCCTGCTCCTGCGGGGTCAGGTCGTCGACGTGCCGGTCGAGTCGGGTGGTGTGCAAGCCGCCGGCACGGATCTCGCGCTCGCAGCGGGCGACGTACGTCGTCGCTCCCAGCGCGGCGTAGATGTCGCGGGCCGTGGTCATCACCCCGTCGGCCTCGCGCCGCTTCCCGGCCCGGCGCAGCGTCTGCCCGTAGGCGAAGCTCACCCGGGCCCGGTCCAGGCGCAGCGGCAGGTCCTGGAGGATCTCCAGCGAGGTCTCGAAGGACCGCCGCGCCGCGCCGATGTCGCCGACCGCACCCAGGAGGCGCCCCCGGGCGTAGCCGAGCCGGGCCAGGGTGGTCCGGTGCCCGCGCTCGGCCGCCCGCCGCTCGTGCGGCACCAGCAGCTCCTCGGCCCCCTCGAGCTGCCCCTCGATGACGAGGGCGTTGGCCAGCACGTCGACCCACGGCCAGGCGCCGGGCTCGTCGATCGCCCCCCGGGCCCACGGCTGCCGCAGCGGGGAGAGCGCACGGATGACGCCGGCGTAGTCGCCCTGCGCCTCGGCGTACGCCGCCCTGGCCAGGCACGCGGGCACCCGCATCATCTCGTAGTCGCGGGGCCCGGCGTCCCAGTCCTGCAGGGTGCGGGCCGCGGCGGCCTCGTCGCCGCGCAGGCTCAGGACCTGGACCCGGGTCCAGGCCAGGAGGGGGCCGCCCAGGCGCATGCCGGAGCGGTCCGCGAGGTCGAGGCCGTCGTCCGCGGTGCCGAGCGCCTCGTCCCAGTCACCGGCCACGAACTGGGCGCGGGCCAGCCAGGCCCGTGCCCACAGCGAGATCCGGGTCGAGCCCCCCAGGAAGTCCGTCGGCACGGCCGACTCGAGGGCTGCGGCCGCCGCGTCCACGTCGCCCTGCTCGAGCAGCAGCCAGCCACGGGCCATCGCGATGCGCTGGGCCTGGGCTCCGTGGCCGACCCGCTCGGCGAGCCGCTCGTACGCCGCGAGCGCCGCCGCCGGGTGGCCGGTCGCGGCCACGCCCAGGCCCCGGATCGCGGCCGCCTCGACCGCCGCCGGGGACTCCTCCGGCACCAGGCCGGCCGCGCGGTCGGCCCAGGCCACCAGGTCCTCGCCCCGGCACCGCGCCAGGCTGTGCAGCACCCAGCGCTGGCAGATGGTGGCGGCCACGTCCGGGTCGCGCTCGACGTTGACGAGGTCCCAGGCTCGCCGGAGCCGTGACTCGGCCTCCGCCGGCCGGCCGCGGACCACGGCGAGGTAGCCGAGCACCGCGTTGCGCATGGGCGTCTCCCGAAGGCTCTCGAGCTCGGGGAGCAGGGCCGAGGCACCGAGGGCGTCACCGGCTCCGACCAGCGCGTCCGCGGCCCGGACCAGCCGCTCCTCGCGCCGCCGCCGGTCGTCGGTCAGCCGGCTGGCCTGCGCGAGCAGCTCGGCGGCCGCCGCCCAGGCACCGGTGGCCGCGCGCTCGTCGGCCAGGGCGGCCAGCTCGTCGGCGAGGCCGGGGTCCGGCAGCGCCGTCGCGGCGACGAGGTGCCGGAGCCGCCGTCCGGGGTCCGCGACCACGTCCGCGGCGCGCCGGTGCGCGGCCGCGCGGCGGGCCGGGCCGAGGGTGGCGAGCACCGCCGCCGCCGACATCGGGGTCGCGAGCTCGACCGACGACGTGCCGCGTTCGTCGACCGAGCGCAGCAGGTGGGCGGCGACGCCCTCGTCGAGGGCGGTGAGCGGGTCGTCGAGGCTCGCGACGGCCGCGGCCTCCGCGAGCGTCGTGGGGGCACCGAGCACGGCCACCGCCTCCGCCAGCTCCCGGGCCGGGGCCGAGCAGACGGCCAGCTGGTCGCGCACCTCGGCCGCGACGCGGGCCGGGGCCGGCAGCGCCGGGTCGAAGGCCGACCAGGTCGCGGGGGTGAGCTCGTCGAGCAGGGCGACCACGTGGCCGGGCAGCCCGCCGGTGTGTGCGCACAACCGGTCGGCCAGCAAGGGGTGCAGCGAGATGCCCCGGGCGGCCGCGAGCTCGCGCACGCCGCGGGCGTCGAGCGGGGGCACGACGACCCGGTCGCGGACGCCCGCGAGCAGCCGCGCGGTCGCCGGCGGGACGGTGGTGTCGCCGGTCCGCTCGACCAGGACGACGAGGAACCGTGCGCCCGGCGCGTGGTGCACCGCCGACGACAGCGCCTGCAGGGACTCGACGTCGCTCCGTGCCGCGTCGTCAACGACCACGAGCGCCGGGGCCCGGCTGTCGGCGCCGAGGGCATCGGTCAGGCGGGCCGCCGCCGCGAGGGGGTTCGCGGCGTCCACGGGTCGACCGAGCAGCTGGGCGAGGACGGCGTACGCCGAGCCGCCCTCCCACGACGCGCCCCGGGCGCGCAGCACCACCCCGTCGTGGCCGGCCGCGAGGTGGTCCACCAGGGTCGAGGTCCCGGCGCCCGAGGGCCCGGAGACGACGACCTCGTGGGGACCCTCGTCGTGCGCCCGCCGCAGGTGCTCCTGCAGCCGGGCCAGCTCGGCGTCGCGGGCGACGGGTGCGGCAGCGGGGCTCACCGGCTCACGGTAGCCCCGGGCCGCGGCGGACGGGTTCAGCCGAGATCGCCACCGGCCACCGGCAGCACCGTCCCGGTGATGTAGGACGCCTCGTCGGAAGCAAGGAAGGTGATCGCCGCGGCCTGCTCGTCCAGGGTGCCGTAGCGCTTCAGCAACGAGGAGTCGACGGTCTGGTCGACGATGGTCCGGTACCACTGCTGCTCCTGCTCGGACTCGGCGGACGGGCCGCGCGGGATGCGGCGCGGGGGCGCGTCGGTGCCGCCGGGGGCGGTGGCCACGACCCGGATCCCGTGCGGGGCCAGCTCGAGGGCCAGCGCGGACGTGATGGCGTTGACGCCGCCCTTGGCCGCGGCGTACGGCACCCGGTTCAGGCCGCGGGTGGCGACCGAGGAGACGTTCACGATCGTGCCCCGACCCTGCTCGACCAGGTGCGGCGCGACCGCCCGGCACGACCAGAGCGTGGGGAAGAGCGACCTGTTGATCTCGGCCTGGATCTGCTCCGGCGGGTAGTGCTCGAAGGGCTTGGCCCAGATGGTGCCGCCGACGGTGTGGATCGCGACGTCGACGCGGCCGAACCGCTCCAGCGCCCGCTGGACGACGCTGTTCGCGCCCTCCCAGGTCTCGAGGTCGGCGACCGCGGCCACGGCCGGCGCTCCCTCCTCCGACAGCTCGGCGGCCAGGTCGGCGACCAGGTCGGCTCGGTCGGCGAGCACGAGCGCGCCACCCTCGGCGCTGATCCGGCGCGCGGTGCGCTCGCCGATGCCCTGGGCCGCGCCGGTGACGAGGACGACCTTGTCGGTGAAGCGGCCGGGGGTGACGAACGCGGGTCGCCGCGACGCCTGCGAGTCGCTCATCGCCCGGCGCATCGTCTGCTTGGACCGCTCGGCGTGCTCGATGATCAGCGACCGGGCCGCCTGGCGGTCCCCGGCCTCGATGGCGGCCACGATGTCGAGGTGGTCCTGGGCGCAGCGGGGGTGGCACCACGTGGCATGGCGCAGCGTCTCCTCCATCTGGTGCTTCACGCCGAGCGCCTGGTAGGCCTGCAGCAGGTGCTCGTTGCCGGTCAGCGTGAACAGGTAGTCGTGGAAGGCCGCGTTGGTCTCGGTGTACGCCGCGGCGTCGACGAAGCGGTCGCCCTCGACGTACGGCACGCATCCCTCCGCCAGCAACCGGTAGCGGGCGACCTGCCGGCTGGAGATGCGTCCGACGGTGAGCTCGAGGGCACCGAGCTCGAGCGCCTGCCGGGCCTCGAAGACGGCGTCGGACTTCTGCACCGACGGGTGCTCCTCGCCGATCTCGTACCGTCCGGCCACGCCCTCGGTGGTCGAGCCTGTCGAGACCACGAGCGGCTCGACGTCGCGGCGGGGCAGCATCTCCTGCCCGGCCACCGCGCGGGCGTCGGCAGCCTCGACGAGCGACGCGGCGGGGTCGAGCGGAGCGGCGGGGACGTCGGCCCGGCGTGTGCCTGCCGGGAACACGGACCGACCCGCGAGCGTGCGGGCGGTGGCCGCCTCCTCGGCCGGGGCCGGGGTGGGGCCGCCCGCACCCAGCGGTCGCAGCTCGGAGGCGGGCAGCACCACCTGGCCGGCGACGGCGCGGGCGTCCGGGGCTGCGGCGGCTGCGGGGGTCTCGGAGATCTCTGTGGCCTCGGGGGTCTCGGGGGTCTCGACGACGCCCAGGCCCTGCCCGCGCTCACTGCTCGACCGCTGCTCCGGCTCGGTTCGGACCGTCTCCGCCGGTGCGGGCTCGGCCGGCATGGGGGTCTCGGCGGCGGGTTCCTGCGCCGTCGCGGGACCCGACAGCGCGAACTTCTCGTAGTAGAAGCCGGTGACCTCGACCCCGGCGTCCGCGAAGTGCCCGCGCACGGCCTCCACCATCGGGGGCGGACCGCACAGGTAGACCGCGACGTCACCGTCGTAGAGGTGCTCGGGGCGGATCAGGCTCATCACGTAGCCCTTGTTCGGGGCCACGCTCTCGGGGTCGGAGACGACGTGCTCCCAGGTGAAGGTGGCGATCGAGGCGGCCAGCTCCTCCAGGGTCGCCAGCTCGACCACGTCGTCGTCGGTGCTGGCGCCGTACACGAGGTGCACGGGGCGGGTGGTGCCGTCGGCCCGCAGCTTGCGCAGGATGGACAGGACCGGCGCCAGCCCGGTGCCGCCGGCCAGCAGGAGCACCGGCCGGTCCGTCTCGCGCAGGAAGAAGCTGCCGTTGGGCCCGGTGAACGTGACCTCGTCGCCGACGGAGGCCCGCTCCTCGATCCAGGTGGACATCACGCCGCCCGGGGCCAGCTTGACCAGGAAGGTGAGGCTCTTGTCGTCGGGGCCGTTGCTGAACGAGTAGGACCGGGTCTGGTCGGTCCCCGGGATCGCGATGTTGACGTACTGCCCCGGCAGGAACGCCAGCTCGTCGCGTGCCGGCGTCTCCAGCGTCAGCGCGACCGTCGTGGGCGAGAGCCGGTCCAGCCCGGTGATGCGCGCGTCGTACGTCGCGGCCCGGGTCTTCGCGACCGCCGAGGTGCTGGCGATCTGGAGGACCAGGTCGGACCGGGGCCGCATGCTGCACGGCAGCACGTACCCCTCGGCGGCCTCGTCGTCGGACAGCGCGTCCTCGATGTAGGTGCCGCCGTCGTACTCGCCGGACTCGCAGAAGGCCTTGCACGTCCCGCACGCCCCGTCGCGGCAGTCGAGGGGGATGTTGATCCGGGAGCGGTACGACGCGTCGGCGACGGTCTGGTCGGGGGCGCAGGTGATGAAGCGCGTGACCCCGTCCTCGAACGTCAGGGCGACCTGGTGGCTCATGGCGACTCCCCTGGGCTCAGAAGTGGTACACGTCGACGACGTGGTGGATGTAGTCGTTCTTGAGCACCACGGTCTTGCGGCGGATGAGCGGGGACTCGCCGGAGAAGTCGATCGTGTAGAACGACGTGCCGTAGTAGGGGTCGACGGTCTTGTACCGGAAGTACATCGTGTGCCAGTTGAAGCGCACGTCGACGAGGTCGCCGCGCCGCTCGATGACCTCGACGTTGCTGATGTTGTGGCTGGTCCGCGGCTCCGGGATCGACGTGGCGCTGGAGCGCTCGGTGCGGATCCGGAACACCCGGTCCTCCAGGCCGCCCTTGTTCCCGTAGTAGATGAGCGAGATGTCGGTCTGCGGGTCCTCGGTCAGCAGGTCGTCGTCGCCCCACGCCGGCATCCAGTACTCGACGTCCTCGGCGTAGCAGCCCAGCCACTTCTCGAACTCGCGGTCGTCGAGGTAGCGGGCCTCGCGGTAGAGGAACTGCTCGACGGCGTTCTGGTCGATGGTGCGGGTGCCGGCCTGCTGCAGGTCCCGCGCGGTGTCCGTCCGGGTGGTCGTCATGGCGCTCACGCCTTCCCGTTGCTCGTGGTGGTCGACTGCTCGCGCTCGACGGCGGCGCGCATCGTCTCCAGCCAGTAGCCGTGCTGGACCGGGTAGAGCCCCTCGTCCTCGTTCTTGAGGCCGGCCGAGACGACGCCCGTCATGCCGAGCGACTCCGCGACCGGGTCCGGGCCGTCGAGCCAGTGCTCCGCACCCCGGCTCATGTCGTTCCAGGGCGCCGCGGTGGCCCGGAACGTCAGCTGGCAGGAGCGGAACTCCTCGAGGTCGTCGGGGGTCGCCATGCCCGAGGCGTTGAAGAAGTCCTCGTACTGGCGGATCCGGTGCGCCCGGGCCCGGGGGCTCTCGCCCTTGGGGGCGATGCAGTAGATGGTGACCTCGGTCTGGTCCGGCGCGATCGGGCGGAAGTGCCGGATCTGCGTCGAGAACTGGTCCATCAGGTAGACGTTCGGGTAGAGGCACAGGTTGCGGGAGCCCTTGACCATGAACTCGCCCTTGGCGTCGCCGAACTTCTCCTTGAGCTGGTCCATCCGGTCCCACAGCGGCCGGTCCTGGGGGTTGGCGGCCCAGGTCCACAGGCACAGGTGGCCGTTGGGGTAGGACCAGTAGCCGCCGCCGGACTTGCCCCAGCCGCCGGCGTCGAGCGCCAAGGTGTCGTTCTTCGACTCGCCGTTGCTGCGCCGCGACGTGGTGGCCGCGTAGTTCCAGTGGGTGGCCGTCACGTGGTAGCCGTCGGCGCCGTTCTCCGCCTGGACCTTCCAGTTGCCGTCGTAGGTGTAGGTCGAGGAGCCGCGCAGCACCTCGAGGCCCTCGGGCGACTGGTCGACCAGCATGTCGATGACGGTGGTGGTGTCACCGAGGTGCTCCTCGAGGGTGCTGACGTCGGGGTTGAGGCTGCCGAACAGGAAGCCGCGGTAGCTCTCGAACCGGGCGACCCGGGTCATGTTGTGCGAACCGTTCGTGTCGAAGTTCTCCGGGTAGCCGGCGCCGTCGGGGTCCTTGACCTTCAGCAGCGTCCCGTCGTTGCGGAACGTCCAGCCGTGGAAGGGGCAGGTGAGGGTGGTGCGGTTGTCGGTCTTGCGGCGACAGATCATCGCCCCGCGGTGCGCGCAGGCGTTGATGAGCAGGTGCAGCTCGCCGTCCTTGTCCCGGGTGATCACCACCGGCTGCCGGCCCATGTAGGTCGTGAAGTAGTCACCGGGCTCGGCCACCTGGCTCTCGTGGGCCAGGTAGATCCAGTTGCCCTCGAAGAGGTGCTCCATCTCCAGCTCGAAGAGCTCCTCGTCGGTGAAGATGCGCCGGTTGGCGCGAAAGACGCCGGCCTCGGCGTCGTCGACGACGGCGTCGGCGAGCACCGACTGCAGGTGGTCCAGGGTCTGTGTCATGGGGTGCCTCCTGGGCGGTGACGGGTTCCGACGACCGTGGCACGACGTGGCGGCCGTCACACGAGGTGAATGCCTAGGCCCGACCCAGGGGGTTATCCATCACCAGCGCTTATCAATGCGCCACTTTTTCGACCTTGTGCTTTCTGAATATTCAGACCTACCGTCGATGAATCGGCGGCACCGTGATCGCCGCCACAGCCACCGCACCGGCATGGACGAGAGGGACGGACATGGAGCTGCGCCACCTGCGCTACTTCGCCGCCGTGGCGGAGACGCGCCACTTCGGCCGCGCCGCCGAGCGCCTCCACCTCGCGCAGCCGGCGCTGTCGCAGTCGGTGCGCCAGCTCGAGGCGGAGCTCGGCGTCTCGCTGTTCACCCGCACCACCCGCCAGGTCCAGCTGACTCCCGCCGGCGAGTACCTGTTCCGCGAGGCCCAGCGGGTGCTGGGCTCGATCGACGACAGCGTGCGCGGCGTACGCCGGATCGCCGACGGCCGGCTCGGCCTGGTGCGGATCGCGTTCACCGGCACCGCGGCCTTCACGCAGCTCCCCCGCATCGCCCGCCTCATCAAGCGCGAGCTCCCCGGGGTCGCCCTGGAGATCCACGCCGACCTGCTCACCCCGGCCCAGGTCGAAGGCCTTGGCGACGGCCGGCTCGACCTCGGCGTGCTGCGGCCGCCGGTCTCCGACGACGGCCTCACGACCCGCACGATCACCCGCGAGCGGCTGGTCGTGGCGCTGCCCGCCGACCACCGGCTCGTCGAGGAGCCCGAGCTCGCGATGGCCGACCTGCGTGCCGAGCCGTTCGTGATGTACGCCGACACCCACTCCGCGGTCAACGAGGCGGTGCTGCGCAGCTGCCGCGATGCCGGCTTCACCCCGCAACGCGAGCACGAGGCGCCGGGCACGGCGGTGCTGCTGGCGCTCGTGGCGGCGAGCCTGGGGGTCGCCCTGGTGCCCGAGTCCGTGCAGGCGTCCCCGCTGCGGGGCGTCGTCTTCCGCGACGTGCCCGGCACCGTCGTCACCGAGCTGGCCCTGGCCTGGCGTCCGCAGGACGCCTCGCCCCTGGTCGCGTCCGTCCTCGAGGTCCTGGCGGCGGACGGTCTCTTCGAGGACCCCCACCCCGAGCTCAGCGAGGTGCCCTGATGAAGATCAGCCGAGTCGAGGCGATCCCCTACTCGATCCCCTACCGCAAGCCGCTGCGCTTCGCGAGCGGCGAGGTGCATGCGGCCGAGCACGTGCTGGTGCGCGTGCACACCGACGACGGTGTCGTGGGGGTGGCCGACGCACCGCCGCGCCCCTTCACCTACGGCGAGACCCAGGGCAGCGTCATCTCCGTCGTCGAGGGCATCTTCGCCCCCGCCGTCGTCGGACTGACCCTGTGGGAGCGCGAGTCCATGCACGGCCGGCTCGGCCGCACGGTCGGCAACCCGGCGGCGAGGTCCGCGCTGGACATGGCGGTGTGGGACGCGCTCGGCAGGAGCGTCGACCAGCCGGTCAGCACCCTGCTCGGCGGCTGGACCGACCGGATGCGGGTCTCGCACATGCTCGGCTTCGACGAGCCCGCCGCGATGGTCGCCGAGGCGACGCGGATGCGCGAGGTCCACGGCATCACCACGTTCAAGGTCAAGGTCGGGCGGCACCCCCACCAGCTCGACACCGCCGTGGTCCGCGCCCTGCGCGAGGGTCTCGGCGACGACGTCGAGCTGTACGTCGACGGCAACCGCGGCTGGTCGGCGTCCGAGGCCGCGCAGGCGATGGCCGAGATGGCCGACCTCGGGCTGCTCTTCGCCGAGGAGCTGTGCCCGGCCGACGACGTGCTCTCGCGGCGCTGGCTGGTCCAGCAGTGCCCCGTCCCCTTCATCGCCGACGAGAGCGCGGTGACCCCCGCCGACGTCACCCGCGAGATCCTCGGCGGCTCCGCGACCGCGGTCAGCATCAAGGTGGCCCGCACCGGCTTCACCACCTCGCGGCGTACCCACCACCTGTGCGAGGGCCTGGGCCTCGAGGTCGTCATGGGCAACCAGATCGACGGCCAGCTCGGCTCGATGTGCACGGTCGCCTTCGGCTCCGCCTTCGAGCTCACCTCGCGCCGCGCCGGCGAGCTCTCGAACTTCCTCGACATGAGCGACGACCTGCTCACCGAACCCCTCGAGATCCGGGGCGGCGAGCTCGTCGTCCGCCCCGGCGCCGGCCTCGGCGTGGAGATCGACGCCGACAAGCTCGAGCACTACCGGCAGGACCGCTGAGGCGGCCGCCCCACCAGCACTCGGAAAAGCACACAACCACCAGGGAGAACGACCATGACCACCGACCAGAGCCTCGAGTCCGCCGCGACCGCGGCCGCCTCCGGCGCGAACGCCACCGACCACTTCATCCACGACAAGTCGCCGTACGACGCCGTCCGGGACACCCCGAAGGAGCGGGTCGACCTGCTCGCCCGCGAGGTGCTCGACGCGGTCCACGCGACGATCCGCAAGCACAAGGTCACCTACGACGAGTACAACGCCCTCAAGGCGTGGCTCATCCAGGTCGGCCAGGACGGCGAGTGGCCGCTGTTCCTCGACGTGTGGGTCGAGCATGTGGTGGAGGACGTCGCCACCGAGCACCGCGAGGGCAACAAGGGCTCCATCGAGGGGCCGTACTACGTGCCGGACGCCCCCGAGCAGGGCGCCACCGGCTCGGTGCCGATGCGCGAGGGCGAGGGCGGCACGCCGCTCACCTGGACCGGCACGGTCACCTCCACCGACGGCACCCCGCTGGACGGCGCCAAGGTCGAGCTCTGGCACGCCGACGCCGACGGCTTCTACTCGCAGTTCGCCCCCGACATCCCGGAGTGGAACCTGCGCGGCTCGTTCACGCTCGGCGCGGACGGCGCGTTCGAGATCCACACGGTGCAGCCGGCGCCGTACCAGATCCCCACCGACGGCTCCTGCGGCAAGCTGATCGCCGCGGCCGGGTGGCACGCCTGGCGCCCCGCCCACCTGCACGTCAAGGTCTCGGCCCCCGGGCACGAGCTGCTCACCGCCCAGCTCTACTTCCCGGGCGACGAGCACAACGACGACGACATCGCCTCGGCGGTGAAGCCCGAGCTGATCCTGGACCCGAAGCCGGCCGGCGACGAGGCCACCGTGGAGTACAGCTTCGTCCTCGACCCGGTCCGGGGCTGAGCGGGTGCTGTTCCACGTGCGGATGGACGTCCGCCTGCCCGCCGGGATGGACCCCGACGAGCGGGCGGAGGTCCTCGCCCGCGAGAAGGCCTACAGCCAGGAGCTGCAGCGGTCCGGGACCTGGCCGCACCTGTGGCGGATCGTCGGGGAGTACGCCAACGTCAGCATCTTCGACGTGGCGGACAACGACGAGCTGCACGACCTGCTGTCCGGGCTGCCGCTGTTCCCGTACATGGACGTCTCGGTGACCCCGCTGGCCACGCACCCGTCGGCGATCTGAGTCGGCGCTGCCGCCGGCCGGCCGGGACGTCATACGAGCTGGTCGTCCCGACCGCGAGGTCGTATGACGTCCCGCGAGACGTCATACGGACAGGTCGCCGAAGCAGCCAGGTCGTGTGACGTCCTGCGGCCTTCGGGTCAGCGGCGCTCCTTGAGCCGGGCGTTCGGCAGTGCCGGCGCGGGGATCGGCGGGAGGTGGTCGCCGACGACCAGGCCGAAGCGACCTGCACCGAGGTCCTGGGAGTCGGCCACCACCGCGCCGTTGCGGGTGATCTGGGCCTGCCACTCCTCCCGGAACGCCACGATCTCCTCGTGGCTGCGGCCGACGAAGTTCCACCACATCACGATCGACTCGCCGAAGGGCGGACCACCGAGGAGCAGCAGCCGCACCGGTGCGTCGTACGCCCTCAGGGTCAGCGTCGCGCTGCCGGGCGGGACGTAGGCGAGCTCGTGCTGCTTGGTCTCGACGGGCTCGGCCACCGCCGAGCCACCCACCGCGAGGACGCCGGTGTCCACGAGGACGCCGTGCTCGAACGAGCCGTCCACGTCCAGGTCGAGCGACGTGCCGGGCTCGAGCAGCAGCTCCGCCCCGAGCAGGGGCGTACACGTCGGCACCGGCGAGCGGTCGCCGAGGAGCGAGCCGAGGAAGACCCGGGCCTCCCAGCCCTCGCCGGTGACCGGGTCGGGAGCGTGGTGGGCGAAGTCGGGGTCGACGTGCCGGTCCCCGTCCGGCAGCGCCACCCACAGCTGCGCGCCGTGCAGGGCCCGGGTCCCGGGCGTCGAGACCTCCGAGTGGCTGATCCCCCGGCCGGCCGTCATCAGGTTGACCTCGCCGGGCCGCACCATGGCGTGGTTGCCGGCGCTGTCGCGGTGCTCGATCTCGCCCGTGAAGAGCCAGCTCACGGTCTGCAGCCCGGTGTGCGGGTGCGGCGCCACGCTCATGCCGCCGGTGTCGAGGACGTCGTCCGGACCGTAGTGGTCGACGAAGCACCACGCCCCGATCAGCGACCGGTGCCGCTGGGGCAGCGTGCGGCGCACCCGCATCGCGCGCGGCCCGCCCAGCGGCACGTCGCGGGGCACCATCACCTCCACGGTGGCGGCCGGGGCCGCGGTGCAGGTGATCTCGTCCGGGTGCCGCTCGGGGTTGCTCACGGCTCCAGTGTGGCGCGACGGGTGTCTCGAGCACACCTGCTCGTCACCGCGGGTCGACCGGCCTGATCGTGACGCGCGCACGGCCGCCCACCTCGAGCCCCTCGGCGCGGCGTACCGCCTGCTTCATCGGCAGCACGAAGCAGCCCGTGGTGCCGTCCGGGAACACCGACGTCCGCCACGTCGTCGCGCCGATCGTCGCCTCGACCCGCACCGACCCGAAGCCACGTGGCGGGCCCGACCCTAGCCGCATGTCCTCGCTCTCGTCCTGCGGCACGGTGACGAAGTAGGTGCCCGGCCGCGCCTCCCACTCCCACAGCTCGGCCTGGAACTCGTAGACGTCCACGGCTCGATCATCGCGGGTGCCGGTGGGACGGCCCAGGGGACAACGGTCAGGAGTTCGAGAACACCGCGGGGTTGTCGCCCTCGGGGCCGCGCCCGGCCCAGGTCCAGGCGTACGCCGGGTCCTCGGCCGCGAGCCCGGCCTCGCCGAGGTCCAGCGGCGCGAAGGTGTCGACCATGACCGCGGACTCGTCGAAGTACTCCGCGCCGAGCGAGGCCTCGATCGCGGCCGGCTGGGGGCCGTGGGCGTGGCCGCCCGGGTGCAGCGAGATCGAGCCGATGTTGATGCCCGACCCCTTGCGGGCCTCGTAGTCGCCGCCCACGTAGAACATGACCTCGTCGCTGTCGACGTTGGAGTGGTAGTAGGGCACCGGCACGGCCAGCGGGTGGTAGTCCACCTTGCGCGGCAGGAAGTTGCAGATCACGAAGTTCCAGCCCTCGAAGACCTGGTGCACCGGCGGCGGCTGGTGGATCTTGCCGGTGATCGGCATGTAGTCGTCGATGTTGAACGTGTAGGGGTAGAGGCAGCCGTCCCACCCGACCACGTCGAAGGGGTGCGTCGCGTAGGTCATCCGGGTGCCGACGATGCCGGCGCTGGTGCGGTGCTTGACCAGCACCTCGACGTCGCTCTGCTGATCACCGGCCTGGACCAGGAACGGCTCGGTGGGCCCGTGCAGGTCCCGCTCGCAGTACGGCGCGTGCTCTAGCAGCTGCCCGTAGCGCGAGAGGTAGCGCTTGGGCGGCGCGATGTGGCTGTTCGCCTCGATCGGGTAGAGCCGCGACGGCTCGGCCGGCACCCAGCGGTGCGTGGTCGCCCGCGGGATCAGCACGTAGTCGCCCTGCCGGTAGGACAGCACCCCGAAGACGGTCTCCACCCGTCCGCTGCCGGCCTCGACGTAGACGCACTCGTCACCGATCGCGTTGCGGTAGTACGGCGACGGCTCGACGCCGGTGACGACGTACCCGATCCGGACGTCGTTGTTGCCGAGCACGAGCCGGCGCTCGGTGACCGCGTCCGCGCCCGCGTGCGGGAAGAGCGTGTGCAGCTTGAGGTGCCGCGGCTTGAGGGGGTGGTTCGGGGTGCGCGTCTGGTCGGGCAGCTCCCAGACCTGCGCGTCGACGATCGCCGAGGGCACGCCGCGGTGGTAGAGCAGCGCGGAGTCGGAGGAGAAGCCCTCCTCGCCCATCAGCTCCTCGTAGTAGAGGTGCCCCTCGGCGTTGCGGAACTGGGTGTGCCGCTTCGGGGGGACCTCGCCGACCTGCCGGTAGTGCGCCATGCCGAACCTCCAGCGATTCCGATTACCGGACGCTTCTATCCGATATCCGCCGACAACGATACCGGTCGGAGGCTCCCCGGTCGACGGGGCTCAGGCGTCGAGGACGGGTCCGGACCCCTGGTAGGCCCGGGCGACGAAGCTGACGAATTGGTGCACCCCGTCCTCGGCCGGCGCCATCGGACCGGGCTCGAACCCCGGCGACCGCATCCCGCGCTGCACCGACTCGCAGGCCGCCCAGTCCTGCCGGTTGGTGAGGTCCCAGAAGTCGACGGCGTACGACGGGTCGAACCCGTCGGCGGCCACCACGTCCCGCGGGAACGACCACGAGCAGCGGATCCGGGTGAGGTCCGGCGACAGGGGCGTGAGGAGGTGCGACATCACGTAGTCCGGATGCAGGCTCACCAGCAGGTTGGGCAGCACCGCGACGTACATGACGGTGCGTCGCTCCTGCTCGTCGAGCCGCGCCATCCGCATCCCGCCGCTGCGTCCGTCGAGCGACATGGTCTCGGCACCCGCCCGCAGGTCCATCCAGCCGCCGACCCAGTCGCCGTCCTTCTCGATGTTCTCGCCGCTCTCGGGCGGGCTGACCCGGCACAGCTCCGGGTGGATCATCGAGCAGTGGTAGCACTCCTGGAAGTTCTCCACGACGACCTTCCAGTTGGCCGCCACGTCGTAGTCGTGCGACACGGGGGTCACGAGGGTCTCGGCGTCGTACGGCGCCACGATCGCCTCGAGCTCGCCGACGTGCTCGGCGAAGGAGCCACCGCGGCCGGCCCGGTCGACGAAGATCCAGCCGTGCCACTCGCGCAGGTCCAGCTGCCGGAGCCCGAACGCGGCGGGGTCGAATCCCGCGACGCGCCGGAAGCCGGGGGCTCCCTGCAGCGTCCCGTCGAGGCGGTAGGTCCACGCGTGGTAGGGACAGACGATCGCCTTCGCGGTGGCCGACGTCCCGCAGGGCAGCAGCTCGTGCCCGCGGTGCCGGCAGGTGTTCTCGAACGCCCGCAGGTCGCCGGCCGCGTCGCGGGTGAGCAGCACGCCGTACTCGCCCACCGACGTGGCCGCCAGCCCACCGGCCGCCACGTCGTCGGACCGGCCCACGCACAGCCAGCCGCCGAACAGGTGGTCGCGCTCCCACGCGAGCACCGGGGGCTCCTGGTACGCCGCTCGCGGCAGCATCCGCGCCTCCCCGAACGGCCTGAGGGCCAGCGCCACCGCGGTCGGGTCCAGCGGCGCGGGTGGAACTCTCTGGGTGGTGACCGTCATCGTGACCGCCCCTCTCCTGGACACCCCCTTGAATGGCTGTTCAATGCTAGGCCTCGCCGGTGAACACGTCGAGGCCCCGCGAGTCCTTCTCACCCCGGGTGAACCAGCGGTAGGCGAGGAAACCGACCATCACGGCCAGCAGCGAGGTCGCCAGCAGCAACGTCGTCAGCGCGTTGAGCGCGGGCGTCGGCGCGGCGCGCGCGGTGTTGTAGACCTTCACCGACACCGGCTCGGTGGACGAGTCGCCCGAGAGGTAGCGCACGATCACGAAGTCGTCGATGACGTCCGCGAACACCAGCACCGCGCTGGCGAAGATCGCGGGGACGAGCATCCGCAGCAGCACCCGGCGGACCGCCCCCGCCGGCGAGGCGCCGAGGTCGACCGCGGCCTCCTCGTAGTCGCGCCCGATGGTGAGCAGCCGCGCGCGCACGATCACCACCGGGTAGGACAGCTGGTAGGTGACCAGGCCGAGCACCTGCCCGGTGGTGCCCAGCTGCAGCGGGGTGGTCAGCACCGTCGCCACGAACAGCAGCGACACCGCGACCAGGATCTCGGGGAGCACGAAGGAGACCAGCACGGCGAGGTTCGCCCCGGCCGGCAGCGGGCCGCGCCACCGGTCCAGCCCGAGCGCCATCGCCACGCCGAGCGGCACCGTCACCGCGGTCGCGACCACCCCGAGCCAGAGCGTGTGCGTCAGGGCGGTGTGCAGGCTGGCGTCGTGCCACACCGAGCGGAGCGGGTCGCCGTAGTACCACCGCATCGAGAAGCCCTGCCAGACCGTGCGCGACCGGCCGGCGTTGAAGGAGAACAGAGCGGCCACCAGCACCGGCAGCAGCGACCACGCGAGGTAGAGCAGCGTGACGAGGAACAGCCCCCACGGCCGCCTCCAGGGGTCCCGCCACCAGCCGAGCACGCCGCTCACGACTGCACGTCCACCCCGGTCCTGGTGGACCTGACGTAGAGCAGCATCGGCACGACCGACACCAGCAGGATCAGCATCACGAACGCCCCCGCCTGGCCGGTCTGCCCGGGGGTCAGCACCGAGTTGTTGATGAGGTTGCCGATCATCGAGGTGTTGGGCGACCCCGAGAGCAGGTCGTTGGTGAAGTAGTCGCCCAGCATCGGCAGCGACGTCACCAGCAGGCTGACCACGACGGCGGGCCGGCTCAGCGGCCAGGTCACCCGGCGGAACGTCTGCCACCGGCTGGCGCCCAGGTCTCGCGCGGCCTCCAGCGTGGCCACGGGGATCCGGTCCAGGCCCGCGAACAGCGGCAGGATCATGTAGGGCACGTAGCCGTAGACCAGCCCGAGCACGACAGTCGAGGGGCGTCCGTTGAGCCAGGCGGTGTGCACGTCGAAGAACCCTCCCGCGCTCAGCGCGCGGTTCAGCAGGCCGTCGGCCTGCAGCAGGTTGACCCACGCGAGCATCCGCATCATGTAGCTGATCCAGAACGGCGCGATCAGCGCGAAGAGCAGCGGCCCCTTCCAGCGCCCGGAGAACCGGGCGGTGAAGTACGCCACCGGGTAGGCGACCAGCAGGCACAGCGCGCTGGCCAGACCGACGTAGACCACGGTGCGCACCAGCGCCGCGCGGAAGAACGGCTGGGGACCGACGACGTGGTCCCACACGTACCGGAACTGGGTGAAGTCCCAGTCCGCCGGGTTCCAGACCGGCACCGGCTGGCGCAGGATCGGGTCGACGCCCCCGAACAGGATCGCGACCACGACGTACAACGGCGCGACGAAGAGGAGCGCGAGCCAGACGACCCCGGGGAGTGCCAGCAGCGGCCACAACCACCGGGCGCCGCGGGGGCCGGCCGATTCAGCCACCGGCCTTGAACTCCTGCCAGACCTGGTGCCACGCCACGTCGGCGGCCGCGGGGAGCTGCAGCAACGGGAAGCCGACGTCGAAGTCCTTCTCCCGCACCACCGCGGTCGCCAGGTTCTCCGGCACGTAGCCGTCGGCGACGAGCGAGTCCGGGGTGAACTTCAGCAGCGGCGGCTGGTAGCCGGTGTAGGCGAAGTTCGTCTCGGCCACCTGGTTGTCGAGCAGGTCGTTGAGGAAGAAGTGTGCGGCGACCGGGTTCTTCCCCTGCGCCAGGCAGACGCAGAGGTCGTTGTCCACCTCGCCGCGACCGTTCTCGGGGAACCAGAACCTCAGCACCTCCACGGGGGTCTTCTCGGGCAGGTAGTACGGCAGGTTGATGGCATCGCCCGACCACATCTGGCACAGCCCGTACTTCTTGCCCGGCAGCTCGGTGTACATGTCGATCGTGACGCTGGGAGACATGGTGCGCCGCATGTCGAGCAGCTGTTCGCGGACCATCGCGATGTGCGTCGGGTCAGTCGTGTTGATGTCGTAGATCCCGTTGCGCAGCAGCACCATGGCCATGCAGGTGTGCCAGTCGTCGAGCACCGCCGTGTTGTTGGCGTACTGGGTGTTCCACAGCACGTCGTAGGGGTTCGTCAGCCCGGCGACGTCGGTGTCGATCATGTCCGTGCGCCAGCCGATGCCGGTGCTGTAGACGGTGTAGGGGACGGTGTAGCGCGAGCCACGGTCGTACCAAGGGTCGCGCAGCCGCGGCCACAGGTTCCCCCGGTTGGTGATGTAGTCCTGGTTGAGCGGTCGCAGCAGGTCGGCCTGGATCAGCCTTCCGAGGGAGTCGTAGCTCGGGAAGTAGACGTCGAACGCGAGCTGCTCGGAGGCGATCTTGGTCAGCGCCTCGTCGGCGTCGTTGAACGTCGAGAGCCTGATGTCGACGCCGTACTTCTCCTCGAAGTCCTTGAGGAAGCGCGGCGAAAGGTAGTCGGCGTAGTTGTAGACCCGCAGCGTGCTGCCGCGCTCGGGCTTCAGCCCGCTCTTGATCACGTCGTTGGTCAGCGGCCAGCGCACGGGGTTGTCGGGGGCCGGGATCGTCTCGGCGCCACTGGGGTTGCCGGAGCTGCTGCTGCCGCCGCCGCACGCCTGCAGCAGGGTGGCGACGCCGGGGGCCGCCAGCCCGGCCAGGCCGGCCCGGAGCAGGGAGCGGCGGCCGACCGCGCTCCGGCCGGTGAACGGGGCGCGGCGCGCCGGCTCTCCTGCCATCCATCGCCTCCGTCGGAGCCGATCCTTGTTCCTCGCCCTGACGGTCGCATAGACTGAACGATCAGTCAATGAGGCCGAGGAGCCACGATGACCGCCACCGTGCCCGCGCTCTCCGAACGGCTCGACGCGGTCATCGCGGACGAGACCGAGGCGTTCGTCGCGCGGCAGCCCCGGAGCCGCGCGCTCGGCTCGCGGGCCGGCCACCTCGCGGGTGGCGTCACCTCCAACTGGCAGATCACCGAGCCGCAGGCGGTCTGGATCTCCCACGGGGCCGGCTCGAAGGTCTACGACGTCGACGGGTGCGAGTACGCCGACTTCCACGGCGGGTACGGCGTGTCCCTGGCCGGGCACGCGCATCCCGCGGTGGTCGCGGCCGTCCGGGGCCGGGTCGCCCGCGGCACCCACTTCGCCCAGCCCACCGAGGACGCGATCGTGGTCGCCGACGACCTGGCGGACCGGTTCGACCAGCCGCTGTGGCGCTTCGCCAACTCGGGGACCGAGGCCACCATGGACGCGGTGCACCTGATGCGCGCCGCCACGGGCCGCGACCGGATCCTCAAGGTCGAGGGCTGCTACCACGGCCACCACGACTCGGTCGAGGTCTCGGTCCTGCCCGAGCCCGACGACCCGATCGGGCCGCCGGAGCGGCCGACCGGCGTCCCCGACAACACCGGGATCCCCGCGGCGATCATGGACCTGGTGACGGTGGTGCCGTTCAACGACGTGGACGCGGTTGAGCGGGCGCTGCTCGAGCAGGGCGACGAGGTCGCCGGGATGATCCTCGAGCCGATCATGATGAACGCCGGGATCATCCATCCCGACGAGGGCTACCTGGCGGAGCTGCGGGACGTGCTGCACCGGCACGGCGCGCTCCTGGCGTTCGACGAGGTGAAGACCGGGCTCACCGTCGGCCCCGGCGGGGTGTCCCGGGCCCTCGGGGTGACCCCCGACCTGGTCTGCCTGGCCAAGGCGATGGGTGGGGGCCTCCCGACGGCCGCGATCGGGGGCAGCGAGGCCGTGATGTCGCTGATCGCCGACGGACGCTACGAGCAGGTCGGGACCTTCAACGGCAACCCGCTCGGCATGGCCGCGGCGCGGGCGATGCTCACCGAGGTGCTCACCCCCGCGGCGTACGAGCACCTCGAACGGCTGCGGGACCGGCTCGAGACCGGGCTGCAGGACGTGATCGACCGACACGGCCTGCCGTGGCGGGTGGTCACCGCCGGCGCCAAGGGCTGCGTGTCGTTCCTCGCGGAGCCCATCCGCGACTTCCGGGGCTTCCTGCGTCTCGACGACCGCTACGGGCACGCGCACTGGCTGGTGCAGCACAACCGGGGCGTGTTCCTGCCGCCGTGGGGCAAGGTCGAGCAGTGGCTGCTGTCGGTGCAGCACACCGACGAGGACGTCGACCGGCTCGTGGTGAACTGCGACCACCTGGCCTCCCGCCTCGTCACCGTGGAGACGTGAATGGCCGGCGCCCTCACGCTCTCGGGTCTGGTCAAGCGCTTCGGCGACGAGGTCGCGGTCGACGGCATCGACCTCGACGTGCGGGCGGGTGAGTTCTTCTCGCTGCTCGGCGCCTCCGGGTGCGGCAAGACGACGACGCTGCGGATCATCGCGGGCTTCGAGCGCCCCGATGCGGGCAGCGTCGACCTCGACGGCCGGTCGCTGGCCGACGTGCCGCCGCACAAGCGCCCGGTCAACACGGTCTTCCAGTCCTACGCGCTCTTCCCGTTCCTCGACGTCTTCGAGAACGTCGCCTTCGGCCTGCGCTACCAGCACGCGAGCCGCGACGAGGTCCGACGCCGCGTCGGCAAGGCGCTCGAGCTCGTCCAGCTCGGGCAGCTGTCCCGGCGCAAGCCCCACCAGCTGTCCGGCGGCCAGCAGCAGCGCGTCGCGCTGGCCCGGGCCCTGGTCCTCGAGCCGACCGTCCTGCTGCTCGACGAGCCGATGGGGGCGCTCGACGCCAAGCTGCGCAAGCAGCTGCAGGTGGAGCTGCGGTCGCTGCAGCGCGTCGTCGGCACGACGTTCGTCTACGTCACCCACGACCAGGAGGAGGCCCTGACGATGTCGGACCGGCTGGCGGTGCTCCGCGACGGCAAGGTCCTGCAGGTCGGCACCCCCGGCGAGGTCTACTCCCAGCCGGCCTCGGTGCACGTGGCGACGTTCCTGGGCACCACGAACCTGTGGGAGGCCACGGTTCGCACGGTCGGACCGGAAGGTCTCACCTGCGCGGTCGGCGAGCAGCCGCTCACGGTCGCCAAGAGCGAGTGGGACCCGGGGGTCGGCGAGACCGTGCAGCTGATGGTGCGGCCCGAACGGGTCGAGGTGGGCCCGGTGGACCGGGCGGCCGACGCCGGCGCGACCCCGGAACTGACCAACCGCCTGCCCGGTCGGGTGTCCACGGTGACCTTCCGCGGAGCGCACACGGCGGTGCTCGTCGACTGTGCCGGCCTCACCCTCACGGCCGACGTGCCGAACGTCCTGGGCGAGCCACCACTCTGGCTGGCCACGGGCTCCGACGTCGTGGTCACCGTCGCGCCGTCGGCGGTGCGCCTGATCCCGAGCTGACCGGCGGGGCCGCCCGGGTCACTCAGCGCAGGCCGAGGTTGCGGCGTGCGACGTCCAGCGCGATCCGCCGGGCGAGGGCACCGTCGACGACCGGGTCGTCGAGGGCCACCTGCACCACGAGCCCGTCCAGCAGGGCGGCCCACATGATCGTGAACTCCTCGACGTCGACCTCGCCCACCTCCCCCGCCTCGACGCCGGCGCGGACCACCCGGGCGACCAGGTCACGCCACTGCTGGTCGAGCTCGGCGCGGTCCTTCTTGACCTCGGGGTGGCGGAAGGCCTGCACCCACAGGTCGAACCACAGGCCCCAGTCGTCGGACCGGCGTCGGGTCTCGGGCAGGCACCAGGACACGAGCGTCCCGATCCGCGCGTCGACGGAGGCGCTCTCGTGGAGCATCTCCTCGACCGCGGCGTAGAACGACCGCTCGGACCAGCGCAGGGCCTCGGTGAGGAGGCTGTCCTTGGTGCCGAAGTAGTAGATGACCAGGGCCGGGCTCGCCCCCACCCGCGAGGCCACGTCGGCGATGCGGGTGTCGGAGAAGCCGCGCTCCGCGATGAGCCGGGCCGCCGCGGCCAGCATCTGGTCGCGCCGCGCGTCGGCCACGGCCGCACCGGTGCCCTTGACCGGTTCCTTGACTGCCACGGGTCTCCTGCGGGGGTCGGGCGGCGGATCCTTGCCGGGCACCGTAGCACGCTCATAGACTGAACAGTCAGTCAGTCACTCGACCATCCATCCCGGAACAGGTGAGGACCATGGCCAACGAGTACGACGCCGTCGTCGTGGGAGGCGGCCACAACGGCCTGGTCTCCGCGGCGTACCTCGCCCGGGCGGGCCTGCGCACGGTGACCCACGTCTTCTCGATGTTCACCCAGTGGGTGCCCGAGGAGTGGCACGCCGAGCCGCACACCGCGGAGCTGGAGGCGTACGCCGACCGGATGGTCGCCCTGTACGACGAGGTCGCGCCCGGCTTCGCGGACTCCGTCATCGCGCGCGACATCGTGTGCCCGCACACGATGGAGACGGAGTACGGGTTGATCGGCGGCAACATCGTCCACGGCGAGCTCTCCCTCGAGCAGCTGTTCCACCTCCGGCCGGCCCCCGGGTACGCCGACCACCGCACACCGGTCCACGGCCTCTACTACGCCAGCTCCGCGACCCATGCCGGCGGCGGGGTCTGCGGCATCCCGGGGATGCAGGCGGCGCGTGCGGTCCTGCGGGACGCCCGGGCCGAGCGCCGGCCACCGCGCCGGTTGCGCGCCGGCCTGGGTCGCTGACCGCGGGCCGATGGCCCTCGCCACGGTCCGGCCGCGGCTGCGGCGGATGCTCGAGGCCCGCACCGTCGCGGTGGTGGGCGCCGGCGACCGACCGGACTCGCTCGGCTGGCGGATGACCACCGAGGTGCTGCGCAGCCCCGGCGTCGAGAAGGCCTGGTTGGTCAACCCGCGCCACCGTGACGTGGCCGGGCACGCCTGCCTGCCGTCCCTCGCGGACGTCCCGGACCCGGTCGACCTGGTGCTGCTCGGCGTGCCCGACGCCGCCCTGGTCGACCAGGTGCGGCTGGCGGCCGCCCGCGGCGACGGCGGCGGGGTCGTCTTCGGCAGCGCGCACGGCCTCGGGGAGCAGCTGGTCGCCGCGGCCGACGGGCTCGAGGTGTGCGGGGCCGGGTGCATGGGCTTCGTCGACGTCACGCGGGGCGTCCGCGCGCTCGGCTACCTCGAGCCGGAGGACCTGACGCCCGGGCCGATCGCCCTGGTCACCCACTCGGGGTCGGTGTTCTCCGCCCTGCTGCGCACCCACCGTCGCCTGGAGTACTCCCTGGTCGTCTCCTCGGGGCAGGAGCTCGTCACGACCACCGCCGACTACCTGGCCCACGCCCTGGAACGGGAGGAGACCCGCGTCGTCGGACTGGTCCAGGAGACGATGCGCGACGTGCCGCGGCTGCGTGCCGCCCTCGCCGAGGCGGCCGACCGCGACATCCCGGTCGTGGCGCTCACGGTGGGCAGCTCGAGGCGCGGACGCGACCTCGTGGGCGCCCACTCCGGGGCGCTGGCCGGCTCGGACGCCGCGTGGGAGGCGCTGACCGCGGCGTACGGCGTGCACCGCTGCGACGACCTCGGCGAGCTCGTCGACAGCCTCGAGGCCTTCGCGATCGGCCGGCGGGTCAGGGCCCGCGCCGCCGACGGGCGCACCGGCGGGATCGCCACCGTCCACGACTCCGGCGCGGAACGGGTCCTCGTCGCCGACGTGGCCGACCGGCTCGGCATCCCGTTCGCCGGCCTGTCCGAGGCGACGACGGCCCGGCTCGCGGCCCTGCTGGATCCCGGGCTCGAGCCGACCAACCCGCTCGACGTGTGGGGCAACGGGTCCCGCACCGAGGACCTCTTCGCGGGCTGCCTGACCGCGCTCGCCGACGACGACGCCGTCGACGTGGTCGCGCTGGCCGTCGACCTGGTGCCGGAGTACGACGGGGACGACTCGTTCCCCCGGGCGGTGGACCGGCTGGTCGAGCACACCGACAAGCCGGTGGCGGTGCTCACGAACCTCTCCAGCGCCGTCGACCAGCCGCTCGCCGCCGACCTGCGGGGGCGGGGCGTCCCGGTGCTGGAGGGCACCCGCTCGGGCCTGCGGGCGCTGGGCCACCTGCTGGCCGGTCCCGCGCCCGTACGCCCGGACCCCCTCCCGGTCGACCGGGCGCGACGCGACCGGTGGGCGGCGCGGCTCGGCTCCCCGGACCTCGACCCGCTCGCGCTCGTCGCCGACTACGGCCTGCCGGTCGCGCCGACGACCCGTGCCACCGACCCGGACACGGCGGTGCGCGCGGCCGAGCGGCTCGGCTACCCGGTCGTCCTCAAGACGGCCGCATCGGAGGCCACCCACAAGGTCGACGTCGACGGCGTACGCCTCGGCCTCGCCGACGCCCCGGCCGTCGCGGCGGCGTACGCCGAGCTCGCCGCGCGCCTCGGGCCGTGCGTGACCGTGCAGCGCCAGGTGCCCGCTGGGGTGGAGATCGCCCTCGGGATGCACCGGGACCCGTTGCTCGGCCCGCTGGTCGTGGTGGGCGCGGGCGGCACCCTCGTGGAGCTGCTGGCGCAGCGGGCCGTGGCCCTCCCGCCGGTGGACGGCGCCCTCGCGCGACGCCTCCTCGGGTCGCTGAAGGTGGCCCGGCTGCTCGCCGGCCACCGCGGCGGGCCGGCGCTGCCGGTGGCGCCGGTGGTCGAGGCCGTGGTCACCATGTCGACGGTCGTGATGGAGCTCGGCGACCTCCTCGCCGCCGTCGACGTGAACCCGCTGATCGTCCATCCCGGGGGCGCGGTGGCGGTCGACGCCCTGGTGCTGGCCGCGGCCGACCCCTAGGGTGCGTCTCTCAAGTCGACGCCGTCGCGAGCGGGGTTTCGCGCCGTATCTGGCAAGGCGGAGGCGCGAAGGCGGGACGGAGTCCCGCGAGTCGCCGACAACGCCGCCAGATCGGATGCGAAGGCCCACGCAGCAGGCGCATCGACTTGAGAGACGTGCCCTAGACGGGCCTGCCGACGCTCTCGGGGAACGGCAGCGCGATCGGGTCCGGGGCCAGCCGGCTGCGGCCGTGCTCGTCGAAGCGGTCGAGACCGAGGTCGCTGACGTCGACGACGTCGGTGGTGCCGGTGAGCGCGAGGTCGGCGGCGGCCCGGGAGACGCCGGGGCCCCACATCATCCCGTGGCCACCCGCCGCCGCGACCGTGGCGCCGGCGACCGGGCCGTCGGGCGTCAGCAGCGGCCCGAGGATCGGCAGGTGGTCGGGGGTGAAGTCGATCGTGGCCGCCCAGGCCTTGCGCAGGCCGAGTCCTGCGGTCGCGGGCAGCAGCGTCGCCATCCGCTGGCGCATCTTCTCGTAGTAGGACCAGTCCAGCTCGGCGGCCTCGCCGGGTCGCTCGTCGGGGTTGCTCATCCCCCACAGCACGCCGCCCTCCTCTGGGCGCCAGTAGATGCCCGAGGCGACGTCGAAGACCATCGGCAGCCGCTCGGGTGCGAGGTCGGGATGCGGCTCGGTCACCACGACCTGGTGCCGGGCTCCCCCGGCCGGGATGCTCGCTCCGGCCGCCCGGCCGACCGCGGCCAGGGTCGGCCCGCCCGTCAGCACCACGCGCTCGGTGGCGATCACGCCGTCCGAGGTCTGCACCCCCGTCACCCGTCCCCCCCTCCGCTCGAGGCCCTCGAACGCCGTGCGCTCGCGGACACGGACGCCGGAGGTGAAGAGCGCCGCGGTGTAGGCCAGCACGTTGCGCGGCGGGTCGATGTAGCCGTCCCCGGGTGCGTACGACGCGCCGAGCGTCAGGCCGCGCCCCAGCGCCGGGTTGAGGTCGTCGAGCTCGTCGGGGCCGACCCACCGGACCTCGAGCCCGAGCGACTGCTGCATCGCGATCCTGGCCCGAGCCTCGGCCACCTCCCGCTCGGAGAAGCAGGGCATGAAGTAGCCCTGGGCGACGAACCCGGAGTCGATGCCGAGCCGCTCGCGCTGGCCCGCGTAGAACTCTCGGCTGAACATCCCCAGCCGGACGGCCGTCTCGGTGCCGCCCTGGGCCCGCACCATGCCGGCCGCCCGCGAGCTGGCGCCGGAGCCGAGGGTGTGCCGCTCGAGCAGCACGACGTCGGCCAGGCCGGTCTCCCTCAGGAACCAGGCACACCAGGCCCCGACAGTGCCGCCGCCCACGACGACGGCATCGGCGGTCCGCGGCGATGCGCTGGTCACCCTGTCGAGGCTGGCATAGACTGAACGGTCAGTCAATGACGCCGTCCGCCACTGCCGCACGACCCCGGGGAGCCGCCGATGTACGGGCTGAGCGCCGAGGACCTCGAGCTGCAGGAGCGCGCCCGGGCCTTCTGCGACGAGCTGATCGACTGGGAGACCGCGGCCGAGGAGCACGACGGCCGGCTCCCCGACGACGTCGCCGGCAAGCACCACCGGCGGGCGCTCGAGCTCGGCCTGTACGCGACGAACATGCCCACCTCGGTCGGCGGACCCGGACTCACGAGCCTCCAGCAGGTGCTTGTCCAGGAGCAGGGCGGGCGCGTCACCAACGGCCTGGCGTGGTGCCTGGCGACACCCCCGTCCTGGTGGCCCGAGGTCGCCAACGACCACCAGCGGGAGCGCTGGCTGCTGCCGACGGTGCGCGGCGAGCTGCAGGAGTGCTACGCGATCACCGAGGAGGGGGCCGGCTCCGACCTCACGGACCTGGCCGCGACCGCGCACCGGGACGGCGACGACTACGTGCTGGACGGCGTCAAGTGGCACGTCACGTCGTTCCACGAGGCCGACTACGTCTTCTTCCAGGCCGTGCTCGCATCCGGCCCGCACGCCGGCGACCAGGCGCTCTTCGTCGTGGACGTGGACGCGCCGGGGGTGCGCGTGGTCCGCACCCCGGCGTACACCCACACGCTCGGGCACCGGCACCCGGTCGTCGCGTTCGAGGGGGTCCGGGTGCCGTCCACCCACCTGGTCGGGACGGAGGAGGACGGGATGTCCTTCGTCTTCGAGTGGTTCCGCTTCGAGCGCCTGATGGTGGCCGCCCGGTGCCTCGGCGCGGCCGAGCGCCTGGTCGACGAGGCCACGGCGTTCGCCCGGGAGCGTCGCGTCGGCGGCGAGCCACTGATCCGCAAGCAGCTGGTCCAGGCGATGCTCGCCGACAGCGTCACCGAGCTCTTCGCCGCCCGGGCGATGACCTACGAGACGGCCCGCTCGGTCGACGCGGGGACCGACCGCAAGGTGCTGCACGCGCGCTGCTCGATGGCCAAGCTCTACGCCTCCGAGATGGCCGGGCGGGTGGCGGACCGGGCCGTCCAGGTCTTCGGCGGCCGTGGCTACATGCGCGAGAACGTCGCCGAGCGGTTCTTCCGCGAGCTGCGCGTCGAGCGGATCTGGGAGGGGGCCAGCGAGGTGCAGCGACTCATCGTCGCCGACCAGCTGGCCAAGCGTGGCCGCTCGGCCCTGGTCTGAACGACATGTCGATAATCGGACGGCCTCGTCCGATATGCGCTGCGCAGTTAGAGTGGCCGCGTGACGCCCCCACTCGAGGCCGCGTGGGTCGAGATCATCGACGACGCGGCCATCTTCCCGCCCGGCAACGCCGACCTCGCCGACGCCGCGGCGGCCTACGTCGAACGGCGCGGCACGGCGTACGCCGACCTCGTCGGCACGTTCGTGCTGCGCGACACCGACGTGCCGAAGGTGGCAGCCGCACCCGGCGCCGACCTCCCGGTCTCGATCGTCGTCACCGGCGGAGCCGGCCAGATCGCCGGCCCGGCGCAGGCGTGCGCACGGTCGAACCTGACGCCGGCGGGCGTGGAGATCGCGCTGCGCGACCTCGACGACCTGGCCGGCAACGCCCGCCGCGTGGTGGCCGCCGTCGACGCGGCCCGCGGCGAGGGCGTCCTCGGCGAGGACGTCCCGGTCTTCGTCGAGCTGCCGCCCGGCGACCCGACGTACCAGTGGCTGGCCGCGGCCGACGAGGTGGCGGCCGCGGAGCTGCGCCTGAAGTTCCGTACCGGGGGCCTGGAGGCCCACCTCTTCCCGACCGCACCCGAGCTGGCGGCCTGGATCGACGCCTCCCTGGACCGCGAGACGCCGTTCAAGTGCACCGCCGGGCTCCACAACGCGGTGCGCCACACCGGCGAGGACGGCTTCGAGCACCACGGCTTCGTCAACCTTCTGCTCGCGACGCGCCGGGCCTTCGACGGCGCCTCGGCCGCGGAGGTCGCGGAGACCCTCGAGCAACGCGACGGCGCCGCCCTGGCCGCGGCGGCGGGCGCGGCCGACCTCGCCGGCGCCCGGCGCTGGTTCACCTCGTTCGGCTCCTGCTCGTTCAGCGAGCCGCTCGACGACCTGATCACCCTCGGACTGACGGAGCAGCGATGACCACCACCTGGGTCGAGGGAGCCGCCGGCTCGCTCTTCGACATCGACAACCTGCCGTACGGCGTGTTCTCGCGGCCGGGCGAGGAGCCCCGGGTGGGCGTCCGGATCGGCGACCACGTCCTCGACCTGGCGCCGGTCGCGGAGCTCGGCGACCCCGCGTCCGAGCTGGCCGCGGCCTGGCGGACGCCCAGCCTGAACGCCTTCATGGCCATGGGGGGCGAGTGGTGGCGTACCGCCCGCGGGTGGATCGTCGAGGTGCTCGGTGACGAGGTGCACCGCGCGCGCACCCAGCCGCACCTGGTGCCGCTCGCCGACGTCAGCCTGCACCTGCCCGTGGAGGTCGCCGACTACGTCGATTTCTACGCCTCCGAGTACCACGCCTCCAACGTCGGCCGGATCTTCCGCCCCGGCCAGGAGCCGCTGCTGCCGAACTGGAAGCACCTCCCCGTCGGCTACCACGGCCGGGCCGGCACCGTGGTCGGCTCGGGCACGCCGGTGGTGCGACCCCAGGGCCAGCGAAAGGCGCCGACCGAGGAGGTGCCGTCCTTCGGCCCCAGCCGGCGCCTCGACATCGAGGCCGAGCTCGGCTTCGTCGTCGGCAGCGGCTCCGAGCTCGGGTCCCCGGTGGCTCACGACGCGTTCCCCGACCACGTCTTCGGCGTCGTCGGGCTCAACGACTGGTCGGCCCGCGACATCCAGGCCTGGGAGTACGTCCCGCTCGGCCCGTTCCTGGGCAAGTCCTTCGCCACCTCGGTCTCGCACTGGGTCACCCCGCTGCAAGCGCTCGGCGCCGCCTGGACCGAGCTGCCGGGGCAGGACCCGACGCCGCTGCCCTACCTCGGCCCCGGCGAGGCGAAGGGGCTCGACATCGACGTCGAGGTCGTGCTGAACGGCGAGGTCGTCAGCCGGCCGCCGTACCGGACGATGTACTGGTCCCCAGCCCAGATGCTGGCCCACATGACCGTCAACGGCGCGTCGCTGCGCACGGGCGACCTCTACGCCTCGGGCACCATCAGCGGCACCGAGCCCGACCAGCGCGGGTCGTTCCTGGAGCTCAGCTGGGGCGGCAAGGAGCCGTTCGGCGCCGAGCACTGGGAGGGCGGCCGCACGTTCCTCGAGGACGGCGACGAGGTCGTCCTCCGCTACACCGCGCCCGGCACCGGCGGGGGCCGGATCGCCCTCGGCGAGGTCGTCGGCCGCATCGAGCCCGCCCGCTGACCGGACACGTTCCGGCAGTCTCATTGCGTGTGTCCCTGTCGAGCCCGAAGGCATCTGACCGGCCCGTGGCCACCACTCGGGATCTCGGCTACCGGCCGGGATGGGGCCGGAGCTTGAAGACCAGGATGCCGAGGTAGGTGTTCATCCAGGCCTGCTTGTGCGGATAGCGGCGTCGGGCGTCCTCGGAAAGTTGAGGCTCGATCGCGGTCTCGATCCACAGCCCTGCGGCACTGAACACGTTGATCAGGTCGGAGATGGTGTAGCGCCGCTTGGTGAGGGTGATCTGATCGTTCCAGCCGCTGAGGTAGGAGAACCTCGCGGTGGAGAAGTACTCCTCGCCCAAGGAAGTCTGGTTTCTCTCGGCCTGCTCGACGGCGTATCGGATCGGTTGCGTCTTGGTCAGCAGGATGAATCCATCGTCGGCCAGCATCGCGCGCGCTGCCTGCAGAGTGCGGACGGGATCCGTCGCGTAGCCGAAAGACTGCAGGAACAGGATCCGGTCGAACGTGCGGCCCGCAATCCGCGGCACGGCATCCAGCTCATTGAGATCGCCTTGGACCAGTTCCAGGCCAGGGACCGGGACACTGAGGAAGTTGCCACTGACATCGACACCGACGGAGGCAGTCGCACCGTCTCGAACCAGCTCAGCGAGCTTGCCTCCATTGCCGCAACCGAGGTCGAGCACCGACCGTCCGGCGACATCGCCCAGAAGGTCTCGCTGCGCAGGCCACTCCACGAGTCGGTCCAGCGAGTCCTCCCTGGTGCGGGCCCGCTCGTAGTCCGGAGCGAGTTCCAGCCATGCCTGGCTCGGGTCCACAGGATTGTCCGAGGGGGAACTCGTCGTCCGTTCGTCTGACTCCGCCACGAGACGCAACCTATTCGACTTCCGGGCGGGACCGCTTCGTCGCGAACGCGCCGAGGGGCCTCGTCCGCTCGCTGGGTGACGCCCCGCTGATCTGCAGCGTCGCGCAGAACTGGCAGTTCGCGCGCGCAGAGAGATGCTCACGCCTGGCTCGCAGCGCCGACAGCCGAACTGCCCGTCGTTCGGCACCGGCGGGTTGCGCTCGAGAGACTGAGTGCCCCCAAGGGCCCGGTCAGGCGTCGGCGAAGGCCCGGGCGACGCGCTGCATCTGCGCGACCAGCCCGTCGGTCCGGCCGCCGGCGAACCGGTCGGCCGGACCCGACAGGGACAGCGCCGCCACGACGGCGCCCGGCGCACCGACCGGGACCGCCACGCAGCGCACCCCGGCCTCCTGCTCCTCCTCGTCCGCGGCCCAGCCCTGCACCACCACCAGGTCGAGCTCGGTGGCGAACTCGTCGAGGTCGGTGATGGTGCTGGGGGTCCGCGGCGCGAGGCCGGTACGACGCAGCACCGCGAGGGCCCGCTCGCGCGGCATCCCCGCGAGCAGCACCTTGCCGACGGCCGTGGAGTGCGGCGGCACGTGCCGCCCCACCTCGGCGAACATCCGCAGGGTGTGCGGGGACGGCACCTGGGCGACGTAGACCACGTCGTCGCCCTCGAGCACCGCGAGGTTCGCGGTCTCCCCCGACAGCTCGACGAGCTCGGCGAGGTGCGGTCGCGCGCTGCGGGCCAGCGACCGCTGGGCCGCGTCGGCCAGCCGGACCGCCGAGGCGCCGAGGGAGTACTTCCGCGAGGCGTCGCGGCGTACGTACCCGCGCTGGTTCAGGCTCTGGAGCAGCCGGTGCACGGTCCCCTGCGGCAGCCCGGTCAGCTCGACCAGCTCGGCGACCCCGACCGGCTTCTCCTCCTGTGCCAGCGCCTCGAGCAGGTCCAGGGACCGGTCGACGGACTGGACCGACCCGGCGGCGCGGGACCCCGCGGGGGCGTCGACCATGCGGGGCTCCTAGGGCACCATCCAGCTGAGGACGAACGTCGACTGCAGGGTGACGATGAGGCACATCAGGACCAGCAGGACGAGGCTCCAGCCTAGGACCTTGCGGAAGATGTCGCCCTCCCGACCGGCCATGCCGACGGCTGCGGCCGCGATGGCGAGGTTCTGCGGGCTGACCATCTTGCCGAGCACGCCGCCGGAGGAGTTCGCCGCCGCCATCAGCACCGGGTCGAGCCCGGCCTTGGCCGCGGTCTGCACCTGCAGCGCACCGAACAGCGCGTTGGCGGAGGTGTCCGAGCCGGTGACCGCGACACCGATCCAGCCGAGCACGGGCGACAGCACGACGTACAGGGAGCCCGCGCCGGCCAGCCACACGCCGAGGCTGGTGGTCTCGCCGGAGCCGTTCATCACGTAGGCCAGGCCGAGGACCGCCATCACGGTGAGGATCGCCCAGCGCAGCTCGTGGTACGTCGCGCCGTAGGTCTTCAGCATCCGGCTCGGGGAGAGCTTGAGGATCGCCCCGGTGATGAGACCGGCGATCACCATCAGCGTGCCCGCGGCGGGCAGCCAGTTGAACTTGAAGGTCATCGAGGCGAGCGGGTCGCCGGCGGTGTTGCGCAGGTCGAGGCCCGGCCACTGGAACACCGTCGTCCAGGGCGACTCGGCCAGGAAGTCCACCACCGCGGGGATGTTGGCGATCGAGAAGAGGGCGATGATCACCAGGTACGGCGCGTAGGCCTTCATCACGTCCGCGGAGGAGTCGTGGACCGTCGACTCGGACCCGGACTCGGTCGTCCCGGCGCCGCCGGGGGCCGAGTGACGACCACTGGTCGACCGCTCCGCGTGGCCGTCGCCGACGGCCGCGCCGACCTTGGAGCCGGGACCGGAGTCACCGGCAGCGACCGCGCCCGAGGTCACGACCTCGGTGACCTCCTCTTCGGGCGACCAGACCCGCAGCAGCAGGACCACGGCGGCGGCGGAGACCAGCGAGGCGACGATGTCGGTCAGCGGCACCGAGATGTAGTTCGAGGCCACGAACTGGCCGATCGCGAAGACGACGCCCGCGACCACGGCCGGGAGCCAGGTCTGCCGCACGCCGCGCCGGCCGTCGACGACGAAGACCAGGATCAGCGGCACGATCACGGCCAGCAGCGGGGTCTGGCGACCGACCATGCTGCCCAGGGTGTCCACGTCGAGGCCCGGAGCGTCGCTCACGCCCGAGGTGACCGTGGCCAGCGTCGTGATCGGGACGGCCAGCGCGCCGAACGCCACCGGTGCGGTGTTCGCGATCAGCGCCGTGGCGGCCGCCTTGAGCGGGTCGAAGCCCAGCGCCATCAGCATCACCACGGAGATCGCCACCGGCGTGCCGAAGCCGGCCAGCGCCTCGAGCAGCGCACCGAAGCAGAACGCGATGATGATGGCCTGGATCCGGTGGTCCGGGCTGACCCGCCCGAAGGAGCGGCGCAACACGTCGAAGTGTCCGCTGGCCACCGTCAGGTTGTAGACCCAGATCGCGTTGACGACGATCCACATGATCGGGAAGAAGCCGAAGACGGCGCCCTCGCTCGCGGTCAGCAGCGCCTGCCCGGCGGGCATCTCGAACAGCGCGACGGCCACGACCAGCGCGACCCCGAGCGAGATCAGGCCGGCCATCCACGCCTTCATGCGCAGACCGCCGAGCAGGAGGAACAGGGTCACCAGTGGCAGCGCACCGCACAGCGCACTGAGGGCGAGCGACCCGCCGACCGGGTCGAGACTTTGCTGGAACATGGCTACTCCGGGGTGATGGGCGGATGGGCTAGGCGGTGGCGACCGGCGGTCGCACGAGGCTGTCGGCGGGCAGGCCGCGCAGGGAGGCGTCGAGCACCTCGACGGTGTGGGCCATCCCCATGGGGTGCCCGGAGCGCTCGATCGCGGAGGTCACCTGCATCAGGCACCCGGGGTTCGCGGTGACCAGCACCTGCGCCCCCGTCGCGACGATGTTGGCGGCCTTGCGGTCACCGAGCTCGCGGGCCGGCTCGGGTTTGAGGATGTTGTAGATCCCGGCCGAGCCGCAGCACAGCTCGGCCTCGGCGATCTCCCGCAGCTCGAGGCCGGGGATCGCGTCGAGCAGCCGTCGGGGTTGGGCACGCACGCCCTGGGCGTGGGCGAGGTGGCAGGCGTCGTGGTAGGCGACGGTCATCTCGAGGGGGTGCCGGACGGCGACCGGCCCGAGCTCGTCGAGGACCTCGGAGACGTCCTTCACCTTCTCGGCGAGGGCCTTGGCCCGGTCGGCGTACGCCGGGTCGTCGGCGAGCAGCCGGGCGTAGTCCTTCATCGTGGACCCGCAGCCGGCGGCGTTGACCACGACCCGGTCCACGCCGGCGGCCTCGAAGGTGTCGACGATGCCGCGGGCGTACCGCTGCGCCTCCGCCTCGCGGCCGTTGTGCACCGACAGCGCCCCGCAGCAGCCCTGCCCGCGGGGCACGACGACGTCGCAGCCCTCCGCCTGCAGCACCCGCGCGGTGGCGGCGTTCACGCCGGGGAAGAAGGCTCCCTGCACGCAGCCGGTCAGCATGCCGACGACAGCGCGGCGCTGCCCCGTGGCGGGGACCCGCTCGGGAAGTCGTTCCGGCTTGCCGAGCCGAGGCGCGAGGCTCTCCATGGCGGCGAGCTGGGGTGCCATCCGCTCCAGCAGCCCGGTCCGGCGAACCGCCCGGTCCAGGCCGGTGCGCTGCATTGCGCGCAGCGGGCCGCGCAGCAGCCGCAGCCGCCGCGGGTGCGGGAAGATCGAGAAGATCAGCGAGCGCAGCGCCCGGTCGGAGGCCGAGCGCTCGTGGCGGCGCTCGACCTGGGCGCGGGTCTGCTCGATGAGGGTGTCGTACTGCACCCCGGACGGGCACGCGGTCACGCACGACATGCAGCCGAGGCAGGCGTCCCAGTGCGACACCATCTCGTCGGACATGGCCTCGCCCTCGAGGCCCTCCTTCATCAGGTAGATCCGACCACGCGGGCTGTCCATCTCCTCGCCCCACAGGACGTAGGTCGGGCAGGTCGGCAGGCAGAAGCCGCAGTGCACGCAGTCGCCGATGAGCGCGGCGTCCGGCGGGTGGTGCTCGTCGAAGGCGCCGCCCGCCGCGGGCAGGCCGAGGTCGATGATGCTGCCGGTCTCGCCGATCGCGGCCTGGTCGGTGCGCTGGTCCATCAGATGCCTCCCACGAAGCGGCCCGGCGCGAGCCGGTGGTCGGGGTCGAACTGGTCCTTGACCCGCCGCATCAGCCCGAGCGCCGGGACCGGGCCCCACACGTCGACGGCGTCCTTGACGGCGGCGGGGGCGTCCACGACGACGGTGCTGCCGCCGTGCCGGGCGCAGGCGCCGCGCAGCCGGTCGACCACGGCGCGCACCTCCTCGACCGGGGTGCCGGGCGGCACCGCGGCGTACGCCACGCCCGCCCCGGCGGAGCCGCGCAGGGTGACCCCGCTGCCGTGCGCCGCGGCGAGCACGTCGGCGAGGCCGGAGAGCACGAAGGTGAGCTTGAGCGCGGTCACGCGGTCGTCACCGCGAGCGGCCAGGTCCCAGGGGTACGTCGCGCCGCCGGCCGGGGCGTCCGCGTCGGCGGTGGCCCCCGCACCCAGCAGGCCCCGGATGCTCTCGGTCCGGGCGGCGACACCCTCGTCGCGCCCCTCGAGCAGCACGCTCACGGTCCCGCGGCCCTCGGCCCAGCCGACCTCGACGGCGGCCGGGACGGTCTGGGAGTGGACGACCGACTGCGCCAGCTCGTGGGCCCGCGCGGGGTCGTCGACGTCGACGGTGACCCACTGGTGCGAGGCGGGGACCGGGTGCAGCCGGAAGGTGGCGTCGGTGACGACGGCGAGCGTCCCGTGGGAGCCGATCATCAGCTTGCCGAGGTCGTAGCCGGCCACGTTCTTCACGACCCGGCCCCCGGCCCGCGCGACCACGCCGTCGGCGCGCACCACGGTGATGCCGATCAGCAGGTCCCGGGCGGTGCCGGTCGCGACGCGGCGCGGCCCGCTGGTGTTGGCGGCGAGCAGGCCGCCGATGCTGGTGCCGGGGACGGTCTCGTCCAGCGCCAGCCGCTGTCCGCCCCGGCCCACCACCGTCTGTACGTCGGCCAGCCGGGCGCCGGCCTGGGCGGCGACGATGAGGTCGCCGGCCGCATGGTCGAGCACCTGGTCGAGGGCGCCGAGGTCGAGGAGCACGTCCGCGTTCCTCGGCGCGGTGCCCCAGGTCATCTTGGTGCCGCGCCCGCGCGGAACGACGCTCAGCCGGTGGGCGGCCGCGGCCCGCATCACCTCCGCGACCTGGTCGGTGTCGGCGGGCCGGGCGACCAGGCCCGGCCGCACGCCGTCCACCGCGTCACCCTCCTGCGGGTCGTGCACGTCGGCGCAGGCCGAGGCCAGCGCCTCGCGCGCGGTCGCGTCGATGGTCCCGGTGCTCATCAGAAGACCTCCGCCACGCCGGACTCCTGCAACGGGTGCGCACCCTTGTGGCGCCCCGGCACCTCGCCGCACAGCCTGGGGGTCGGGAACACCTTGCCCGGGTTGGAGATGCTCTGCGGGTCGAAGGCGCAGCGGACCAGCTGCATGGTGTCGAGGTCCTCCTCGGTGTACATCCGCGGCATGTACTTCGCCTTGTCCATGCCGACGCCGTGCTCCCCGGTGATCGAGCCACCGTGCTCGATGCACAGGTCGAGGATCGCGCCGCTGACCTCCTCGGCGGCCTCGCCCGCTCCCTCGACCGCGTCGTCGAAGAGCACCAGGGGGTGCAGGTTCCCGTCACCGGCGTGGAACACGTTCGCGACCCGGACACCCGAGGAGCTCGACAGGTCGGCGATGGCCTTGAGGACCTGCGGGAGCGCGGTGCGCGGGATGACCCCGTCCTGGACGATGTAGTCGGGGCTGATCCGCCCGACCGCCGCGAACGCCGACTTGCGGCCCTTCCAGATCAGCGCCCGGTCGGCCGGGTCGGTCGCGAGCCGCTGCTCGAAGGCGCCGTTGACCTCGCAGAGCCGCTCGACCTCGGTGTACTCCTGCTCCACCTCGGTGGCGGCGCCGTCGAGCTCGATCACGAGGACCGCGCCGGCGCCTCGGGGGTAGTTGCAGTGCACCGCGGCCTCGGCGGCCTCGATCGCGAGCGCGTCCATCATCTCGATGGCAGCGGGCACGATGCCGGCCGCGATGATCGCCGACGTGGCGGCGCCGGCCTGGTCGGTGGACTCGAACCCGACGAGGATCGTGCGCACCTCCTCGGGCAGCCGGACCAGCCGCACGGTCGTGGAGGTGACGATGCCCAGCGTGCCCTCGGAGCCGACGACGGCGCCGAGCAGGTCGTAGCCCGGGCTGTCCGGGGCCGCACCACCGAGGGGGACGGTGTCGCCGTCGGCGGTGACGAACTCGGCGCCGACCACGTGGTTGGTGGTGAAGCCGTACTTCAGGCAGTGCGCGCCGCCGGAGTTCTCGGCGACGTTGCCGCCGATCGAGCAGATCTGCTGGCTCGACGGGTCGGGGGCGTAGTAGTAGCCGTGCGGCGTCGCCGCCCGGGTCACGTCGAGGTTGATCACGCCCGGCTCGACGACCGCGCGCTGGTCCTCCCGGCGCACCTCCCGGATCGTGCGCATCCGCGACGTCACGATCAGGACGCCCTCCGCGTGCGGCAGCGCGCCGCCGGAGAGGCCGGTGCCCGAGCCGCGGGCGACGTAGGGCACCCGGTGCTCGGCGCAGGTGCGGACGATCGCGGCCAGCTGGGCGGCGTCCTCCGGGATCACCACGAGGGCCGGGGTGACCCGGTAGTGGGCGAGCCCGTCGCACTCGTAGGTCCGCAGCTCCGTGCGGTCGGTGATGACCCCGGCCGCGGGGAGCAGCTCGGCGGCCCGGCGGGCCACCGCAGCGATGCCGGCGTTCGCGTCGGTCGCCGCTCCGCTCGTGCTCGACATCCCCCGTCCTCCCCTCAGTCGACCTGCGCGGTGAGGCCGGCGGCCCCGATGCCGGCGACCGCCGCGGCCTCGTCGTTGTCGGAGGTGTCGCCGGTGATGCCGACCGCCCCGAGCAGGGCGCCGTCGCCGTCGCGGACGAGCACCCCACCGGGCACCGGGACGAGCGCACCGCCGACGGCCGAGGTGACCGCCGCGATGAAGTAGGGCTGCTGCTCGGCCCGGCCCATGAGCGAGCGCGAGCCCATGCCGAGCGACAGGGCGCCGTGCGCCTTGCCGAAGCCGATCTCGAAGCGCTTCATGGACGAGCCGTCCTCGCGCTCGACCGCCACCACGTGGCCGCCGTCGTCCAGGACGACCACCGTCATCGGCTTGAAGCCGGCCTCGCTGGCGTGGGCGCGGGCCCCGGCGATGATCGTCCGGGCGGTCTCCAGGTCCAGGCTCACGAGGTGGCCTCCTTCTTCTCCAGTGCGCGGTGGCGGTGCAGGATCGGTTCGGTGTAGCCGCTCGGCTGGGTGAGCCCCTCGAACACCAGGTCGTGGGCGGCACGGAAGGCCTCCCCGTCGAAGCCGGGTCCCATCGGCACGAAGGCCGGGTCGCCGGCGTTCTGCTCGTCGACCACCGCGGCCATCCGGCGCAGGGTCTCCTCGACCTGCTCGGAGGTGACGACCCCGTGGTGCAGCCAGTTGGCGACGTGCTGCGCGGAGATCCGGCAGGTCGCGCGGTCCTCCATCAGCGGCTCACCGGTGATGTCGGGGACCTTCGAGCAGCCCACCCCGGCGTCGACCCAGCGGACGACGTACCCGAGGAGGCTCTGGAGGTTGTTGTCGATCTCGCGCTGCCGGTCTTCGTCGGACCAGGAGGCCGGGTCGCCGAGCGGCACCTCGAGCAGCTGCTCGCGGTCGCGGCGCCGGCCGCCCCGCTGCAGCTCCTCCTGCCGGGCCCGGACGTCGACCTGGTGGTAGTGCAGGGCGTGCACGGTGGCCGCGGTCGGCGAGGGCACCCAGGCGCACGAGGCGCCCGCCTTCGGGTGGCCGATCTTGGCCTCGTACATGTCGGCGAGGCTGTCGGGCGCGGCCCACATGCCCTTGCCGATCTGGGCGTGGCCGAGCAGGCCGCACTCGAGGCCGATGTCGACGTTGAGGTCCTCGTAGGCCTGGATCCAGGTCTCGCCCTTCATGTCGTTCTTGCGGACCATCGGGCCCGCCTGCATGGAGGTGTGGATCTCGTCGCCGGTGCGGTCGAGGAAGCCGGTGTTGATGAACGCCAGCCGCTCGCGGGCCTCGGCGATGCAGGCCTTGAGGTTGAGCGACGTACGCCGCTCCTCGTCCATGACGCCGACCTTGATGGTCAGGCGCGGCAGCCCGAGCAGCTCCTCGACCCGGCCGAAGAGCTCCACGGCGAAGGCGACCTCCGCCGGGCCGTGCATCTTCGGCTTCACCACGTACATCGAGCCGAGGCGCGAGTTCGCCAGCTCCGACTCCCCGCGCAGGTCCTTGAGGCTGCCGAGCGCGGTCATGATCGCGTCGAGGATGCCCTCGGGGACCTCGTTGCCGTCCCGGTCGAGCACCGCGTCGGTGGTCATCAGGTGGCCGACCTGGCGGATGAAGAGCAGGGCGCGGCCGCGCAGCGTGACGTCGGCGCCGGAGGTGGTGGCGTAGGTGCGGTCGGGGTTCATCGACCGGGTGAAGGTCTTGCCGCTCTTGGTGACCTCCTCGGCGAGGGTGCCCTCCATCAGCTGCTTCCAGTTGCGGTAGCCGAGCACCTTGTCCTCGGCGTCCACGGCCGCGACCGAGTCCTCGAGGTCCATGATCGTGGAGACGGCGGACTCGAGGAGCAGGTCCTTGACGCCCGCGGCGTCGGTGCTGCCGATCGCGTCCGCGGGGTCGACCTGGATCTCGACGTGCAGGCCGTGGTGGACCAGCAGCACGGCCTCGGGCGCCTCGCGGGGGCCGCGGTGGCCGACCAGCTGGGCCGGGTCGGCGAGCCGGACGACGTCGTCCTTGACGGTCACGGCGAGGCCCTCGCCGTCCACGGTGTACGCCGTGGCGTCGGCGTGGGACCCGGAGGCCAGCGGAAAGTGCTCGTCGAGGAAGGCCCGGCCACGGGCGATGACCTCGTCGCCACGGGTCTTGTTGTAGCCGTCGCCCGGGGCGAGCTCGCCCTCCTGCGGGACCACGTCGGTGCCGTAGAGCGCGTCGTAGAGCGAGCCCCACCGGGCGTTCGCGGCGTTGGTCGCGAACCGTGCGTTGAGCAGGGGGACCACCAGCTGGGGGCCGGCGATGCGGGCCACCTCGTCGTCGACGTCGGCGGTGGTCACGGTGACCTCGCCGGGCTCGTCGAGCAGGTAGCCGATCTCCCGCAGGAACGCGGTGTAGGCCTGCGGGTCGGGGGCGCCCGGGTGCTCGCGGTGCCAGTCGTCGAGCCGTGCCTGGAGCTCGTCGCGCCGAGCGAGCAGCTCGCGGTTGCGCGGCGCCAGCTCGTGGATGATCGCGGCGGCGCCCGCCCAGAACGCCTCGGGGTCCACGCCCGAGCCCGGCAGCCCCTCCTCCATGACGAAGCGGTGCAGCACCTCCGCCACGTCGAGCCCAGCTACCTGCACACGTCCAGCCATCTCGGAGCCTCCGCAACGCTAATTCCAGTATCTATTCCACATCGTGGAATGAATGTTCTGTTCCATGGAATCGTAGAGTGGCTGCGCCACTCTGGCAACGGGTGGCAGTGACCGACGCCACTCCTTCCGCCTGATCGGTACCCACCAGCCGGGACGACACACTCCCTCCGAGGTGACCGGTCGGTAGCCTCCCGCCATGGGCCTGCTGACCCCCCTCGCCGTCCGCATCGGCTCGGTCTCGTGGATGCCGAGGCTGCTGCCGCAGATCGTGGTTGTCGACAAGTCGCTGCACCGCCTGACCGGCGGCCGGGTGACCCTCCTGGACATCGCCGGGCTGCCCAACCTCACCCTGACCGTCGTCGGCCGCAGGAGCGGGCTCCCCCGCAGCACGCCGCTGCTGTGCGTACCCCACGACGACGGCTGGCTGGTCGCCGGCTCCTACTTCGGCGGGCCGAAGATGCCGTTGTGGGTGGGCAACCTCCGGGCCGCCGGCGAGGCGACCGTCGAGGTCGGCCACACGTCGTACGACGTGACCGCGCGCGAGCTCGCCGGCGAGGAGCGGACCCGGATGTGGCAGGTCATGCTCCGCACCTGGCCCAACTACGCCAAGTACGAGGAGCGCACCGACCGCACCATCCCGGTCTTCCTGCTCACCCCCCGCTGACCCACCCCCCCGCCGAGTCGGCGCAGTTTCACGCCAGGACCAGGCCGAGTCGGCGCAGTTTGACCCGGCGCGCGTGAAACTGCGCCGCCTCGGCACTGGGGGTGGGCGGGGTCAGCCGACGTACGGGCGCTCGCGGCGCAGCTCCTCGCGGGCGATCGAACGACGGTGCACGGCGTCGGGGCCGTCGACGATGCGGAGCACGCGCGCCCACGCGTAGAAGTACGCCAGCGGGGTGTCGTCGCTGACGCCGGCGGCGCCGAACACCTCGATCGCGCGGTCGATGACCGCGGTCGCCATCGCCGGGGCCGCGACCTTGATCGCGGCGATCTCGGTGCGCGCGCCCTTCGCGCCGACGGTGTCGATCAGCCACGCGGTCTTGTAGACGAGCAGCCGGGCCTGGTCGATCTCGATCCGGGACCGGGCGATCAGGTCCTGCACCACCCCCTGCTCGGAGAGGTGCCGGCCGAAGGCGACCCGCGACCTGGCCCGGTCGACCATCAGCCCCAGCGCCCGCTCCGCCATCCCGATCGCGCGCATGGCGTGGTGGATCCGGCCGGGTCCGAGCCGCGCCTGGGCGATCATGAAGCCGTCGCCCTCCCCCGCCAGCAGGTTCGCGGCCGGGACCCGCACGTCGCGGAACACCAGCTCGGAGTGCCCGTGCTGGTCCTGGTAGCCGAAGATCGGCAGGTGCCGCTCGATCGAGAGGCCCGGGGTGTCGCGCGGGACCAGGATCATCGACTGCTGGCGGTGCGTCTCGGCCTCGGGGTCGGTCTTGCCCATCACGATGAAGATCTCGCAGCGATCGTCGGCGACCCCGCTGATCCACCACTTCCGGCCGTTGACGACGTAGTCGTCTCCGTCACGGGTGATCAGCGTGGTGATGTTCGTGGCGTCGGAGGAGGCGACGTCCGGCTCGGTCATCGCGAAGGCCGACCGGATCTCCCCGGACAGCAACGGCTCCAGCCACCGCTTCTTCTGCTCCTCGGTGCCGAACAGGTCCAGGGTCTCCATGTTCCCGCTGTCCGGCGCCTGGCAGTTGATCGCCTCCGGCGCGATCACCGGCGACCAGCCCGAGATCTCGGCGACCGCGGCGTACTCCAGGTTGCTCATCCCGGACAGGTGCGGCAGGAAGAGGTTCCAGAGCCCCCGCTCCCGCGCCGACTCCTTGAGCCGCTCGAGCACCGGTGGGTAGGCGTGGTCGCCGTGCTCGGCGAGGTACGCCGCGTACACCGGTTCGGCGGGGAACACCTCCTGCCGCATGAAGTCCCACATCCGGGCACACGTCTCCTCGGCCTGCGGCGAGAGGGCGAAGTCCATCTGGTCAACCTTCCTGGTCGAGTCGGTGCAGGCCGTCCGCGGCGATCCGGGCGACCTCGCTGTCGAGGTCGCCGAACTCCTGGCCGGCCATCACGCCGGCCGCGACCCGGGCGGCGATGCCCTGGGCGATGACGGCGAACTTGAAGTGGGCGAACGCCTCGTAGAACGCGAGCTCCCCGAGGTCGGCGCCGGTCGCGGCGACGTACCGCTGCGCGAGGTGCGCCCGGCCCGGGAAGCCCGGGGTCCGGGTCGCCGCCGGCGTGAGCGCGGGCTCGGACTCCCCGGGCTCGCGCCAGTAGAAGAGCAGCAGTCCGAGGTCGGTCATCGGGTCGCCGAGGGTGGACAGCTCCCAGTCCAGGACCGCGGCCACCCGGCTCGGGTCGGTCGGGTGCATCAGGCAGTTGTCGAGCCGGTAGTCGCCGTGCACGATCGCGGAGCGCCGCGACGCGGGCAGCGCCGCCGCCAGCCGGCGGCCGAGCTCGTCGACGGCCGGTACGTCGTGGCTGCGCGACTTCTCCCACTGCCCGGTCCAGCGCCGGATCTGCCGCTCGAGGAATCCCTCGGGTCGCCCGTAGTCGGCGAGCCCGACCGCGCCCGGGTCGGCCTCGTGCAGCGCCACGAGCACGTCGACCAGGGCATCGGCCATGGCCACCTTGTCGGCCGGCGACTCGGCGTACCCGGGCGGCATGGTCGAGCGGATGACGTGCCCCTCGACCTTCTCCATCACGTAGAACGGGGCCCCGATCAGCTCCTCGGTGCGGTCCTCGAGGAGCACCGTCGCGACCGGGACCGGCGTCCCGCGCAGGGCTCGCTGGATGCGCGCCTCCCGGCCCATGTCGTGGGCGCTAGGCAGCAGCGCGCCCGACGGCGGTCGGCGCAGGATCACCACGCCCGCCGGGCTGGTGACCTCGAAGGTCAGGTTGGACTTGCCGCCGCTGATCAGGTCGGCGCTGCTGTCACGCCACGCCTCGTCCTCGAGCGCCGCGGCGAGGGCCGGGCCGAGGCGGTCCAGCCGGACCAGGTCCGACCAGTCGCCGCGCCCGACCGCCTCGGCACTCACGCACCCGACGCGCGGAGCTCGCGTCGCAGGATCTTGCCGGTCGTGGTCTTGGGCAGCTCGTCGAGGAACTCGACGGAGCGCGGGTACTTGTAGGCCGCCATCTGCTCCTTCGCGAACCCGATCAGCTCCTGCTCGGAGACCTCGGCGCCCGGCTTGAGCGACACGTAGGCCTTGACGCTCTCACCGCGGTACTCGTCGGGCACGCCGACCACCGCGACCTCGCGCACGGCCGGGTGTCCGTAGAGCACGTCCTCGACCTCGCGCGGCCAGACCTTGTAGCCGGCGGCGTTGATCATGTCCTTCTTCCGGTCCACGAGGAAGAACCAGCCCTGCTCGTCCATGAACCCGACGTCGCCGGTGCGCAGCTCCCCGCCGGGCAGCGACTGCTCGGTCGCCTCCGGCTTCTGCCAGTAGCCCGGCACGACCTGCGGTCCGGAGGTGACGATCTCGCCGATCTCCCCGACCGGGGCCTCCTTGCCGTCCTCGTCGAGGATCCGCACCACCGTGTTGAAGACCGGGACGCCCACCGACAGCGCGCCGGAGCTCGGGTCGACCGGCGCCTTGACCCCCAGCGGTACGGCGTGCGAGGGGCTGTTGGTCTCGGTCAGGCCGTAGATGTTGTGGATGTAGAGGCCGGTCTTGTCCTGGAACTGGTCGGTGACCGCCGGGGCGATCGGCGCGCCGCCGGAGTAGACCATCCGGAACGACGACCAGTCGTCCTTCGTCGCCCCCTCGAGGCCGGACAGGCTGATGAACACCGTGATCGACCCGACCGTGAACGTCGGCCGGTGCTCGCGGATCGCGTCCATCACCACGTGCGGCTCGAACCGGTGCGCCAGCACCAGCGGGCAGCCGGCGAGCAGCGCGATCCCGACGTGGCCGACCAGGCCGGTGATGTGGAAGAGCGGCGCGACCCCGAGCAGGGCGTCGTCCGGTCCGAGGCCCATCCAGTCCCGGTAGGTCTGGGAGTTGAACGCCATGTTGGCGTGGGTGTTCATCGCGCCCTTGGGCACGCCGGTGGTGCCGGAGGTGTAGGTCAGCACGGCGACGTCGTCGCCCCGCGGCGAGACCGGCGCGGGCGAGCGGCCGGCGTACTCCGCGAAGACCTGCTCGAGGCCGATCGTCCCCTCGACGCCGCCGCGGTTGGTGCCGGCAAAGAGGCGTTGGTCGTTCCTGGTCTGCTCGTCGAGCGGCGAGCAGGTGAACACCGTCCGCACCCGGACCTCGTCGCCGGCGATCACGTCCCTGGCCACCGAGGCGTAGAGCTCCTCGAGGCACAGCAGCGCCGTCGCCCCGGAGTCCGCGAGCAGGTAGGTCAGCTCGCGGGCCTTGTTCATCGGGTTGATCGCCACCGCGGAGCCGCCCGCCTTCCAGGCCCCGAGCAGCCCGACCACGAACGCCGGGTTGTTCTGCGTGTAGACCGCGAGCCGGTCCCCGGCCGCGAAGCCCTGCTCGGCGAGCGCGACCGCCAGCGCGTCCGACCGCGCGTCGAGGTCCGCGAAGGTGAGGCTGCCGTCGAAGTAGCGGATGGCGACCGCGTCGGGCGCCCGTGAGACCGAGGCCCGGAACAGTTCCAGCATCGTGTCGAACGCAGGCGTGATGTCCGCACGCGTCCCGTCGCGGTAGAGCGCCAGCCAGGGCCGCTCGGTGTAGGTCGTCACGGGCGCACCCGTCACTTGATCGCGAGCGGGTTGACCGGCGAGCCGCTGGCCTGGTTCACCTTCAGCGGGGCGGCCGCGTAGAGGAAGGTGTACTGGCCGTCCTCGGCGCAGTCCGCGGCCAGCCTCTCCAGGTCGCAGATCTCGGTCAGGGTGACCCCGAGGTTGCGCATCAGCGCGCAGTGCAGCGGGAGCGCCGTGCCGTTCTCCGGGTCCATGGTGACCTCGTTGGCGATGGTGTCGGTCACGAGGTTCGGAATCTCCATCTCCTGGAACCAGGAGACCAGCTCGGGGCTGTAGGTCAGGCCCGGCTCGCAGAAGCCCTCGTAGAACGCGTCGCCCTGCTCGAAGAAGAGCTTGAGGAAGTTGGTGCGGATGATCAGGATGTCGTGCTTCTCGATCTCGGTGCCCTGGGCCTTCGCGCACGCCATCAGGTCCTCGTGGGTGAACGTCTCGGCCTTGTCGAGGTTGTCCTTGCCGCGGAAGCGGGCCATGTCGAGCAGGATGCCGCGCCCGGCCACGCCGCGCTCGGCGATCGGGGCCACGCTGGCCCTGTCCAGGCCGCCGACGGTGGTGCGGGCGTCGTAGCCGTTCCAGATCTGGCCGCCGTACCAGACGTGGCCGAGGGCGTCGTACTGCGTGGAGCCCTGCAGGAAGGCGTCGATCTTGTCGTCGGCGTAGTGCAGGCCGCCCGGGAACTGCGGGGCGTCGTCGGCGTCCCACGAGGCCTCGTCGAGGATCATCGTGCGCACGGCCGGCTTCCGACCCGGCCACACCGGGTCGCCCTTGGGGTCGCCGATCAGGCGCTGGAGGGTGAAGACCGAGCCCTGCCTGATGTGCCGCACCCCGCGCAGGACCTCTTCGGCGGTGAGGTAGTTCAGGGCGCCGATCTCGTCGTCGGGCCCCCACTTCCCCCAGTTGGTCGGGGCGTCCTTGAGGAGCTCATCCATGGTGGGAACTTCGGTCATCTGAACCTCCAGGCAGACGGAGCGATCGCTCGGGAAACTGAACAGGTTGAGAGCAGCGTCACACGGCCACTCGTGGATCGTCAACGGTTCTGAGACTGAGAAATGGCAAAGACTCGTACGGCGAGCCTCGCTCGCCGCCCCTCGTCATGTTCAGGTATCCTGAACTCATGACGAACCATGAGGCCGCCACCGCGGGTGCGGCGGTACGCCGGCAGCGGCTGCTGCACGGCATGACCCTGCGCGAGCTCGCGTCCCGGCTCGAGGTCAGCGCGGCGACCGTGAGCGCCCTCGAGAACGACCGGACCGGGATCTCGGTCGACCGGATGCGCCGGATCGCCGAGGTCCTCGACGTACCGGTCGCCGCCCTGGTCGCCGGTGCCGCCCCGGTGGTCGCGCACCCGGCGCCCGCGATCCCGGCCGAGCCGACCGTGGCGACGCCGACCGGGCACTGGCGCGACTTCGCGCCGCTGCCGATCGACGGCGTGCTGGCCGGGGCGATCCGCGCCTTCGTGGCGATCGGCTACCACGGCGCGAGCATGCGGTCGATCGCCGAGCTCGCGAACATGAGCGTCCCCGGCGTCTACCACCACTACCCGAGCAAGCAGGACCTGTTGGTCCGCGTGTTCGACCTGACCATGACCGACCTCATCTGGCGGGTCGAGCAGGCCCGGGACGAGGGCACCGACCCGGTGTCCCGGGTCGCCCTGTTCGTCGAGGCCCTGGCGCTCTACCACGCCCGCCGCAACGACCTCGCGTTCATCGGGGCCAGCGAGATGCGCAGCCTGGAGCCGGCGAGCTACCGGCGCATCGCCCAGCTGCGCACCTACGTCCAGGACCTCCTCGACGGCCAGATCGCCGAGGCCATCTCAGCCGGCGGGCTGAGCGTGAGCCACCCCGACGACGCCGGCAAGGCGATCGCCACGATGTGCACCTCGCTGGCCCAGTGGTTCCACCCGGACGGCCCCACCACGCCCGAGCAGATCGCCCGGGAGTACTCCCGGTTCGCCCTGGGCCTCCTCGGCCACCGACCCGGCTGACCCCGCCGAGGCGGCGCAGTTGTACGCCGTGACCGGCCTACCAGAGCTGGAGGGAGGCGCGGAAGATGCCCGCGATGTCCTCGCCGGCGACCTCCTTCGGGCAGGTCGCCAGCAGCCGCTGCTGCTTGAGCGTGCCCTCGACCAGGTCGTCCACGTCGCCCTCGGAGTAGCCGACCGCCCCGATCCCGTTGGGGATGTCGATGTCGCGCATCAGGTCGATGATCACCCCGGGCAGCGTGTCCGCGGACCCCTGGTCGGCGTCCACGCCCGGGTCGAGCAGCGCGGCCGCCCGCAGGTGCCGCTCGGGGGCCGCGTCGAAGGTGAAGCGGAACGCCTCGGGAGCGGTGAGCGCCACCGACATGCCGTGCGGCACCATCGCCTCGTCGGCGGGGTAGTCCTTGGGGTGGAAGTCGCGGACCCGGCCGGCGATCGGGTAGCCGTTCGCGTGCGGGATGTGCACGCCGGCGTTGCCGAAGCCCATGCCCGCGAACGTCGCGGCCAGGGCCATGTCGTGCCGGGCGTCGTGGTCGTCGCCGTGGTGCACCGCCGTGCGGAACGACGCGCCGAGCAGCCGCATCGCCTTCTCCGACCACATGTCCGCGATCGGGTTGGAGCCGCAGTAGGGCACCCGCTGCTCCGGCTGCTTCCTGTCGTACGTCGTGTACCAGCGCGCGGTGTAGCTCTCCAGCGCGTGGCACAGGATGTCCATGCCGGACGACGCGGTCACGCCGGGCGGCTGGGTGACGGTCAGGTCGGGGTCGATCACGGCCAGCGTGGGGCGCAGGCGCGGGTGGCTGATGCCGGTCTTGACCTTGAGGCTGAGGACGTCGAGCACGCACACGGTGGTGCTCTCGCTGCCGGTGCCGGCGGTCGTCGGCACCGCGACCAGCGGCTTGAGCGGCTTCGCAGGGTTCGCGCCCTTGCCGACCGGGACGTTGATGTAGTCCATGAGCTCGCCGTCGTTGGTCATCATCAGGTTGATGGCCTTGGCGGTGTCGATGCTCGACCCGCCGCCCACGGCGACGTAGGCGTCGAACGGCCCGGCGTCGCGGGCGAAGTCGATCGCCTGCTGCATGCTCTCGTCGGTCGGCTCGACGTGGGAGCCGTCGAAGACCCGGGCCTCGATCCCGAACCGGCCCATCTGGTCGGCGACGCGCTGCGGCAGCCCGGTGGCGGCGACACCCGGATCGGTCACGACCAGCGCGCGCGAGACGCCGTACTGGGAGAGGTCGTAGCCGACCTCGTCGGACGCCCCGGAGCCGAACTTCAGCTGGGGCGCGCCGTAGGTGAAGACCGTCTCGGACTGCTGCTGCGACATCGTTGTCCTCCTCGAAGGTGACCGTCCGGCCACCATATAGAGCCCTGTGTCGCGCGGCGTCGGCCTAGTCTGGCGGGGTGCAGCTCGGCCAGTACCCCGCCCCACGCCACGCGGTCGCCCACGTCAGCGACCCGCACCTGCTCGCGGACCGCCTGCAGTACGGCGTCATCGACACCGAGACCGGCCTGCTCCGGTCCCTCGAGCGACTGGGCCGGCTCGACCCGCCGCCCGCCGCGATCGTGTTCACCGGCGACCTCGCCGACCGGGCCGAGCCCGCGGCGTACGCCCGGCTGCGGGACCTGGTCGAGCCGGTCGCGGCGCGGATGGGCGCCGAGGTCGTGTGGGTGATGGGGAACCACGACGAGCGGGCGCCGTACGCACGGGAGCTCTTCGGCGAGGACGCCGACGACGCCACGACCCAGGACCGGGTGCACGAGGTCGACGGGCTGCGGATCATCTCCCTGGACACCAGCGTGCCCGGCTACCACCACGGTGAGCTGACCGACGAGCAGCTGGCCTGGCTCCGCGAGGTGCTCGCCACCCCGGCGCCGCACGGCACGCTGCTCGCGCTGCACCATCCCCCGATCCCGGTGCCGATGCTGCGCGCGGCCGAGATCATCGAGCTGCTCGACCAGGACCGGCTGGCGCAGGCGCTGGCCGGCTCCGACGTGCGCGGCATCATCGGCGGCCACTTCCACTTCTCGACGTACTCGACCTTCGCCGGCATCCCGGTGTCGGTGGCGTCGGCGACCTGCTACACCTCCGACCCCGCACCGCTCGACCGCTTCGTCTCCGGGGTGGACGGGCACCAGGCGGTCACGATGATGCACCTGTACGACGACCGGGTGGTGCACACGATCGTCCCGCTGGCCGAGGAGCCCGAGGTGAGCGGCTTCCCCGCCGACGTGGCCGCAGCGGTCGAGGCGATGAGCCCCGAGGAGCGCCGCGAGCTGGTGTCGCGCAAGGACTCCCCGCTCAACACCGGCCAGCTGCACGTCGACGCGGTGACCGACCCCGCGGGCTGACCACCCGGCGGCCCTCAACCCTTGACGACCCCGACCGGGAGCAGCCGGGCCACCTTCCGCGCCAGGCCGGCCCGCTCGGTGACCTCCACGACCGCGTCGACGTCCTTGTACGCCGTCGGGGTCTCCTCGGCCAGGCCCCGCCAGGAGGCTCCCCGGACCGCGATGCCGCGCGCCTCCAGCTGGGTCCGGAGCTGCCGCCCGCCGATGGAGCGGGCGGCCGCGTGCCGGCTCTGGACGCGTCCCGCGCCGTGCGCGGCCGAGCTGAAGGCGGGTGAGCCGGGCACGCCCACCAGCACGTACGACGCCGTCCCCATCGTGCCGGGCAGCAGCACCGGCTGGCCCACCTCGGCCAGGGGTGCCGGCAGGTCGGGGTGCCCCGGGGGCAGCGCCCGCGTCGCACCCTTGCGGTGCACGCAGAGCAGCCGACGGTCCCCGTCCACGTCGTGCTCCTCGAGCTTGGCGAGGTTGTGCGAGACGTCGTAGACGAGGTCGAAGCCGCAGGGGCACTCCTCGGCGAAGACCCGCCGGACGCGCTCGGCGAGCAGCTGGCGGTTGGCCCGTCCGTAGTTGGCGGCGGCGGACATCGCACCCAGGTAGTCGCGCCCGGCCGGCGAGTCCACGGGCGCACAGGCGAGCATCCGGTCAGGCACCGAGATGCCGCACGACGCCATGGCCCGGTCCATCACCCGCACGTGGTCGGCACAGGTCTGGTGCCCCAGCCCCCGCGAGCCGCAGTGGATCATCACGCAGATCCGGCCGGCCGCGAGTCCCAGGATCCGCGCGGCGTGCTCGTCGTACACCCTCTCCACCACCTGCACCTCCAGGAAGTGGTTGCCCGAGCCGAGGCTGCCCAGCTGCCCGATCCCGCGCTCGAGGGCGTGCGGGCTCACCTGCGCCGGCGCGGCGCCGCCCACCGCTCCCCGGTCCTCGCAGCGCTCGAGGTCGCGGGCCACCCCGTGCCCCTGCTCCACCGCGTACCGGGCGCCACCGAGGAGCACGCGCTCGAGCTCTGCCCGGTCCCGCGGCCGCCAGACGCCACCCGGTCCGGGACCCCGCGGGGTCTGCCGGCCGAGCGCATCCATCACCCGCGCCAGGCGCGGCCGGAGCTCCTCGAGGGCCAGGTCCGGCGAGAACAGCAGCCGGACCCCGCACGAGATGTCGAAGCCGACGCCCCCGGGCGAGACCACTCCGCCGGCGCCCACGTCGGTGGCGGCGACGCCGCCGATCGGGAACCCGTAGCCCTCGTGCACGTCGGGCATCGCATAGGAGGCCGCCACGATGCCCGGCAGGGTCGCCACGTTGGCGACCTGCCGCAGCGCGTGGTCGCCGGAGCCGTCGGGCAGCAGCGCGCGGGACGCGAAGACGACCCCGGGGACCCGCATCGCCCCCTCGCGCTCGATGCGGTGCCGCCAGGGCGTCTCCTCGACCAGCCTCATCGGCGTCGGCCCCCGGCCGGGACGTCCGCGTGCCCGGTCACTCCTGGGTGATGAGGCCGTAGTGCCCGTCGTAGCGGCGGTAGAGCACGCGTCCGTGTCCGGTCCCGGCGTCGAGGTAGAAGACGAACGGCTCGCTGTCGGCCTCGAGGCGGATGCGCGCCTCGGCGTCGGTGAGCTGCGGCGGCGAGGGCTCGTGCGTCACCGCCGCGACCGCCTCCTCGCTCGCCGCTCCCTTCACCCCGTAGCCGCCCTCCGGCAGCCGGTGCACCAACGCGGGCTCGCCGGACCCGACGTCGGTGAAGAGGTAGAAGTCGTGGTCGAGCAGGTCCATGTCGAAGGCGGCCTCGTCGATGGTCATCGGCTCCGCCGCGAACGACTTGTGGCGGACGACCTCCCGCGACTCCTCCGGCCGCGGGTAGTACGGCACCGGCTCGCGCGGCTGGTCGCCGTGGCGCCACTCGTGCTCGCTCGCGACGCCGGTCCAGCGGTGACGGGTGCGCGTGCGGTCCTGCAGCTGGACCAGGCGACGACGCAGCCGGGCCTCGAGCTCGTCCACGGCCTCCCCCATGGTCGGCGCGGTCGCGTGGGCCCGCAGGGTCGTGCCCTCGACGTCGACGGTGGCCTCGGCCCGCGCTGGCCGCGGGACCGCCGGGTCGTGGCGGTGGTCCAGCACGACGTGCGCGCGCAGGACCCGCGGCCGGGCGACGCTCAGCGCGTGCTCGACCTTCTCCTGCGCGTAGCGCCGGGCGCTGTCACCGACCTCGCCGCGCAGCGTCACCTCGACCGGTGCTTGCTCCTCCGACACCGACATCGGCGTCACTCCTTCACGGGCTCCTCGCGGGCGTACGGCTCCGATGCAACGCTGGTCCTCGCGGCGGGGGCAGTGGCCAAGGTCCCGGCACGGCGCGGCCGATGGCCCGGGTACGCCGGCCCCGGGCCGCCGGAGGCTGGAGCCATGGCGTCTGCGGGCGACGGGACGGTCACGACCGTGCTCGGCGGGGACGTGATGCTGGGCCGGGGGGTCGACCAGGTCCTCGCCCACCCCGGCGACCCCGCCCTGACCGAGTCCTGCGTGCGCGACGCCCGCCGCTACGTCGAGCTCGCCGAGACCGTCTCCGGGGCGGTGCCGGCCCCGGTCGACGACGCGTGGCCGTGGGGCGACGCCCTCGCCGCGCTGACCGGGAGCGACGTGGACGTGCGGGTCCTCAACCTCGAGACCAGCATCACCCGCTCCGACGACGTGGCACCGGCCAAGGCCGTGCACTACCGGATGAGCCCGGGCAACATCGGGTGCCTGCAGGCCGCGCGCCCGGACGTGTGCGTGCTGGCGAACAACCACGTGCTCGACTTCGGGCGGCGGGGGCTCGAGGAGTCGCTGGACGTCCTGGACGCGGCCGGCCTGGCGCGGGCCGGGGCCGGGCGGGACCTCGCCGAGGCGCAGCAGCCGGCGGTGGTCACCGTCAGCGGCGGGCCACCGGTCGTCGTCCTGGCCTTCGGGCACTGGAGCAGCGGGGTGCCCGACTCCTGGGCGGCCGGCCCGCAGCGCTCCGGCGTGGCCCTGCTGCCGGACCTGTCGGACGCGACCGCGGCGGAGGTCGGCGACCTGGTCCGCCAGTGGCAGCGCCGGGGAGCGCTCGTGGTCGTCTCGTTGCACTGGGGCTCCAACTGGGGCTGGTCCGTCCCCCGGGAGCAGGTCCGCTTCGCGCACCGGCTGGTGGACGCCGGGGCGGCCGTCGTCCACGGCCACTCGTCGCACCATCCGCGTCCGCTGGAGGTGTACGCCGGGCGGCTGATCCTCTACGGCTGCGGCGACCTCGTCAACGACTACGAGGGCATCGGCGGCCACGAGGAGTACCGCGGCGACCTGCGGCTGCTCTACCGGGCCACCCTGGACCGCGTGGGCACCCTGACCGGTCTCGACCTGCTGCCCTTCCGCGCTCGCCGACTCCGGCTCGAGAGCGCCGGGACCGCCGACGTCGCCTGGCTGGAGGAGGCGCTCGACCGGCGCTGCCGGCGCTGGGGAGCCCGTGCCCGGCGTACGCCCTCGGGCCTCATCCGGCTGGGCTGGAGCTGACCGGACACGCACCGTCCCGGGCGGACCGCATGAGCCACCCCCCGGACCGGGTACGCCCGACGTAGCCCCCGCCGCCGGCGGGACCACCGGAAGGGAGACGACGTGCAGGTGCTCGAGGCGATCCTCGACTGGCTGGCCACCTCGGGATCGATGGCCTGGGAGATCCTCTGGCCGCTGATCCTCGGCTTCACCCTGTCCGGTGCGGTCCAGGCGGTCGTCCGCCGCGACCAGGTGACCTCCCTCCTCGACGGCGACTCGCCGCGCGCACTGGCCTGGGCCACGGGCCTGGGTGCGGCCTCCTCTTCCTGCTCCTACGCCTCGGTGGCACTGGCCCGGACCCTCTTCCGCAAGGGGGCGAGCCTGACGTCGGCGATGGCCTTCGAGATCGCGTCCACCAACCTGGTGATCGAGCTCGGCATCATCCTCTGGCTGCTGATGGGCTGGCGGTTCACCCTGGCCGAGTTCATCGGCGGGCCGGTGATGATCGTGCTGGTCGCCCTGCTGTTCCGCTGGTTCGTCTCCCGCCGGATCGTGGACGCGGCCCGCGAGCAGGCGGACCGGGGCGTGGCCGGGTCGATGGAGGGCCACGCCGCGATGGACATGTCGGTGCAGTCCGAGGGCAGCCTTTGGTCGCGCCTGTTCTCCCGCGAGGGGGTGGACTCGGTCGCGTCGTACTTCGTCATGGACTGGGCGTCGGTCCTGCGCGACATCGTGATCGGCCTGCTGATCGCGGGCGCCTTCGCCACCTGGGTGCCCACCGACTGGCTGCAGACCTTCTTCCTGGACGGGCACCCGGTCGCGGCGCAGATCTGGGGCCCGGTGGTCGGGCCCCTGGTGGCGGTGCTCAGCTTCGTCTGCTCGGTCGGCAACGTCCCGCTCGCCGCGGTGCTCTGGAACGGCGGCATCAGCTTCGGCGGTGTCGTGTCGTTCCTCTTCGCCGACCTGATCATCGTGCCCATCATCCTGATCTACCGGAAGTACTACGGCACGGCGGCAGCGCTGCGGATCACCGGCCTGTTCTACCTGGCGATGGTGGCGGCCGGGTACGTCGTCGAGCTGCTGTTCGCGCTGGTCAACCTCACGCCGACCGAGCGGGACGCGACCGTCATCGAGTCGCACATCTCCTGGAACTACACGACCTGGCTCAACATCGTCTTCCTCGCGCTGGCCGTGCTGCTCCTGGTGCGGTTCGCGCGCACCGGCGGCTGGCCGATGCTGCGCGAGATGGGCGGCTCACCCGCCGCCGACGACCACGAGCACGAGCACGATCACGGCGCCGGGGGACGCTGAGCCCGCCGCAGCACGTCGAGCACCTGCCGGTGGGCCAGCCAACCGACCGGCTCTGCGCTGTCGGGTGCCAGGACCGGGAGCGCGAGCGCGTCCTCGCGGTCCAGGGCGTCGAGCGCGTCGTCGAGGCTCTGGTCGGTCCGCAGGATCGGCAGCTGCTCGGCCACCTGGCCGACCCGGGTGAGGTCGTGCTCACCGTCCGCGAGCGTCTCGGCCACGGTCCGCGACGTCAGGACGCCGACGAAGGCGCCGTCCTCGTCGACGACCACGAGCTGGCCGACGCCGGTCTCGGTGACCCGGGACAGGCTGTCCGCCAGGCTCAGGTCGGCGGGGACGGCCGGCCCCAGCGGCGTCATCTCCTCGCCGACCGTGGCGGTGGTCAGCACCGCGGCGTGCGGGTGCTGACCGAGGTCGATGCCGCGACGGCTCAGCTTGAGGGTGTAGATGCTGTCCCGCGAGACCAGGTGGCTGATGCCGGTGGCCAGGACGATCGCGGTCATCAGCGGCAGGATGATGGAGTACTCGCCGGTCAGCTCGAACATGATCACCACGGCGGTGATGGGGGCGCGCGCCGCGCCGGCGAAGACCGCCCCCATGCCGATCAGGCCGTAGGCGCCGGCCGGACCGGACAGGCCGGGTGCGAGCCCGTGGAGCATCTGCCCGAAGCCGGAGCCGAGCATCGCGCCGATGAACAGGCTGGGCGCGAAGACCCCGCCGGATCCGCCGATCCCGATGCTCAGGCTGGTCGCGAGCATCTTGCCCAGCATCAGCACCAGCAGGAAGCCGGTCGTGTAGGCGCCGGAGACCGAGCTGCCCAGCACGGGGTACCCCACGCCGTACATCTCGGGAAGCACGAGCAACAGCGTGCCCAGCAGCAGCCCACCCACCGCGGGACGGAGCCACTCCGGCCACCGCCAGGCCCAGTCGCAGGCGTCCTCGATCCAGTACAGGACGCGGGTGAACGCGACTCCGACGAACCCCGCGATCACGCCGAGGAGGGCGAAGAGGAGGTACTGCGACGAGTGCTCGACCGTGAAGGTCGGCAGCTGCAGGAACGGGTCGTTGCCCAGCGCGGCCCGTCCGATGACGCTGGCGGTGACCGAGGAGAGGACGACCATCCCGAAGCTGCGGGCCGCGAAGTCGGTGAGGATCAGCTCCATCGCGAAGAAGACGCCCGCGAGCGGTGCGTTGAAGGTCGCGGCGATCCCGCCGGCCGCGCCGCAGGCGACGAGGACGCGCATCCGCGACTCCGGCGCCCCCACGACGCGGCCGACCGTGGAGCCGAGCGCCGACCCGATCTGGACGATCGGGCCTTCCCGACCGACGGATCCGCCACCCCCGATGCAGAGCGCCGAGGCCAGGGCCTTGACCCCGGCGACCTGCGGGCGGATCCGGCCACCCCGCCGAGCCACGGCGTACATCACCTCGGGGACGCCGTGGCCGCGCGCCTCGCGGGCGAACCTGTGCACCAGCGGCCCGTAGACCAGGCCGGCGACGACCGGCGCCAGCACCACGAACCACGGGCCGAGCCACGGGACCAGCGGGTTCGCCGCGCCGCCCGTGGCGGAGTAGTCCTCGTGGCCCGACAGGATGTGCGTGAAGGTGATCACCAGCCACCGGAAGGCCACCGCACCGAGGCCGGCACCGGCGCCCACGACCAGCGCGAGCAGCAGCAGGCCGGTGTCCGAGCCACGCAGCTCCTGCCACCGGTCCCGACCGCGTCCGAACGGTCGGCCGCTGCGCTGCGACCTGGCGAGGGGGACGGTGGCGGGTTCGACGGTCGGCATTGATGCAGTATGCAATAGTTGCACCATGCAAGACAAAGTGACGCCGCCCGACCCCGGGGTCGACGACCTGGTGACCGGGCTGCTGACCGCCTCCCGCGTGCTGGTCGGCGTGGCCGCGCGATCGCTCCACGAGGTGGAGGACATCGTCACGGTCGCCCAGTTCCGCACGCTGGTGGTGCTCTCCGGCCACGGCGAGATGAAGCTGAGCCGGTTGGCCGAACTCTGCGCGGTCAACGCCTCGACGGCGCAGCGGATGGTGGAGCGGCTCAGCACCGCGGGCCTGGTGGCGCGTCGCACCAACCCCGACAACCGGCGCGAGGTGCTGCTCACGCTCACCGACGAGGGCCGGCGGGTGGTGGACACCGTCACCGAGCAGCGGCGCCACCAGATCGCCCGGATCGTGCGCCGGATGCCGACCTCGAGCAGGTCCGCGGTCGTGGCGGCGCTGCGCGACTTCGCCTCGGCCGCGGACGAGCCCGAGCCCGAGGTGGACGGCAGCCTCTGGGGCTTCTCGCTGCTCTCCGACCAGGGTCAGGAGCCGGCGCCTCGGCGCAAATGACTGACGCCCCGGTCGATGACCGGGGCGCCAGTGGCAGGTGAAGGATTCGAACCTTCGAAGGCAAAGCCGACGGATTTACAGTCCGCTCCCATTGGCCGCTCGGGCAACCTGCCTGGTGCCGGCCCACCGGCGTTTGGCCGGTCGGCAGCAAGGCGAAAGAATAGCGCAGCCCCATCGACAGACGAAAACCGCCGGCGACGTGCCGGCACCGCACGGACAACAAGGAGCAGAGATGGCCGACTCGTCGTTCGACATCGTCAGCAAGATCGACCGCCAGGAGGTCGACAACGCGCTCGGGCAGACCGCGCGGGAGATCGCCACCCGCTTCGACTTCAAGGGCACGGGGGCCACGATCGAGTGGCAGGGCGAGCACGCGATCGAGATCTCCGCCTCTGCCGACGACCGCGCCAGCGCCGTGCTCGACGTGTTCAAGGGCAAGCTGGTCAAGCGAGACGTGAGCCTGAAGGTGCTCGACGCCTCCGAGCCGCGTCAGTCCGGCCAGCAGAGCAAGATCTCGATCACCCTCAAGGAGGGGATCAGCTCCGAGGACGCCAAGAAGATCTCCAAGCTGATCCGCGACGAGGGCCCCAAGGGCGTCAAGGCGCAGATCCAGGGCGACGAGCTCCGGGTCTCCTCCAAGAAGCGCGACGACCTCCAGGCCGTCATCTCGCTGGTCAAGCAGCAGGACTACGAGTTCGCGGTGCAGTTCACCAACTACCGCTGACCGGGCGATCCGGGCCCCAGTACCCGGTCGGCTACCCGACCGAGGCGACCGGGCGCATCGCGGGGACGGTGGTGGCACCCGTGGCAGCGGTCAGCCAGACCCGGCTGCCCTCGGCCAGCCCCAGCGAGCGGGCGTGGGTGCGGGTCATCACGACGGTCACGTCGTCACCGCCGTCGGTGGTCACCGTGGCCCGCACCTCGAAGCCCACGCGCAGCAGCCGGGTGACCGCGCCGGGGGTTGCGCCCGCAAGCAGAGGGGACACCGACACGTCGATGTCGTGCGGCCGCAGCGTGACCCCGCCGAGCCGGGTCACCTCCCCCAGGAAGCCCATGACGAAGTCGTTGGCCGGCTCGTCGTACAGCGTGTCCGGCGTGCCGACCTGCTCGACGCGACCGTCGTTGATGACCACGATCTCGTCGGCGACCTCGAGCGCCTCCTCCTGGTCGTGGGTCACGAAGACCGTGGTCACGTGCACCTCGTCGTGCAGCCGGCGCAGCCAGTCCCGGAGCTCCTTGCGGACCTTGGCGTCGAGGGCGCCGAACGGCTCGTCGAGCAGCAGCACCTTGGGCTCGACCGCGAGGGCGCGGGCGAGTGCCATCCGCTGGCGCTGGCCACCGGAGAGCTGGGAGGGCAGCCGGTGTGCGAACTGCTGCAGGTGCACCAGCTTGAGCAGCTCGTCGACCCGCTCGGCGATCTCGGCCTTGGATCGCTTGCGGATCTCCAGGCCGAAGGCGACGTTCTTGGCGACCGTCATGTGCTTGAAGACGGCGTAGTGCTGGAACACGAAGCCGACGTTGCGCTTCTGGGGCGGCAGCTTCGTGGCGTCGACACCCTCGATGCTCACCGAACCCCCGTCGGCGCTGTCGAGGCCGGCGATGATGCGCAGCAGCGTGGACTTGCCGCCGCCCGACGGGCCGAGCAGGGCGGTCAGCTGCCCGGTGGGCAGCGTCACGGAGACGTCGTCGAGGGCGACGAAGTCACCGAACTTCTTGGTGACGCCTGAGACTTCGATGCTCATGGTGGACTCCTTGCGAAAGATTCAGTCGAGAGGTCAGTGGGTCTTCTTGGGGCGCAGGAAAGCGACGACGACCAGGCACGCGATACTCACGAACGCCAGCAGGAACGAGGTGGCGTACGCCGTCCCTTGCTCGAAGTTCTGGTACTTCCCCTCGACGACGAGGGTCGCGGTCTGGGTGCGGCCGGTGTAGTTGCCGGACAGGATCTTCACCGCGCCGAACTCACCGAGCGACCGGGCCGTGCTCAGCACGACGCCGTACACGACAGCCCACTTGATGCTGGGCAGCGTGATCCGCAGGAAGGTCTGGCGAGCACCGGCGCCGAGGCTGCGCGCCGCCTGCTCCTGGTCGTCACCGATCTCCTGGAGGACGGGGACGACCTCGCGGATGACCAGCGGCAGCGCCACGAAGCAGGTGGCCATGATCATGCCCGGCGAGTCGAAGACGACCTGGTAGCCGTTGGCCTCCAGCGTCGGGCCGAACCAGCCGTCGCGGCCGTTGTAGACCAGCAGCAGGGCCAGGCCGACGACGACCGGTGAGACCGACAGCGGCACGTCGATCAGTGCGGAGAGCACCCGCTTGCCGGGGAACTCGTAGCGCACCAGCAGGACGGAGATGGTCACTCCGAAGACCAGGTTGATCGCCACCGCCCAGAAGGCGACCATCACGGTCAGCTTCAGGGCGTTCACGATGTCCGGGTCGGCGAAGGTGTCGGCCAGGTTGGTCAGGCCGTCCTCGAAGGTGTGCTGGACGACGAGGCCGACCGGCCAGGCGACCAGCAGGAACACGTAGCCGAGAGCGAGCAGGCGCAGCGCCCACTTCACGGGACGGGACACCTCAACCACGACGCGCCACCCTCCGCTGGACGAGGTCGAGGGCCACGATCACGAACAACGCGACGGCCAGCATGATCGAGGCGAGTGCAGCCGCCCCGGCCTTGTTGCCGTTCTCGATGAACGTGAGCACCCGGACCGACACGACCTCGGTCCTGTAGGGAAGGTTGCCGCTGAGCAGCACCAGGGAGCCGTACTCCGAGATGGCCCGTGCGAAGGACAGCGCCGCGCCCGCAGCGATCGCGGGGGTGAGGCTGGGCAGGATGATCCTGCGGAAGATCGTCGTACGCCGGGCGCCGAGCGAGGCTGCGGCCTCTTCGACGTCCCCCTCGAGCTCCTCGAGGACCGGTTGGACGGTGCGCACGATGAACGGGAGCGTCACGAACGCGAGCGCCAGGGTCACGGCCCGCTCGGTGTTCGCCCAGTGCAGGCCCAGCGGGCTCTCGGGCCCGTAGAGCGAGAGCAGCACCAGTCCGGCGACGATCGTCGGCAGCGCGAACGGCACGTCGATGATGACGTCCAGCACCGTCTTGCCGGGGAACCGGTCGCGGACGAGCACCCAGGCGATGACGGTGCCCGTCACGACGTTGACGAGCGTGATCAGCACGGCCTGGGTGACGGTCAGCCGGATCGCGGCCCACGTCTGTGGGTTGCTGAGCGTGGTGACGTACTGGTCCCACCCGCCGGAGCCGGCGGTGGCCACGATGGCGGCCAACGGGATGAGCACCAGCAGGCTGAACCAGACCATGGAGATGCCCAGGCCCAGGGCCGCTCCTCTGGTGAGCGTGTTTCTCGGTGTCGAGCGACGCGCGCGCCGGAGCCGGCGTCCCGTGGGGGACGCCGGCCCGGGCGCAGGGCCCTCGACCTCGTCGAGGGTCGCGGTCATTCCTCGCCCACCTTGCCCGTCTCCTGCTGGAGCTCGGTGACGATGCCCAGGGGGTCACCGTCCTCGCCGGTGCCGAAGTACTTGTCGGCGGTGGCATCCCAGCCCCCGAAGGTGTCGTCGATCGTGAACAGCTTGTCGGGCGTGGGGAACGGGTCCGAGGGATCGTTGGCGCCCTCGACCTCGGGGATGTCCACGCCGTCGACGACGGGGCGGAACCCGGACTGCGCGTAGTCGGCCTGAGCCTCGGGGGTGGTGAGGAACTTCAGGAACGCCTCGGCGGTCGGGTCGGCGTCCTTCGTGACCGCGGCCGGGTTCTCGATCAGCAGCGTGTCCGGCGGGACGATGTAGTCGACGTCGGCGCCGCCCTGCTTGGCGAGGATCGCCTCGTTCTCGTAGGAGAGGAGAACGTCGCCGTTTCCCCCGGTGAAGGCGGTGGTGGCGTCACGACCACTGCTGGGCAGCGCGATCGTGTTGTCCAGGAGCTTGGTGAGGTACGCCTTCGCCTCGGCCTCGGAGCCACCGTTGCCGGTGATGTGCGCCCAGGCCGCGAGGATGTTCCACCGCGCCGAGCCGGAGGAACCCGGGTTCGGCGTGATGATGTCGACGCCCGGCTCCACGATGTCGTCCCAGGTACGGATGTCGTCGGGGTTGCCCTTGCGAACCACGAACACCACCACCGACGAGGTGGCGATGCCCTTGGTGGGCGTGTCCTTCCAGCTCTCGTCCACGAGGCCGTCCCCGACCAGGCGGGTCACGTCGGTCTCCAGGGAGAAGTGGACGACGTCGGCGGCGGCACCGCTCTCGACCGCACGGCTCTGGTCACCCGAGGCGCCGTACGACGTGTTGAACTCCGCGTCCTTGCCCTCCTCGGTGTTCTGGAAGTCCTCGAAGACCGGCTTGTTGGCTGCCTCGAGCACCGAGTAACCCATCAGGTCGACGGTGTCGGCGGAGTCGCTGCCGGCCGCCGTGGAGCAGCCGGTCAAGGCCAGGGCCCCGGTGAGCGCGGCCACCGCAACCTTGATCGTCGTGTTCATCGCATCTCTTTCCCGCCCCGCGGACCGGGGCCTTACTAGGTAATGTCAGGCAGACTACTCGACTTAAGTAATTCAATGTCATTAGGGCCGGCGTGTCGCGCGTCACGGGTCCAGCACGGGAGACGAGTTCGGTCAGGCGGGGGGCCCGACTATCGTGGGAAGTCGTGTCGCCGACCGCTCCGGCGGCGACCGCCGGAACATCGAGGGAAGTGGCGCGTGGTGTCCAAGCAGGTCAAGCAGCTGGATCGGGTGATCATCCGGTTCGCCGGTGACTCCGGCGACGGCATGCAGCTCACGGGTGACCGGTTCACCCAGGAGTCGGCCGCGTTCGGTAACGACCTCTCGACGCTGCCCAACTTCCCCGCCGAGATCCGCGCGCCCCAGGGCACGCTCCCCGGAGTCTCGTCGTTCCAGGTCCACTTCGCCGACCACGACATCCTGACCCCCGGCGACGCCCCCGACGTGCTGGTGGCGATGAACCCGGCCGCGCTGCGCGCGAACCTGGGCGACCTGCCCAAGGGCGCCACGGTCATCGTGGACACCCACGACTTCACCACGCGGAACCTCACCAAGGCCGGCTACACCGCCAACCCGCTGGACGACGACTCGCTCGCCGACTACGCCCTGCACCCGGTCGACCTCACCGGCCTGACCGTGGCCGCGGTCAAGGAGTTCGGGCTGTCCCGCAAGGACGCCGCCCGTGCCAAGAACATGTTCGCGCTCGGCCTGCTGTCGTGGATGTACGGCCGCCCGGTCGACTCCACGATCGCGTTCCTCCAGCGCCGCTTCGCCAAGGTCGCGGACATCCGCGACGCCAACATCACGGCGTTCAAGTCCGGGTGGAACTTCGGCGAGACCACCGAGACCTTCGCGGTCTCCTACGAGATCAAGCCGGCCCCGATGCCCGCCGGCACCTACCGCAACATCACCGGCAACCTCGCGCTGGCCTACGGCCTGGTCGCCAGCGGGGTCCGCTCCGGCCTGCCGGTCTTCCTGGGGTCCTACCCGATCACCCCGGCCTCGGACATCCTCCACGAGCTGTCCAAGCACAAGGCCTTCGGCATCACCACCTTCCAGGCCGAGGACGAGATCGCCGGCATCGGCGCCGCCATCGGGGCCTCCTTCGCCGGCAGCCTCGGCGTCACCACGACGTCGGGCCCGGGGATCGCGCTGAAGTCGGAGGCCATCGGCCTGGCCGTGATGACCGAGCTCCCGCTGCTCGTCGTCGACGTCCAGCGCGGCGGACCCTCCACCGGACTGCCGACCAAGACCGAGCAGGCCGACCTGCTCCAGGCGATGTTCGGCCGCAACGGCGAGGCCCCGGTGCCGATCGTGGCGCCGCAGTCGCCCGGTGACTGCTTCGACGCCGCCCTCGAGGCGGCCCGGATCGCGGTCACCTACCGCACCCCGGTGATGCTGCTCTCCGACGGCTACCTCGCCAACGGCTCCGAGCCCTGGCGGATCCCCGAGATCGACGACCTGCCCACGATCGACCCCGACTTCGCCACCGGGGCCAACCACCCGCTCGAGGACGGCGAGTCCGACTTCTGGCCCTACCTGCGCGACGAGGAGACCCTCGCCCGGCCGTGGGCGATCCCGGGAACGCCCGGTCTCGAGCACCGCATCGGCGGCCTGGAGAAGGGCGACGGGCACGGGAACATCTCCTACGACCCGGCCAACCACGACTTCATGGTCCGCACCCGCCAGGCCAAGGTGGACCGGATCGCCGACTCGCTGCCGCCCCTCCAGGTCGACGACCCCAGCGGCCAGGCCCGCGTGCTCGTGCTCGGGTGGGGCTCGACGTACGGGCCCATCGGCGCCGGCGTACGTCGGGTGCGCAAGGCCGGCTACCACGTCGCGCAGGCCCACCTGCGCCACCTGAACCCGTTCCCGAAGGACCTCGGCGAGATCCTGGAGCGCTACGACAAGGTGCTGGTGCCCGAGATGAACCTCGGCCAGCTCTCGATGCTGCTGCGCGCCAGGTACCTCGTCGACGCCGTCGGCTACAACCACGTCCGCGGTCTCCCCCTGAAGGCCGCCGAGCTCGCCGAGGCGATCGGCGAGCTGGTCGCCCAGGCCGAGGGCGTCGACGTGGACCTCACCGCACCCGCCGAGGAGGCGATCTCGTGACCAGCACGGAGCTGCCCTTCCCCGGCCTGCGCTCGGGCGTCGAGCTGGTCCCGACCACCGACACCCCGCAGACCGGCAAGGAGTTCACCAGCGACCAGGAGGTCCGCTGGTGCCCGGGCTGCGGCGACTACGCCGTGCTCAAGGCGGTCCAGGGCTTCCTGCCCGAGCTCGGCCTGCGCCGGGAGAACATCGTGTTCGTCTCCGGCATCGGCTGCTCCAGCCGCTTCCCGTACTACCTCGACACCTACGGGATGCACTCGATCCACGGGCGCGCCCCCTCGATCGCGACCGGCATCGCCACCGCGCGCGAGGACCTCTCGGTGTGGGTGGTCACCGGTGACGGCGACGCCCTCTCCATCGGCGGCAACCACCTGATCCACGCGCTGCGCCGCAACGTCAACATGACGATCCTGCTGTTCAACAACCGGATCTACGGGCTCACCAAGGGCCAGTACTCACCCACCAGCGAGCCCGGCAAGATCACCAAGTCGACCCCGATGGGCTCGCTGGACCACCCGTTCAATCCGGTCTCGCTCGCCCTCGGCGCGGAGGGCTCCTTCGTCGCGCGCACCATCGACTCCGACCGCAAGCACCTGACCTCGGTGCTCTCCGCGGCGGCCGCCCACCGCGGCACGTCGTTCGTGGAGATCTACCAGAACTGCCCGATCTTCAACGACGGCGCCTTCGACGCGATCAAGAACAACGACACCAAGGCCGACGCGATCATCCCGCTCGTCCACGGCGAGCCGATCCGGTTCGGTGCCGAGGGCGGCAAGGGCTTGATCCGCGACGGCAAGACCGGCGGCGTCAAGGTCGCGGAGGTCGCCGACGTCGGCGAGGGCGCGCTGCTCGTCCACGACGCGCACAACCCCGACCCGTCCACCGCGTTCGCGATCTCGCGGCTGACCGACTCCGGGTACCTCAACCAGTCCCCCATCGGCATCTTCCGCCAGGTCGAGCGCCCGACGTACGACGACCAGGCCCGCGCCCAGATCGGGACGGCCAGCCAGGCGGCGCCCGGTGCCCCCGACGAGCGGCTCGCCGCACTGATCGGCGGCGGCGACACCTGGACCGTGGTCTGACCCGGTCCCCGAACAGGTAGGGCCCCCACCGCACTGAAGCGGTGGGGGCCCTTCTTCGTCGGCGGTGGCGAGCCCGCCCGCGACGCTCACATCGTGTAGGTGTACCAGACGTCGCTGTAGGACTTGCGGTAGTTGTTGGTCTTCGGCGTCACCGCGCGGAAGTACCACTTGCCGGTGCGGGGGGCACCGACCTGGCACTTCCAGTTGCCGAGATCGGTCGAGCGGACCTTCTGGTAGAGCTTCCAGCTCCCGCCCTTGCCGACCCGGCGCTCGATCCTGACGATCTTGTTCGCATACTTCGGGGCGCCCTTGACCTTCCCCTTGAAGACGATCTTGTGGGCGCTCACCTTGACCATCTTCGAGGTGATCTCGCGCGGTGGGAGGGACTCCCTCGGAGCGGTCGTGGACGCGGTGCCCGTGCGGCCGGCAGCCGGCTCGTGCCCGGTGGCCGCCGTGGCCGTCGACGCGGTGGCGAGTGGTGCGAGACCGGCCATCGCGAGGCCGATGACGCCGGTGATGATGCGGTTCATCCGCATGTCGTTCCCCCTGTGGTTCGTGGAGCACCGGTGAGGTGCACCGTGACCCTCCCCACTCCCGTCCCATCCAAAACTTGCGTACCGCCGGGCCGCGGCGGCCCGGCGTACGGCGCTGCCTATGCTTGGCCGGTGACGGACTCCCGACGTGGCTTTCTGCTGGGAGTCGCGGCGTACTCGATGTGGGGCGCCTTCCCCCTCTACTGGCCGCTCCTCGAGCCGGCCGGCGCCGTCGAGATCCTCGCGCACCGGATCCTCTGGTCCCTGGTCACCATGGGCGTCATCGCCGTGGCGCTGCGCCGCGGCGCCCGGGTCCGGGCCCTGTTCGCCGACCGCCGAACCCTCACCCTGCTGTCCCTCGCCGCGGTCGTGGTCACCGTGAACTGGGCGACCTACATCTGGGGCGTCAACAACGGTCGCGTCGTCGAGACGTCGCTGGGCTACTTCATCAACCCGCTGGTCACGGTGCTGATGGGGGTCTTCATCCTGCGGGAGCGGCTCCGCCCGCTGCAGTGGGTCGCGATGGCCGTCGCTGCCGCCGCGGTGGGCGTGCTGACCCTGGACTACGGCCGGCTGCCCTGGGTCGCGCTGATCCTGGCCTTCTCCTTCGGCAGCTACGGGCTGGCCAAGAAGACCGCCAACGTCGGCGCGATCGACAGCCTGGTCGTGGAGACCTCGGTCATCGCTCCCGTCGCCGCGGTGTACGTCGGGTGGCTCGCGGTGACCGGGCAGTCCAGCTTCGCCGCGCACGGGCCGGGCCACACCCTCCTGTTCGTCACCACCGGCATCGTCACCGCGATCCCGCTGATCTGCTTCGGCGGCGCCGCGATCCGGGTGCCGATGGTGACGCTGGGGCTGCTCCAGTACCTCGCGCCGATCTTCCAGTTCGCCCTGGGCGTGCTGTGGTTCCACGAGGACATGCCCGCGGGCCGGTGGATCGGCTTCGGCCTGGTGTGGATGGCCCTGGCGCTCTTCACCGTCGAGGCCGTGACCCACCGGCGCCGTCAGCTGCGGCTGACCGTGGAGGCCAGCGCCGTCTGACCCCGCCGAGTCGGCGCAGTTGTACCCCGGCAACCGGTCGAGTCGGCGCAGTTGCACCCGGGCACCCGGTCGAGTCGGCGCAGTTGCACCCGGGCACCCGGTCGAGTCGGCGCAGTTGCACCCGGGCACCCGGTCGCGCGGCGTCAAACTGCGCCGACTCGACCTGCTCTCAAACTGCGCCGACTCGGCTTGCTCTCGGGGTCAAACTGCGCCGGGTCGGCGTGGGCTCGGTCAGGTGGAGCGGATGGCCACGATGTCGGCGAAGGCCTCGAGGGCCCCGCGGACCGGGCCCGCGGGCAGCACGGAGAGCAGGGCCTTGGCCTCCTGCGCCCGGGCCACGACGTAGGCGCGGGCCTCGTCCATGGCCGGGTGCTTGCGCAGCAGGTCCAGCGTCTCGGCATGCAGGCCGTCGTTGGTGAGGTCGGACTCCAGCAGCTCCAGCAGCCGGGCGTCCTCGGGGTCCGTGGACGCGCGCGCCATCAGCACGGGCAGGGTCGGCACCCCCTCGCGCAGGTCGGTCCCGGGCGTCTTGCCGGACTCCCCCGACTCCGAGGCGATGTCGAGGATGTCGTCGGAGAGCTGGAAGGCGCAGCCGACGACCTCGCCGTACGACGCGAGCGCCTCCTCCACCTCCCGGCTGGCGCCGCCGAAGCGGGCGCCGTAGCGCGCGGAGGTGGCGATCAGCGAGCCGGTCTTGCCGGCGACCACCTCGAGGTAGTGGGCCAGCGGGTCCTCATCGGGGCCCGGCTTCACGGTCTCGAGGATCTGGCCCTCGACCAGCCGGGTGAAGGTCCGGGCCTGGATCCGCACCGCGTCGGCCCCGAGCTCGGCGGTCAGCTCCGAGGACTTCGAGAACAGGAAGTCGCCGGTGAGGATCGCGACCAGGTTGTCCCAGCGGGCGTTCGCGGAGACCGCACCCCGGCGCAGCTCGGCCTCGTCCATCACGTCGTCGTGGTAGAGCGAGGCGAGGTGGGTGAGCTCGACGACGCAGGCGGCGGTGACGACCTCGTCGGAGTCGGCACGGTCACCGGTCTCCGCGGCGAGCAGCACCAGCAGCGGCCGGAACCGCTTCCCGCCGGCCTCCATCAGGTGGCTGGCGGCCTGGGTCACGAAGCCCGCGCGGCTGCGCACGTGCTCCTGCAGGGCGTTCTCGACCACGCTCATGCGGTCGCGCAGCCGTCCGGCCAGAGCGTCGTCCGCTACGGGTAGCGCCAGTCCGGCGGCGGCAGATCCTGTCGTCACCTGACGAATTGTCCCGCATGTGCGGCGAGGGTGAGAACCGGGCCGGGCACGACACCCAGGACGAGGGTCGCAAGGACCCCCACGCCGATGGTCCCGCTGGTCAGCAGCGAGGGCCTCGTGACCGCGGCGACCTCGCCGCCGGCGACCCCGTCACCGTCCACGAAGAACATCAGCACGATGACCCGGACATAGAAGAAGACGGCCACGATGCTGCACAGGACGGCGGCGATCACGACCGGCCAGGCGCCCGCCGCGAGCGCCACCGTGAAGACGGCCCACTTGCCGATGAAGCCGGCCGTCAGCGGGATGCCCGCCATCGAGAGCAGGAAGAACGCGAACAACGCGCCCATCAGCGGTGACCGTCGCCCGATCCCGGCCCAGCGGGCGAACTGGGTCGCCTCACCGCCGGAGTCGCGGACCAGGGTGACGACCGCGAAGGCGCCGATCATCGCGAAGCCGTACGTCGTGAGGTAGAACAGCACCGCCTGCAGCGACGTCACCTCGCCCGAGGTCATCTCCGAGGCACTCTGCACACCCAGCACGCCGGTGAGCAGGAAGCCGGTGTGGGCCACCGAGGAGTACGCCAGCATCCGCTTCACGTCGGTCTGCACGACGGCGAGCACCGCGCCGACCACCATCGTCAGCACCGCGACCACCCACAGCATCGGCTGCCAGGTCCAGCGGTCGGACCCGAACGCGACGTAGAGCAGCCGCAGCATCGCGCCGAAGGCGGCGATCTTGGTGCAGGCCGCCATGAACGCGGTGACCGCGGTGGGGGCGCCCTGGTAGACGTCGGGGGTCCACGCCTGGAAGGGGGCGGCGCCGACCTTGAACAGCAGGCCGACCGCGAGCATGCCCAGGCCGATGAGCAGCAGGGTGCGGTTGCCGGCGTCGTTGCGCACCGCCTCGTTGATCTCCGAGAGCTGCATCGAGCCCGCGAAGCCGTAGACGAGCGCGACGCCGTAGAGGAAGAAGCCCGAGGAGAACGCGCCGAGGAGGAAGTACTTCATCGCCGCCTCCTGGCTGAGCAGGCGGCGCCGGCGGGCCAGGCCGCAGAGCATGTACAGCGGCAGCGAGAGCACCTCGAGGGCCACGAACATCGTCAGCAGGTCGTTGGCGGCCGGGAAGAGCATCATCCCGCCGACCGCGAACAGCAGCAGCGGGTAGACCTCGGTGTGGTCCAGGCCCTTGGCGTACGCCTGGCGCTCGGCCTCGGAGCCCGGCAGCGCCGCGGCCTGGCCGGCGAAGGCGGAGAGGCCGCCCTCCAGCCGGCGCTCGGCGAACAGCAGCACCCCGCCGACCGCGAAGACCAGGATCAGCCCCCAGAAGAACACGGTGGGGCCGTCGACGACGATGGTGCCCTCGGCGGCGATCAGGCCCCGCGCGACGCCCCCGCCGAGCGAGGTCTGGTCCGCCGCGACCAGGCAGGTGGCGACCAGGGCGGCCACGAGACCGGCGACGGTCAGGATCGTCTGCACCACGTAGCGCCGCTCCCGGGGCAGGAACGCCTCGACGAGCACCCCGGCGCAGGCGACGCCGAAGACTATGAGCATCGGCGAGAGGTCGCCGTACTCGATGTGGGGCTTGTCGAAGCCCGCTGTCGGGTCGGTCACGGCACCGATAAGTGCCCCCATGACAGAGACGTTCACTGCTGGCCTTCCTCAGCCGAGTCGTCACCCGCGGCAGGTACGACGGGTGCTTGGTCGCTCACCCCGACGTGCTGGAGCAGGGCGTCGACGGTGGGGTTGCTGACGTCGAGCAGGGGCATCGGGTAGAAGCCGAACAGCACCAGCCCGAGCACCAGCGGCGCGATCGCGCCGACCTCGCGCCGGTTGAGGTCCGGGGTGTCGGCGACACCGGGCACGCCCGGGCCGGTCATGGTGCGCTGGTACATCCACAGCACGTAGACCGCGGCCAGCACGATGCCGCTGACGGCGACCGTCCCGACCCACCAGTGGTAGTCGAACGCCGAGATCAGCACGAGGATCTCGGAGACGAACTGGCTCAGTCCCGGCAGGCCGAGGGTCGCCAGGCCGGCGACCAGGAACAGCCCGGCCAGCACCGGTGCGGACTTCTCGACCCCGGTGATCCCGCTGATCAGCGAGGTCCCGCGCCGCTTGATCAGGTAGCCGGCGAGCAGGAACAGCGCGGCGGTGCCGATGCCGTGGTTGACCATGTAGAGGATCGACCCGGAGGCGCCCTGCGAGCTGAACGCGAAGATGCCGAGCGTGATGAAGCCGAAGTGGCTCAGCGACGTCAGGCCGATCAGGCGCAGGATGTCGTCCTGGCCGATGGCGATGAGCGCGCCGTACACGATCGAGATCAGCGCCAGCGTGACCACCACGGGGGTCGCCCACTGCGAGGCGTTCGGGAACAGCCCGAGGCAGAACCGGAGCATGCCGAAGGTGCCGATCTTGTCCAGCACGCAGACCAGCAGCACGCTGGTGCCGGGCGTGGCCCGCTCGGTGGTGTCGGCGAGCCAGGTGTGCAGCGGGAACAGCGGCGCCTTCACCGCGAAGGCGATGAAGAAGCCGGCGAACAGCCAGCGCTCGGCGCTGGTGCCCATGTCCAGCTGGGAGAGGTCCGAGAGGAGGTACGACGGGGTCCCCTCCTGGGCGGACACGACGTACAGGCCGATCACCGAGGCGAGCATGATCAGGCCGCCGCCGAGCTGGTACATCAGGAACTTCAGCGCCGCCATCGCGCGGCCCGCGCGGCCGAAGCCGCCGATGAGGAAGTACGCCGGGATCAGCGTGGCCTCGAAGAACACGTAGAACAGGAAGACGTCGGTGGCCGAGAAGACCATCAGCGAGAACGACTCCAGCGCCAGCGCCCAGCCGAAGAACGCGGCTGGGTTGCGGTCGTCGGCGTCGTGCCACGAGCCGACGATGACGACCGGCACCAGCACGACCGTGAGCAGGATCAGCAGCAGGCCCAGCCCGTCGACGCCGAGGGCGTAGTGCACCCCGAACGCGCTGATCCAGTCGTGGTCCTCGGTCAGCTGCATGCCGCCGCCGGTGTCGTACTGCGCGGCGATCGCGACCGCCACGGCAAGCGTGACCACCGAGACGGCCAGGGCGAGCTGCTTGGGCAGCGCCGCTCCGCGCGCCTTGGGCACGAACGCCACCGCCGCGGCGCCGACGAGCGGCACCAGCGCCAGGACCGTGAGCCAGGGGAACTGGTTCATGCGAGGTTCACCGCCAGGAGGGCCAGGACGACGAGCAGGACGCCGCCGAGCAGGGAGAGGGCATAGGACCGGACGAAGCCGTTCTGGACGCGGCGCAGCTGTCCGGCGACGGCTCCGATCGCCACCGGACCACCGGTGAGGGCCCCGTCGACGCCGTAGCGGTCGACGGCGAGCAGCCCGCCGACCAGGTGCCGGCCCGGGTCGACGACGAGGCCGTCGTTGATGGCGTCGCCGTAGAGGTCGTTGCGTGCCGCCCGGGTGACGAACGAAACGTCCTGCGGCGCGGTGCGCGGTACGTCGCGCTTGCCGACGAGGAACCACGCCAGGGCCACCCCGACGGCCACCACCGCGACCGCGATCGCCGTGATCGCGAGGGCCGGCAGCGGCGGGTCCTCGTGGACGGGGGTGCCGACCACCGGGGCGAGGAAGTCCACGATCCAGTCGTTGAGCAGCATCACGCCACCGAGCACGGACAGCGCGGCCAGCACGATCAGCGGGATCGTCATGATCTTGGGCGACTCGTGCGGGTGGACCCCCTTCTCCCACCGCTTGTCGGTGAAGAAGGTGAGCAGCATCAGGCGGGTCATGTAGAAGCCGGTGACGCCCGCACCGAGCAGCGCACACAGCCCGACCAGCCAGTTGTCCGCCAGCGCCGTCTCGATGATCTTGTCCTTGGACCAGAACCCGGAGAAGCCCGGGAAGCCGATGATCGCGAGGTAGCCCATCGTGAACGTCAGGAACGTGACGGGCATGGCCTTGTGCAGCAGGCCGTAGTGGCGCATGTCCACGTCGTCGTCCATCCCGTGCATGACCGAGCCGGCACCGAGGAACATGTTGGCCTTGAAGAAGCCGTGGGTCAGCAGGTGGAAGATCGCGAACGCGTAGCCGGCGACGCCGAGCCCGGCGCCGAGCATCATGTAGCCGATCTGGCTCATCGTGGAGCCGGCCAGGACCTTCTTGATGTCGTCCTTGGCGCACCCGATGATCGCGCCCCACAGCAGCGTGACCACGGCGACGACCACCACGGCCGTCTGCGCGTTCGGCGCGAGGTCGAAGATGAAGTTGGACCGGACGATCAGGTAGACGCCCGCGGTCACCATCGTCGCCGCGTGGATCAGGGCCGAGACCGGGGTCGGGCCCTCCATCGCGTCGAGCAGCCAGGCCTGCAGCGGGACCTGGGCCGACTTGCCGCAGGCGCCGAGCAGGAGCAGCAGCCCCAGCACGGTCAGGGTCGCCTCCGACGCACCGTCCGCGTTGGCGCTGATCACCGTGAAGCTGGTCGAGCCGAAGGTGACGAAGAACAGCATGATCGCCAGGGACATGCCGATGTCGCCGACCCGGTTGATGACGAAGGCCTTCTTCGCCGCGGCGGCCGCCGAGGGCTTGTGCTGCCAGAAGCCGATCAGCAGGTACGACGCGAGGCCGACGCCCTCCCAGCCGAGGAAGAGGCCGAGGTAGTTCTCGGACATGACCAGCATCAGCATCGCGGCCACGAACAGGTTGAGGTAGCCGAAGAAGCGACGCCGGCGCGGGTCGTGCTCCATGTAGCCGATCGAGTAGACGTGGATCAGCGAGCCGACGCCGGTGATCAGCAGCAGGAACAGCGCCGAGAGCGGGTCGTAGAGCAGGTCCATCCCGACGTCGAGGTGGCCGACCTGCATCCACTGGTAGACGTGCTGCGAGACCTGGCGGTCCGCGGAGTCACGACCCAGCAGCTGGAGGAACATCACCAGGCTCAGCACGAACGAGCCGATCGGCAGCGCGGTGCCGAGCAGGTGTCCCCACCGGTCGGTGGCGCGGCCACCGAGCAGCAGCACCGCGGCGCCGGCGAGCGGCAGCGCGATCACCAGCCAGAGCAGCGAGAAGACACCGCTCGCGGACGTGGGGTCCACCACGGGGATGCTGTGGGCAGCCTCTTGGAGCGCCAGCATGTGGGCAGTCATCAAGCGCCTCTCGCTCTCAGTACTTCAGCAGGCTCGCGTCGTCGACCGAGGCCGAGCGACGGGTCCGGAAGATGGTCATGATGATCGCGAGCCCGACGACCACCTCGGCGGCGGCGACGACCATCACGAAGAAGGCCGCGATCTGGCCGTCGAGGTTGCCGTGCTGGCGCGCGAAGGCGACGAGCGCGAGGTTGGAGGCGTTGAGCATCAGCTCCACGCACATGAACACCACGATGGCGTTGCGCCGGGTCAGCACCCCCACGCAGCCGATGGTGAACAGGATCGACGACAGCACGATGTATGGCGTGACGCTCATCGCTGCTCCTCCTCGCTGCCGGTCGCGGCCGGGCTGGTGCGGCCCGCATGGGGGGCGTCACCTATCTGGCGCTGCAGCTCCTCGATGTCGTCGGCGAGCGCGGGGGCCGAGCGGACCGTGCCGCGCGCGGCGAGCACGCGGGAGACCGACGCCTCCGACGCGGTGCCGTCGGGCAGCAGGGCCGGGGTGTCCACCGCGTTGTGCCGGGCGAACACGCCCGGGGGCGGCAGCGGTCCGGGGTGCGTGCCCTTGTCGGCGTAGTCGCGCATCCGCTGCGCGGCCAGGGCGGCCTGGGTCGGCTTCGGCGTGAGCCGCTCGCGGTGCGCCAGCACCATGGCGCCCATGGCGGCGGTGATGAGCAGCGCGCTGGTGGTCTCGAAGGCGAAGACGTAGCGGGAGAACAGGATGTTCGCGAGGCCCTGGATGTTGCCCTCGCCGTTGGCGCCACCGAGGCCGACGCCGGTGCCCAGCGAGATCTGGCCGACCCCGAGCACCAGGACCAGGCCGAGCAGCAGGCCGCCCACGATCGCCAGCGCCCGCTGGCCGCGGATCGTCTCGACCACCGAGTCCGAGGCGTCGACGCCGACCAGCATCAGCACGAACAGGAACAGCATCAGGATCGCGCCGGTGTAGACGATGATCTGCACCGCGAAGAGGAACGGCGCCTCGAGCACGGCGTACAGCACGGCCAGGCTGATCATCACCACGGCCAGCAGCAGCGCCGCGTGCACGGCCTTGCGGACGAACAGGATGCCCAGGGCGGCGATCACCATGATCGGCGCGAGGATCCAGAAGGCGGTCACTTCTTCTCCCCTGCGGGTGCGGGCGCGGGCGCGGCGTACGCACCGCGGTAGTAGTCGCCCTCGTCGTCGCCGAGCCGCATCGGGTGCGGCGGCTGCTCCATGCCCGGCAGCAGCGGCGCGAGCAGGTCGGACTTCTCGTAGATCAGGTCGGCGCGATTGTCGTCGGCCAGCTCGTACTCGTTGGTCATCGTCAGCGCGCGGGTCGGGCAGGCCTCGATGCACAGCCCGCACAGGATGCAGCGCAGGTAGTTGATCTGGTAGACGCGGCCGTACCGCTCGCCGGGGCTGAAGCGCTCCTCATCGGTGTTCGAGGCGCCCTCGACGTAGATCGCGTCGGCCGGGCAGGCCCAGGCACACAGCTCGCAGCCGATGCACTTCTCCAGCCCGTCCGGCCACCGGTTGAGCTGGTGCCGGCCGTGGAACCGCGGAGCGGTGGGCATCTTCTCGAAGGGGTACTGCTCGGTGACGACCTTCTTGAACATCGTCCTGAAGGTGACCCCGAATCCCGCGATCGGGTCCCAGAACTGCTCCTTGAGGCCGGGGGACTGCGACTCCGAGCTGGACATCAGATCTCCTCACCAGAGGCGGCGACGGTGGAACGGGCCGGGAAGGACAGCGGCTGCGCGGCACCGCGCACCGGTCCCCCGGCGGGCATCGGCGGCACGGGGAAGCCGCCGGCGTGGGCGTCGACCGGCTCCGCCGAGGCCGGCTCGGGCTCCTCCTCCTGCTCGCCGATGAAGAACAGCGCGAGGAACAGCACGGCGAGGACGCCGATCCCGATCAGGAGGTACTGCCGGTTCAGGCCGCCCTCGAGCGAGATCGACCGGATCGTCGCGACGGCCACGATCCACACCAGCGAGATCGGGATCAGCCGCTTCCAGCCGAACGCCATGAACTGGTCGTAGCGCAAACGCGGCAGCGAGCCGCGCAGCCAGATGAAGATGAAGATGAAGAACAGCACCTTGCCGAAGAACCACAGCAGCGGCCAGTAGCCCTCGTTGAACATCCCGTCGTTGATCTTCTCGATGCCCCAGGGCGCGGCCCAGCCGCCGAGGAACAGCGTGGTCGCCAGCGCGGAGACGGTCGCCATGTTGATGTACTCGGCGAGGAAGAACAGCGCGAACTTCAGCGAGGAGTACTCCGTGTGGAAGCCGCCGACCAGCTCGCCCTCGGCCTCGGGGAGGTCGAACGGCGCCCGGTTGGTCTCCCCCACCATCGAGATCGCGTAGATCACGAACGACGGCACCAGGATCAGGGCGTACCAGAAGTCCTTCTGCGCCTCCACGATCTCCGAGGTCGACATCGAACCGGCGTACAGGAAGACCGCGACCAGGGCCAGGCCCATCGCGACCTCGTAGGAGATCATCTGCGCGCTCGAGCGCAGGCCGCCGAGCAGGGAGTACGTCGAGCCGCTGGACCAGCCGCCGAGCACGATGCCGTAGATCCCGATCGAGGCGATCGCGATCACGAACAGCACCGCGACGGGCATGTCGGTGAGCTGCAGCGGAGTCTCGTGGCCGAACATGCTCACCTCCGGACCGAACGGGATGACGCTGAAGGTCACGAAGGCCGGGATGACTGCCAGGACGGGGGCGATCAGGAAGACCGCCTTGTCGGCCGCCTTCGGGATGATGTCCTCCTTCAGCGCCAGCTTCACGCCGTCGGCCAGCGACTGCAGCAGCCCGAAGGGCCCGTTCACGTTGGGGCCGATCCGGTGCTGCATCCGGGCGACCACCCGGCGCTCCCACCAGATGTTGAACAGGGTCAGCAGCACCAGCACCAGGAAGATCGTCACGACCTTGATCACGATGATCCACCACGGGTCGTGGCCGAAGTCCTCGACGGTGGGGTACTCGACCATCGGGACGATGCCGCTGATCGATCCCAGGCCCTCGGTGATCGAGCTTGTCGAGATCACTGTTGGCATCACTGGGCGGCTCCCTTCAGCGTGACGGTGCTACCGGGTGAGGCGAGGTCGGCGAGGACGCCGTGGCGGACCGAGCCGGCAGGCACCCAGACAACGTCGTCGACCATGCCCTCGGTGGGCACGACCGGCAGCGACATCTCGCCGCGGTCGCCGACGAGGACACCTTCGTCGCGGACCGACTCGGGCAGCGCGGCGTACGTCACGGGGCTGACGCGGGCGACCGGCTTGCGCGCCGTGGCACGCAGGGCCGGGTCGCCGTCCTGCATCGACCCGTTGTCGATCATCTGCTTCCAGGTGGCCAGCCTGAGCGCTCCGGCTGGGGCCTCGGCCGGCTGGGCGGTCCGGGGTGCCTCGGCGGACGTGGCCCGGTCGCCGTCCCACGGACCGATCTCGTCGATCTGGGCGCGGACCTCGGCCACCGTGCGGAAGCCGAGCGGGCTCCCCTGGCCGAGCTCGGCGAGCTCCTCGGCGATGCCGGCGAGCACGCGGAGGTCGGGCAGCGAGCGTGGGTTGTCGAGGACCGCGTCGAAGGCGCGGTGGCGCCCCTCCCAGGTGACGAAGGTGCCGGCCTTGTCGACGGCGGGCGCGACCGGGAAGACCACGTCGGCCGCGCGGGTCACCTCGGTCTCGCGCAGCTCCAGCGCCACCACGAACGACGCCGCGTCGATCGCGGCGCGGGTGGCCGCCGGGTCGCTGGTGTCGTCGGGGTCGACGCCCCCGATGACCAGGCCGCCGAGCTCGCCGGACCGCAGCGCCGCCACGATCCCGTCGGCGTCGCGCCCGGGGGCCTCGGGCAGCCCGTCGACGCCCCAGTCCGCGGCGACGTCGACGCGGGCCGCGGGGTCGGTGACCGGGCGGCCGCCGGGCAGCAGGTTGGGCAGGCAGCCCATCTCGACCGCGCCGCGGTCGCCCGCGCGGCGGGGCACCCAGGCGAGCCGGGCGCCGGTGGTCCGGGCCAGCTGGGCCGCGGCGCCCAGGGCGCCGGGCGAGGTGGCGAGCCGCTCGCCCACCAGGATCACGCCGGTGGCGTCGAGCCCGAAGTCGCTGTGCGTGCCGAGCGCCTCGAGCGCGGTGGCCTCGTCGCCCGGCGCGGTCGCGACGAGCTGGCCGTTCATCTTGGACAGGCCGCGCGAGGCGTACGGCGCGATCGACACGACCCGGGTGCGGTGGTGCTGGGCGGCCTTGCGCAGCCTCAGGAAGATCGCCCCGGCCTCGTCCTCGGGCTCGAGCCCGGCCAGCACCACCGTGGTGGCGGTCTCGAGGTCGCCGTAGGTCACCGGCGCGGACAGCACGACCTCGGCGGCGAGGAACGCGGCCTCCTCCGCCGACAGCGGGCGAGACCGGAAGTCGACGTCGTTGGTGCCGAGCGCGACGCGGGCGAACTTGCTGTAGGCGTAGGCGTCCTCCAGCGTCACCCGGCCGCCGGTGAGCACGCCGGCGGCGCCCGCGGCACGCAGGCCACGGGCCGCGACCGCGAACGCCTCGGGCCACGACGCGGGGCGCAGCGAGCCCCGCCCCCCATCTGGCAGAGCGTCGCGGACCTGCGGGTAGGCCAGCCGGTCGGGCTGGTTGGCGTAGGTGAACGCGAACCGGTCCTTGTCGGTGATCCACTCCTCGTTGACCTCGGGGTCGTTGCCGGCGAGGCGGCGCATGACCTTGCCGCGCCGGTGGTCGACCCGGATCGCCGAGCCGCACGCGTCGTGCTCGGCGACCGAGGGCGTCGAGACGAGGTCGAACGGGCGGGAGCGGAAGCGGTACTCGGCGCTGGTCAGCGCACCCACCGGGCAGATCTGGATCGTGTTGCCCGAGAAGTAGGACTCGAACGGCTCCTTCTCGTAGATACCGACCTGCTGCAGGGCGCCGCGCTCGATCAGCGCGATGAACGGGTCGCCGGCGATCTGCTCGGAGAAGCGGGTGCAGCGGGCGCAGAGCACGCACCGCTCCCGGTCGAGCAGCACCTGCGCCGAGATGTTGATCGGCTTGGGGTAGGTGCGCTTGACGCCCTCGAAGCGGGACTCGCCGCGACCGTTGGACATGGCCTGGTTCTGCAGCGGGCACTCCCCGCCCTTGTCGCAGACCGGGCAGTCCAGCGGGTGGTTGATCAGCAGGAACTCCATGATCCCCTGCTGCGCCTTGTCGGCGACCGGGCTGGTGGCCTGGGTGTTGACGACCATGCCCTCGGCGACCGTGATGGTGCACGAGGCCTGCGGCTTGGGGAAGCCGCGGCCGTTGCCGGCGTCGGGCACGTCGACCAGGCACTGGCGGCAGGCGCCCACCGGGGCCAGCAGCGGGTGGTCGCAGAACCGCGGGATCTGGACGCCGACCTGCTCGGCGGCCCGGATCACCAGGGTGTCCTGGGGGACGCTGACCCGGACCCCGTCGATGGTGAGGGTGACGAGGTCCTCGGAGACCGGGGTGCTCGCCCCGGCCTTCTCCGGCGTGGTCGTCATGCGGGGTCCTCGCGAAGTTGTTCGATGGAGGAGCGAAGCGGGGGAAGTGAAGAACTTCGTGGGGTGCTCATGCGGTTGCTCCCGAGGTCGCGAAGACGGTCGAGGCGGCGGGGTCGAAGGGGCACCCGCCGTGGGTGAGGTGCGCGACGTACTCGTCACGGAAGAACTTGATCGAGCTGGTGATCGGGCTGACCGCTCCGTCGGCGAGCGCGCAGAACGAGCGGCCCAGGATGTTGTCGCACTGGTCGAGCAGGAGGTCGAGGTCGGCCTCGCTGCCCTGCCCCTTCTCCAGCGCGGCCAGCACCTGCACCAGCCACCAGGTGCCCTCGCGGCACGGCGTGCACTTGCCGCAGGACTCGTGCTTGTAGAACTCCGTCCAGCGCAGCACCGCGCGCACGACGCAGGTGGTCTCGTCGAAGATCTGCAGGGCCCGGGTGCCGAGCATCGAGCCGGCCGCGCCGACGCCCTCGAAGTCGAGGGGGACGTCGAGGTGCTCGGCAGTGAGCATCGGGGTGCTGGAGCCGCCGGGGGTCCAGAACTTCAGCTCGTGGCCCTCGCGCATGCCGCCGGCGAGGTCGATCAGCTGGCGCAGCGTGATCCCCAGCGGGGCTTCGTACTGGCCGGGCCGGGTGACGTGGCCGGAGAGCGAGAAGATGCCGAAGCCCTTGGACTTCTCGGTCCCCATCGAGGCGAACCAGCCGTGGCCGTTGGCGATGATGCTGGGCACCGAGGCGATCGACTCGACGTTGTTGATGACCGTCGGGCTGGCGTAGAGGCCGGCCACGGCCGGGAACGGCGGGCGCAGCCGGGGTTGGCCACGCCGCCCCTCGAGCGAGTCGAGCAGCGCGGTCTCCTCGCCACAGATGTAGGCGCCGGCGCCGGCGTGGACGACCAGCTCGAGGTCGTAGCCCGAGCCGTGGATGTCCTTGCCGAGGTGGCCGGCCAGGTAGGCCTCCTGCACGGCGCGCTGGAGGCGGCGTACGACGTGGAGCACCTCGCCGCGGACGTAGATGAAGGCCCGGTTGGCGCGGATGGCGTAGGAGCTGATGATCACGCCCTCGATCAGCGTGTGCGGGCTCGCCATCATCAGCGGGACGTCCTTGCAGGTGCCCGGCTCCGACTCGTCGGCGTTGACCACGAGGTACTTCGGCTTCGGGTTGTCCTGCGGGATGAAGCCCCACTTCATGCCGGTGGGGAAGCCGGCGCCGCCACGACCCCGCAGCCCGGAGTCCTTGACCTCCTCGATCACCGCGGCCGGCTCCATGCCGAAGGCCTTGTCCAGCGCGCGGTAGCCGCCGCGCGCCTCGTAGGCCTCCAGCGTCCAGCTCCGGTCCTCGCCCCAGTTGTCGGTGAGGACCGGGGTCAGCATGTCCGTCCCTGCGTCACTCATCGGGCGTCGTCCCCCTTCGCCGGGTTGTCGAGGTGCTTGGCGTCAGCAGGCGACTCGTCGACCCTGGTCTCGGTCTCGGCCCGCGAGGTGTCGGCGGACTCGGCCGCGCTCTTGCGGGAGCCGGTGCCGGCGACGGCCGCGCGGCCCTCGACCTCGGGCGCGGTCCAGCCGTTCTCGCGCGCGATGTCCAGGCCGACCAGCGAGGCGGGGCCCGCGGAGGGGCCCTCGTCGGCACGGTCGTCGGGGAAGCCGGCGAGCACCCGCTCGGCCTCGCGCCAGGTGCAGAGGCGGGCACCGCGCGTGGAGGACACCTCGACGCCGGAGCGCAGGTCGTCGACCAGCTGGGTGGCCGACTGCGGGGTCATGTCGTCCATGAACTCCCAGTTGACCGTCATCACCGGTGCGTAGTCGCAGGCCGCGTTGCACTCGATGTGCTCGAGGGTGATCTTGCCGTCGGCGGTGGTCTCGTCGTTGCCGACGTCGAGGTGGTCCTTGAGCCGCTCGAAGATCGCGTCGCCGCCCATCACCGCGCACAGCGTGTTGGTGCAGACGCCGACGTGGTAGTCGCCGACGGGCTTGCGCTTGTACATCGTGTAGAACGTCGCCACGCCGCTGACCTCGGCCGCGGAGATGCCGAGGACCTCGGCGCAGGCCTCGATCCCCTCGGGGGTGATCCGGCCCTCGGCGGACTGCACGAGGTGCAGCATCGGCAGCAGGCCGGAGCGCGCCTCGGGGTAGCGGGCGGCGATCTGCCGCAGCTCGTCGAACGTCGTGGCGTCGAGGCCGCTGGTCTGAGTCATCGGGGTCCCCTCGGAGTCGTGAGCGGAGGGAGCGAAGCGAGTGGAGGGAGCGAGTTCGTGGGGTGGTTCATCGGTCGACTCCCCCCATCACCGGGTCGATCGAGGCGATCGCGACGATGACGTCGGCGACCATGCCGCCCTCGCTCATCACGCTCGTCGCCTGCAGGTTCGTGAACGACGGGTCGCGGAAGTGCGCCCGGAACGGGCGGGTGCCGCCGTCGGAGACGACGTGGGCGCCCAGCTCGCCGCGTGGGGACTCGACCGGGACGTACGCCTGGCCGGGCGGCACCCGGAAGCCCTCGGTGACCAGCTTGAAGTGGTGGATCAGGGCCTCCATGGACTCACCCATGATGTGGCGGATGTGGTCGAGGCTGTTGCCCATGCCGTCGCTGCCGACCGCGAGCTGGCTGGGCCAGGCGATCTTCTTGTCGGCGACCATGACCGGGGCGCCCTCGAGCCGGGCCAGCCGGTCGGCGGCCTGCTCGACGATCTTGAGCGACTCCCACATCTCGGCGAGACGGATCCGGAAGCGGCCGTAGGAGTCGCTGGTGTCCCAGGTCTGGACCTCGAAGTCGTAGTCCTCGTAGCCGCTGTAGGGCTGGGTCTTGCGCAGGTCCCACGGGTAGCCGGTGCTGCGGAGCACCGGCCCGGTGAGGCCGAGCGCCAGGCACCCGGCCAGGTCGAGGTGCCCGACGTTCTCCAGGCGGGCCTTGAAGATCGGGTTGGCGTTGCACAGCGCGGCGTACTCGGGCAGGCGCTTCTTCATCAGCGCGATGAAGTCCCGGATCTCGTCCAGCGCGCCGGGCGGGAGGTCCTGGGCGACGCCGCCGGGGCGGATGAACGCGTGGTTCATCCGCAGGCCGGTGATCAGCTCGAACAGGTCGAGCACCAGCTCGCGCTCGCGGAAGCCGATCGTCATCACGGTCAGCGCGCCGATCTCCATGCCACCGGTGGCGATGCAGACCAGGTGGGAGGAGATCCGGTTCAGCTCCATGAGCAGGACCCGCATGACCTGGGCCTTCTCCGGGATGTCGTCCTCGATGTCGAGCAGCCGCTCGGCCCCGAGCACGTAGGTCATCTCGTTGTAGAAGGGGCTCAGGTAGTCCATCCGGGTGCAGAACGTGACGCCCTGCGTCCAGGAGCGGAACTCCATGTTCTTCTCGATGCCCGTGTGCAGGTAGCCGATGCCGCAGCGGGCCTCGGTGACCGTCTCGCCCTCGAGCTCGAGGATCAGCCGGAGCACGCCGTGCGTCGACGGGTGCTGCGGACCCATGTTGACCACGACGCGCTCGTCGGCGTCGCCCGCGTCGGCCAGCCCCTCGGCGATCGAGTCCCAGTCCTGGCCGGTGACGGTGAAGACCCGGCCCTCGGTGGTCTCGTCGGTGCCGGCGTACATGTCACCGGCTCCGGTGGTTGAGCTTGTCGAAACCATCAGTTGTACGACCTCCGCTGATCGGGCGGGGGGATCGTCCCGCCCTTGTACTCCACGGGGATGCCACCCAGTGGGTAGTCCTTGCGCTGCGGGTGGCCCGGCCAGTCGTCGGGCATCAGGATCCGGGTGAGCCCCGGGTGGCCGTCGAAGACGATGCCGAACATGTCGAACGTCTCGCGCTCGTGCCAGTCGTTGGTGGGGTAGACGCCCACGAGCGACGGGATGTGCGGGTCGGCGTCCGGCGCGGCCACCTCGAGCCGGATCCGCCGGTTGTGGGTCATCGAGAGCAGGTGGTAGACCGCGTGCAGCTCGCGCCCGGCGTCGTCGGGGTAGTGCACGCCGCTCACGCCCGAGCAGAGCTCGAAGCGCAGCCGGGGGTCGTCCCGCAGCAGCTGCGCCACGGCCACGATGTCGTCGCGACGGACGTGGAAGGTGATCTCGCCGCGGTGGACCACGACCTGCTCGACGGCGTGCTCGAGCCCCTCGGACCGGAGCCGGTCCTCGAGGGCGTCGGCCACCTCGTCGTGCCAGCCGCCGAAGGGCCGCTGGGCGGCGCCGGGGTAGACGATCGGCTGCACGAGGCCGCCGTACCCGCTGGTGTCGCCGGTCCCGCTGACGCCGAACATGCCCTGCCGGCGGCCGACGGCGTGGACCTCGCCGGCGGGGGCCGGGACGTTCTCCGGCGACTGCTCGGGGGCCGGCTGCTCCACCTTCTTCTCGTCGCTCATCGCAGCAGCCCCTTCATCTCCGAGGTCGGCAGCGCGCGCAGGGCGTCGCCCTCCTGCTGCACGATCTCCTCGCGACGGTTCTTGCCGAGCTTGGCGTGCTGGACCTGGTCGTGCAGCTTGAGGATCGCGTCGATCAGCATCTCCGGCCGCGGCGGGCAGCCCGGGAGGTACATGTCGACGGGGACGACGTGGTCGACGCCCTGGACGATCGCGTAGTTGTTGAACATGCCGCCGCTGCTCGCGCACACGCCCATCGCCAGCACCCACTTCGGCTCGGGCATCTGGTCGTAGATCTGGCGCAGCACCGGCGCCATCTTCTGGCTGACCCGGCCGGCGACGATCATCAGGTCGGCCTGGCGCGGGCTGGCCCGGAAGACCTCCATGCCGAAGCGGGCGAGGTCGTACTTCGGGCCGCCCGAGGTCATCATCTCGATGGCGCAGCAGGCCAGGCCGAACGTGGCCGGCCAGAACGACGCCTTGCGCATGTAGCCCGCCACGCCCTCTACGGTCGTCAGCAGGACGCCGCTGGGGAGCTTCTCCTCGATACCCACGTCAGAGCCTTTCGCTGATCCCGGTTGCCGCTGCCACGGTCAGTCCCACTCCAACCCGCCCCTGCGCCAGACATAGGCGTAGGCGACGAAGACGGTGCCGATGAACACGACCATCTCGATGAGCCCGAAGAACTTCATCGAGTCGAAGTAGACGGCCCAGGGGTAGAGAAAGATGATCTCGATGTCGAAGACGATGAAGAGCATCGCGGTGATGTAGTACTTCACCGGGAAGCGTCCGCCGCCCACGGGTTGCGGGGTGGGCTCGATGCCGCACTCGTAGGAATCGAGCTTGGCGCGGTTGTAGCGCTTGGGCCCCACGACGGCGCTCATGATCACGGAACCGACCGCGAACAACGCCGCGAGAAGAGCCAGCGCCAGAACCGGCGTGTAGAGCTCCATGCCTCGCGTTCCTCCTGTCCCGCGCCCGACCGGCAGGCCTGCGCCGCCGGATTGTGACTTTGTGAACTGAATCACTAAGTGGCGCGGGACACATACTGCCACTCCGGGGACCGGGCCGCACGCGGGGGTCGCCCTGTGTCGGAAACCGGCTCCGTGACGTGCCCCACGATCGGGCGCAGGAACGGCAGAGCCCAGTACTGGTGGGGATTCCGACGGGAGTCAGGGGGCGTCGGCCAGGGCCTCCCGCACCAGCCCGGCGACCCGGTCGAGCTCCTCGCGGGGCGGGCTCGCGAAGTCGGCGGCCACGGCGAAGCCGTCCCCGGTACGCCGGGGCAGCACGTGCAGGTGGGCGTGGAAGACCTCCTGGCCCGCGACCTCACCGTCGGCCAGGAACAGGTTCACACCCTCGGGCTCGAGGCTGCTCGCACGAACGGCCGCGGCCAGCCGCTGGGCGACCCGGAACATGTGGGCGCCGTCGTCCGGGTCGAGCGCGGCCAGGTCTGCCGCGTGCCTCTTCGGGACCACGAGCAGGTGCCCGGTCGTGGCCGGGTTGAGGTCGGCGAAGGCCAGCACCCGGTCGTCGTCGTACACCTGGCTGGCCGGCAGGTCGCCGGCGACGATGGCACAGAAGACGCAGTCCATGGCGCCATCATGCCGAGCGCGCAGACGGCGGGTGCGGTGGCGGTGAGCCGGCCACCCAACCCGACCCGGAACGGTGGCCGAGCCACCGCCCGCGGCGCCTACCGCGCCTGCGCGCGGTGGAGGGCGACGATGCCGCCGGACAGGTTGCGCCACTGGGGCGACTCCCAGCCGGCGCGGCCGATCAGGTCGGCGAGGCCCTGCTGGTCGGGCCAGGCCCGGATCGACTCGGCGAGGTAGACGTAGGCGTCCGGCGAGGACGACACCGCGCGGGCGATGGGCGGCAGCGCCTTCATGAGGTACTCGATGTAGACGGTGCGGAACGGCGCCCACGTCGGGTGGCTGAACTCGCAGACGACCAGCCGCCCGCCGGGCCGGGTCACCCGCCGCATCTCCCGCAGCCCCGCGAGCGGGTCGACGATGTTGCGCAGCCCGAAGGAGATCGTCACCGCGTCGAAGGTCCCGTCCGCGAACGGGAGCCGGGTGCCGTCACCGGCGGTGAAGGGCAGGTGCGGCTTGGCCTGCTTGCCGACCCGGAGCATGCCGAGGGAGAAGTCGCAGGGCACGACGGTCGCGCCACGGTCCGCGAACGGCTGGCTCGACGTGCCCGTGCCGGCGGCCAGGTCGAGCACGGACTCGCCCGGTTGCGGGTCGACCGCGTCGATGACGTCGCGGCGCCAGCGGCGGTCCTGGCCCAGCGAGAGCACGTCGTTGGTGACGTCGTAGCGACGCGCGACCGCGTCGAACATGCGACGGACGTCGGACGGCTGCTTGTCGAGCTCTGCGCGGGGCACGCGCAGAGACTACGGGCCGCTCCCCGACCACGACGCGGTGCCCGATGACAACGAATGGGTCACGACGACCCGCACACGCAACCAAATCCCCGATCAGGGCGTCCCTATGTCGACACTGGAAGAACGTGTGTCGACCCAACTTCCCCGGGGGAACTCATGAGAGCACTGCGCGTCCTGCTGCTGACCGTCATCACGGTGGGCCTCCTCGGCGCCACGGCGTACGGCGCCGGCTTCGCCGTCCGCCACTACGACGAGCGACGCGACGCCGCGGCCGAACCGGGGACACCCGCGTCGGTCCCCACCACCGCACCGTCCACCTCCGCGGCACCGACGGGCGGGCCGACGACGACGCCGACCACCACCCCCACGCCCACGCCGCCGGAGCCGCGGAACGTGCTCGAGCCCGGGGCGAACGGCACGAAGGTGCGCGAGCTCCAGCAGCGGCTCTTCCAGCTGGCCTGGCTCCCCGAGACCACGACCGGTCGCTACGACGCCACCACCCGCACCGCGGTCAGCGGCTTCCAGGGCAAGCGCGGCTTCAAGGCCACCGGCGTGGTCGACCAGCGCACCTGGAAGCGCCTGGTCGCCATGACGAAGACCCCCACCCACGACCAGCTCTTCAACATCCTCCACCCGGGGCCGGCGATCCTCGGGGCGGGCGACAGCGGCGAGGACGTCCGCGACCTGCAGGCCCGCCTGGTGTCGATCCAGTGGCTGTTCGGCGACGTGTCGGGCCGGTACGACGACACGACGGTCGAGGCGGTCCGCGGCTTCCAGGCCAAGCTGGAGATCCCGGTGACCGGCGAGGTCGACCAGCGCACCCTGGACCGTCTGTACGCGATGACCAGCGCGCCCACCCACGAGGCCATGTACAACCTGGGCAACCACCCGGGCGCCCTCGACGCCCGGTGCAAGGTCGGCCGGGCGCTGTGCATCGACAAGACCAGCCAGACCCTGCGCTGGGTCGTCGACGGGAAGGTCCGCCAGACGCTGGACGTGCGGTTCGGCGCGTCGTACAGCCCGACCCGTGAGGGCCTCTTCCACGTCTACGTCAAGGACGCAGACCACGTGTCCCGCCTCTACGGCTCGGAGATGCCGTTCTCGATGTTCTTCTCCGGCGGACAGGCGGTGCACTACTCCTCGGACTTCGCCGCCCGGGGGTACGCCGGGGCGTCGCACGGCTGCGTGAACGTCCGCGACCACGACGGGCTGGCGTGGCTCTTCGACCAGGTGCACGTCGGCGACGCCGTGGTCGTCTACTGGTCCTGAGCACCACCGTCCCGACCGGTCGGGGAGCCGCCGGGCCCGCCCGCGGGTGACCGCGGGGTCCGGCAGGTGGCCTCGGTCACCGGCGTACGCTTCACCCTCGTGACGTCCAGCGCGACCCCCGGCGAGCAGCCCGCGACCCTCGGCACCCTCGTCGCCCGCACCGTCCGCCTCGACCTCGACGACGCCACCGCGCTGGTCGACCTGCTGCCCGCCGACCGCCCCGTCACCTGGCTGCGCCGCGGCGAGGGCCTGGTCGGCTGGGGCGTCGCCGCCGAGCTGCGCACCCGCGGCGCCACCCGTTTCTCCGACGCGGTGAAGTGGTGGGCCGAGACCACCGAGCGCACGGTCGTCCGCGACGAGGTCAACGAGCCGGGCACCGGCCTGGTCAGCTTCGGCTCCTTCGCCTTCGCCGACGAGCCGGGCGACTCCGTGCTGGTGGTCCCCGAGGTCGTGGTCGGCCGGCGCGGCGACACCACATGGCTGACCACGATCGGGCGCGACAGCATCGCCGCGCCCACGGTCAGCGCCGCCGACGAGCCCCCCGCGCCGGTCGAGGTGAGCTTCGCCGACGGGGCCCTCGACGGCGAGCGCTGGATGTCGGTCGTCGCGGACGCGGTCGCCCGGATCAGTGCCGGCGACCTCGAGAAGATCGTCCTGGCCCGCGACCTCATCGCCACCGCCGAGGCGCCGATCGACGTGCGCTGGCCGCTGCGCCGGCTGGCCGAGTCCTACCCGATGTGCTGGACCTTCCACGTGGACGGCATGTTCGGCGCGACCCCCGAGATGCTGCTGCGCCGCGAGCGCGGCCTGGTCACCTCGCGGGTGCTCGCCGGCACCATCCGGCGCACCGGCGACGACGAGCGCGACCTGGCCCTGGCCGCGACGCTCGCCCGTTCCTCGAAGGACCTCGAGGAGCACGAGTACGCCGTCCGCTCGGTGGCCGACGCCCTCGACCCGCACTGCTCGTCGATGAACGTGCCCGAGGCGCCGTTCGTCCTGCACCTGCCCAACGTCATGCACCTCGCCACCGACGTGGCCGGCGTGGTCCACGACGCGGCGACCGTCTCCTCGCTCCAGCTCGCCGAGGCGCTGCACCCCTCCGCGGCGGTCGGCGGCACGCCCACCCCGGTGGCCACCGACCTGATCACCGAGATCGAGGGCATGGACCGGGGCCGGTACGCCGGCCCGGTCGGCTGGATGGACGCCCGCGGTGACGGCGAGTGGGGCATCGCGCTGCGCTCGGCCTCGGTCGACGGTCCGACCGTCCGGCTGTTCGCCGGCTGCGGCATCGTCGCCGACTCCGACCCCGAGGCCGAGCTCGCCGAGTCGCAGGCGAAGTTCGTGCCGGTGCGCGACGCCCTCTCCCCCTGACCCACCGAGTCGTGTGGCTCAGAGTGCGCCGGGGCGCACGCTGGACCGCACGACTCGCGGTTAGAGATCCTGGCCGTCGGGAAGGCGGACGTACTCCTGGCCTGCCTTGGGCAGGAACGCGTTCATGTGCCCGTCCACGATCTTCAGGCCCGCCTCGGAGTAGACCCGGTCGTGGATCGCGAGGTTGCGGGGCGCCCCGACCTCGCGGGCGAACTCGATCGCCTCGGAGGCCCGCATCCACGGCGCCGAGACCGGCACCAGCAGCACGTCGACGTCCTCGCCGGGCGGCGTGAGCGCGTCGCCGGGGTGGTAGACCTTCCGGCTCCCTCCGTCGGCCCCAGCGGCCGTCAGCACGTAGCCGCTGTTGAAGAAGCGGGGGAGCTCCGGGTGGATCACCGCGTGCAGCTCGCCGACCGCACGCGCCGGAATACCCGGGTCGAACGACTCCCCCGGCGCGACGACCGTCACCCGCTCGGCCACGTCCGGCGCGTCCTCGCGGATCCGTGCGGCGACGGCCTCGATCGTGAACACGGCGGCGTCGGTCGCGCGCAGGTGGTCGGGCAGGTAGTGGTCGGGGTGCTCGTGGGTGATCAGCACCGCGTCGGCGCCGTCGAGCGCCTCGACGTCGGTGAACATCCCCGGGTCCAGCACGACCGTCCGGCCGTCGTGCTCCACCCGGACGCAGGCGTGTCCGAACTTCGTGATGCGCATTCCCCCACGGTAATCACGTGGCGGGCAGTGCGGACGGCTCGGGAGAATCGTCCGGTGCTCGAGGTGGTCGTCTCCGGTCTCGTCACCGGCTGGGCGATCGCGATCCCGATCGGCGCGGTCGGGGCGTTCCTGGTCACGCTCACCGCGCGTACGTCGTTCCGCGTCGGCGCCGCGGGCGCCCTGGGCATCGCCAGCGTGGACGGGGCCTACGCGACCCTCGCCGTGGTCGCCGGTGCGGCACTCGCGGCGCTGCTGGCCCCGGTGGCCACGCCGCTGCGGATCGCCTCGGGGGTGGTGCTGCTGGTGATCGCCGCACTCACCGCGTGGCACGCGCTCGCCGGCAGCGGCCGGGTCCGCGAGGCGGCGCCGATGGGTCCACGCCGCGCCTATGCGCTCTTCTTCGCCATCACCGCGGTCAACCCGACCACGGTCGTCTACTTCGCCGCCGTCGTGCTCGGCAACCGGCACCTGGTCTCCACCCCCGCCGAGGCGGTGGCGTTCGTGCTCGCCGCGTTCCTGGCCTCGGCGACGTGGCAGCTGGTCCTCGCCGGAGGAGGGGCCGCTCTCGGCCGGGTCAGCACCGGCCACCGCAGCCACCTGGTCACCGGTCTCGTGTCCGCCGCGGTGATCGCCGTCCTGGCCGTTCGTACGATGCTCGGATGAGCCACGCCACACTGCCCGACGTCAGGATCCGCCGCGCCTCGCCGGCCGACGCCGAGCCGCTGACCCACCTGCACCTCGACTGCTGGGACGACGCCTACACCGGGCTGATGCCCCAGGAGGTCCTGGACGCGCGGCGCACCGACGTCCCCGCGCGCATCGAGCGCTGGCGCACCATCCTCGAGCAGAGCGCCAACACCCTGGTGGCCGAGGCCCCGGACGGGCTGGTCGGCTTCGCCAGCGCCGGCCCGGGCCGCGACAACGACGTGGACACCGAGCTCGAGGTGATGGCGCTCTACGTGCGGGCGGACCGCTGGGGCACCGGGGTCGGCTACGCGCTGCTCGAGGCCGCGATCGGCGACCGCGCGGCGTACCTGTGGGTGCTGGAGGGCAACGAGCGCGCGATCCGGTTCTACGAGCGCCAGGGCTTCCGCCGCGACGGCACCCGGGACGAGCACGACGAGGGCCGGCACGTCCGGATGGTCCGCGCCGGGGTCTGACTCCCGCTCCGACCCTTGCCAGAAAAGCACGATCGTTCTATTGTCGATTCATGACCAAGGGCGACGAGACCAGGGGCGCGATCCTGGACGAGGCGCTCGCACTGGCGTCCCGGGTCGGGTTCACCGGCCTGACCATCGGCCAGCTCGCCGAGCAGACCGGCATGAGCAAGAGCGGCCTGTTCGCGCACTTCCGGTCCAAGGAGCAGCTCCAGCTGCAGACCCTGGCCCACGCCCGGCACCGGTTCATCGACACCACGGTGCGGCCGACCCTCGCGACCCCGCGCGGCGAGAAGCGGCTGCGGGAGCTGTTCGAGCGCTGGCTCGCCTGGGAGACCGAGACGCTCCCGGGCGGCTGCATCTTCGTGACCGGCTCCATCGAGTTCGACGACCAGCCCGGCGCCATGCACGACGCCCTGGTCGCCGACCAGCGCGACTGGCTGGACACCATCGCCACGGTCGCCGAGACCGCCGTCACCGAGGGCGACCTCCGCCCGGACGCGGACCCACGCCAGGTCGCCTTCGAGATCCAGGCACTGATCCTCGGCTTCCACCACGCCACCAGGCTGCTTGACGACGAGCGGGCCCTGGACCACGCGCGCAACGCCTTCGAGGCGATCCTCGACCACGCCCGGGCGCACTGACCCCACCACCCCCAGGAAAGGCACTCCGATGACACCCTCATCCGTTCAGAAAAGCACGATCGTTCGTGTCCGAAATGTCGGCCTGCGCGGCTTCTTCCGCTCCGCCGAGCTGGTTGCGCCGCGCCTCGCCGGTCGACGGGCCCGCGACCTCTGGTTCACGGTTCCCCCGACGATGGCCGCCACCCCGCTGCCTCCGGGCGCCGAGCCGTTCACCGTCACCGCCCAGGGCGCGCAGGTGCACGGCCACGTCTTCGGTGAGGGGCCGACCGTCTACCTCGTCCACGGCTGGGGTGGCCGCGGCAGCCAGCTGGCCGCGCTGGTGGAGCCGTTGGTGGCGACCGGGCACCGGCTCGTCCTGTTCGACGCGCCCGCCCACGGCGACTCCGACCCGGGCCCTGCGGGGCCGGGCCGCAGCCACGGCGTCGAGCTCGGCCGTGCGCTCGACGCCGTCTTCACCCGCTTCGGACCGGCCGAGGCCGTCGTCGCGCACTCGCTCGGCGCGATCGCGACCTACCTGGCGCTGCGCTTCGGGTGGCTCGGCACCGACCGGCTGGTGCTGCTGGCGCCGATGGTGGAGGCCCAGGGGCTGTTCGACCAGTTCCAGGCCGCGCTCGGCTTCGGCGACCGGACCCGCCGCGCCTTCGACGCGGAGGTCGACGCCTTCGTCGGGCTCCCCGTCGCCGAGTTCGACGCGCTCCACCAGGCCTCCCACGTCGAGCCCGTGCCGACGCTGGTCGTGCACGACCGCGGCGACCGGCAGACGTCGTACGCCGGCGCGCAGCGACTCGTCGAGGCCCTCCCCGACGCCCGGATGGTCACCACCGAGGGGCTCGGGCACCGACGGATCCTGCGCGACCCGGCGGTGATCGCGCACGTCGTCGAGTTCATCGGCGCCGGGGACCGCGCGGAGGCCGCCTGAGGCATGCCCTCAGGCGGTCAGGTGGTGCACGTAGCACCAACGCCAGTCCTCGCCCGGCTCGGCCGACTGCATGACCGCGTGCTGGGCGTCGCGGAAGTGGGCGGTGGCGTGCTGGCGCGGTGAGGAGTCGCAGCAGGCGAGGTGCCCGCACTCGAGGCACTGCCGCAGCGCGACCCACTGGGTGCCGTCGCGCTGGCACTCCTCGCACACGCCGGCCGTCGAGGCCTCCACCGCCGGGTGCTGCTCGAGGTCGTCGCACACCTCGCCGCGCGGACGGCGTACGGCGTTCACCGAGCGCAGCTCGTCGTGCTCCTGGTGGGCGATCTCGAGCATCGACTCCTCGACGTCGAGCATCGACAGCACCTCGCTGATCACCTCGGAGGCCACCGTCCCCGAGCGGCGGATCTCCAGCACCCGGCGGCGTTCGGCGTCGATCATGGCCCGGCGCACCCGCGAGTACAGCTCGCTCGGGGTCTCCTGGTCGGCGGTGGTGCCGAGCCGCTCCCAGGCCGCGAAGTTGCGCTGGTCGGTGCGCTCCCGGATCAGGTCGGCGACGCCGTGCGGGTCGTCGAGCTCCATCCGGTCCAGCTGGGCGTAGCCCGCCTTGGACGCCTGCTGCAGGATCGTGGCCCGCGCGAGCGCGTCGTCCATCGGGTCCGGCGACGGCACCCCCAGCCGGCGAGCGACCCAGCCCAGGGAGAGGCCCTGGATGAACAGGGTGCCGGCCACGACCGTGAACGCCACGAACAGCAGGATCTCGCGGTGCTCGGCCTCCACCGGGATCACGAACGCGGCCGCCAGCGTGACCACGCCCCGCATCCCGGCCCAGCCCAGGACGAACGTGAAGGTCCACGGCGGGGTGTAGCCCAGGTCGGGGTCCGGGCCGGGGCGGACCAGCGCGTAGCGGGTGACGAAGACCCACACCATGCGCAGCACCACGACACCGACCAGTGTCGCCACGCACACCGCGACGATCCGACCGGCCGACAGCGGGCTGTCGCCCACGTCCGCGAAGAGCCACTGCGCCTGCAGGCCGATGAGCAGGAAGACGGTGTTCTCGAGGACGAAGGCGATGGTGCGCCAGTTCGTCCGCTCGGCGATGCGCGACTGCGCGGTCTGCAGGATCGGCGCCTTGTGGCCGAGCAGCAGGCCCGCGATGACGACCGCGATCACGCCCGAGGCGTGGAGCTCCTCGGCGGCCACGTAGGCCGCGAACGGGATGACGAACGAGATCCCGGTGTCGAGGACCGGGTCGGTGATCCGCTTCCGAATCCAGGCCACGACGACGAAGAAGACGGCCCCGACCAGGACGCCGCCGGCGGCCGCCCAGACGAAGTCCGCGCCGACCCGCCAGGCCACGACGTTCTCGGCCCCGACGGCGATGATCGCCACGGCCGTGCGCAGGGACACCAGGGCGGTCGCGTCGTTGAGCAGCGACTCGCCCTCGAGGATCGTGACCACCCGTCTCGGCAGCCCGATCCGGCGGCCGATGGCGGTCGCCGCGACCGCGTCGGGCGGGGCCACGACCGCGCCGATGGCGAACGACGCACCCCAGGAGATGTCCGGGAGGATCGCGTGCACGATCACGCCGATCCCCACCGTCGTGAAGATGACCAGCCCCACGGAGAGCAGCAGGATCGCGCGCCGGTTGGTGTTGAAGTCGACCAGCGAGCTCTGGATGGCGGTCGCGTAGAGGAGCGGCGGCAGCAGCCCGAGCAGCACCACCTCGGGCTCGAGGTGCACCTCCGGCATGCCCGGCACGTAGCTCACCGCCACGCCGACCGCGATCAGCAGCAGCGGGGCCGGGAAGCCCAGCCGTTCGGCCAGCGCGGTGAAGGCCAGCACGCCGACAGCCAGCGCGACGAGCAGCAGGGCGATCTCCACCGGGCCATTCTGTCGGAGGGTCCCTAGTCGGGCCGCTTGTCAGGCGGGCTGGGCCACCCAGGTCATCGGGTCACCCCAGCCGAGGTCCTCGATCCCGTGCCGGCCGAACGCCAGCACCACCAGCGTGCGCCGATGGGCGGCGAAGGTCAGCACGTGCGCGATCATCCCGCCGTAGGTGAACACCTCGGCCGGCTCGCAGAGCGCGTCGACGAAGGTGTCGTCGAGCCGGTCGCTCGCGACCACGTCGCGGACGTGGGCGAGGTACGTCGGGCCCTCGGTCGCCAGCCGCTGCCGCATCGAGGACAGCGACTCGTGCTCCTCGACCGACCAGTCGTAGTCGCGGGAGGCCATCGCGGCGTTCCACATGCCCATCTGGCCGATCAGCCGGGACAGCAGCGAGCGGACGGTCTGCGCGTCGTCGTCGACGTCGAGCTCGATCCGCTGGTCGAGCTGCTCCTCGGTCAGCCGGCCGGCCAGGCGCACCATCTCGCCGGTCAGCCAGACGTGGTGCTCGACCATCTTGGTCAGCAGGTCCATGGCGGTCACCTTGTCTCGTGCGGGCAGCCGCAGGCTGCCGGGTGGGTGGAAGTGCACGTCGCTGGGCGCGTCGATCTGGATGTGCCCGGGCCTGCGCCGCCAGGTCGCCGGCGGCACGCCGTACACCCGGGTGAACGCCCGCGTGAACGCCTCGTGCGAGCCGTAGCCCGCCTCCACCGCGATGTCGATGAGCGGGGCGGTGGTGGTGATCATGCGGTACGCCGCCCGCTCGAGGAGGATGCGCCGGCGCAGCGCACTGGGTGGCTCCCCGGCGACGGACTTGATCATCCGGTCGAAGTGGTAGCGCGAGAAGTGCAGCCGGGCGGCCCAGTCCTCGCCCGACGCCTCGGTGATGCGGGGGTCGTCGAGCGCCTCGGCGAGGTGGTCGACGAACTCCGCGAAGGTGTCGGCTGACGTGGTCACGGCCCGATCCTCATCGCTGCTGCCCCTCCCCGTCTTGATCGGCGTTGCTCGGTCCCGGCCGAGTCTGCCCCCGTCAGGGGTGCAGCGCGCGGATGCGGGCGTCGAGGTCACGCCGGTTGTCGCGCCGGACGACGGCCTCGACGACCTCGATGCCGCCGTGGGGGCTGGCCAGCGCGTGCTCGAGCTCCGCGAGCGAGTCGACCTTCCAGTGCGGGGTCCGGGTGGCGGCGCAGAGGCTGGCCAGGTCGACGCCGTGCGGGGTGCCGAAGAGCTTGTCGAAGGGCGCGGCGTACTCGTCGGCACCCTGCTCGAGCATCGAGAAGATCGATCCGCCGTCGTCGTTGACCACCACGACCGTCAGGTCGGGGCGGGCCTCCCCCGGACCGAGGACCAGCCCGTTCGCGTCGTGGAGGAAGGTCACGTCGCCCATCAGCGCGATCGCGCGGGAGCTGCGCGGCCGGCCGAGCGCGGCGCCGATCGCCGAGGAGATCGTCCCGTCGATCCCGGAGAGCCCGCGGTTGGCGATCACCTTGCGCCGGTCCCCGACGGCGTACCTCGCCACCATCAGGTCCAGGTCGCGGATCGGGCTGGAGGCGCCCACGACCAGCAGCCCCTCGGCCGGCAGCGCGCGGCTGACGGCGCCCGCCACCTCGTGCGGGGTGAGCTCCGGCTCGGCCGCGAGCAGCGCGTCGAGCTGGCGGCCCACGGACCGGTCCGCCGCCCGCCACTGCTCGAGCCACGCCGGGTCGTCGGCCTCCGTGGCCGCGTCGACCCGCTGCGGCGGGCCGGTGGTCTCGAAGGGGCGGCCGGACCACACGCCCCGCGCCGGAGCCGCGTGCACCTCGACGTCGGCGCGGCCCAGGAGCCGGGTCACCGGCCGGGAGAGGGTCGGGTGGCCGAACACCACGACGCGCTCGATGCTGCGCCCGAGCTCGGTGTCGAGGAGGAGCCGGTAGCAGCGGATCGCGTTGTCGCCGGTGCGGGAACCGCTGGTCGGCTCGGCGAGCAGCGGCCACGCGGCCCGCTCGGCCAGGACCCGCGCGGGCGGGCCCGCGTCGTCGCCGGCGACCACGACGGTCCGCGGGCCGGCGGGCAGCGAGACGAAGGCGACGGTGTCGAGCTGCGTGGGTGCTTCCCGGCGCGACCCGGGCACGGGCTGCCACCGGTCGTCGGGGACCAGCGGCTCGTCGAGCTGCACGTCGAGGTGCACCGGCCCCGGGCCCTCGACGAGCGTGGCGGCGTCGATCTCGTCGGCGTGCGCCAGGTCGTGGGTGGTGACCAGCGGGCCGAAGATCCCGACCTGGTCGGTGGTCTGGTTCGCGTTGGTGCCGCGCAGCCGCGCCGGCCGGTCCGCGGTGACGACGACCAGCGGCACCCCGGCGTGCGCGGCCTCGAGCACCGCAGGGTGCAGGTTGGCCACGGCGGTCCCGGAGGTGCACATCACCGCCGCCCGGGCGCCGACCTTGGTGAGCCCCACCGCCAGGAACCCGGCGCTGCGCTCGTCGATGCGGGTGTGCAGCCGCAGCAGCCCGGCCGCGGCGGCGTCGTACGACGCGAAGCTCAGCGGGGCGTTGCGCGAGCCGGGCGCGATCACCACGTCGGTGACCCCCGCCTCGACGAGGCGGGAGACGACGGCCCGGGCGAGCTCGGTGGCTGTGTTCGTCACGAGCGCCCATCCTTCCGCACGACCTCCCGGACGCCCCGCACCTCGGCCAGCCGGGCCTCCCAGTGGGCGACCCGGTCCGGCGCGGCGGTGACCGCGGCCAGCGCGGCCTCGTCCACGACCGGACGGGTCACCGGGAGCGCGCCGTCGACCGGGAGCAGCGGCGCCGCGACGACGTCGGCGGTGAGCAGCTGGACCGTCGCCAGGCCGCAGGCGTAGGGAAGCTCGGGCAGCGCGGCCGCGAGGGCGACGCCGGCGGCGATGCCGACCGAGGTCTCCAGTGCCGACGACACGACCACCGGCAGGCCGATGTCCTCGGCGATCCGCAGGCAGGCGTGCACCCCGCCGAGGGGCTGCACCTTGAGCACCGCCACGTCGGCGGCCTCGAGGTCGCGCACCCGGTAGGGGTCGGCGGCGCGGCGGATCGACTCGTCGGCGGCGATCGGTACGTCGACGGCGCGGCGGACCGCGGCCAGCTCCTCGACGCTCGCGCAGGGCTGCTCGACGTACTCCAGCCCGCCCGCGGCCCGGTCGAGCAGCCGGATCGCGGCGACGGCCTCGTCGACGCCCCAGCCGCCGTTGGCGTCGACCCGGATCCGGCCGCCGGGGCCGAGGGCGTCCCGGACCGCCTCCAGCCGGGCCTCGTCGTCGCCCAGCGTCTGGCCGGGCTCGGCGACCTTGACCTTCGCGGTGCGGCAGCCACCGGCGAGCACCACCTCGCGCGCCCGCCCGGGCCCCACCGCCGGCACGGTCACGTTGACGGGCACCGAGTCCCGCACCGGCTCCGGCCAGTCGCCGGCCGCGGCCTCCTCGGCGCAGCGCAGCCAGGGCTCGGCCACGGCGGCGTCGTACTCCAGGAACGGGCTCCACTCGCCCCAGCCCGCCTCCCCGGACGGCAGGGTGCCGCGGAGCAGCACCCCCTCGCGGACCGTGATGCCGCGGAAGCGGGTGCGCATCGGGATCGACCAGGCCCCGGAGATAGACCAGGCCCCGGAGATCGACCAGGCCCCGGAGATCGAGCCTGTCGAGATCACGCCATCCCCCGCAGCCGCACCCGGTCCGGCTTGCCGTTGGCCAGCAGCGGGATCTCGTCGAGCAGCACCAGCGCCCGGGGCGCCCACGAGCGCGGGTGCGCCTCGCCCACCCAGGCCCGCGCCTCCGGCAGCGAGAGGTCCCCGACCACGAACGCCACCACCCGGTTGCCCCACTCCTCGTCCGGGACCCCGAGCACCTCGGCCGCGGCGACCGCCGGGTGCGCACGCAGCCGGGCGGCGACCGCGGGGGTGGGCACGTTCACGCCCCCGCTCACCACCACGTCGTCGACGCGGCCCAGCACGTGCAGCCGGCCGTCCTCGTCGAGGCGGCCCGCGTCGGAGGTCAGGAACCAGCCGTCCTCGAGGACCGACTTGGTCAGCTCCGGGTCGCCCTCGTAGCCGTCGAAGAGTGTGGGCCCGCCGATCCGGATCCGGCCGCCGCGGCCGATCGCCAGGGCCACCCCGTCCAGGGCGTAGCCGTCGTAGACGCAGCCCCCCGCGGTCTCCGAGGAGCCGTACGTCGCCACGACGCGCACGCCTGCCCCGGCCGCCCGTTCCCGCAGCGCGGCGTCCACGGGGCCACCGCCGAGCAGCACTGTGTGGAAGGTGCGCAGCGCGGCGACCTCCTCGGGCACGTCGAGCATCCGGTGCAGCTGGGTCGGCACGAGGGACACGAAGCGCTCCTCGTCGGTCGAGCCCGTCGAGGTCATCGCGTCCGTGGCCGCGACGAAGGACCCGTGCTCCTCGAGCAGCGCGGGCTGCCGCCCCGCGACCAGCGACCGGCAGGCGACCTGCAACCCCGCGACGTACGACACCGGCAGCGTGAGCAGCCAGCGTCCGGAGGCGCCGAGGCGTCGCTCCGTGGCGGTCACCGAGGCCAGCACCGCCCGCCGGGAGAGCACGACCCGCTTGGGCCGGCCGGTCGAGCCGGACGTCTCGACGACCAGAGGCTCCGGCTCCCCGGGCACCGCCAGCCAGCCGTCCAGCGCCGCCACCACGTCGCGCGTCGCACCGCGGACCGGGCGGAGGAATTCCATGGGCGCATCCTCGCACCGGCTGGTTGAATGCCGTCCCGTGCCCAGTCTCGTGGATCGTTTCCTGCCGCCGACCCCGTTGGCCCGGAAGCTCTCGGCACAGTCCATCCTCTTCGCCGTCGGCGAGGGCTTCTTCCTCACCGGCAGCGCGGTGTTCTTCACCCACATCGTTGGGCTCTCCGCCGCGCAGGTCGGCCTGGGCCTGACCGTCGCAGGGGTCGTGACGTTCTTCTTCGCGGTGCCGCTGGGGCGGCTGGCGGACCGGGTGGGGCCGCAGCGGATGTGGGCGGCGGGCGCGCTCGCCGAGGCGGTGCTCTACCTGGCGTGGCCGTGGATCTCGGGCTTCGCGTCCTACGTCGCGATGATGATCGTGCTGCAGCTGGTCAGCGGCGCGGGCGGGGCCGGGCGCGGGGCCTACACGCTCGGCATCTTCTCCGGAGAGGAGCGGATCCGGTCGCTGGCGTTCATGCGCTCGGCCCTCAACATCGGGTTCACCTTCGGCGCCCTCCTCGGCGGCCTCGCCCTCGCCACCAACAGCGACTCGCTGATCCGGATGGTGCCGCTGGCGACCGCCGCGATCCTCGGGCTGAACGCCGCGCTGATCAGCCGGCTCCCCCGGACGTCCCACGACGAGCCCAAGGTGACGCCCAAGCAGGTGATCACCCCGGGCGCCCTGCGCAACAAGGGCTTCCTCGCGCTCAACGTCTGCGACGGCGTGCTCAGCACCAACCAGGTCCTGCTCAACGTCGTGATCCCGCTGTGGCTGGTCCAGGAGACCGACGCGCCGCGGGTGCTGCTGGCGTGGCTGTTCGGCACCAACACCGTGCTCGCGGTCCTCCTCCAGGTCTCGGCCTCCCGGGGCGCCGAGTCCGTGCCGGGTGCGCTGCGGGCCGCCCGGATCAGCGCCGCCTTCTTCGTGCTGTCCTGCTTGATCGTGCTGGTCACCCACGACACGATCGGCTGGGTGACCATCGCGCTGGTCTGGCTGGGCCACGTCACCGTCACCGGGGCCGAGCTCTTCCAGTCCGCGGGCCACTGGGGCCTGGTCGCCGAGCTGTCCGACCCGGACCGCCGCGGCGAGTACCAGGGTGCCGCCCGGCTCGGCGGCACCGTCGGCCAGGTGTGGGCGCCCGCGGCGTACACGTTCCTCGCCATCAACTGGGGCACTCCCGGCTGGCTGCTCATCGGGGGGATCGTGGTGGTCGCCGCGATCGGCATCCACCCCGCGGCCCGCGCCGCGGAGCGCTTCCTCCAGGCCGACCACTCGGGTGAGGCCACGCGGCTGCCTGCTTGAATCCTCCGGTGGCCTCCCCCTCCGAATGGTTCGCCGGCGCGCGCCCGCGCACGCTCCCGGCCGCCGTCTCCCCCGTCCTTGCCGGCACCGCGGTCGCGGCCTGGGCCGACGGCTTCGTCTGGTGGAAGGCGCTGCTCGCGCTGGCTGTGAGCATGGCCCTCCAGGTCGCGGTCAACTACGCCAACGACTACTCCGACGGCATCCGCGGCACCGACGACGACCGGGTCGGCCCGATGCGCCTGGTCGGCTCCGGCGCGGCCACGCCGGGCGCGGTCAGGCGTGCGGCGTTCCTGGCCTTCGGCGTGGCCGGTGTCGCGGGCCTCGTGCTCGCCGCCACCACGGCCTGGTGGCTGGTCGCCGTCGGGCTGCTGTGCATCGTCGCCGCCTGGTTCTACACCGGGGGCTCGGCGCCCTACGGCTACCTCGGGCTCGGCGAGGTGATGGTCTTCGTCTTCTTCGGGCTGGTCGCGGTCATCGGCACGACGTACGTCCAGGCCGAGAGCTGGGAGTGGGCCGCGCTGTACGCCGCCGTCGGGATCGGCGCCCTCGCCTGCGCCATCCTGGTGGCCAACAACCTGCGCGACATCCCGACCGACGTGGCTGCCGGCAAGCGGACCCTGGCCGTCCGCCTCGGCGACCGGCGTACCCGCGCGCTCTACCTGCTGCTCGTGCTGGCCGCGGCTGCCGCTGTCGTGGCCGTGGCCGCGGCCACCACGTGGTGGGCGCTGGTGGGCCTGGGGTTCCTGGTCGTCGGGGCACGCGCGGTGCGGACCGTCCAGGGCGGCGCGACGGGTCCCGGACTGATCCCCGTGCTCCAGCAGACCGGCGTCGCCGAGCTGCTCTGGGCGGCGCTGGTGGCCGCCCCGCTCGTCATCGCCGGCTGATCCTGCGAGACGCGACGTAGGCTCGACACATGTTGTGGATCCTGCTGATCGTCGTCGTCGCCGTGGTCGTCTACAAGTTCCGGGGGCCGATCCTGGCGAAGATCCTGGGCCAGGACCAGGGGCGCATCAACCGCCAGCTCAACCGACGCAAGCGCTGAGGGGCCGAGGCACTTTCACCGGGCGGGTCCGGTGAAAGTGGTACTTGTCAGGGGGTGGACCACCTGACAAGTACCTGTTTCCCCTGACCGGTGCTCAGGAGTCGTCGGAGTCCTCGCGCGCCTTCATCTCCTCGAACTTCGCCGTCGCGCGGTCGGCCCGCTCCTCGACCCGGCGCGCGAACGCCGCGCGCTGCCGGTTGAGCAGGAAGTAGGACCCCAGCCCACTGACCACGAACGCGACCACGACCGCCCAGGTGAGCGGCACGTTGTCGGCGAGCAGCATCCACACCCCGATCACGACCGCCAGCGAGGCGAGGAACAGCACGATGCGCAGGGCGGTGTAGACGACGAACTCCTTCACGCCCTCAGGGTAGGCGGTGACCATGGGCCTTCTACGCTGGAGGGGTGCTGAAGTTCCTGCTCCTCGTGATCCTTCTCGCGGTCGCTGTCTACTTCACCGTGCGAGCGATCCAGCGCCGTGGCGTGCTGCCCAGGCACCAGCCGCCGCCGCGCCCGTTCGGTCCGGACGACGACCCGGACTTCCTCCGTGACCTCGACCGGAAGCGCAAGCATCCGAAGGACCCGGAGGCCTGAGCCCGCAGCGCCCGGGCGGTGAGCCAGCCACCGTCCGGCGCGTCACCACGGTGGCTCAGGCACCGCCGCTGTGCGCGACGCCCGCCGCGGGCTCGCTCACCACCGGCGCCGACGCGTACGAGTGCTGGCTGGTGCTCGAGAAGTAGTTGATCCCGATGAAGTTGAACCACAGCGTGGCCAGGCCGACCAGCGCCAGGATGGCGGCGTTGCGCCCCTTCCAGCCGGCGGTCGAGCGGGCGTGCAGGTACGCCGCGTAGACGACCCAGGTGATGAACGCCCAGACCTCCTTGGGGTCCCAGTTCCAGTAGCTGCTCCACGCCTGGTGCGCCCAGATCGGCCCGGTGATCAGCACCGCGAACGTCCACACCGGGAAGCCGAAGGAGTGGATCCGGTAGGAGATCCGGTCCAGCACCGCGGGGGCCGGGATCCGGGCCAGCGGGCCGGTGGTCGGGCCGGGCCAGCGCTCCTTGACCAGGTAGATCGCCGAGCAGATCCCGCCCAGCGTGAAGGCGCCGGTGGCGATGATCGCCGAGACGACGTGGATCACCAGCCAGTAGGAGTCGAGCGCCTCGGTGAGCGGCGCGACCGGGTCGTAGAGCCACAGCACCGCGACCATCAGCAACGCCAGCACGAAGCCCACGACGATCGGGGCCATCCAGGCGAGGCCGAGCCGGCGGTGCAGGACGAGGTAGAGCAGGGCGACGACGAAGGTGCCGCTCAGCGTGAACTCGTACATGTTGCCCCAGGGCACGCGGTTGGGGTCCGCCGCCATGCCCCGGCCGAGCAGGGCCACGGCGTGCACCGCGACCGCGATGCCGGTCAGCAGCAGGCCGAGCCGGCCGAAGAGCTCCGTACGCCGGACCCGGTCCGGGTCGACGGCGGTCTCCGCCGGGCCACCCGTCGCGACCGCCACACCACCACCCTCGGCGCTGCCGGACCTGGCGGACGCGGACCTGGCGGCCGCGGCGCCCTCGACGGGGACGTGCCGCAGCGAGCTCCACTCCACGAGGTGCGCGAGCAGGGCCAGGAAGTACACGACTCCACAGGCCGCGACGGCCTGGTTGCTGAGGGTCTCCCACGCGGCGTCGGTCACGACTCGTCCTCTCCGGTGTCCTTGGTCGGCGCGCCCGGCAGGGCGGCCACGATCTCGTCGAGCACGGTGGCCACGTCCCCGCCGCCCGAGCGGTCCAGCGCGGCCACCTCGACCAGTGTGACCCCACCCTCCCGACGGGCACGAACCCACACCCGCCGCGGCCGGATGAACAGCGAGCCCAGCAGCCCGATCAGGGCGAGGATCACGCCGGCCAGCGCGATGTGCTTGCCGGGGGTCTGGCTGATCTGGATCTTGGTCCAGCGCTTGACCCCGTCGAGCTCCACGGACCCGAGGCCGTTCGGCAACTTGGCCGTCTGCCCGGGGCGCAGGTCGATGCGGTACGGCGCCCCGTCCTTCTTGGTCAGCATCGTGGTCTTCGACTTGTCGAGGGCGTAGACCGACTGCGACGTGCCGGTGTCCATGCCGAGGTCACCGGTGTAGACGATCATCGAGACCAGCGGGTCCAGGGTGTTGCCGAAGGCCGAGAAGTAGCTCCCGGTCTGCTTGGAGAACGCCACGGTCGGGTAGAACTCGCCCTCCAGCCCGATCTGGGTGGGCTGCGCGTCCGGCGCCTTGACCACGCCGAAGGACCGGAAGCTCTGGTCGGTCGGCAGGAAGACCGTGGGGCCGCTGTAGACGACGTTCCCCTTGCCGTCGCGGACCGTGATGACGGGGGCGTACCCGTGGCCGATGAGGAAGACCTCGGTGTTGCCGACGGTGAGCGGGTGGTTGACCTTGAGGTCGTACTGCTGCTCGGGGGCGTCCGGCGAGGTCCGGTAGGCCAGCTGGGCATCGAAGGCCCGGGCCATCCCGGCCCGCGGGCCCGAGCTCAGCCAGTCGACCGAGAAGTCCTTCACGTCGAACGAGAACGGCTCCATGTCGGAGGCCTTGAACAGGCTGCCCGGCACGAAGTCGTCGTACTGGGTGAGGTTGTTGGAGAAGCCGTTGCCGACGACCAGGATGACGCCGCCCTTGTAGCCGAACAGGCCGCCGATCGCGAAGCCGACCAGCACGACCACCACCGAGAGGTGGAAGAGCAGGTTGCCGGCCTCGCGCAGGTAGCCACGCTCGGCGGAGACCGCATCGGCACGCGTCTCGACCCGGTAGCGCCGCTTGCGCAGCAGCGCCCGCGCCCCCTCGAGGACCTCGTCGACCTCCGCGTCCGTGCGGTACGACGCGTGGTCGGGCAGCCGGGTCAGGTTGCGGGGGGCGGCGGGCGGCTTGGCCCGCATCCCGCGCCAGTAGACGAGCGTGCGCGGCACGATGCAGCCGACCAGCGAGATCATCAGCAGGATGTAGATGGCCGAGAACCACGGCGAGTCGTAGACCGAGAACAGGCTGAGCTTCTCGTAGACCGGGGTGAGCTTCGGGTGGGCGTCCTGCCACCGCGAGGTCTTGAGCGAGTCGACGCCCTGCTGCGGGATCAGCGAACCCGGGATTGCTGCCAGCGCGAGCAGCAGCAGCAGCACCAGGGCGGTGCGCATCGAGGTGAGCTGGCGCCAGGTCCACCGCAGCAGCTCGCGGAAGTTCAGCTCCCCCGACCGCCGCCCGTCGCGACGGGCCGCGTCGCGCTCCTGGGTGTCGACGTGGCCCTCGGGCCGCTGGTCGTTCAGGACCGGCTCGTTCACACGCTCACCTCGGAGGAGGACACCAGGTGCACCTGGACCCAGGTGACCGCCTGGTCCCACATGCCGGAGACCAGCAGCAGCCCGACCGCCACCAGCATCAGCCCGCCGGCGCGGGTCACCCACGCCTGGTGCCGGCGGATGACGCCGAAGGCGCTCAGCGCGCGGCGGTAGGCCAGCCCGGCGACGATGAAGGGCACGCCCAGCCCCACGGCGTACACCGCCGAGAGCAGGGCCCCACGGCCGGCCGTGGCCTCGTTGAGCGACAGCGTGGTGATCGCGGCCAGCGTGGGACCGATGCAGGGGGTCCAGCCGAGCCCGAAGAGGAACCCGAGGACCGGTGCGGCGGCGAGCCCGACGGCCGGCACCTTGTGGACCCGCCAGTCGCGCTGGAGGGCCGGGACCAGGCCGGCGAAGGCAAGGCCCAGCACGATCGTGAGGACCCCGAGGACCACGGTGAGGGTCCGGCGCCAGGTGACCAGCCACGCGCCGACCGCCCCCGACAGGGTGCCCAGCGCGACGAAGACGACGGTGAAGCCGAGCACGAACAGCAGCGAGCCGAGCAGCATCCGGCCGCGCCGGACCTCCGCCTGGCCGCTCGCCAGGTCGGCACCCGACAGCCCGGTGGCGTAGGAGAGGTAGCCGGGCAGCAGCGGGATCACGCACGGGGAGAAGAACGAGACCAGGCCGGCGACCAGCGCGACCGGCACGGCCAGCACCAGCGACCCGGACGCGGCGGTCTGGTGGAACCACTCACCCATCGGCCCGCTCCTGCGCGACGTCCTTCACGACCTCGACCAGGGTCGTGCGCGAGGGCAGCTGGCCGATGATGCTGGCGGCCACCCGGCCCTGCTGGTCGAGCACGACGAAGCTCGGGATCGAGTTGGGGGTCAGGGTGCCCCGGAAGGCGAGCAGGGCGCGCCCGTCCGGCGAGAAGTACGACGGGTAGGGCACCCGGAATCGGCGTACGAAGCTGTCGGCCTGCTCGGTCGAGCCGTCGCGGATGTTGATGCCGACGAACTGCGCGCGGTCGCCGAGCTCGTTGGCGGCGCCGACGACGTCGGGCGCCTCGGCCCGGCAGGGCGTGCACCACGAGCCCCACACCACCACGACGACCGGCTTGCCCCGGAACGACGCGAGGTCGAGGTCCTTGCCGTCGAGGCCGCGGCCGGTCAGCGTGACCGGCTCGCCCCGGTCGCCGGCGGCGACCTCCTTGACCGAGCCGTCGTTGGTGACGAACCCCTGGTCCCCCGTCCCGGACAGCGACGTGCAGCCCGTCAGCAGCAGCAGACAGGCGAGCGCGGCGGCCAGGACGGGAGCCGGGCAGCGGCGCAGGAAGGTACGGCGGGGGCCGGGTGCGGGCATGCTCAGGGCCTGCGCTCCTCCGGTGCCCCGCCCGCCGAGAACGGGGCACGCTTGTCACGGGTCGGGATCAGGTCGCCGGCCGGCTCGGAGTAGGAGATCTGGAGGAGCCGGTCGCCCCGGAAGTGCAGCGAGGTCAGCGAGCACAGGGTGCACTGCCGCTTGCGCGGGTCGTGCAGGAACGAGCGCTTCTCGGCACTCAGCCGGGCGATCCAGATCGGCAGCTGGTGCGACACGATGACCGCCTCGTGGCCGCGCGCCGTGTCCCGGGCGTCCTCGACCGCCGCCGTCATGCGGGCCGCGACCTGCTTGTAGGGCTCGCCCCAGGACGGTCGGAACGGATTCCACAGGTGCACCCAGGTGCTGGGCTTGCGGAAGGCGCCGTCGTTCGGGCCGAAGCGCCGGCCCTGGAAGACGTTGGACGACTCGATGACCCGCTCGTCGGTGACGATGTCGAGGCCGCGCGCCTCCGCCAGCGGCTGCGCGGTCTCCTGGGCCCGCTCGAGCGGGGAGACGCGCAGGTGGGTGATGTCGCGGTCCCCGATCGCGCCCGCGACCTTCTCGGCCATCCTCTGGCCGAGCTCGGAGAGGTGGTAGCCGTCCATCCTCCCGTAGAGCACACCCTGCGGGTTGTGCACCTCGCCGTGGCGCAGCAGGTGGACGATCGTGTCGGGCATCTCGCTCATCACACTTCCTCGCGGGCACGGGCGGCCGCCTCGGCGGCCTCTGGCAGGGCGTCGAGCACCGTCTGGACGGCACGGTCGTCGTGCGCCGAGGACAGGAACCACGCCTCGTACGCCGACGGCGGGAGGTAGACCCGCCGGTCCAGCATGGCGTGGAAGAACGCCGCGAACGCAATCGAGTCGGTCCGGGAGGCGTCGGCGAAGTCGCGGACCGGCCCGTCGGCAGGGTCGGTGAAGAAGACGGAGAACATCGTCCCGGTCGACTGCACGACGTGCGGGACGCCGGCCTCCGACAGGGCTGCTGCCGCCGCCGCCTTGATCGTCTCCCCGGCGGCGTCGATGTGGGCGTACACCTCGTCGGTGGCGAGCCGCAGCGTGGTCAGGCCGGCCGTGGTGGCGATCGGGTTCCCCGACAGCGTGCCGGCCTGGTAGACCGGGCCCTCGGGCGCCAGCCGCGACATCACGTCCGCACGGCCGCCGAAGGCCGCGGCGGGGAAGCCGCCGCCCATCACCTTGCCGAAGGTCATCAGGTCGGGGCGCCAGCCCTCCCGGGCCCCGTCGAGCCCCCACTGGCCGAGCCGGCCGGCCCGGAACCCGGTCATCACCTCGTCGCTGATGAACAGGGCACCGTGCCGGGCGCAGGTCTCGGCCAGGAAGGCGTTGAAGCCGGGCTCCGGCGGGACGACCCCCATGTTGCCGGGCGCGGCCTCGGTGATCAGGCAGGCGATCCGCTCGCCGTGCTCGGCGAACGCCTTCTCCACCGCGGCCCGGTCGTTGTAGGGCAGCACCAGCGTCAGCGCGGTGGACGACTCGGGCACGCCGGGCGTGCCGGGCACCGCGAACGTCGCCAGCCCGGAGCCGGCCGAGGCGAGCAGCGAGTCCACGTGCCCGTGGTAACAACCGGCGAACTTCAGCACGACGTCGCGGCCGGTGAAGCCGCGGGCGAGCCGGATCGCCGACATCGTCGCCTCGGTGCCCGAGGACACGAACCGCACCCGGTCGACCGGGGTGCGCGCGACGATCTCCTCCGCGAGCTCGACCTCGGGCTCGGTCGGCGTGCCGTACGACGTGCCGCGTGCGACCGCGGCCGCGACCGCGGCCTGCACCTCGGGGTGGCCGTGGCCGAGCAGCATCGGGCCCCACGAGCAGATCAGGTCGACGTACTCGTTCCCGTCGACGTCGGTGAGCCAGGCGCCCCGCGCCGAGCGGATGAACCGCGGGGTACCGCCCACGGCGTTGAAGGCGCGGACCGGGGAGTTCACACCGCCCGGCGTGACGGCCTGCGCACGCTCGAAGAGGGAGGCCGACCTGGCCGTGCCGGAGGTCGGTCCGGAGGGCTGGCTGTCGGGTCGGGCTGAGGTCACCACCCGATTGTCCCCGAGGGGGACAACCGGGCCGCGGGCAGGCCCGGATACACCATTCCGGGGGTGCCGCGGACCACTTTGCTGAGACAATCGGTTTCACCGTCATGACCCGTGGGCACGATCGTCACCAGCGTGACATGCGTCTCATCCGGCACCACTCCGACGTAACTCGGTGTGACACACGTCGTTGAGACTTCACGGTGCTTGAGGGAGCACGACGGGGAGTGAGGGAGAGCTCGATGACCACATCGCGATTCGGTCGCATCCAGAAGGGCACCGCCCTGGTGCCGCTGGCGCTGCTGTCGGCAGCCTGGACGGCCAGCATCGCCGGTGTCGGCGCGAGCACCGCCTCCGCCGACGAGTCCGCCGCCGCCTCGCTCCCGGACGGCACCAGTGTGCCCACCGAGGCCATCAAGGCGCCCGCCAGCGTCTCCGTGCCCGGCGTCGTGGCCCCCGGCATCAGCGGCAACACCCACCGGGCCGTGACGACCGCGTCGACCTCGGGGATCCCCGACGCGGCGCTCGCCGCCTACCAGCGCGCCGAGACGGTCATCAACGCCGCCGACAAGTCCTGCAACCTCCCCTGGCAGCTCGTCGCCGCGATCGGGCGGGTCGAGTCCGACCACGGCCGCACCAACGGCAACCACCTCGACGCCAACGGCGTGGCCCGCCCCGGCATCTTCGGCGTCGCCCTCGACGGCACGCAGCAGGTCGCGCTGATCAAGGACACCGACGCCGGCCAGTACGACTCCGACGCCAGGTACGACCGCGCCGTCGGCCCGATGCAGTTCATCCCCTCCACCTGGTCGGTCGTGGGCGTGGATGCCGACGGCGACGCCCAGCGCAACCCGCAGGACATCAACGACGCCGCGCTCGCCACGGCCGTCTACCTCTGCTCCGGCGAGGACGACCTCTCCACGCTCGCGGGCCAGCGGGCCGCGGTGTTCCGCTACAACCACAGCCAGTCCTACGTCGAGCTGGTGCTGTCGATCATGAACGCCTACCTCGACGGCGACTTCACCGCGGTGCCGAACGGCACCACCTCGGCCGGCTACTTCGTGCCCGACACCAGCACCCCGTCCCAGCCCGTCAAGCACCACCAGCCGCAGCACCCCCAGGGCACCCAGGGCGGCAGCACCGGTGGCGGTGGCGGCACCACCTCGAACCCGCCGGCCACCACGACCACGACGCCGACCGCCCCCACCAGCCCCGGCGGTGACGGCGGCGGCAGCAACGACCCGGTCCCGAGCACCCCGTCGGTGCCCCCGCTGCCGACACCCTCGATCCCGCCGGTCGACGAGGTGCTCACCACCGCCGAGGCGATCGCGAAGTGCACCACCGAGGGCTACGTCGACAATCCCCTCAGCGACAACGACGCCTTCGACAAGTGCGTCTACGACTACACGCATTGATGTCGGCCGCGTAGCGGACGACATCGTCGGTGGTCGAGCAGCGACCGCGGCTGAGCTTGCGAAGCCGCGACGGAGCGTGTCGAGACTTAGCGCCCTCAGGCCGAGCTTGCTCGGCCTGAGACCTGGCGCAAGGTCGAGTAGCGACCGCGGCTGAGCCTGCGAAGCCGCGACGGAGCGTGTCGAGACCCGGTGAGCCGAAAGCCCACCTGAAGCCGGCCAACGCCGGTCAGCGCGCGAGCAGCCGGGCGACCTCGGCGGCCCAGTAGGTCAGCACGATGTCCGCGCCGGCACGGCGGATCGAGGTGAGCGTCTCGAGGATCGCGGGCTCGCGGTCGATCCAGCCGTTGGCCGCGGCGGCCTCGAGCATGGAGTACTCCCCCGAGATGTTGTACGCCGCCACCGGCACGTCCACGGCGTCCCGCACGCGGCGTACGACGTCGAGGTAGGCCAGCGCCGGCTTCACCATCACGATGTCCGCGCCCTCCTCGACGTCGAGGAGGGCCTCACGCACGCCCTCGCGGGCGTTCGGGGAGTCCTGCTGGTAGGTCCGCCGGTCCCCCTGGAGCGAGGAGTCCACGGCCTCCCGGAACGGGCCGTAGAACGCGGAGGCGTACTTCGCGGAGTAGGCCAGGATCGAGACGTCGGTGTGCTCGGCCACGTCGAGCGCCGCCCGGACCACGGCGACCTGGCCGTCCATCATCCCGCTCGGGCCGACCATGTCCACGCCCGCGTGTGCCTGCGCCAGCGCCATCTCGGCGTACGCCGCGAGCGTGCGGTCGTTGTCGACCCGGCCGTCGGGGGTGAGCAGCCCGCAGTGGCCGTGGTCGGTGAACTCGTCGAGGCACAGGTCGCTCATCACCGTGAGCGCGTCCCCGACCTCGGCCACCACGTCGGTGATCGCCAGGTTGAGGATGCCGGCCGGGTCGGCCGCACCGGAGCCGGTCGCGTCCTTGTGCTCGGGGATGCCGAAGAGCATCACGCCCCCGAGGCCGAGCTCGGCGGCCTCGGCGACCGCCTTCAGCAGCGAGGAGCGCGTGTGCTGGACGACGCCCGGCATCGAGGAGATCGGCCGCGGCTCGGAGATCCCCTCCCGGACGAAGACCGGCAGCACCAGCTGCCGGGCCTCCAGCGAGGTCTCCGCCACCATCCGGCGCAGCGCCGGCGTGGTGCGCAGCCGGCGGGGCCGGACCGAGGGTCCGGTCACCGACAGGGCGGTGGGGTCGTCAGACATGGTCTGCTCCTCGGGTTGCGGTTGTCTCTCGGCTCACCGATGGTCTCTCCGCTCGCCGTGGCCTCTCGGCTCACCGAGGTCTCGACACGCTCGCTGGCGCTCGCTGCTCGACCTCCTCGCCTGCGTTCAGAGCCGGCTTCGCCGGCTCTTCACTCGGCTCGGACCTTTCTGCGAGCCGAGGGCTTGCGCTCGGACGGCTTGGTGACCGGCTGGCCGGCCTCGAGCATCGACAGCCGGCGGCTGGCGCCGAAGTCGGCGAGCGCGTCGACGAGCTCCTCGACGTCCGGCTTGGGCGAGAGCACGTCGACCCGCAGGCCGTGCTCCTCGGCGGTCTTCGCCGTGGCGGGGCCGATCACCGCGATGATCGTCGACGGGTGCGGCTTGCCGGCGATGCCGACCAGGTTGCGCACGGTCGAGGACGAGGTGAACACGACCGCGTCGAACTTGCCGGTCTTGATCGCGTCGCGGGTCGGCGCCGGCGGCGGCGTGGCCCGCACGGTGCGGTACGCCGTGACGTCGTCGCACTCCCAGCCGAGGTCGATCAGGCCCGCCACGAGGTTCTCGGTGGCGATGTCGGCGCGCGGCAGGAAGACCCGGTTGATCGGGTCCAGCACCTCGTCGTACTCCGGCCAGTCGGCCAGCAGGCCGGCCGCGGACTGCTCGCCCGAGGGCACCAGGTCGGCGCGCAGGCCCCAGGCCGCGATCGCCTGGGCGGTCTTGTCGCCGACGGCGGCGATCTTCAGGCCGGAGAAGGCGCGGGCGTCGAGGCCGTACTCCTCGAACTTCTCGCGCACGGCCTTGACCGCGTTGACCGAGGTGAACGCGATCCACTCGTAGCGCCCCTCGACCAGGCCGCGGATCGCCTTGTCCATCTGGAGCGGGTTGCGGGGCGGCTCGACCGAGATGGTCGGCACCTCCTCCGGCACCGCGCCGTAGCCGCGCAGCCGCTGCGAGAGCGTGCCGGCCTGCTCCTTGGTGCGCGGCACCAGGACCCGCCAGCCGAACAGCGGCTTGGTCTCGAACCACGACAGCGTCTCGCGCAGGTCGACCACGTCGCCGACCACGGTGACGGCCGGCGGGGCCATCCGGGCGGTGCGGGCGTCGGCCGCGATGTGCTCGAGCGTCGAGGTGACGGTGGCCTGCTCGGTGGTGGTGCCGACCCGGGTCATCGCGACCGGGGTCTTCGGGGAGCGGCCCGCGTCGACCAGCGCCTTGCTGATGTCGCCGATCATGCCGACCGCGGAGAGCAGCACCAGCGTGCGACGGTCGGCGTACTGCGACCAGTCCACCTTCTCCCCGCAGGTCACGACCGCGACCTCACGGTTGTCCTTGGTGGTGAGCGGGATGCCGGCGTACGCCGGGACCGCGCTGACCGAGGAGACGCCGGGGACGATCTCGAAGCCGATGCCGGCCCTGACGCAGGCCTGCGCCTCCTCCGGGCCCGAGGCGTAGAGGAACGGGTCCCCGGTCATCAGGCGCACGACGCGTGCGCCCTTCTTGGCGTGCTTGACGACGACCTTGGCGCGGGCCGCGTGGGTGAGCGGCTGGCCGTCCTCACCGAACCCCCCGTCCACGATCTCCGGGCCCGGCACCGGTGTGGGCTGGCCGTCCTCGCCGACGACCGGCTCCGGGAGGCCGAGGAGGGTGCGCACCAGGGACTCGTGCTCGGGCACCTCGGTCACCACGACGTCGGCCTGCCGCAGCAGGTCGACGGCACGGACCGTGAGCAGGCCGGGGTCACCGGGGCCGCTGCCGACGAACGACACCCAGCCGCGGCTCGGGGCCTGCGTCGTGGCGGTGGTGGTCTTGCCTCGCGTCATGCGTTCTGCCTCTTGTCTGGTGGTTCTGCCAACCGTGCTGCGCCGTCGGCGAGCATCTCGCTCGCCAGCCGGCTGCCCACGCCTGCGGCGTCGGCCGGGGCTCCGGTCGCGGACATCCGCACCGAGAGCGCCCCGTCGGGGGACAGGGCGACGGCCCTGACCCAGATCTCGTTCCCGTCCTCGCCCTCCACGACCTCGGCCAGTGCCCCGATCGGGGCCGAGCAGCCACCCTCGAGCGTGGCCAGCACGGCCCGTTCGGCCGTGACCGCCGCGCGAGCGTGGTCGTCATCGAGCTCCGCCAGCTCGGCCACGAGCTGGGCGTCGTTCGAGCGGCACTCCACCGCCAGCGCGCCCTGCCCGGGAGCCGGGAGCATCTGCAGCGGGTCGAGCACCTCGGTCGCCTGCTCGAGCCGACCGATCCGGACCAGGCCGGCACGAGCCAGCACGACGGCGTCGTACTCGCCCGAGGCGACCTTGCCGATCCGGGTGTCCACGTTCCCGCGGATCGGCGAGATCTCCAAACCGAGGCCCAGTGCGTGGAGCTGTGCGGCGCGGCGCGGGGACCCGGTCCCCACCCGGCTGCCGGGCGGCAGCTCGCCGAGGGTCAGGCCGTCCCGGGCGACGACGACGTCGCGGGGGTCCTCACGGCCGGGTACGGCGGCCAGCGCGATGCCGTCCTGCGGGTACGTCGGGAGGTCCTTGAGCGAGTGCACGGCCACGTCCACGTCACCCCGGAGCAGCGCGTCGCGCAGGGCGCCGACGAAGACGCCGGTGCCGCCCGCCGCGGTGAGCGGGGTGCCGTCCGCCTGGGAGCGGTCCCCCTCGGTGGTGACCTCGACCAGCTCGACCTCGCGGCCCAGCCGGGTGCGGATCAGGTCGGCGACCGTACCGGACTGGGTGGTCGCGAGGAGCGAGCGCCGGGTGCCGACGCGAACGGGGTTGCTCATGTCAGCCCCTCCGGTCGGGTGACGGCGTCGACGGCGTCCGGGTCCAGCGCGAACAGCTCGGCCAGCGCGGCGGCGTAGGACACGGCGCCCGCCTCGTTGGCGAGCTCCTTGACGCGGACCGTGGGCTGGTGGAGCAGCTTGTCGGCGACCCGGCGAACCGTGTGGAGGACCTCGGCCCGGGCCGCGTCGTCGAGGTCCGGGAGGCGGCCGACGAGCCGCTCCATCTCGGACTCCACCACCGCGGTCGCCATCGAGCGGAGCGCGACGACGGTCGGGGTGACGCTGGCCTGCCGGCGGGCCGACACGAAGGCCGTGACCTCCTGGGTCACGATCCGGCGCACCTCGAGCACCTCGCGGCCGGCGTCGGACTCGTGCAGCTCCGCGGCGAGCTCGGCGAGGTTGATCAGGCTGATCCCGGGCAGGCGGGCGACGGACGGCTCCACGTCGTGCGGCAGGGCGAGGTCGATGACCGCCATCGGCCGGTGGTCCGGCCGGGCCAGCTCGACCATCTCCGCGGTCACCAGCAGCCCGGTGGCGCCGGCGCACGTGATGACGACGTCGGCCACGGCCAGCTCGGCCGCGATGTCGGAGAGCGGCGCCGCGCGGCCGCCGTACTCCGCGGCGAGCCGGTCGGCCCGCTCCGCGCTGCGGTTCGCGACGGTGATCTCGGCGGCGCCGAGGCGGGCCACGGTGGCGGTGGCCAGGCCGGCCATCGCGCCGGCGCCGACGACCAGGACGCGCTTGCCGACGAGGTCGCCGACCGCCGCACCGGACCGGTCGAGGGCGGCGCTCACCAGGGACGGGGCGGCGCTGTCGATGTCGGTCTCGGCGCGGGACCGCTTGCCGACCCGCAGGGCCTGCTGGAAGAGCACGTTGAGGGCGGGCCCGACGGTGCCGAGCTCCTGCCCCAGCCGGAGGGCCTCGCGGGTCTGGCCGAGGATCTGGCCCTCGCCGACGGCCATCGAGTCCAGGCCCGCCGCGACCTGGAAGAGGTGCGAGACGGCGCCGTCGTCGTAGTGCACGTAGAGGTGGGGCAGCATCTCCTCGGTCGACCGGCCGGCCCGGTCGACGAGCAGCCGGGACACCTCCTCGACGCTGCCGTGGAACCGGTCGACGTCGGCGTAGATCTCGAGCCGGTTGCACGTCGCGATGACCGTGGCCTCGCTGACGTGCTCGCACGCGGCGGCGTCGTGGACCAGCTTCTGCACGCCGTCGCGGTCGAGCGCGACCTTCTCCAGCAGGTGCACCGGTGCGGAGTTGTGGGAGATGCCCACCACCAGGACGCTCATGCGGGCTCCTCCGCGTGGGTCTTGCGCTGCTCGTGGTAGGCGAGGATCTGCAGCTCGATGGAGAGGTCGACCTTGCGCACGTCGACGCCCGCGGGGACGGTCAGCACGGTCGGGGCGAAGTTCAGGATGCTGGTGATCCCGCAGCCCACCATCCGGTCGGCGACGTCCTGGGCGGCCAGCGCCGGCGTGGCGATCACCCCGATGGCGACGCCGTGGTCGCGGACGATCTGCTCGAGGTGGTCGAACGGCCGTACGTCGACCCCGGCGACCACCTCGTCGTGCCGCTTCGGGTCCGCGTCCAGCAGGGCGACGACCCGGAACCCGCGGCTGCGGAAGCCGGAGTAGTTCGCCAGGGCGTGGCCGAGGTTTCCGATGCCGACGATGACGACCGGCCAGTCCTGGGTCACGCCGATCTCGCGGGCGATCTGGTAGCGCAGGTAGTCGACGTCGTAGCCCACGCCGCGGGTGCCGTAGCTGCCGAGGTAGGACAGGTCCTTGCGGAGCTTGGCGCTGTTGACGCCGGCAGCGGCGGCGAGGTCCTCGCTGGAGCAGGTGGCAGTGCCCTGCTCGGACAGCGTGGTGAGGGCCCGGAGGTAGACGGGCAGCCGCGCGACGGTGGCCTCGGGGATGTCCCGGGCACTCTCGGGGGTTGTCCGTGCAGTCACTGCTCTCGTCTCCATGCCATGGAATCGGACCGGACGATCGGCCCCCTGCGAAGGCTGTCTGGCAGCCCGCTCAAGCGTTCGGCCAGTTCACTGTAGGAGTTTGTGAACGGGAGAACAAACCGAGACGGTCGGCGGTCCGGAACCCGCCCGGGAGGCCGGCTAGCACATGTGACCAGTCACACGTCGCCCGGGGTGGGTCAGGGTCGGTCAGGGCCGTCCGGGGCTCGTGAGCGCGGCACGCAGGCGGGTCTCGTCGACCCGCCAGAAGTCGTGCTGGCGACCGTCGACGAAGGTCACCGGGATCTCCTCCCCGAAGCGCTCGACCAGGGCCGGGTCGTCGTCGATGGAGACCTCGGCGTACTCCTCACCCAGCTCGGCACAGACCCGCGCGACGACCTCCCGCGCCGTGTCGCACAGGTGGCAGCCGGGGCGCGAGTAGAGCGTCACCCGGGGCGTCCCGGCAGTCACTCCAGCAGCCCCATCGTCCGGCGCCGCTCGAGGCCGCGCAGCCGCCCCTTCTGGACCTTGCCCGTCACCGTGAGCGGCAGGTCGTCGACGACCTCGACCCGGCTGGGCTGCTTGAACCGGGCCAGGCGCTGCGCGCAGTGCAGGCGTACGGCGTCCTCCGTCGCCACCGGGTCGGCGCCCGGGGCGCGGACGTAGGCCACGACCGCCTCCCCGGTGACCGCGTCCTCCACGCCGATCACCGCGGCCTCGGTGACACCCGCGACCTCGCGGATCACGTCCTCGACCTCGACCGGGTAGACGTTGAAGCCGGAGACGATCACGACGTCCTTGAGCCGGTCGACGAGGAACAGGTCGCCCGAGGCGTCGAGGAAGCCCACGTCGCCGGTGGACCACCAGCCGTCCGCGTCCGGGCCGCCGGTGCCGTCGGGCCAGTAGCCGCTGAACAGGTTGGCACCGGAGATCTGGATCTCCCCCGGGTCCTCGCCCGCGGGGGCGCCTCCCGCCTCGTCGACCAGCCGGAGGCCGATGCCGGGCAGCGCGGCACCGACCGAGCCGGGCTGGAGACGTTCGCTGCACAGCGTGCTCGTCACCACCGGCGAGGCCTCGGTGAGGCCGTATCCCTGGTGGACCGGGATCCCGGTACGGCCGGTGAAGCCCTCGACCAGCTCGGGCGACAGCGGCGCCGAGCCGGACAGCATGAGACGGACCGGGCCGAGCCGCTCCTCCAGCTGGTCGACGCCCTGCCAGTGGGCGAAGACGGCGGGCGCGACCGGGACGACGCTGCACGCCTGGTCCTCGATCAGGTCGAGCGTGCCCTGCGGGTCGAACCGGTCGACGAGCACCAGCTTGGCCCGGGTGCGGAGCACCCCGCCGAGCACGGCGTTGAGGCCGTAGACATGGAAGAGCGGGAGGACGCCGAGCACGACGTCGTCGGCGTGGATCATCGGCGGCTGGACCTGCGCGACCTGCTCGACGTTCGCGAGCAGGGCCCGGTGCGTGAGCATCGCGGCCCGCGGACGACCGGAGGTGCCGCTGGTGTAGAGCAGCGCGGCGAGCTTCTCGGGGTCCTGCAGCGGCGGGACCGGACGCCGAGGTCCGGCGCTCAGCTCGTCGTACGACCCCTCGCCGGGTGCCGGGGCCGCCCCGATGACGACCACCCGTGGCACCACGGCGCGCGCGACCAGCTCGGCGTCGACCTCCCCCGCCCCATCGGAGAGGGCCTGCGCGACCAGGTCCACGGCCTCGCGGACCGCGGGCACGGTGTCGGCGTCGGCCACCACCAGTCGTGACCCCGAGTCGGCGATCACTCGGGCCAGCTCACCGGCGGTCGCGCGGGGGTTGACCGGGACTGCCACGGCCTGCGCGCGGAGGACGCCGAGATAGGTGGTCACGAACTCGAGCCGGTTCCCGCTCGCGAGCAGGACCCGGTAGCCGGCGACGATCCCAGCGGCGCCGAGGCCGCCGGCGACGCGGTCCACCTCGTCGTCGAGCTCGGCCCAGGTCAGGCTCCGGCCGCCGGCCTCCACGACCGCCAGCTTGTCCGGGCTCTGTGCCGCTGCCTCGGCGACGAGGTCGGCGACGTCGTGCGGCCTGGCTGCGTCTGCGGGCATGGGGGGATACTTCCACAGGCTCCGGACACGTGTCGGGCCCGTCGTGGCGGGGTCTACGCTGCCGGTGTGAACCCACCGCCCGACAGGAGCCGTCGGCCGCTGAACCTCCAGCTGCGCTCGACCCTCGCCGGCGAGGCGGCCGCCGCCGCGGCCGAGGTGGAGTCCGCGCTGCTCACTCCCGCCGACCCGACCTCGGCCGCGTTCTTCGACGTGGACAACACCGTCATGCAGGGCGCGAGCATCTTCCACCTCGCCCGGGGGCTGCACCGGCGTCACTTCTTCACCACCCGCGAGATCCTCGGGGCCGCGTGGAAGCAGGCCTACTTCCGCGTGGTCGGCGTGGAGGACCCCGACCACGTCGCCGACGCCCGGAACTCCGCGCTGGGGTTCATCGCCGGCCACACGGTGGCCGAGCTCGAGGAGCTCGGCGAGGAGATCTTCGACGAGGCGATGGCGCACCGGATCTGGCCGGGCACCCGCGCGCTCGCGCAGCTCCATCTCGACCAGGGCCAGCGGGTCTGGCTGATCACGGCGGCGCCGATCGAGATCGCCCAGATCATCGCCCGCCGGCTGGGACTGACCGGCGCCCTCGGCACCGTCGCCGAGCACGTGGACGGCGTCTACACCGGCCGCCTGGTGGGTGACCTCCTGCACGGCCCGGCCAAGGGCGAGGCGGTCAAGGCCCTCGCTGCCCGCGAGGACCTCGACCTGGCCGCCTGCTCGGCGTACTCCGACTCCTTCAACGACCTGCCGATGCTGAGCCTCGTCGGGGACCCCTGCGCCATCAACCCGGACGCCCGGCTGCGTGCGCACGCCCGGGAGATGGGGTGGCGCATCCGGGACTACCGGACCGGCCGCAAGGCCGCCCGGGCGGGACTGCTGATGGGCGCCGTCGCCGGCGCCGCGACCGGGACCGTCGCCGCGGGCGTCGCGCTGCGCGGCCGGCGCCGCTGACCCGGCGCCGCTCTTTGCCGACGGCGCCGCTCTTTACCGACGTGGCGTGGACCACTCTTTCCCGGCGAACTGTTCCCAGCACGGGTGACCCGGACCTACAGTGGCGGGGGCTTCGGGGGAAGCTGACCGGGAGGGTCTCATCACAATGTCTTGGGACGCCAGAGACGTGGCGCGCGGGCTCGACGCCCTGCGTACAGCCGTCGCCCGGGTCCTGCTCCCCGAGGACGCGCTGCTCGCGGGCGGGCCCGGCCTGCTGCTCTCCGAGGCGCTCACCGACGGCGGCGTCGGGTCGGCCCCCGGCGGGCCCGACGGGTTCGGGGACGGCGAGCTGGCCACCTCCTCGGAGGAGTCCGAGGACGAGCGGAGCCGGCTGATCGCGCTCGTGGAGCTGGCGCGCACGGGCGACGCGGACGCGTTCGGACTGCTCTACGACCACTACCAGCCCTCGGTGCAGCGGTTCCTCTACTACCGGACCCGCTCCGCGACGCTGGCCGAGGACCTGACCTCCGAGACCTTCTTCCGCGCGCTGCGCAGCATGACCAGCTTCCGCTGGCAGGGCAAGGACTTCGGGGCGTGGCTGATGACCATCGCCCGCAACCTCGCCACCGACCACTTCAAGGCCGGCCGCACCCGCCTCGAGCTCACCACCGAGGACATGGGGCTCCACGACGACGCCACCGACGGCCCCGAGGACGCCGTGCTGGCGGGGCTGACCAACGAGATCCTGCTCGCCGCCCTCAAGGAGCTGCCCGACGAGCAGCGGGACTGCCTGATCATGCGGTTCCTGCAGGGGATGAGCATCGCCGAGACCGCCGCCGTCCTCGACCGCAGCGACGGCGCGGTCAAGCAGCTGCAGCTGCGTGGGGTCCGCAACCTCGCCAAGCTGATGCCCGAGGGGATCCGGGACTGATGAGCGCCTTCGCACCGACCGTCGTCGTACCCCCCGCGGACCCCGTAACCTCGCGCGCCCACCCGTCGTTGGAGTCAGCGTCGAGGCACCGCCGGGGGAGCGACACGCACGACACGACGACAGGAAGAATCCGATGACACCCGTGTTCGCGGCGCGACGGCGCGCCGAGGAGTTCGCGGCCCTGGTCGAGGCACCCTCGACCTCTGCGACCGACGACGCACGGTACTCCCAGCTGCTCGAGCTGGTCGGCGCGATGCGCGCGGCTCCCGCGCCCGAGGCGCGACCCGAGTTCGTGGCCGACCTGCGCGCCCGGTTGATGGCCGAGGCGGAGACCGCGCTCGTCCCCGAGGACACCAGCCGGCTCACGCTGCCGGCCCGACGTCCTGCCCGCGAGCGCCGGATCGCCGCCGCCGTGGGCGGGTTCGCGCTGGTCGGCGCCACCACGTCGATGGCGATGGCCGCCCAGAGCGCCCTGCCCGGCGACGCCCTGTACCCGGTCAAGCGGGCCATCGAGAACGTCCACACCGGCCTCAGCGTCGGTGAGGCCCAGAAGGGTTCGACGCTGCTCGACAACGCCAGTGGCCGGCTCGACGAGGCGACCGAGCTCAGCCGCGGCGGCGACCTCGAGGACAGCGTGGTCATCGCCGACACGCTCAACGACTTCACCGACCAGGCCGCCGAGGCGTCCGACCTGCTGCTCGCCGACTACACCCAGAGCGGCGACCAGGACTCGATCGACGAGCTGCGTGGCTTCACCGCGAGCAGCCTGGACCGGCTCACCGAGCTCGAGCAGCTGGTGCCCCCCGAGGCGCGCGACGAGCTCATGCACGCGGCCCAGGTGGTCATCGCGATCGACACGGCCGCGCAGCAGGCCTGCCCGTCCTGTGACGGCGGCGTCACCAAGATCCCGCCGATGTTCACGGCCTCCTCGACGGCGTTCGAGGTGCCGACCAGCCACCGGGCCAAGGACGGCAAGGGCGGGCGTCACCACGGCTCGAAGCAGCACGCTGACGACGGCAGCGAGCTGCCGTCCGTGGACGCCGGCGACCTGCCCCCGGGCAGCGTGCTCGACCCGACCCAGGACGGCGGCACGGGCGGCCAGTCCGGGCCGACCGGTGACGCGACCAACGACCCGATCGGCTCGCTCACCGAGGGGCTCACCGGCGGTGGGGACGGCTCCGGGCCGGGCGTGCCCGACGTCGGCGGGACGGTGGACGACGTCACCAACGACGTCGGCCAGCTCCTCGACGACGCCACCGGCTCCGTCACGGGCGGCGTCACCGCCCCCTGATCGGGCGGCGCGACCACCTCGTCAGCGGAAGACCGACTGCCTCTTCATCAGCAACGAGTAGAGCGTCTGCTGGATCGTCTCGCGCACCTGGTCGGTCACGTTGAACACCAGCATCGGGTCGTCGGCGGCCCCCGCCTCGAACTCGTCGGTGCGGATCGGCTCGCCGAACTCCAGCAGCCACTTCGACGGCAGCGGCACCAGCCCCAGCGGGCCGAGCAGGGGGAACAGCGGCGTGATCGGGATGTAGGGCACGCCGATCAGCCGCGCGAGCGAGGGGACGTTGCCGACCAGCGGGAAGATCTCCTCGGCGCCGACCACCGACAGCGGCACGATGGGTACGCCGGTGCGCAGCGCCGCGGACACGAAGCCGCCGCGCCCGAAGCGCTGGAGCTTGTAGCGCTCGGAGTAGGGCTTGCCGATGCCCTTGAAGCCCTCGGGCCACACCCCGACCAGCTCGCCGCCGCGGAGCATCCGCTCGGCGTCCTCGTTGCATGCCAGCGTCGCCCCGCCCTTGCGGGCCATGGTGCTGACGACGGGCAGCCGGAAGACCAGGTCCGCCCCGAGCGGCCGCAGGAAGCGGCCGGTGTGGTCGTGGATCGAGACCATCGTCATCAGGCCGTCGACCGGGACCGTGCCGGAGTGGTTGGAGACGACCAGGGCGCCGCCGTCGGTGGGGATGTTCTCCGCGCCGCGCACCTCGATGCGGAACCACTTCTCCGCGATCGGCCGCAGCGCCGCCATGAAGAACCGCTGGGCGATCTCCTGGTCGAAGCCGTACTCGTCGACGGCGTAGTCGCCGGTGACCCGACGTCGCAGGAACGCCAGGAAGCGGGCCAGCTGGGGTTCCCACTGCTCGCCGAACACCTCGCGGGCGGCGTGCTGGAAGGCGGCCAGCCAGTCCGAGGTGGGGATGCCGTGCAGCGGGGCCCGGTCGCGGGTGGTGACGGGCGCCCGCTCGGGCACCACGGTGGGCTCGGCGGTGGCGGGCTCCGCCGTCTCGTCGGTCGAACCGGGTCCGGGCTCCGGTCGCTGGGCCGCAGCCCGGCGCTCGGCGGGTGCCGGCTTGCCGCCGTTGGCCAGGCTGCGCGCGGCGGACGAGGGCTGCTTGCCGGTGCCCCGGCCGGGGCGGCCGCGGGTCCCGATGGGGATGATCTCGGCGTCACCCATGACCGGCTCCGATCGGTTCCTCGACGGGCGGCAGGGCCCGGGCGACCCTGCCGAGTGCCTTGTCGGTCAGGCCGCCGGTCGGCGGCAGCACCGACCCGAAGTCGGCGAAGGCCTCGGCGGTGGAGAAGGCGGGCTCGAACTTGAGGACCTCGCGCATGGCGCGGGTGTCGACGCCCCGGCCGTAGGTGAGGAAGGCCATCTGCTCCGGTGAGAAGTCGGCGAGCCGGGCCGAACGTAGCGCCGAGCCCAGGCTGCCGACCGCGAAGGTCGGCATCGGGAGGGACGGGCGCTGCAGGCGGCGGATCGCCTGGGAGAGCATCAGCACGCCGTCGCCGGCCACGTTGAAGGTCCCCGGGACCTCGTGGGACACCGCGTGCTGGAGCGCGGCGAGCAGGTCCTGCTCGTGCAGGAACTGCAGGCGCGGGTCGTGCCCGAGGACGGTCGGGATGACCGGCAGCCGGAAGTACGACGTGATCGGGCTCGTGACGTGGGGGCCGATGACGTTGGCCGCCCGGAGCATGGTGACCCGGACGTCGGGTCGACGGCGCGCGAAGCCGCGGACGTAGCCCTCGATCTCGGCGACGTCCTTGGCGTAGCCCGCGCGAGGCGCGCGGCGCGGCTCCATGTCCTCGGTGAACATCGCCGGGTCGCGGCTGCTGGCGCCGTAGACCGTCGTCGTCGACTTCACGACGAGGTTCTGGAGCCCGGGCGCCTTCTGGCACGCAGCGAGCAGCTGCATCGTGCCGATGACGTTGAGCTCCTTCATCGTGTTGCGTCCCCCAGCGGTGCCGGGGGTCGAGATCACGCTCATGTGGACGACGGTGTCGACGTCCTCCTTCGCGATGATCTTCGCGATGACGGGGTTGCGGATGTCGGCGCGGACGAACGAGACGTCCCCGATGTCACCGCGCGGCGGGACCACGTCCACGCCGATCACACGCTCGACGGCAGGGTCGGTGGCGACGGCTCGCGCGAACCGTCGGCCGAGGTCGCGGGAGACCCCGGTGACCAGGACTACTCTGCCGACCCTGCCCATCGCGCGAGGGGCCTACTTGCCGAGCTTGCGGCGCTGCACGCGCGTCTTCTTGAGCAGCTTGCGGTGCTTCTTCTTGGCCATACGCTTGCGCCGCTTCTTGATGACAGAACCCACGGGACACCTTTCACATGCTGTGTGGTCGCACCGGGAACACCCGGAGGACCCGGACAGCCTATAGGCCCGTGCGAGACAGGCAGAATCCAGCGGACCGAAGTCCACGATGTGGGGTCTGCACGACCGGGCGGACCCGGTCAGCGGGCCACGTCAGCCGGCGCTGTAGAAGCTCTTGCGGAGGTACTCGTTCGCGTCCTCCTCACGGACGCGGAACGAGCGGCCCACGCGGACGGCGGGCAGGTCGCCGTTGTGGACCAAACGGTAGACGGTCATCTTGGAGACGCGCATCATCGCGGCAACCTCGGCAACGGTCAGGAACTTCGCTTCGGAGATGTCCCCGGACGAGTTGGTAGCCATCGTGCACCGACTTTCTTTGCGACGCGCCACCGGCTTCCCCACCGGTGATTGCACGCGTTCGCGCACGGTGAGAATAGAGCCTGATGTGACTCATGGGGAAGAGGTTCACTAGAGCAACTTGTGTTGCCCCGGCGTGTCCCCTTGCACTCCCCACCAATTCTTTACTTGTGTCCCACTGTTGCACGTTCAGGGCAACGGATCGAGCCCATGCCAGGGGAAGATCTCGGTCCGGGTCGCATGGATGGCCCGGTCCAGCCAGGTCTCGGGGTCGTAGCCCTCCGACCAGTCCCGCCACGCGGGGTTGCGACCGTCCGTCATCCGGTACGGCGGGGTGCGCTGCAGACCGTCGCGGACGTAGGCCCGCCAGCCGTCCGGGGTGTCGGTGGCGGGATCGAGCGGGCGGCCCCCCACGATCGCCAGCAGGTGGGTCCAGGCCCGCGGGACGACCTCGACCAGGGCGTAGCCACCGCCCCCGGTGACCACCCAGCGGCCGCCGGCCACCTCGTGGGCCAGCTCGTGGAGGGCGAGGTACGCCGCGCGCTGGCCGTCGACGGTCAGCATCAGGTGCGCCAGCGGGTCCTCGATGTGGGAGTCGCAGCCGTGCTGGGTCACCAGCACCTCGGGGTCGAACTCGCGCAGCAGCGGCGGCACCACGGCGTGGAACGCCCGCAGCCACCCGGCGTCGCCGGTGCCGGGCGGCAGCGCGACGTTGACCGCGCTCCCCCGGGCCTCCGGCCCCCCGGCGTCGTTCGGGAAGCCGGTGCCGGGGAAGAGCATCTGCCCGGTCTCGTGCAGGCTGATCGTCAGCACCCGCGGATCGTCCCAGAAGATCCGCTCCACGCCGTCCCCGTGGTGCACGTCGATGTCGACGTACGCCACCCGTTCCGCACCCTGGTCGAGCAGGTACTGGATGCCGACGGCCACGTCGTTGTAGATGCAGAAGCCACTGGCCCGGTCCCGCATGGCGTGGTGGAGGCCGCCGGCGATGCTGACCGAGTGCAGGCTCTCACCGGTCCAGACCTGTCGGAACGCCTCCACGCTGGCCCCCACGATGTGGGCCGCGGCGTGGTGCATGTTGCGGAAGGTCGGGTTGTCGTCTGTCCCGAGCCCGAACTCCTCGTCGAGGACCCCCGGGACGGTGCCGGCCCGCTCGACCGCCGCGATCAGGCGGGGGTCGTGGACGGTCGCGATCCGTGCCTCGTCGGCGATCGGCGCGGGCACGGTGCGCAGCCCGTGGTCGAGCACCCCGAGCTCCTCGGCCAGCCGCATCGTCAGGTCGACCCGGATCGGGGACATCGGGTGCGCGGGACCGAAGTCGTACTCCGTGAGCGACCTGTCGAAGACGACCGTCGCAGGTCCGCAGCACTCAGGCATGGGGGCACCGTACCCGGCTGGCAGGCGCCCCGATCCGTCGCGCCACCCGGTGGTCCTGTGCCAGACTCGACCCGTGCGCACGATCGCCTCGGTCCTCCGGACCGGCCAGTGGTGGCCCGCCTGACGGCGGACCACGTTCGAAGCACGCACTTCACCGGCCGCCCTCGAGGCGGCCGCTTCCATCTCCAGGTCCTGCGGGACCGTGGTCGCCCCGGGGCCCTCACCCCAGGAGCACGACCATGACCACCACGCCCACCCGCAGGCTCTCCCTCCTCACGCCGTCAGGCAGGCTGACCCTCGGCAACCTGCTCGGCGCGATCGGACCGATGGCGCACCGCCAGGACGACGCCTACTACGGGCTCTCGGACCTGCACGCGATGACCACCACCCACGACCCGGAGCTGCTGCGGTCGCGGACCGTCGAGATGGCCACCCTGCTGCTGGCCGCGGGGCTGGACCGGGCGACGCTCTTCCGGCAGAGCCAGGTGCCCGCCCACGCCCAGCTCGCCTACCTGCTGGAGTGCACGGCGTACACCGGGGAGCTGAACCGGATGGTGCAGTTCAAGGAGAAGGGCCGGGGCCGGGACTCGACGCGGGTGTCGCTGTACACCTACCCGGTGCTGATGGCGGCCGACATCCTGCTCTACCGGCCGGCGGTGGTCCCGGTGGGCGAGGACCAGCGTCAGCACGTCGAGCTCACTCGCGACCTCGCGGTCCGCTTCAACCGCGCCTACGGGCAGGTGTTCACGGTCCCGGAGATCACCACGCCGTCGGTCGGCGCCCGGGTCATGGACCTGTCCGACCCCACCCGGAAGATGAGCAAGTCGGCCGACGCCGCCGGGTCGATCTTCCTGCTCGACGCCCCCGACGTGGTCCGTCGCAAGGTGTCGCGCGCGGTCACCGACTCCGAGGCCGGACCGTCCGCGGTGCGCGCGGACCGGGAGTCCAAGCCGGGCGTGACCAACCTGCTCGAGGTCCTGGCCGCCTGCGGCGGCTCGGCCGACGGCATCACGACGTACGGCGCGCTGAAGCGAGCGGTGACCGAGGCGGTGGTGGCCACGCTGGAGCCGATCCGGAAGAGGTACGCCGACCTGGCGGCCGACCCCGCGCACGTCTCGCAGGTGTACGCCGACGGCGCGGCGCGCTGCCGGGAGGTGACCGCCCCGCTGCTCGCCGCCGCCGAGGCCGCGATCGGGCTCGGCCCCCACGGGTGATCGGGCGCTGGTGCGGTCTCAGTCGAGCAGGCTGGCGCGGACGAGGTGCGCGGCCTCGAGCGGTCGCTCCAGGGACGGCAGGTGCCCCGCCCAGGGCAGCTCGACGAGCTCGGCGTGCGGGAGGACCCGGGCCAGCTCGCGCGCCGTGTCGACGAAGAACAGCAGGTCGTGGCCGCCGACCACCACGGTGACCGGCATCGTCAACCGGTCGAGGTCGACGGGCAGCTCGGCGTTCTCGACGTCCCCGGCCTCGACCTGGTGCTGGAACACGCCACGCTGCATCTTCCACACCAGCTCGCGCGAGTCGTCGGGGGCCTCCGGGCCCAGGAACGTGGCCACGTTGAGGTCGGTGGCCGCGTCGAGGTCGCCGGACTCGACGAGGTCGCCCTCCTGCCGCCAGAAGGCCCGCAGCCGCTCGTCCGGGTCGGCCACCTCCGCCAGCGGGTCGAGCAGGACGAGCCGTTCCACGCGCTCGGGCGCGGCCGAGGCGACCTGGAGCGCCACCCAGCCGCCGTACGACGCGGCGACGAGCGCGCAGCGGTCGACGCCGAGCTCGTCGAGCAGCGCCAGCACGTCACCGGCGTCGGAGTAGGAGGCGCCCGGCTCGAGCGGGGTGTGGCCGTAGCCGCGCAGGTCGCACCGGACGACGCGGTGGCCGGGCACGAGCTCGGCCACCTGGACGTCCCACATCCGCAGGTCGGCGACGCCGGCGTGCAGCAGGACCACGGCGGGTCCGGATCCCTCGACCCGGTGATGGAGGTTCGTCATGCCGCGATCGTGGCACCGCCCGGGGACGGGCGCACCCCCGTTTCAGCCCATGAAGGCGGCGACCACCCGGCCGAGCTCGTCGCCCGCGTCCTCCTGCAGGAAGTGCCCGGCGCCCGCGACGACCGGGTGCTCGAGGTCCGCCGCGCCGGGGACCAGCTTGCGCAGGATCGGGGCCATCGCGCCGGTGATCGGGTCGCCGTCGCTGAAGGCGGTCAGGAACGGCTTGTCCCAGCGGGTCAGCACCTCCCACGCGGCCCGGTTGGCCTCGCTGGCCGGGTCGTCGGGCCGGGTCGGCACCAGGGTGGGCATCACCCGCGGGCCCACCTTCGAGGCCTCGTCGGGGAACGGCGCGTCGTACGCCGCGCGGGTGGCGTCGTCGAGGCCACGCGCGCAGCCGGCGGCGACGAGCCGGCCGACGTCGAGCACCTCGACCTTCTCGACGGCGTTGCGGAACATCCACCAGACCTCGGGCATGTCGAAGTCGCCGGTGGGCAGGCCGGCGTTGGCCGCCACCACGCGGGCGAAGCGGTGGGGGTGCTCGGCGACCAGCCGCAGCCCGATCAGGCCGCCCCAGTCCTGCCCGACCAGGGTGGCGTCGCGCAGGTCGAGGTGGTCGAAGGCGAGCGCCCGCACCCACTCCACGTGCCGGGCGAAGGAGTGGTCCCCCGGGCTCAGCGGCTTGTCGGAGCGGCCGAACCCGACCAGGTCGACCGCGACCGCCCGGATCCCCGCCTCGGCGAGGACTCGCATCACGTGCCGGTACAGGTAGGCCCAGGTCGGCTCGCCGTGCAGCAGCAGCGCGACCGGACCGTCCGCCGGGCCGGCCTCGACGTACGCCATCCGCAGCGCACCACCGTCGCCGTCGGGCACCTCGGCGTACTGCGGTGTCCAGGGGAGGTCGGGCAGGTCGGCGAAGCGGGCGTCCGGTGTCCGAAAGTTCTCCATGGCGGCCAGTCTGGCAGGCCCGCATCAACGTCGAGTCGGCGCAAACTCACCCGGAAATCGGCTCGAGTCGGCGCAAAGTCGTGAGATGTGCTCACGACTTTGCGCCGACTCGTGCTGAGCGCGGGAGCTTGCGCCGACTCGGCTCAGGAGCCCTCGGCCAGCGCGCGGGAGCGGTCCCGGGCGGCCTCCATGGCCGCGAGGAACGCCGCGCGCACCTTGTGGATCTCCAGCTCGCGCAGCGCGGCGGCGGTGGTGCCGGCGGGCGAGGTGACCTGCTCGCGGAGCACGACGGGGTGGGAGCCGGTCTCGCGCAGCATCTTGGCCGAGCCGACCACGGTCTGGACGACCAGGTCGGTGGCGGTCGCGCGCGGCAGGCCGAGGTGGACGCCGGCCTCGATCATCGACTCCACCACGAAAAAGATGTAGGCCGGTCCGGAGCCGGAGATCGCCGTGACGGCGTCCTGCTGGCGCTCGGGGATCCGGAGCACCCGGCCGACCGAGGCCATCAGCGCCTCGGCCTCCTCGAGGTGGCCCTCGTCGCAGTGGGAGCCGGGCGAGATGGCGGCCATGCCCTCGTCGACCAGGGCCGGGGTGTTCGGCATCACCCGGACCACGGCGACGCCCTCGGGCACCCGCGACTCGATGAAGGCGGTGGTGATGCCGGCGGCCAGCGAGACCACCAGCTGCCCGGGGCGCAGCTCGCCGGCGATCTCGGCGAGGAGGTCGCCCATGTCCTGGGGCTTGACGACCAGCGCGAGGGTGTCGGCCTTGCGCGCGGCCTCGACGTTGGAGACCACGGCGACGCCGTACCGCTCCTCGAGCTCACGGGCGCGCTCGGCGCGCTTCTCCCCCACGAGCAGGTTGTCGACGCGGCGACCGGCGCGGACGAGCCCCGACAGCAGGGTCTCCCCCATCACGCCGGCGCCGAGGATGGCGGTCTGTGCCTGCTCGGTCATCGCTCGGCCCTACTTCTTCGAGATCAAGGACTTCAGGAAGAACGACAGGTTCTGCGGGCGCTCCGCGAGGCGCCGCATGAGGTAGCCGTACCACTCGAGGCCGTAGGGGATGTAGACGCGCATCGTCTCGCCGCTCTCCGCGAGCCGCTTCTGCTCGTCGGGGCGGATGCCGTAGAGCATCTGGAACTCGTAGGACCCCTGCGCGCGGCCGTACCGGCTCGCGAGCGAGGAGGCGATCTCGACCATCCGCGGGTCGTGGGTGGCGATCATCGGGTAGCCCTGGCCGGCCAGCAGCACCTTGAGGCAGCGGACGTAGGACTTGTCGACGTCGAGCCGCTCCTGGAACGCGACCGACTCGGGCTCCTTGTAGGCGCCCTTGCACAGGCGGACCCGGGACCCCTCGTAGGCGAGGGCGCGGCAGTCGGCCTCGGTGCGGTGGAGGTAGGCCTGGAGCACTGCCCCGGTCTCCGGGAAGTCCTTGCGCAGCTCGCGCAGGATCGCCAGCGTCGAGTCGGTGGTGGTGTGGTCCTCCATGTCGAGGGTCACCGTGGTGCCGGCGTTGCGGGCGGCCCGGCAGATGGTGCGGGCGTTCTCCAGCGCGATCTTGTTGCCGTTCTCCGGCAGCGCCTGGCCGATCGCCGAGAGCTTGACCGACACCTCGGCGTTGCGGGTCAGGCCGCGGGCCCCGAGCTGCTGGAGCAGGTCGAGGTAGGCCGCCACGGTCGCCTCGGCCTGCTCGGCGTCGAGCGTGTCCTCGCCGAGGAAGTCCAGGGTCGCGCGCAGCCCGTCGTCGACCAGCCCGGCCGTCGCGTCGACGGCGGACTCGGTGGTCTCGCCGGGGACGTAGCTGGTCACGATCCCCGAGGAGACGGGCATCGTGCTGACGAGCTTCTTGACCTTTTCGCTGCGGGCGAGCAGCAGGATCGGCTGGCGGAGCAGGGACATGCGGCACAGGTTACGCCGTGCGACTCGGAAGGCACCAAGCGGCGAGAACCCTCCCGGAGGCGGTCTCAGGCGGTACGCCGTCGCAGGGTCGCGGCGCCGAGGGCCAGGCCGGCGAGCGCGAAACCGGCCACGATCGCGACGTCCTGCCAGACGTCGGCGGTGCTCGCGCTGGTCGTCAGGTGCTGCATGGCGTCGACGGCGTACGACAGCGGCAGCACGTCGCTGACCTTCTCGAGGAACGTCGGCAGCTCCGAGCGCGGCACGAACAGCCCACACAGCAGCAGCTGGGGGATCAGCAGCGCGGGCATGAACTGCACGGCCTGGAACTCGGTCTGCGCGAACGCCGACACGAACAACCCGAGCGCGGTGCCGAGCACGGCGTCCGCGACGGCGACGACGGTCAGCAGCCAGACCGGACCGAGCACGTCGAGACCGAGCAGTCCGACACTGGTCGACACCGCCAGCACCGACTGGAGCGCGGCGACCAGGCCGAAGGCAATGGCGTAGCCCACCAGGAAGTCGAGCTTGCCCATGGGCATGGACAACAGCCGCTCGAGGGTGCCGCTGGCACGCTCCCGGAGGGTGGTGACGCTGGTGACCAGGAACATCACGATCACCGGGAAGATCGCCAGCAGCGCCGGGCCGATCCGGTCGAAGATCGCCGGGTCGGACGCTTCGTACATCCACCAGAGCAGCGAGATCAGCAGGCACGGCAGCAGGAGCAGCATCGCGAGCGTGCGGTGGTCGCGGCGCAGCTGGGTCAGCACGCGGGTCGCGACGGCGAAGGTGATCCGGGGCGTCATCGGGGCCCCCGCGGAAGCGTGAGCACAGTGAGCGGTCTCGTGGGGTGAAGGGTCATGCCACGTCCTCCTCGACGATGGCGAGGAACGCCGACTCGATGTCGTCGGCGCCGGTCTTCTGGCGGATCTCGGAGGGCGACCCGTCGGCGATGATCCGGCCGTCGCGCATCAGCAGCAGCCGGTCGCAGCGGTCGGCCTCGTCCATGACGTGGCTGGAGACGAAGACCGCGGCGCCCTCGTCGGCGAGCCGGTGGAACAGCGCCCACAGGTCGCGCCGCAGCACCGGGTCGAGCCCGACGGTGGGCTCGTCGAGCACCAGCAGGTCGGGCTTCCTCAACAGGGCGACGGCGAGGCTGACCCGGGAGCGCTGCCCGCCCGAGAGCCGGCCGACCACCTGCTCGCGCTGCTGGCCGAGGTCGACGGCCTCGAGCGAGGCGTCGGCCTCCGCGCGGCCGACACCGAGCACGCGGGCGAAGAAGGTGAGGTTCTCGGCCACGGTGAGGTCGTCGTACACGCTGGCGGCCTGGGTGACGTAGCCGATCCGGTCGCGCAGCGGGCGGCTGCCGGCCTCGAGGCCGAACGCCGTGACGGTGCCGGCCCGCAGCTGCTGCACGCCGACCAGGGAGCGCATCAGCGTGGACTTGCCGCAGCCGGACGGGCCGAGCAGGCCGGTGACGCCGCCGCCGATGCTGATGTCGAGGTTGCGCAGAACCTCGTGGCCACCGCGGACCACGACCAGGTCCCGCACCTCCACCGCGTTTTTCATCATGTGTTGAATTGTGCGTGCCAGCGGCGCCCGGCGCAAGAGACCGGTCAGGGGAAACTGGTGCTTGTCAGGTGGACATCCCCCTGACAAGTGCCACTTTCCCCGGGCGCCCGGTGAAACTGCGCCCTACGGCAGCGGCTCGGCGAGGTACCGCTGCAGCGTCGGCCCGTACACCGCGACCAGGTCGTCGGGCGCCATCGAGGCGAGCGGCTCGGCGCGGAGCAGGTAGCGCAGGATCACGACGCCGACCATCTGGGACGCGACCAGCGCCATCCGGCGGTCCGGCTCGTCGATGCCGAGCGCGCGACCGACCGGCGCGAAGACCATCTGGAGCACGCCGTCGCGCAGCAGCCGCTGGCCGCTCGGCTCGGCGAGGCCGCGCACCAGCGCCAGCAGGGACTGCTGGTTCTGCTCGTCGTCCCACACCCCGAGGAAGACCCGCAGCAACCGCTCCCCGGCGCCGCCGAGGCCGCCCTCGGCGACCGGCACCAGCGCCGCGCGCGGGTCGATGGGCAGCTGAAGGGCGGCGAGGAACAGGTCGTCCTTGGTGCCGAAGTAGTGGTGCACGAGCGCGGCGTCGACACCGGCGGCGGCGGCGACCGCGCGGATCGACGTACCGCCGTACCCGGAGGAGGCGAACAGCTCCCGGGCCGCGCCGAGGATCGCCGCGCGGGTGTCCGGGGCCCCCGGCCGCCGACCGCGGCGGGCCCCGGCGCCGGCTCCGGCGCTGGCGCTGGCCCCGACCCCGGCGCCGTTCACGACGTCGTCACCGCGGAGTGCTCCCGCGCGAACTGCAGGGACTCCAGGAGGTCGCGCTCGCGTTCCTCGCGACTCCCGCACTTGCGGGTGTTGATCTCGACCACGATCTCGCCGGCGAAGCCGGTCCCGGCCAGGTGCCGCAGGAACGGCGCGGCCCCCGTCGTCCCGCGACCGGGGACCAGGTGCTCGTCCTTGGCCGAGCCGGTGCCGTCGGTGAGGTGGATGTGACGCAGCCGGTCGCCGAGCCGCCGGGCCATGTGGATCGGGTCCGAGTGGGCGATGGCGGCGTGCGAGAGGTCGATCGTGGTGTTGGCGTAGGTCTCCGCGGAGGGGTCCCACCCGGGGAGGTACATCTCCATCCCGCGCCGCGAGGAGGCGCGCCACGGGTACATGTTCTCCACCGCGAACGCGATGCCCGTCGACTCCTCCAGCGCCGCGATGCCGTTGACGAAGTCGCGGGCGTACTCCTTCTGCCACCGGAACGGCGGGTGCACGACGACCACCTCCGCGCCGACCGCGGCCGCCATCTCGGCCGAGCGCTCGAGCTTGCCCCAGGGCTCGGTGCCCCAGACCCGCTGGGTGAACAGCAGGCACGGCGCGTGGATCGCGCAGATCGGCACATCGTGGTGCTCGGAGAGCTGCTTGACCGCGGAGGTCTGCTGGCTCAGCGAGTCGATGCCGACCATCACCTCGACGGCGTCGTAGCCGAGCTGCGCGGCGTACCCGAATGCGTGCGCCGACGACTCGGGGTACACCGAGGCGGTGGAGAGGCCGATGCGCGGCACCGTGGTCACCCGAGCACGCTGATCTGGTCGAGGCGCTCGAGGATGACGCCCTCGCGCAGCGCCCACGGGCAGATCTCCAGCTCGTCGAGGTCGAAGATGTCCATCGCCGCCTCCGCGACCAGGGCGCCGGGCACGATCTGGTGGGTCCGGCTGGGCGAGACGCCGGGCAGGTCGGCCAGCTCCTCGGGCGTCATCGCCACCAGCTTGGGGATCCACTCGCGCAGCTCCTCGCGCGGCAGGCTGCGCGGCACCAGCGGTCCGTCCCCGGAGGGCGCCGCACCGCAGATCCGCGCCAGCGACCGGAACGTCTTCGAGGTGGCCGCGGCGTGGTCGGGGCTCCCGGCCCGGAGCAGGTGCCCGGCGTCGCGGGCGATCTCGGCGCGGATCTGCTTGCGCAGGCTCCGGATCGCCTCGTCGTCGGGCGGCCCGCCGCCGAAGAACTGTCGGGCCAGCCGGCCGGCGCCCAGCGGCAGCGACCAGGCCACGTCCGGGGACTCGTCGGCACCCCCGGCGATCTCCAGGGAGCCGCCGCCGATGTCGAAGACCGCCAGCCGGCCGGCCGACCAGCCGAACCAGCGGCGTACGGCGAGGAAGGTCAGCCGCGCCTCGTCCTCGCCGGAGAGCACCTCGATGCGCACGTCCGTGGACTCGTGCACGTGGTCGAGGACGGCCTCGGAGTTCACCGCGTCCCGGACCGCGGAGGTGGCGAAGGCGAGCATGTCCTCGCAGCCCTTGTCCTCGGCGACCACGAGCGCCTGCGCGGTGAAGGCGGTCAGCGCATCGATGCCGGTCTGCGAGACCGCGCCCTCGCCGTCGAGGTGCTCGGCGAGCCGCAGCGGCTCCTTGTAGGAGTACGCCGGCAGCGGCGCGGCGCCGCCGTGGGCGTCGACCACGAGCAGGTGCCCCGTGTTGGACCCGATGTCGAGGACGCCCAGACGCATGGCACCACGCTACCCGGCACGTAGTGTGGTGGCGTGCCCGAAGTCGATCTGGTGTTCCCACGCGCGTACGTCGAGTTCGCGGACCCCGCCGACGACTCGCAGGTGATGCGCTGCGACCTGACCTGGCTCACGTCGAGCTACATGTGCATCTTCGGCCAGGGCTGCCAGGGCATCTACGCCGACGCCCCCGACACCGGCTGCTGCACCCTCGGCGCCCACTTCGCCGACAAGGGCGACGAGCGGCGGGTGGCGGCGTTCGTCGACGAGCTCGACGAGACCCAGTGGCAGTTCAAGCCCGCTGGTCGTGCGGTGAAGAAGTCGGACTGGATCGAGACCGACGAGGACGGTGACCGCAAGACCCTCACCGTCGAGGTCGACGGCCAGCGCGCGTGCGTGTTCCACAACCGCGCCGACTTCGCTCCGCCGAACGGGCGGGGCGGCGCCGGCTGCGCGCTGCACGGGCTGGCGCTCGAGCAGGGCCGCAACCCGCTGGAGACCAAGCCGGACGTGTGCTGGCAGCTGCCGATCCGGCGGACCTTCCGCGAGGTCGAGCGCCAGGACGGCACGACGTACACCGAGGTGTCGATCGGCGAGTACGACCGACGCGGCTGGGGCCCCGGCGGGCACGACCTGGACTGGTACTGCTCGGGCAACACCGAGGCGCACGTGGCGCTGGAGCCCGTCTACCTCACCCACGAGCCGGAGCTGACCGAGCTGATGGGCAAGGCGGCGTACGACGAGCTGGTGCGGCACTGCGAGGCGCACGTGCGGTCGCGCTCGGCGCTCGCGCTGCACCCTGCCGACCCGCGCTGACCCGCCCGCCGGAACGTCTCGACGTCAAGAGACCCCGACCCCGATGCGCGGCGCGCGAATCACGTTGTCGAGAATGCTTGACATGCGCCTGGACCATCTTTCTTACGCCGCAGGACCGGATGGCCTCGCCAGCACTGCCCAGCGCATCGGGGGACTGCTCGGCCGGGACTTCATCGACGGAGGCGTGCACCCACGCTTCGGGACCCGCAACGTGATCATGCCGCTGGCTGACGGCACCTACATCGAGATCGTCGAGGTGCTCGACCACCCGGCGTCCGACAAGGCCCCCTTCGGCCAGGCCGTGCGGGCGCGCTCCGCGCTCGGCGGCGGCTGGCTCGGGTGGGTCGTCGCGGTCGACGACATCGCGACCGTCGAGACCCGGCTCGGTCGCGAGGCGGCCGTCGGCAGCCGGCACCTCCCGGACGGCACCGAGCTGCGCTGGAAGCAGATCGGCGTCAACGGGCTGATCGCGGACCCGCAGCTGCCGTTCTTCGTCGAGTGGAGCAGCCCGGCGGCGCTGCACCCCAGCAACGGCGCCGACCCGGCGTACTCCCTGGCCTGCCTGGAGATCGCCGGCGACCCGCAGCGGGTCAGCGAGTGGCTCGGCGAGACGGTCGAGGCGCCGCTGGAGGACGTCAAGGTCGAGTGGGTCGCCCCGCACGGCACGCCCGGCATCATCGCCGCGCAGGTGCAGACCCCCAACGGCCTGGTTCGAATCTGACCGGGTCGAGACCGACCCCGCCGCCGGGCGCGGTGCCGAGCCCGAACATCTGGCACCACACCGCGACCTACGAGGTGGAGAACCGCGCCGTCGACCCCGACGGACGGCTCGAGGCCGCGATGACGTCCGTCCTCGGCGGAGGCGGCTGGGCCCAACGGTCGGTCCTCGACCTCGGCTGCGGCACCGGGTTCCACCTCCCCCGCTTCGCCGCCACGGCCGCGACGGTGACCGGCATCGAGCCGCACCCCGACCTCGCGGCGCTGGCCCGGCGTCGTACCCGTCGGCTCGACCACGTGGCCGTGCTGACGGGGACCGCCCAGGCGCTGCCGCTGCCCGACGCGTCGGTGGAGGTGGTGCACGCCCGGTGGGCGTACTTCTTCGGCCCCGGCTGCGAGCCCGGCCTCGCCGAGCTCGACCGGGTCGTACGCCGCGGCGGCACGGCGTTCGTCATCGACAACGACCCGACCCGCTCGACGTTCGGGGCGTGGTTCCGCCGCAGCTACCCGCACCTGCCGGCCCCCGAGGTCGTCGAGCGCTTCTGGTCCACCCGGGGCTGGACCCGGGTCCCCGTCGACATCCGCTGGTCGTTCTCCTCGCGGGCCGACCTCGAGAGCGTCGTCCGCATCGAGCTCACCCCGGAGGTGGCCGAGGAGGCCCTCGCCGGCCACGAGGGCACCGAGGTGGACTACGCCGTCAACCTCTGGTGGCGCGGGTTCTGACCTCACCTGTCAGGGAGAACCGGCGCTTGTCAGGTGGTCTGCCCCCTGACAAGTGCCACTTTCACCGGCCAGCCGGAAAGTGCCCGCCCCTAGCTGGAGCCGCGGACGGCGAGCGTGGGGGTGAGCAGCACGCCCTTGGGGGCCTGGTGGGGGTGGCCGAGCAGGCCCTCGAGGGCCTTGACGATCTCGACGGCCACGTCCTCCAGCGGCTGGCGCACCGAGGTCAGGCCCGGCGGCACGACCTGAGCCACCTGGGAGTCGTCGAAGCCCACCACGGCCACGTCACGTCCGGGGGCGAGGCCGCGCTCGGCCAGCGTGTGCAGCACCCCCATCGCCAGCGTGTCCGAGGCGCACACGAAGGCGCTGGGGTGCGCCTCGTCGAGGAGCACGGCGCTCGCCTCGCGGCCGCTGGCCACGGTGTCCTCGACCCGGGACGCCAGCCCCGTGGTCGGCAGGTCCCGGGAGCGCAGCGCCCGGCTCCACCCCGAACGCCGGTCCTCGCCGATCCGCGAGTCCTTGCGCCACCCGATCCAGGCGATCCGCTGGTGTCCCCGGTCGAGCAGGTGGGTGGTGGCCAGGTCGGCGCCCGCCGCGCCGTCGACGTCGACCCACGGATGGGTGCCGTCGGGGTTGTCCCACGGCCGGCCGAAGGCCACGAAGGGGGCCCGGCGCGACTCGAGCCACGCCGCCTGCGGGTTGCCGAGGTAGGTGTCGGTGACCACGAACGCGTCCACGGCGGTCGAGCGCAGCAGGTCGTCGTACCCGTCCAGCGGGTCGAGGTGGCTGCCCGCGAAGAGCAGCACGTGGTAGCCGGCCTCGCCGGAGGTCTCCACCAGCGAGTGGACGAAGCGGTCCATGGTCGCGTTGGCGGTGCCCTCCTGCGCCGGGTTGATCCGCATCCCGATCAGGTGCGAGGAGCGGGTCCGCAGGTTGCGGGCGGCCCGGTTCGGCGAGTAGCCGAGCTCCTCGATCGCCTCCTGCACCCGGGCGAGGGTGTCGGTCCGCAGCAGGTCGGGGTTGTTCACGGCGTTCGACACCGTCTGGCGCGAGACACCGGCACGCTCGGCGACATCGGCGAGCGTCGGCGGAGGCGCAGGGACGCGCCCCAGGCTCCTCGTCATCCGATCGTCCTCCCGCACACGTCACCACCCGTCCCCCGCAGGACTGGAACGTTCCAAGCGGATCATAACCGGACCGTCCCCCGCTTCACCCGCACGAGTGACCCTCGGGTTGTCGGCGCGGTGCCCTAGCGTTCCCGCCATGCCGAAACCGTCACGCCCCGCCTTCCGCTGCTCCGAGTGCGGGTGGGAGACCGCCAAGTGGGTCGGGCGCTGCGGTGAGTGCCAGGCCTGGGGCTCGGTCGCCGAGGCCGCCGCGCCGGCCACCCGGGCCGCGGCCGCGCCGGTCACCCGGCCCGCGGTGCCGATCGGGCACGTCTCGGTCGAGGACTCGACCTTCCGCTCCAGCGGGGTCCCCGAGCTCGACCGGGTCCTCGGCGGCGGGCTGGTGCCAGGCGCGGCGATCCTGCTCGCCGGGGAGCCCGGGGTCGGGAAGAGCACGCTGCTGCTGGAGGTCGCGGCGCAGACCGCCCGCTACCAGCGCCGCACGCTGTACGTCACCGGCGAGGAGTCCGCCTCCCAGGTCCGGCTCCGCGCCGACCGCACGGGCGGCGTGCACGACGAGCTGTTCCTCGCCGCCGAGACCGACCTGGGCGCGGTGCTCACCCACATCGAGCAGGTGCGGCCCACGCTGCTGGTCGTCGACTCCGTCCAGACCATCGGCGCCTCGGGCGTCGAGGGTGTCCCCGGCGGGGTCACCCAGGTGCGCGAGGTGGCCGCCGCGCTGGTCCGGGTCGCCAAGACGCGCAACATCACGACCGTGATGGTCGGCCACGTCACCAAGGACGGCTCGATCGCGGGTCCGCGCGTGCTCGAGCACGTGGTCGACGTGGTGCTCCACTTCGAGGGGGACCGCAACTCGCGCTTCCGGATGGTCCGGGCGATGAAGAACCGCTTCGGCCCGATCGACGAGGTCGGCTGCTTCGACCTGTCCTCGGAGGGCATCAGCGCGGTGACCGACCCCACGGGCCTGTTCGTGGAGAACCACCACGCCCACGTGCCCGGCACCTGCGTCGCGGTCACGATGGAGGGCCGCCGGCCGCTGCTGGCCGAGGTCCAGGCGCTGGCGACGCCCACCGCGAGCGAGCGACCCCGGCGTACGACCTCGGGCCTCGACGGGTCACGGGTGGCGATGGTGCTGGCGGTGCTCCAGCAGCACTGCGGGATCCGGCTGCACGCCCACGACGTGTTCGCGTCCACCGTCGGCGGAGCCCGGCTCTCGGAGCCGGCCAGCGACCTCGCGGTCGCGGTGTCCCTGGCCTCCGCGACGACCGGACGGCCGGTCCCCGCCGGTGTCGTCGCCATGGGGGAGATCGGCCTGGCCGGCGAGCTGCGCCGGGTCCGCGACCTGCCCCAGCGGATCGCCGAGGCCGCGCGCCTCGGGTTCCGGGTCGCGGTCGTGCCGATGGAGCCCGGCGAGCGCGTTCCCGGCAACCTGCGCCCCGTCGACCACGTGCACCCGGTGCCGAACATCGACGGGATGCGGGTGGTGAGCGTCCCCGACATCGCGGCCGCACTGCAGATGCTCAAGCTGGCCCGCGCCGAGCAGGGGCCGCGCCCGGTCTGACCACCGCGGACCGGGTCGCCGGCGGGTTGTCCGGCGAACCGTGTTCGACGTCACGCGATGCTCCCCTAGACTGGGGTCGCGGCCGACCCTTGCCGCAGCCGGAACGGAGGGAACGGCGTGGTGGCCACGGACCGCTCGGACGAGACGTTGCGCCTGCGCGCCGCGCTCGCATCCATCGCCCCCGGCACCGCCCTGCGCGACGGCCTCGAGCGCATCCTCCGGGGTCGCACGGGCGCCCTGATCGTGCTCGGCCACGACAAGACCGTGGAGTCCATCTCCACCGGCGGCTTCACCCTGGACGTGCCGTTCACCGCGACCGGCCTGCGCGAGCTGGCCAAGATGGACGGCGCGATCATCGTCGACAAGGACGTCACCCGGATCTACCGGGCCGCCGTCCACCTGATGCCCGACCACACCATCCCGTCGGAGGAGACCGGCACCCGCCACCGCACCGCCGACCGGGTCGCCCGGCAGACCCACTACCCCGTCATCTCGGTGTCCCAGTCGATGCAGATCATCGCGGCCTACGTCGGCGAGACCCGGCACGTCCTCGAGGACTCCGGCCAGATCCTGTCCCGCGCCAACCAGGCGCTCGCCACGCTCGAGCGCTACAAGCTGCGCCTCGACGAGGTCGCCAGCACTCTCTCGGCACTCGAGATCGAGGACCTGGTGACGGTCCGCGACGTCGCGGTCGTCGCCCAGCGGCTGGAGATGGTCACCCGGATCGCCCGGGAGATCGAGGACTACGTCCTGGAGCTCGGCACCGACGGCCGGCTGCTGTCGCTGCAGCTCGAGGAGCTGATCACCGGTGTGGACGCCGAGCGCGAGCTGGTGATCCGCGACTACCTGCCGGCCGGGCGACGCACCCGGACCCCCGAGGCGCTGCTGCAGCGGCTCGAGTCCCTCTCCCCCACCGAGCTGGTGGACCCGGCCGCCGCGGCCAGGGCCCTCGGGCTCGGCACCGGCGAGCACCTCGACGGCGCCGTGGCGCCCCGCGGCTACCGGCTGCTGGCCAAGGTCCCGCGGCTTCCTCCCTCGGTCGTCGACCGGCTGGTCGACCACTTCGGGACCCTGCAGAAGCTGCTCTCCGCCGGCATCGACGACCTGCAGGCCGTCGAGGGCGTCGGCGAGCTGCGGGCGCGGAGCGTGCGCGAGGGACTGTCCCGCCTGGCCGAGTCGACGATCCTCGAGCGCTACGTCTGACGCCTGCCGCCGGACGTCACGCGTCGGGCGACGTCAGGCGTCAGTCGGTCGAGCCGGAGGGCGAGGTCACCGGGCGGCCGGAGGGCTTGCCCTGCTGAGGATTCTGCTGCGGGCTCTGGTGGGGTGACGGAGACCGGGTGATGACCGGCGCCGTGGGGGCCTTCAGCTCGAACTGCTCGTCGGTCGGCTCGCCCGCGAGCGCGGCCACCTCGACGTGGTAGAAGCCGGGCAGCGCCCACTCCGTCAGCCGGGAGCACTCGTCGTCGGAGCGCCGGGCGTTCCAGGTCACGCCGACCGAGGTCGTGGAGTCGCGGCGCAGCACCATCTCGCGGCCGATGATCGCCCGGGGGCACTGCCGGGTCGACCAGATGTCGTCCTTGCCCGAGGTGACCTTGAGGGTGAGCGTGTCCCGGGAGACCTCCCAGGTGCAGGCCTCGGACTCCACGGTGCTCAGCTTCAGCGAGATGTGCACGTCGCGGCCGGCGACGGCGTCCTTCACCTCGGGGCTGACCAGGACATCCTCGTCGGCACACGGACCGTCGGGCTCGGCGAGCACGGGCGCCTGGCTGGTGTGCTTGCCGCCTGCCTTGCCCTGGCCCGGACCCGTCGCGGCGGGCGTCGTGAGCGCGCTCGTGGGCGCGGACGTCGGCGTGGTCTGGTCGGCGGCCACCTGGGCGGCCTCCTCCGAGGCGGAGGAGGCGTCACTGCCGCCTCCCAGCAGCCGGGCGAACGCGAAGACGAGCAGCAGCGCGGTGCCGAGGACCATGACGCGACGCCGCCAGTACACGCGGGCCGGCAGCGGACCACGGGTGAGGGACGACATGGGCGCAACGCTAGCCAGCGCACCGCCGAGGTTGGCGGTGCCACACCGGCACGACGGCGTCACGGGTGACCTTTCGGCCCCCGGCTTCGCGACGACCCGCCCGACCGCCGAGAATGACCGCGATGAGCGATCTGCACGAGCCGGTCCTGGCGTGGTACGACGAGCACGCGCGCGAGCTGCCCTGGCGTTCGACGGCGGCCGGTCCCTGGTCGGTGATGGTGTCGGAGTTCATGCTCCAGCAGACGCCGGTCGCCCGGGTCCTCCCGGTCCACGAGCAGTGGCTGCGCCGGTGGCCGACCCCGGCGGCGCTCGCGGCCGAGACGGCCGGGGAGGCGGTCCGGGCGTGGGGCCGGCTGGGCTACCCGCGCCGGGCGCTGCGGCTGCACGCCGCCGCCACCACGATCGTCGAGCGGCACGGCGGCCAGGTGCCCGCGTCGTACGACGACCTGCGCGCGCTGCCCGGCATCGGCGACTACACCGCGGCCGCGATCGCGACCTTCGCGCACGGCCGGCGACACGTGGTTCTCGACACCAACGTGCGGCGGGTGCTCGCGCGCGTGGCGACCGGCGAGGAGTTCCCGGCCGCCGGCGTGACGAAGGGCGAGCGGACCCTGGCCGCGGAGCTGCTCCCCGAGGACGAGCCCACCGCCGCGACCTGGTCGGTCGCGGTCATGGAGCTGGGCGCCCTCGTCTGCACCGCCGCCAACCCCCGGTGCCCGGCCTGCCCGCTGGCCGACCTGTGCGCGTGGCGGGCGGCCGGCCACCCGGCGTACGACGGGCCGCCCCGCAGGGCGCAGGCCTGGGCGGGCACCGACCGCCAGTGCCGCGGCCGGCTGCTCGCGGTGCTGCGCGACACCGAGGGCGAGGTCACCGCGGCCCGGCTGGACGCGGCCTGGTCCGAGGAGCTGCAGCGAGCCCGCTGCCTGGCCGGCCTGGTCGAGGACGGCCTGGTCGTCCGCACCCCGCGCGGCACCTACGCCCTGCCCTGAGGGTCGGCCCCGGGACGTCGTCGGAGGTGGTCGCCCGGACCGCCACCACGGATGACGTCCCCCCGGGCATGACAGACGGGCCGGCCGCCGGAGCGACCAGCCCGTCTGACGTCGTCTGCTGCTGCGGTCAGTCGGTGGACTTCGGGACGTCCTTGGGACCCTCGGTGTCGTCCGGTCCCTCGACCGCGGCCTCTCCCGACCCGACCTCGGCGGTCTCGAACGGCGGCAGGTCCGGCAGCTCGCCGACCTTCTGCCCCTTGAAGGTGAAGGTCGCTGTCGGGCCCTCGCCCTCGACGTCCACGAGCACGATCTGGCCGGGGCCGACCTCGCCGTAGAGCATCTTCTCGGCGAGGGTGTCCTCGATCTCCCGCTGCACGGTGCGGCGCAGCGGCCGGGCTCCGAGCACCGGGTCGAAGCCCCGCTGCGCAAGCAGGTTCTTCGCCGACTGGGTCAGCTCGAGCTGCATGTCGCGGTCCTTCAGCCGTGTCTCCACCGCCGCGATCATGTTGTCCACCATCGAGATGATCTGCTCCTGCGAGAGCGGCGGGAACACGATGATCTCGTCGACGCGGTTCAGGAACTCGGGACGGAAGTGCTGCTTGAGCTCCTCCTGCACCTTGCCCTTCATCCGCTCGTAGGAGCCCGCCGCGTCGCCGGTCTGCTGGAAGCCGAGGTTGACGCCCTTGGCGATGTCCTTGGTGCCGAGGTTGGTGGTCATGATGATGACGGTGTTCTTGAAGTCGACCACCCGGCCCTGGGAGTCGGTCAGGCGACCCTCCTCCAGGATCTGCAGCAGGCTGTTGAAGATGTCCGGGTGCGCCTTCTCGACCTCGTCGAACAGCACCACCGAGAACGGCTTGCGCCGCACCTTCTCGGTCAGCTGGCCGCCCTCCTCGTAGCCGACGTAGCCGGGAGGCGAGCCGAACAGCCGCGAGACCGTGTGCTTCTCGCCGAACTCGCTCATGTCGAGCTGGATCAGCGCGTCCTCGTCGCCGAAGAGGAACTCGGCCAGCGTCTTGGACAGCCAGGTCTTACCGACGCCGGAGGGGCCGGCGAAGATGAACGAGCCGCCGGGACGCTTCGGGTCCTTGAGACCCGCGCGGGTACGACGGATGGCCCGGGAGAGGGCCTTGACGGCCTCCTCCTGGCCGATGACGCGCTTGTGGAGCTCGTCCTCCATCTTGAGCAGCCGGGTGGACTCCTCCTCGGACAGCTTCACGATCGGGATGCCGGTCGCCACGGCGAGCACCTCGGCGATCAGCTCCTCGTCGACCTCCGCGACCTCGTCCATGTCGCCCGCGCGCCACTGCCGCTCGCGCTCGGACTTCTTGGCGATCAGCTGCTTCTCCTCGTCGCGCAGGCGCGCGGCGGCCTCGAAGTCCTGGCCGTCGATCGCGGCCTCCTTGCGCTGCCGCACGTCGCCGATCTTCTCGTCGTACTCGCGCAGGTCGGCGGGGGCTGTCATCCGGCGGATCCGCAGCCGCGAGCCGGCCTCGTCGATGAGGTCGATCGCCTTGTCGGGCAGGAACCGGTCGGAGATGTAGCGGTCGGCCAGCGTGGCCGCGGAGACCAGCGCCTCGTCGGTGATGGTCACCCGGTGGTGGGCCTCGTAGCGGTCCCGCAGGCCCTTGAGCATCTCGATCGTGTGCGCGATCGAGGGCTCGGCGACCTGGATGGGCTGGAAGCGGCGCTCCAGCGCGGCGTCCTTCTCGAGGTACTTGCGGTACTCGTCGAGCGTCGTCGCCCCGATGGTCTGGAGCTCACCGCGGGCCAGCATCGGCTTGAGGATGCTGGCCGCGTCGATCGCGCCCTCGGCCGCGCCGGCGCCGACGAGGGTGTGGATCTCGTCGATGAACAGCACGATGTCGCCGCGGGTGCGGATCTCCTTGAGCACCTTCTTCAGGCGCTCCTCGAAGTCACCGCGGTAGCGCGAGCCGGCCACCAGGGCGCCGAGGTCGAGCGTGTAGATCTGCTTGTCCTTGAGCGTCTCGGGCACGTTGCCCTTGACGATGTCCTGGGCCAGGCCCTCGACGATCGTCGTCTTGCCGACGCCCGGCTCGCCGATCAGGACCGGGTTGTTCTTCGTACGGCGCGACAGGATCTGCATGACGCGCTCGATCTCCTGCTCCCGGCCGATGACCGGGTCCAGCTTGCCCTCGCGGGCGTCCTGGGTGAGGTTGCGCCCGAACTGGTCCAGCACCAGCGAGGACGACGGGGCGTCGCTGGAGGAACCGCTCGCGGCGGCGCCCGAGGACGCGGACTCCTTGCCCTGGAAGCCCGAGAGCAGCTGGATGACCTGCTGGCGGACCCGGTTCAGGTCGGCGCCCAGCTTCTGCAGCACCTGGGCCGCGACGCCCTCGCCCTCACGGATCAGGCCGAGCAGGATGTGCTCGGTGCCGATGTAGGAGTGGCCGAGCTGCAGCGCCTCGCGCAGGGACAGCTCGAGCACCTTCTTGGCGCGCGGCGTGAAGGGGATGTGGCCGCTGGGGGCCTGCTGGCCCTGGCCGATGATCTCCTCGACCTGGGCCCGGACGGCCTCCAGCGAGATGTCGAGGCTCTCGAGCGCCTTCGCGGCAACGCCCTCACCCTCGTGGATCAGGCCGAGCAGGATGTGCTCGGTGCCGATGTAGTTGTGGGAGAGCATGCGGGCCTCTTCCTGGGCCAGCACGACCACCCGGCGGGCTCGGTCTGTGAACCGCTCGAACATGCTCAAGTCTCCTCAGGAGTTCGGGGCCGTCCCGTTCAGGGGCGACGGGATCGGACAGTTGAACTAACCCCTCTCCCAGCCTACGCGTTCCCGGAATGCCTGTATCCACGCTCCGCTCTGAGCGAACAGGACCGACGAGTCGGCGCAGCCGCCCGGCATCCGGGGGCTGCGCCGACTCGGTACGGGATCAGTGCGCGGCGTCGAAGGCCTCGCGGACCTCGGCGGAGACGCGGCCGCGGTCGGGGACGTCGTAGCCGTTGGAGCGGGCCCAGTCGCGGATCTCCCTGGCGCTCGGGCCACTGGCGGCGGCCGCGGACCCCGAGGACCGGCGGCCCCCGCGGCGCGAGGCGGAACTCACCTTGCGGGCGTGGCCGACGAACTCGGCCAGCGCGTCGCGCAGGCGGGCGGCGTTGGCGTCGTTGAGGTCGATCTCGTACGACGTGCCGTCGAGGCCGAAGGACACCGACTCGGTCGCCTCGCTCCCGTCGAGATCGTCGACGAGAACGATGTGGACCTTCTGAGCCATGGCAATACCTCTGTTTCTTTCAAGGAAAGACCGTTAACGAATTGATCATGCCACGCTCTTAATTGTCGGCGCTAACTCCCCGCCGAAATCTGCGTATCGAAGGTGAACGAGAACTCGACGCGCTGCCGGTAGTGCACGAGCGTTCTCACGTCACCGATATCGGCGAGTCCCGCAGCCTGCGCGACGTCGACAATTCGGCGCTCGAAGTCCCGGAAAGCGGCCGGGCTCATCGGCTCGCCGGTGGCCGTGACCTCGATCCGGGTACCGGGATCCTGGCCGTCGGCCCTCCACGACACCGCGTCCAGCGTCGCCTCGTCGGCGACCGGGGCGTCGGCGAACGCGGCCCGGAACGCGGCGACCTCGGCCGCGCAGTCGTCGTCGGCGCACGGGACCGCCCCGGAGCTGCTCGCCGCGCCGCTGGTGACCGACTCGGTGTCGTCGCGCCGGCCCCGCTCCGGCTCGGGAACGACGACCACGTCGACCCGGTCGACGGGCTCCACGCCGCTGTCCTGGTAGATCGTGGAGAGCGCTGCTGCCACGCGGCGCGCCTCGGACTCGGTGCGGACCGAGGCGTGGACGTCGACGCCGCCACTGGCGCCGTGGTCGACGTTGTAGAACCGCCACGCGCGCTCCACCGAGGTCACCCGCGGCACCTGCCGCGCCTCGTCACCGACGGCCCGGAGCGCCGCCGGGCAGCTCTCACCGGGACACGACAGCGACTCCTGGACGGCCGTGCACGCGCCGGCGAGCGAGGCCAGCGCGGCCACGGCCGCGAGACCGGGGACCACCCGCATCCTGACTCCTCCCGAGACCACGTGACCTTTCCGCAGTGTGTCCCTCACGTGTTGCGGGCAAACACCATCTCGAGTCCACGCAGCGTGAGCCACGGCGCATGATCGGTGAAACAGCGACATTCCTCGAGCACCAACGGCGCAAGATATCCGGTCGCGATCACGTGCACGTCGGCGGACGCCACGCCGAGCTCGTCGATCATTCGGGCGACTATTCCCTCGACCTGGCTGGCGACGCCGAAAACCATTCCCGACTGCAGCGCCTCGACCGTGTTCTTGGCGATGACCGCGCGGGGTCGCAGCAATTCGACCTTGCGCAGCTGGGCGCCGCGGCGTCCGAGCGCCTCGAGGGATATCTCGATTCCCGGGGCGATCGCGCCGCCGACGTACTGCCCGCGTGCGCTCACCACGTCGAACGTGGTGGCGGTGCCGCCGAAGTCCACGACGATGGCCGGGCCGCCGTAGTCGGTCGCGGCGGCGAGCGCGTTGATGATCCGGTCCGACCCGACCTCGCGGGGGTTGTCCATGAGCACCGGTACGCCGGTGCGCACGCCCGGCTCGACCACCACGCGCTGCACGTCGGGGAAGTGGCCGGCCAGCATCTCGCGCCACTCGTGCAGCACCGCCGGGACCGTGGAGCACACCGCGATGCCGGTGACCCGGTCGAGGTCGTCCTCCAGCAGCCCCCGGAGCACCACCGCCCAGTCGTCGGCGGTACGGCGCTCCTCGGTCGCGATCCGCCAGTCGGCGACCACGTCGCCCCCCTCGAGGATGCCGAGGACGGTGTGGCTGTTGCCGATGTCGGCCGCGAGCAGGGACACGGCCTACTCCTCGCGCAGGTCCATGCCGAGGTCGAAGACCTTCACCGAGTGGGTCAGGGCACCGACCGAGATGAAGTCCACACCGGTCCCGGCCACCTCGCGGGCCCGTTCGAGGGTCAGCCCGCCGCTGGCCTCCAGGGTGGCGCGGCTGGCTCCCCGCTGCTCGACGAGGCGGACCGCCTCGGCCATCGTGGCGGTGTCCATGTTGTCGAGCAGGATCCGCTCGCAACCGGCGTCGAGCAAGTCGCAGAGCTGGTCCAGATCAGTGACCTCCACCTCGACCGGCAGGTCCGGGTAGGCCTCGCGCACCGCGCGGTACGCCGGCACCGCGCCGCCGGCCGCGACGACGTGGTTGTCCTTCACCATCGCCATGTCCGAGAGGCTGAACCGGTGGTTGACGCCACCGCCGCAGCGCACGGCGTACTTCTGGAGGGCGCGGTGGTGGGGCAGCGTCTTGCGGGTGTCGAGCACCCGGGCACGGGTGCCCTCCAGCGCCGCGACCCAGGCGGCCGTGGCCGTGGCGACCCCCGAGAGGTGGGAGGCGTAGTTGAGCGCGGTGCGCTCCGCGGTGAGCAGTCCCCGGGTCGGGCCCGCGACCCGCATCACGACGTCCCCGGGGCGGACCCCGGTGCCGTCGGGCAGCCGGTCGGTGATGGTGACCGCGTCGCCCATCACGTAGTGGAACACCATCGCGGCGACCGGGAGGCCCGCCACGACGCCCGGCTCCCGGGTCGCGAAGTCGGCCACGCCCCGGGCCGTGGCCGGGATGGTGGCGGCGCTCGTGACGTCGTCGCCCGGCAGGTCCTCGGCCACGGCCGTCACGATCGAGTCGTAGACCGCCCTGGGGTCGAGGCCGGCGGCCTCGAGCTCGGCGAGCAGGGCGCTCGGCAGGGCGTCGTACGGCGTACGGGCAGTCACGGTGGCGTCTCCTCAGACGAGGTGGTCGGTGGCCGGGGCGGGCTGGAAGCGCAGGCTCGTCTCGCCGTCGGCCATCACGGCGTCCAGGTGCCCGGCCCAGCGGTCGTCGTCGCGGTCCGGGAAGTCCTCGCGCCAGTGCGAGCCGCGCGTCTCCTCGCGCAGCGCCGCGGCGTCCGTGAGCGCCGCGCTGATCGTGAGCAGGTTGGTGGCCTCCCACGACTCCTGGCCGACCTCCTCGGCCACGGCGCCGGCCAGCTTGTCGAGCATCAGCGCGGCCTCGGCGAGCCCGTCGGCGGTGCGCAGGACGCCCACCCGGGACGTCATCACCTCCTGGAGCTCCCGGCGCACGGCGCCGGGCACCAGCCCGGCGGTCCGCGTGTCCGCCACCGGCTGCGACCAGGGGCGCAGCTCGGCCGGCAGCACGGCCGCGATGCGGCGCGAGAAGACCAGGCCCTCGAGCAGGGAGTTCGAGGCGAGCCGGTTGGCGCCGTGCACGCCCGAGCAGGCGACCTCCCCGGTGGCGTAGAGCCCGGGCACCCCGGTGCGGCCCCACAGGTCGGTGCGGACCCCGCCCGACGCGTAGTGGCAGGCCGGCGCGACCGGGATCAGCTCCGTCACCGGGTCGACACCGTGGGACCGGGCGGTGGCCAGGATGGTCGGGAACCGGCGCTCCCAGAACTCGGCGCCGAGGTGCCGCGCGTCCAGCCACATGTGCGGGCGCCCGGTCTCGTTCATCCGGCGGGTGATGGCCTTGGCGACGACGTCGCGGGGGGCGAGGTCGGCGAGCTCGTGGACGCCCTGCATGAACCGGTTCCCGTCGAAGTCGACCAGGAACGCGCCCTCGCCGCGCACCGCCTCGGAGATGAGCGGCTGCTGGCCACGGGAGTCCGGGCCGAGGTACATCACCGTGGGGTGGAACTGCACGAACTCCAGGTCGCGGAGCGGGGCACCGGCCCGCAGGGCGAGGGCCATCCCGTCGCCGGTGGCCACCGCCGGGTTCGTCGTCTGGGAGAACACCTGGCCCAGGCCGCCGCTGGCCAGGACGACGGCCCGGCAGTACACCGCGCCCACGCCGTCGCGCTGTCCCTCCCCCATCACGTGCAGGGTGACGCCGCAGACTCCACCGTCCGCGTCGAGGAGCAGGTCGACCGCGAGCGCGTGCTGGATCACCTCGATCTCGCGGGCCCGCTCGATGGCGGCGGTCAGCGCGCGCTGGATCTCGGCGCCGGTGGCGTCGCCGCCGGCGTGCGCGATCCGGTCCCGGTGGTGGCCGCCCTCGCGGGTCAGCGAAAGGACGCCGTCGGGGTCGTGGTCGAAGCGGGTGCCGAGCGCGATCAGCTCGTGGACCGAGTCGGGACCCTCGGTCACCAGGGCGTGGACGGCGTCGAGGTCGCAGGCGCCCGCTCCTGCTACGAGGGTGTCGCGCTCGTGCTGCTCCGGGGTGTCCTCGGGCCCCAGTGCGGCCGCGATGCCGCCCTGCGCCCACTGGGTCGAGCCCGCGGACAGCACGTCCTTGGTGACCACCAGGATCTTCTCGACCTGGCCGCGCAGCCGGAGCGCCGCGGTGAGCCCGGCGATGCCGGAGCCGATGACGACGACGTCGGCGGTCGTCGTCCAGCCGGGCGGCGGCGCCGTGAGGCGTCCGGGGACCCGGCGTACAGGGGCGTCAGCCATTCATGCAGGCTATCGCCCGGGAGCCGCGTCGCCGCGGACCAGACCGGTGCCGCCGAAGGTCTCGGCGGGGTCGAAGCCCGTGGCCATGATCTTGTTGTCGGCGTCGACGAAGACGACGTGCGGCTGGAAGTCCCTGGCCTCCGCGGTCTCCATCTGGCCGTAGCCGATCAGGATCACCAGGTCGCCGGGGTGGACGAGCCGGGCCGCCGCGCCGTTGATGCCGATCACGCCGGAGCCGCGCTCGCCGGCGATCGTGTAGGTCTCCAGCCGTGCACCGTTGGTGATGTCGACGATGTGGACGAGCTCCCCGGGCAGCAGGTCCGCGGCCTCCAGCAGGTCCTCGTCGACGGTCACCGAGCCGACGTAGTGCAGGTCCGCCTGGGTGACGGTGGCGCGGTGGATCTTGCTCTTCATCATGGTGCGGAGCATCAGCGGTCCTTCTGACGGTGCTCGGGCGCGGACCCGAGGGTGATGGCCATGTTGTCGATCAGGCGGGTGCCGCCCACGCGGGCGGCCACGAGGATGCGGGCCTCGGTGCCGGCGGGTGCGTCGTGGGCGAGCTCGCCGAGGTCGGCGTCGGTGAGGACGAGGTAGTCGAGGTCGACACCCACGGTCCGGCGCAGCTCGGCCCGGGCGGCGTCGAGCGCGACGTCCACGCCGTACTCCGCCACCTCCCGTGCGGCGCGCAGCGTGCGGTTCAGCGCCACCGCCTCCTGCCGCTGCTCGCCCTCGAGGTACCGGTTGCGGCTGGACAGGGCGAGCCCGTCGACCTCGCGCACGGTCGGCGCGCCGACCACCTCCACCGGCATGTTGAGGTCCAGCACCATGCGCCGGATGAGCACCAGCTGCTGGTAGTCCTTCTCGCCGAAGACGGCCACGTCGGGACGGACCAGGCCGAGCAGCTTGGCGACGACGGTGAGCACCCCGCGGAAGTGGCCGGGGCGGGTGCTGCCCTCGAGCACGGTCGCGAGCGGTCCGGGCTCGACGGTCACCTGGGGCTCGCCGCCGGGGTAGACCTCGTCGACGGACGGCGCGAACACGATGTCCACGCCCTCGCGCTCGCAGACCTTCAGGTCCTCGTCGAGCGTGCGCGGATAGCGGTCGAGGTCCTCGCCGGCGCCGAACTGCAGCGGGTTGACGAACACGGAGACGACCAGCGGCCCGTCGGCGACGCGGTCGCGGGCCACCCGCACCAGGCTGGCGTGCCCCTCGTGGAGGGCGCCCATCGTCGGCACCAGGGCGACCGACTGCCCGCCGGCGCGGGCGGGCGCCAGCAGCGCGGCGAGCTCCTCGCGGGTGCGCGCGAGGACCGGGGTGCCGGTCACTGGAGCGAGGTCCGGGCACGGGGCGCCCGGGCGGGCGCCGGGGCCACGGCCTCGTCGAGGACCAGCCGGATCTTCGCCGCCCGGATCGGCAGCAGCCGCCCGTCGGTGACCGCGCGGTCCACCGTGGCGCGGGCCAGGGCGACGTACGACGCCATGGTCTGCGGCGCGTTGGCGGCGATGTCGGCGAGGTGGCCGCGCACGGTGTTGACGTCACCCCGGACGATCGGCCCGGTCAGCGCCGCGTCGCCCTGCTCCAGCGCGTTGTCCAGCGCCGCGGCCAGCAGCGGGCGCAGGGTGCCCGCGGGGTCGTCGGCCCCGGCGGCGGCGAGGATCTCCATCGCCTCGCTGACCAGCGTGACGAGGTGGTTGGCGCCGTGGGCGAGCCCGGCGTGGTAGAGCGTGCGCATCTCCTCGGCGACCCACATCGGGCGCCCGCCCAGGTCGGCGACCAGGCGCTCGGCCATCCCGCGCTCCCCCGCGGCCGCGGTCAGGCCGAACACGCAACCGGTCAGGCGCGGCAGGTCCACGGAGGTGCCGGTGAAGGTCATCGCCGGGTGCATCGCGATCACGTGCGCGCCCACCGCGGCGGCCGGGTCGAGCACGGCCAGGCCGTGCCGCCCGGAGGTGTGCACGACGTACTGGCCCTCGTGGATCGCACCGCTGGCCGCCAGCATGGTCACCACGTTGTCGAGCATGTCGTCGGGCACGGTCAGCAGCAGCAGGTCGCAGGAGCGGGCCACCACGCTGGGCTTCTGGTTCGGGGTGCCCGGGAGCAGCTCGGCGATGCGGCGCAGGGAGGCGTCGGACTCGCCGGCGGCGGCCACCACCTCGTGTCCGGCGTCGCGGAGCGCGGCGGCCAGGACGGCGCCGACGCGGCCGGCGCCGATGACGCCGACGCGGGCGTGCGGGCTGGAGCTGTTCATGCGCGAACCTTTCGTTCCAGTCCCTCCGACGCCCTCGGGAGAGGGCCGGTGCGGGTACCGGACGTGTCTCGGTCTATGCAGTGAACACACAGTAGGACCCCGGATCTTCCCGGGGAACGGCCCCGAGGTGTGACGAGGGCGACTCTCCCCGCTGTGTTAGCCTCCCTGCCTCTGGGGGTGGCCGCCGTTCGAGCCAGTCGACGCATGCGCAGGGCTGGTCATGGAAGGAATCGCGTTGACCGAGATCGAGCCCGAGAACGGCTTCGGCGACAGGCGTTTCACGTTCTGCATCGGCGGTACCCAGAAGTCCGGGACGAGCACCCTGTCGGTGATGCTCGACAAGCACCGGATGATCCAGCGCGCTCCTCGCAAGGAGATGCACTACTTCGACGACGAGACCCGGGACTGGGCCAGCGGGGACTTCTCCGACTTCACGGTGCCGGCCAAGCGGGACCGCAAGCAGCTCCTCGGTGACGCGACGCCGCTCTACCTGTGGTGGCCCCGGGCCCTCGAGCGGATCCGGGCCTACAACCCGGACATGTTGATGATCGCGATCTTCCGGGATCCCGTCGAGCGGCTGTTCTCCCAGTGGGTGATGAACGTCAACCGCTGGCCGAACGTCGCGCCGGACTGGCCGGAGTTCCTCACCCGGTTCGCGCCGAGCGGCCTGGAGGACCGGATCCCCGAGCGGGTGGACGTCGCGGGCTACCGGATGAACTCCGGGATCGTGCGCGGCTACTACGGCGCCCAGCTCGAGCACGGCTACTCCGTGCTGGGCGAGGAGCAGTTCCACGTGATGGAGTTCCGCTCGTTCCTCAAGGACTACCAGACCCACCTGGACCGGATCACCCAGTTCCTGGGCATCCACGCCTTCCGCAAGTACCCCGACCTGCCCAACGCGTTCCCGGGCAAGCCGACGGTGATCGGGACCGCGCCCACCGGCGCGGACATCAACCACCTCGTCGACGTCTACCGTGCGGACTTCGCGAAGTTCAAGAAGCTCTCCGGTCTCGACGTGTCCGCCTGGCCGCTCCAGCGGCTGCTGGACGGGGACCTGGACCCCGACGAGCTCGCCGCGCAGTACGCCAAGAAGGTCGTGGCCACCCCGACCCACGACTGAACGCCGAGGCGTGGTCAGCGGGGGGCTGCGGACGCCTTGTCGGCAGCCTTGGGGACCGAGGTGAGCTCCTCGGCGAAGCCCGGGCGCTGGTCGACGGGCACGGTGATCGGGCGCTGCTGGCGCGGCAGCCACGACTGGGTGACGTAGGTGATCACGTGGTCGTAGTCCGCGGGCGCCTCGATCCGGACGACGCCCTCGATCTCGTCGGCGCGACCCTCCTTCAGCGCGTGGAAGACCTCCCACTCGCGCAGCTTGCGCATCGTGCGGGGGGTGGCGCCGAACGCGTCCGGGCCGACCCAGTGGTCGAACTCGTCGCTGTCGAGGTACTTCAGCTCCACGCACAGCCCCTCGGGGAGGCGGACCCGGCGCGCCTGGCGCGGCACCATCCGCATCTCCCACTCGTAGGCCTTCACGTGCCGGTACGCCTCGCCCATCGGGAAGACGTACTCCTCCACGTTGATCATGTAGACGTCGAGGTAGGCGACCCGGTCGCTCTCCACGAACAGCGGGTGCCGCGGCATGGCGATGACCGCCTCCACGCTCTCCAGCTGCCACGAGAGGTCGGCGTACGTCTCGATGCCCTCGCGGGTCAGGACCATGTCGCCGTCCCACTTCATGGAGTAGGCCGTGTCCACGTGCGCGAAGGACCAGTTGTAGAAGTAGGCGAGGTTGTGCACCGACGCCTCGGGGGTCGCGAGGTGCTCCGCCCCGCAGCGGCTCACGTCGAAGGGGTACGCCGTGACGGTGAGCCGGTCCGCGGCGCCCGACTCCTCGGCCACCCGGCGGGCGACGTCGGGGGTGCCGTCGTCCGACTGGTTGTCGACGACCACCACGTGCTGGACCGCCTCGAAGAGCGGCGGCAGCACCCACGGCAGGCTGCGGGCCTCGTTCTTCACCCGCAGGACCGAGGTGACGCCCGGCTTCTGGGCGCGGAAGTCGCGGGGCCACGACACGTCGAAGTCGTGGAGCTCCTCGAGGTTGGACAGCAGCAGGTGGTTGTCGGTCATCGCTCACTCACCTCGGTTCTGGAGCCTGCGCTTCACCCGGCCACCGACCCGGCGGGTCCGCAGGTAGCCCTTGCGCATCGGGGACGCGGCTTCGTACGCCGCGGCGGCGTCGGCCTCGGCCTGGGCGGCGCGGGCCTGGCGCGTGGCGCGCAGGAAGGCGGGACCGGCGGCGGTCACGCTGGAGTTGGCGAACGCCTCGGCGTCGGCGTAGAGCGCGCCGTAGCGGTGGCGGAGCTCGTCGAGCGCCGCGTGGACGTCGGCGGTGTCGCCGCCCGGCTCGGCCAGCAGGTTCAGCTGGTCCCAGGTCGCCTGGGCGACGTCACGCAGGTTGTCGGGCACGGAGAGGTCGTCCCAGGTGGCGCGCACGCGGCGCATCTGCGGGTCCACGAACCCGTGGACCTCCTGCATCTTGCCGGTGCCGGCGTCGGCCACCTCGCGCAGGTCGAGCTCCTCGCCGACCCGGACGACCGTCTTGGTCCAGTCGTCCAGCAGGTCGTGGTAGCGGACGAACGCCCGGGACGAGCCGCGGGTGGCCCGCTCGGTGCACAGCATCACGTTGACCCAGCCCGCGAGGCGGCTGATGTCGCCCTGCCGGCCGCCGTAGTAGGCGTTCTTGCTGCCGACCACCTCGGCCGGCGGGCGCAGCATGGTGATGGTGCTCGTCGAGGCCCCGGAGCGCACGGCGGCCACCCGCCACAGGCCCAGGAACCAGGAGATCCTGGGGTCCTTGATCACCAGGGAGTCGGCCGTCGTGAACTCCTGCTCGAGCCAGGCCGTCAGCTCGGAGCGGTTGAGCTCACGGGTGCCGGCGCGGCCGGTGTCGAACCAGGCGCTCGGCCGGGCGTCGGCCGTCTGGACGATGGTTCGCTTCAGCAACGTCTCGTGGAAGTCGACGACCCAGCGCGGCTCACCGAAGCCCTTGGGGTTGGTCGCGTCGGCGACCACCTCGGGCTCGGGGACGGTCATGCCCATCTGCTTCAGGATCCCGGCCATCAGGCTGGTCCCGCTGCGCCCGGAGCCCGCCACGAGGACGACCTTGCGCTGCGTGTCCGTGGGGCCCGGGGTCGACGACATCGCCAGGTCCTCGTCGGTCAGCTTCTCCGACTCTGGTTCTGCCGGAACCTGTTCGAGCATCGACTCGACCTCCATCAAGCGCTGTTGGGGAGCGTGGGTGGCACAGGGCAAGGGGGGTGCCGGTGGCTCAGGATAGCCCGACAGCCCCCTCCCGGGCCCAACCGGCGGCTCCGGTGGAACCGCCTCGTGCGCGCGCCGCCGCCCGGAGTGGCTAGCATCGCTCCATGCTGCCGGACCCCTCGTCACCCCAGATCGCGTCGGACGACCCGGCACCCACGAGGCGTCTGGTCCTCGTCGCCGGAGCCGGCCGCTCGGGCACGAGCACCGTGGCCGGCATCCTGCAGCGCCTCGGCCTGGTGGTGCCGGCCCCCGAGGTCGTCTCGGACGAGACCAACCCCAAGGGGTTCTCCGAGTCCCAGTGGGTCGTGGACTTCCATGACGACCTGCTCATGCACGCGAACGTCCAGGTCTCCGACGCCCGCCCGGACGCCTGGACCCGGACCAGCGCCTTCGCGGAGCGGCCCGGCGCCACGCGGCTGCTCACCGGATGGCTGGAGGAGCAGTTCTCCCAGGCCGACCAGGTGCTCATCAAGGATCCGCGCCTCTCCTGGTTCCTCCCGCTGTGGACCACGATCGCGCGCCGGGTCGGCGCGGAGCCGTCGTTCATCACCATGCTGCGACCGCCCGCCGAGATCGTCGGCAGCAAGCGCACCTACTACAACAGCTTCCTGCAGGACGCCCACGGCGTCGCGGCCTGGCTGAACATGCTGCTCAACACCGAGCGGGCCACCCGGGGCTCTGCCCGGTCGTTCGTCCGCTATCACGACCTGCTCGGCGACTGGGAGCCCACCATCACCAGGATCGGCGCCGACCTGACGCTGCCCCGGCTCGAGCACCTGACCCCCGCCGACCGCGAGGTGGTCGACGGTTTCGTCGACCCCGCCCTGCGTCGGGTCAGCCTGACGTGGGACGACCTCGACCTGCCGGACCGGCTCGCGACGATGGCGCGCGGCGCCTGGGAGGCCCTCGACGCGCTCCCCGACGTGGGCGAGGACGCCGGGGCGGTGACCGCCCGGCTCGACGAGATCCACGAGCAGTACGCCGCGTACTACCTCGAGTCCGAGGGGGTCTCCCGCTCCTCGGTCATCGCCGTCCGGCAGGCCGCCGAGCGCGCCCGGAAGCAGGAGCCGGCCCCGGTTCCGGCGCCGACCGGGATCCGGGGGTTCGCGGTCAGCGCTGCCCGCCGGGTCCCGCCCTCGGTGCGCAGGCTGGTCCCGGCTCCGGCACGGGCCCGCGTGCGGGCCCGGCTGACCCCGGGTGGCGCACCCTCCGGCACCGGCCCGGGACCGCGTCCGTAGGTCCGGGGATGGCCAACCTGCTCCGGCGGCTGACGAGGCGCGCGGCCGCGGAGGACGCCGCCTCCTCGGCGCTCCTGACCGTGGTCGTGCCGGCCTACGAGGTCGAGGCGTACCTCGCCGAGTGCCTCGAGAGCATCCTCGCCCAGTCGCACCGCGCCCTGGAGGTCATCGTCGTCGACGACGGCTCGACCGACGGCACCGGTGCCATCGCGGACCGGATCGCCGCACGCGACCACCGGGTCCGGGTCGTGCACCAGGCGAACGCCGGCCTCGGCGCGGCCCGGAACGCCGGCACGCTGCTGGCCACCGGCGACTACCTCACGTTCGCGGACAGTGACGACCTGGTGTGCCCGGGCGCCTACGCCCTGCTCGTGGGCACGCTCGAACGCACCGGTTCGGACCTCGCGGTCGGCGCGGTGGAGCGCTTCGACGGGCAGCGCAGCTTCATGACCCCGCTGATGCGGGAGAACCACGAGCGGTCGTCGTACGCCGCCACGGTCGAGGACCAACCGCTGATGCTGGCCGACGTCTTCGCGTGGAACAAGGTCTTCCGGCGCTCGTTCTGGGACGCGGCGGGGCTGTCCTTCCCCGTCGACGTGCGCTACGAGGACCAGCCGGCGCTGACCCGGGCGCTGGTCGGGGCGACGGCCTTCGACGTCCTCGCCGACCCGGTGTACCGGTGGCGGATCCGGTCGGACGGGACGTCGATCAGCCAGCAGCGCGGCGACCTCCGGGACCTGTCGGACCGGATCCTGACGAAGCGGTGGAGCACCGCGACCGTGCTGGAGCGGGCCTCGGAGCCGACCCGCACCGTGTGGTTCGCCCGGGTGCTGCCGATCGACATGTGGGAGTACTTCCGGGCGGTTCCCGGCTGCTCCGAGGAGTACTGGTCGCTGCTGCGGGAGGGTGTCGAGGAGTTCTGGGGCCCCGAGACCGTCCCTTTCGAGCGCACGGTGCTGCCGTGGCGGCAGCGCATGATGGGGTGGCTGGTGGCCCGCGGCCTGCGCGCGGAGCTGGAGGACTTCCTCGCATTCCTCGACCGGCACCCCGACGGGCTGCCCCGCCGGGTGGTCGGCGGCCACGAAGTGGTGGACCACCCGGTCAGCGACCGGCCGGACCTGCCCGAGGAGCTGCGCAGGCCCTGAGCCGGTCGGTGACTCAGACCAGGCCCTCCTGGGTGAGGAAGTCGTGGGCGACGTCCTCGGGCTTCTCCCGGTCCACGGCCACCCGGCCGTTGAGCTCGGTCAGCTTCTCGGTCGTGAGCGCGGCCATCAGCGGGTTGAGCACATCGGCGACGTCCGGGTGCGCGTCGAGGAAGTCCGTGCCCACCGCCGGCACCAGGTTCTGGGCCGGCTGGATCTTCTTGTCGTCGTCGAGCACGACGAGGCCCTGGGAGGACAGCGTGCCGTCGGTGGTGCTGGTCTCGCCCAGCTCGGACTCCCCGTCGAGCACCGACTGGTAGGTCTGGTCAGAGGCATAGCCGAGCGGCAGCACCTTGGTGATGTCGATGCCGTAGTCGTCGGACAGGCCGCCCTCGCAGTCGAGCCGGCCCTCGCAGTCGGGGTTGGCGGCCAGCACGACCGACTTGCCCTTGAGGTCGGACAGCTTGGTGACGCCCTCGGACTCGGAGTAGTCCTTGGTCACGAAGAAGGCGTTGGTGTCGGTGGCCGTGGAGAGGTCGAGCAGCGTGATGCCCTTGTCGTCGAGCAGGGACTTGCCCTGCTGGGCGAGCTCCTGGCCGTCGCCGGCCTCGAACGGCTTGGCGTCGGCGCCGTTCGCATCGGCGTTGAGCTGGTTGACGATGCCGCCGACGTACTCGGGGACCACGTCGATGGTCTTCGGGAAGGTGCCGATGTAGGCCGCGCGGGAGTCGACCAGCTTGACGTCGGTGTCGTAGCCGGCGTTGGTGAGCAGCTCGTCGTACATCGCGGCGACCAGGGTGGCCTCGCCGAAGTTCTGCCCCGCGATGTGCACGGTGCCCTTGTCAGCCGAGCCCGTCGAGGCGTTGTCGTCGGACGCGGAGCCCGACACGTCGTCACTGGCGCAGGCGCCGGCGAGGAGGAGCGAGCCGACGGCGAGCACCGCGGCGAGAGAGCGTCGTACCTGCATGGCGTCCAACCTTCTGTGTCCCGCGGCCCTCGCCGCGCGTGTCCGGATGTGGGCGGCCCCGAGCCACCCTCAGCTGCCGACAGGCTCGGCCGCTTGGTCCACAGTACGGGCCGGGGTCGACGGGCCGCGCCCGCGACTGCGTGACGGTCCGGCGGGCGTGGGGTCCACGGCGCGCTGCACGGTGCCCGCCAGGAGCTCGAGCAGGAGCGCGACGACGGCCACGACGACGGCGCCCGCGATGCCCTTGGCGTAGTTGGAGCGGAAGAAGCCGTCGGTGATCACCCGGCCTAGACCAGGGCCCGCGACCAGCGCCGCGATCGTTGCCGTCGCCCAGACCTGGACCAGCGCGAGCCGGACGCCCGACATGACGAGGGGGAGGGCGAGCGGCAGCTCGACCCGCGTGAACTTCTGCAGCCCGGTCATGCCCATCCCGTCGGCGGCCTGGCGCACGTCGGCGGGCACCTCGCGCACCGCCACGTAGGCGTTGGTGATGATCGGCGGCAGCGCGAACAGCGCCAGCGCGATCAGCGTCGCCAGGCCGGCGCGACCGTACGGGCCGAAGGTCGTCACACCGGGGAAGTCCGCGGTGACCAGCAGCGCCAGCAACGCGAACGTCGGCACCGCCCGGCCGACGTTGGAGATGTTGATGGCCAGGAAGCCGCCGCGGCCGAGGTGGCCCAGCCACAACGCCACGGGCAGCCCCGCGGCCACCGCGATGGCGAGCGCGGTGACGCTGAGCAGCAGCTGCTGGACGAGCAGCTGGAGCAGGCCGTCATCGCCCTGCCAGTGCGACCAGTCGGTGAGGTAGGCCCAGGTGTCGAGGAAGATCATGCGCGTGCACCTCGCGTCCACGGGGTCATCAGCCACTGCAGCACCACGATGAGCACGTCCAGGAGGACGGCGAGGACGACGCACAGGACGGCGGCGGTGAGCAGCTCGGCGCGGAAGTTCGTGAGCACACCATCCTTGATCAGGTTCCCGAGACCGCCGTACGCGACCAGCGAGCCGACCGTCGTCAGCGCCACCGTCGACACCGTGGCGACCCGCAGCCCCGCCATGATCACCGGCAGCGCGAGCGGCAGCTCGACCCTGACCAGCAGCCTGCCGGCGCCGTACCCCAGGCCGGTGGCGGACTCGCGCACGTCGGCGGGCACCGAGCGGAGCCCCTCGAGCATGCTGCGCACCAGCACCGTCAGGGCGTAGAGCGCGAGGCCGATGATGACCGTGGTGGCGGTGAGACCGGTGAACGGCACCAGCAGCGGGAAGAGCGCGAGCGACGGGATCGTGTAGATGCCCGTGCTCACCGCGAGGATCGAGGACTCCAGCCGCGGGAAGCGCCGGGCGACGAGTGCCATCGGGAAGGCGATGAGGACGCCGAGGACGACGGCGGCGATGGTGATCTGGAGGTGCTGGGTGGTGGCGTCGACGATCTCGCTCTGCCGGTCCCGGACGTACTGCATGCAGAACCACTCGTTGGTGAGCCTGCTGTAGCAGCTCGGCTCACCGGAGGTGGCCGCGTGCGCGAGTAGGGTCACCGCATGGACGTTACCGGCTCCCCCGACGCCAGGGCCTCCGACCGGTCCGCGCCCGAGCCGATGATCCGGCTCCGGGGAGTCGGCAAGACGTACGCCGACGGGACCGTCGCGGTCCACGAGCTCGACCTCGAGGTCGGCCGGGGCGAGCTGGTGTGCCTGGTGGGCCCCTCGGGCTGCGGCAAGTCGACCACGCTGAAGATGATCAACCGCCTGATCGAGCCGACCACGGGCACGATCGAGATCGACGGCCGCGACGTCACGGCCCAGGACCCGGTCGAGCTGCGCCGCGGGATCGGCTACGTCATCCAGCAGGTGGGCCTGTTCCCGCACCAGAAGATCGTCACGAACGTGATGACGGTGCCGCTGCTGTACGGCGAGTCGCGGGCGAAGGCGCGGGCGCGGGCCCACGAGCTGATGGACCTGGTCGGCCTCGACCCCGCGACGTACGCCGACCGCTACCCGCACCAGCTCTCGGGCGGCGAGCAGCAGCGGGTCGGCGTGGCGCGGGCCCTGGCCGCGGACCCGCCGGTGCTGCTCATGGACGAGCCGTTCGGGGCCGTGGACCCCGTGGTGCGGGTGCGGCTGCAGGACGAGTTCCTGCGCCTGCAGCACGAGCTCGGGAAGACCGTGGTGCTGGTCACCCACGACATCGACGAGGCGGTCCGCATGGGCGACCGGGTCGCGATCTTCGCCGGCGGCGGGCGCCTGGCGCAGTACGCCTCCCCCGCCGACCTGCTCGGCCGGCCGGCCGACGACTTCGTGTCCGACTTCGTCGGCTCGACCCGCGGGCTGCGCCGGCTCGCGGTGACGCCGATCGACCCCGCCCACCTCGAACCGCTCGACGGCGTACGCACCGGCGACCTCGGCGCCGCCATCGACGTCGCCTCCACGCTGGAGGAGGCGCTCGCCGTGCTGCTGCGCGATGACAAGCCGATGGTGGCCGTGAAGCAGGGCGCGCAGTTCGTCGGCGTGCTCACCCCCAACGGCATCCACCGGGCGCTGCGGGCCTCGCTGGCGGAGTGAGGGCGGGCACTTTCACCGGGCGGGGAAAGTGGCACTCGTCAGGGGGAGGACCACCTGACCAGTTCCCCTTTCCCCTGACCAGTGGGACGCGGCGGGTCCTGCGGCAGGTGCCGAGTCGGGTGGTCGCTACGCGCGCGGCGGGATCACCGGTACGTCGCGGTGCCAGGACTCGGTGACGTACTTCGTCTTCCAGCCCATCGAGGTGTAGAGCCCGGCCGCGCCGGTGGGTGAGTCGGCGTCGACCTCGAGCCCGACCCGGTCCCGGCCGCGGGCCGCGGCGTCGGCGATGATCGTGCGCAGCAGCCCCTTGGCGACCCCGCGTCCGCGCGCCGCCTCGAGCACGCCGAGGTAGGAGACGTAGGAGCCGTCCGGGCCCGAGGAGCTCTCGCTGACGGTGCCCACCAGGGCCCCCACCGGTTGCGGGGTCTCGCCCTCGGTCAGCTCCGCGAGCCACCAGTGGTCCCAGCGGTGGCCGGGGTCCTCACGAAGCCGGAACAGGAACTCCTCGAAGGTCTCCTCGCTGGAGTTGAAGTGGTCGACGAACGCGCCCTCGAGGACCTCGTGGACCTCGCGCAGGTCACCCTCGTCCGGCATGCCGCCGCCGGCACGACGGACCAGGCGGAAGACCACGCCGTCCTGCTCCCAGTGGTCCGGCGAGCCGGTGAGGGACGCCTCGTCCGGGGTCACCGGGCGGCTCATCTGCCACCAGGTGCGCACCCGCTTGAAGCCCGCGCCCGCGAGCCAGGCGTGCTGGCGCTCGTCGTCTGCGAAGGCCCCGGTGTCGATCTGCTGGGTCTCCAGGCCCCTGGCGGCGCCGACCGCCCGAGCCTGGCCGACCGCCCACTCGACGAGGACGTCCGAGCACTTCTCCTCGAGGTCGTCCGGCAGGCCGCGCTCGACGATGTGGACGAACAGCATCCGCCCCACCGAGCGGTCGTGGACGCTGCCCCAGGCGCGGATCTCGCCGGAGGCATCGCGGACGACGACGTTCTCGCGCATCCGCAGGCCGTGCTCGGAGACCTCGACGAGGACGTCGTCCACGCCGGCGCCGGCCCAGCCGCGGCCGTGCCGCTCGTGTGCACGCAGCAGGTGGGTCAGGCGGGCGACGTCGAAGCGGTCGGCGGGGTCCGGAGTGCCGACCTCCCAGCCCTCGGGCAGGCCGGGGTCGGTGCCGAGCTCCGATCGGATGACGAAGTCAGGGTCGCTCTCGAAACGGGAGTCCTCGGGGATCACGATCGTCGATTCTGCCGTAGTGCCCGGAAAGGCGGCGACCCGCCCACAGGAAACTGCGGGCGGGTCGAGGTCGCTACGACGTCGACAAGCGACGGGTCGGCGTGCGTACGACGCCGACACGCGACGGGTCGATCAGGCGTGGCGGCGTGCCGGGGCGGTCTGCCAGGCGAGGAGCTCGGCCTTGAGGACGTCGAGCTCTCCCTCGAGCTCGGCGACCCGGACGATCGCCTCCGCGGCACGCTGCTCGGCCTCGTCGAGGCGCTCGGACTTCTCGAGACCCTCACGCTCGGCGACGTCGGCCCGTCGGGCCTCCGCGTTCATCTTGCGGGTGGCCTCGGCGGCGCGCTTCTGGGCCGAGGTCAGCGCGACCTCGAGCTCCCCGATCGCCGACTCGTGGGACGCGATCCGCGACTCCATCGTCTCGGCGAAGGCGGCGTGCTCGGCGGTGCGGGCCACGGTGAGGTCACGGTAGGCCTGCGCCTGCTCCGCACGGTCACGTGCCGCCTCGCGGCGCGTCTCCATCAGCTCGGAGTGCGTGATGCGGGTGGCGGCGGCGCCCAGGGCGACACCGAGCCCGGCGGCGAGCACGAGGACCAGCCACGAGCTGCTGACGACGGCGCCGGTGACGAGCAGAGCCGCGACCACGAGGAGTGCGACAGCGACGGTGAGCCGGACGCTCCGCTGCCGGCGACGGGCCTTGGGAGCCCGGCCGGAGGGGGCAGGAGACGACGGGGAAGGCATGAATAGCAGGTTATGTCGTGTCGTCGTCGGAACGGACGCGACACGCACGCTCGAGAAGGACTGCTGTGATGGTGATTGCCACACCGGCGACCGCGGCGGCCAGCGAGCGCCATGCCCGCTGGGAGGCCAGCTCGGCCCCCACGCCCAGCCAGGACACGGCGTACCCGGCATAGCCACCGGCCACCAGGGCACCCACGTAGGCGCAGGAACGGGCGAGGACCAGCCGGTTCACCGCCCGGTGCGGCTCGAGCGGCTCGCGGCGGACCTGCACGGTGCGCCAGGTGCCCCACGCGGTGGCCCCGACGATCGCGGCCCCGAGGAAGAGGGCCAGCGGCTGGGTCCAGGTCACCACCGGGGCGCTGCCACGGGTCCGCTCCATCAGCGGGTGGAACAACCAGCCGCCGACGAGGCCGATGACCGCCCAGGTGGTGAGGACGGCCGGGGAGGTCGGACGCAGGCGCCCGCCCGACGGCTCCTCGCCGGACGGGCCGGACGTCACTGGATCTCGAGGAGGAGGTCGTCCCGCCGCGACAGTCCGCTCCGGTCGACCTTCTCCAGCAGCACCGCGATCGGGCCCAGCTCCGGGAACTCGGCCTCCGGCTCGAGGTCGTGCCAGGGCTGCAGCACGAAGGCGCGCCCGGCGGCCCGCGGGTGCGGCAGCCGGAGGAACTCGTCGTCGTTGCGACGGTCGCCCACCACGATCAGGTCGACGTCCAGGGTGCGGGGAGCGTTCTCGACGTCGCTGCGCTCCCGGTCGAAGGCGTCCTCGATGGCCAGCGCCCGGTCCATCAGCCGGGTGGCGGCCAGCGTGGTGTCGATGAGGACGACCGCGTTCAGGTAGTTCTTGGCGTCCTCGGGGCTGTCGACCGGCTCGGTCTCGTAGACCGGCGAGACGCCGGTGACCCAGACGTCGGGCGTGTCAGCGATCGCGTTCACGGCGCCCTGCAGGCTGGCCATCCGCTCCCCCAGGTTGGACCCCAGCGCCAGCACCGCCCGACGGATCGGCCGCATCTCGCCGGTCAGCGTGTCGGCGTCGATGATGTTCGGGTTGGGGGTCTCAGTCACTTCTCGCCCTCACGTGTCCGGGTGATCGTCAGGGCGACGTCCGCGAACGTCGCCTCGATGGGTGCATCCGGCTTGTGAACCGTGACCCGCGCCCATTCAACACGGGCGTCCAAGAGGCAGACGTCCGCGATGCGCACGACGAGGGTCTCGATCAGGTCGACCGGATCTTTCTCAACGGCGGCCTTCACCGCGGCCACGAGACTTCCGTAGTCGACGGTGTCGCGCAAGTCGTCGGAGGCCGCCGCAGCACTGATGTCGAGGCCCAGGACGAGGTCGACGACGAAGGTCTGCCCCTCCCGGCGCTCGAAGTCGAAGACACCGTGGTGCCCGAAGCACTCGATGCCCAGCACGGCCAGCTCGTCGGTCATGGTGCCTCCTGGTGCGCGTGGTTCTTCTTCTCGGCGGCGAGCCGCTCCACGACCGAGATCGCGTCCCTGCTGGCCCGTACGTCGTGCACCCGGATGCCCCAGACGCCCTGCTGGGCGAGGTGGACCGAGACGGCGGTGTTGGCATCCTCCCGCCGGTCGACCGGGCGCGCCCTGCCCTCGGTGTCGGCCAGCAGCGAGCCCAGGAAGGACTTGCGGCTCGCCCCCACCAGCACCGGGTGGCCGAGCGCACCGACCCGGTCCAGCCCGGCCAGGAGCTCCCAGTTGTGCTCGGCGCGCTTGGCGAAGCCCAGGCCGGGGTCGAGGATGATCCGGTCCGGCTCGATCCCGGCGGCCAGCATCGCGTCGACCCGGTGCGCGAGCTCCTCGCAGACCGCGGCGACCACGCCGCCGGGGGCGTCGTAGCTCGCGAAGTCACCCATGTGGTCGCTGTGCGCCCGCCAGTGCATGGCGACGTACGCCGCCCCGGTGTCGGCCACCACCTCGAGCATCCGCGGGTCGGCCAGCCCGCCGGACACGTCGTTGACGAGGCCGGCGCCGGCGGCCAGGGCCGCCGCGGCGACCTCGGAGCGCATCGTGTCGACCGAGACGAGCGCGCCGGCCTCGGCCAGGGCACCGATGACGGGCACCACCCGGTCCAGCTCCTCCTCGACCAGCGGTCGGGTGGCGCCGGGGCGGGTGGACTCGCCACCGATGTCCAGGATGTCGGCCCCGTCGGCGAGCAGGTCGTGCCCGCGCGCGATCGCGGCTTCCGGCTCCGCCCAGCGGCCACCGTCCGAGAAGGAGTCCGGGGTGACGTTCACGATCCCCATCAGCCGGGGTCGCCCCCACGGGGCGAACAGCGAGGCCGGCGCGGGCATCAGTGCCCGCGGTTGATCAGCGACATCGCCTCGGAGCGGGTGGCGGCGTTGTGCATCATGCCGCGCACCGCGGAGGTGATGGTCCGGGCCCCGGCCTTGCGGACACCCCGCATCGTCATGCAGAGGTGCTCGGCCTCGATCACGACGATGACGCCGCGGGGCTCGAGGATCTCCATCAGGGCGTCGGCTACCTGGGTCGTCAGCCGCTCCTGGACCTGGGGTCGCTTGGCGTACACGTCGACGAGCCGGGCCAGCTTGGACAGCCCGGTGATCTTGCCGGTCTCCGAGGGGATGTAGCCGACGTGCGCGACCCCGGTGAAGGGCACCAGGTGGTGCTCGCACATCGACCACAGCTCGATGTCGCGCACCAGCACCATCTCGTCGTGGCCGATGTCGAAGGTGGTGGTGAGCACCTCCTCGGGCCGCTGCCGCAGCCCGGCGGTGAGCTCGGCGTACGCTCGGGCCACCCGGGCCGGCGTCTCCTGCAGCCCCTCGCGCTCGGGGTCCTCCCCGATCGCGATCAGCAGCTCACGGACCGCCGCCTCCGCGCGGGCGGCGTCGTAGCCCGGGACCGCTTCCGGTGCCCGGGGGGCCATCCGGATCGGGTCGGTCATCGCGGCGGCAGTCCCGGACCCGGGTGCCCGGGCCCCGAGGCGCCCGGGTCGCCGTGCACGTCGCCGCCCGAGCCGGGAGGCGTCAGGATCGTCCCGGCCTCGGCCGGTGCGGAGCCGTTCGCCGCGGCCCGGTCGCGGATCGCCTGCGGGATCTCGACCGGCGGCAGCTCCGAGGGGTTGCGGGTCGGCGAGCCGGTCCAGGCGGGGCGGGCCGGGCGGCGTAGCAGCGGCTCGAAGATGCCGGCGACCTGCTCCTTGTCCAGCGTCTCCTTGTCGAGGAGCTCCAGGACGAGGTGGTCGAGCACGTCGCGGTTCTCCTCGAGGATGTCGAACGCCTCCTGGTGGGCGGTGGCGAGGAGCTTCTTGGTCTCCTCGTCGACCTTGGCGGCGACGTCCTCGGAGTAGTTGCGCTGGTGGCCCAGGTCGCGGCCCAGGAACGGCTCGGAGTTGGACTCGCCGAGCTTGATGGCGCCGAGCCGCTCGGTCATGCCGAACTGGGTGACCATGGCCCGGGCCAGGTTGGTGGCCTTCTCGATGTCGTTGCCGGCGCCGGTCGTCGGGTCGTGGAAGACCATCTCCTCGGCGGCGCGGCCGCCGAGCATGTAGGCCAGCTTGTCGAGCATCTCCGAGCGGGTCTGGGAGTACTTGTCCTCGTCGGGCAGCACCATCGTGTAGCCCAGCGCCCGGCCGCGCGGCAGGATCGTGATCTTGTGGACCGGGTCGGTCCCGGGCAGCGCCGCGGCGACCAGGGCGTGGCCGCCCTCGTGGTACGCCGTGATCAGCTTCTCCTTCTCGCTCATCAGCCGCGAGCTGCGCTGCGGGCCGGCGATGACGCGGTCGATCGCCTCGTCGAGGGCCTGGTTGCCGATCAGCTTCTGGTTCTGCCGGGCGGTCAGCAGGGCCGCCTCGTTCAGGACGTTGGCCAGGTCGGCGCCGGTGAAGCCCGGGGTACGCCGGGCGATCGACAGCAGGTCGATGTCCGGTGCCATCGGCTTCCCGCGGGAGTGGACCTGCAGGATCATGTGTCGACCCGCCAGGTCGGGGGCGTCGACGCCGATCTGGCGGTCGAAGCGGCCCGGGCGCAGCAGCGCGGGGTCGAGGACGTCGGGACGGTTGGTGGCTGCGATCAGGATGACGCCGCCGCGCACGTCGAAGCCGTCCATCTCCACCAGCAGCTGGTTCAGCGTCTGCTCGCGCTCGTCGTGGCCGCCGCCCATGCCGGCGCCGCGGTGGCGACCGACGGCGTCGATCTCGTCGATGAAGACGATCGCGGGGGCGTTCTCCTTGGCCTGCTCGAACAGGTCACGCACGCGGGAGGCACCCACACCGACGAACATCTCGACGAAGTCGGAGCCGGAGATCGAGTAGAACGGCACGCCGGCCTCACCCGCGACGGCGCGGGCGAGCAGGGTCTTGCCGGTGCCGGGCGGGCCGTAGAGCAGCACGCCCTTGGGGATCTTGGCGCCGACGGCCTGGAACTTCGCGGGCTCCTGGAGGAACTCCTTGATCTCCCCGAGCTCCTCGATGGCCTCGTCGCAACCGGCGACGTCGGTGAACGTCGTCTTGGGCATGTCCTTGGAGATCAGCTTGGCCTTGGACTTGCCGAACTGCATGACACCGCGACCGCCGCCGCCCTGCATGTTGTTCAGCAGCCACAGGAACACCAGGAAGATCACCACGAACGGCAGCACCGAGAACAGGAACGACCCGATCACGCTCGGCTTGGCGATCTTGGAGTTCGACTTCTCGATGGTGCCCTTGGCGACCTGCTGGTCGACCTCGTTGATGATGCCCTGCTGCTGGCCGGCGACCCAGTAGGCCGAGACCTTGTCGCTGCCGTCGCGCACGCCGTCGTCCAGGGTCGCCTGGATCTGCTGGTCACCTCCGACGAAGGTGATCTCCTTGACCTGGCCCTTGTTGATGTAGGACTCGAGCTGGGAGGTGCTGACCTCGTCGTACCCCCCGTTGGGGGCGAGGTACTGCAGGGCGAGGAGGACGCCGACCACGGCGACGACGATCCACAGCCAGGGACCCTTGACTAGACGCTTCACAGGCTTCTCTCGACACGACCATGCCGCCCGCGCGGACTCATGCGCGGACGATCAACTGAACTGACGACGGTACACAACGTCGACAACGCTCATTCTCGCAGGCAAGTGCCCGCCGGCGGGAACAGATCAGGAGTAGACGTGCGGTGCGAGCGTGCCGATGTCGCGCAGGTTGCGGTACTTCTCCCGGTAGTCGAGGCCGTAGCCGACCACGAACTCGTTGGGGATGTCCCAGCCGACGTACTTCACGTCGACCGGCATCTGCAGCGCCTCGGGCTTGCGCAGCAGGGTGCAGATCTCGACGCTGGCGGGGTTGCGGGAGCTGAGGTTCGAGGTGAGCCAGGACAGAGTCAGGCCGGTGTCGATGATCTCGTCGACGATGACCACGTGCCGCCCCGAGATGTCGGTGTCGAGGTCCTTGAGGATCCGGACGACACCGCTGGACTTGGTGCCGGACCCGTACGACGAGATCGCCATCCAGTCCATCTCGACGTGTCGGCTGAAGCTGCGGGCGAGGTCGGCCATGACCATGACGGCACCCCGGAGGATGCCCACGATGAGCAGCTCCTTGCCCTCGTAGTCGGCCTCGATCTCCCGGGCGAGCTCGCCGAGCCGGTCCTGGATCTGCTTCTCGGTGAACAGCACGTTCACGAGGTCGTTCTCGACGTGGGACGCGTCCATGGGGCAGAGCCTAGAGGCAGGTGGGGCGGCGGCGCGCGGGCGGGCGTCCTGCGGCGGCCGTCACCGGGCGCCGGCCGTGACGCGCTGGTGCCGCCGCGGCTTCGTCACGGTCAGGGTGACCTTGCGGGCGGACGAGGCCTTGAGGGTCTTCGACCCCAGGAAGCGCGCCTCGAGGCCGTGGCTGCCGGCGGCCAGCCGCTTCAGGGTCACCACGACCTTGCCGCCGTCGGACGGCCGGAGCCGGCCGGTCCCGACGACCTTGCGCCCGTCGCGGACCTCCACCGTGCCGGCCGGACGGCTGGTGCCACCTCCAGTCACGGTGACCCGCACCTTGCCCCACTGGTCGGCGGTGATCCGGCCGTCGGCCAGCGAGGCGGAGGTCTTGGTGCCCAGGACCTTCGTCAGGACCAGCTCGCCGAGAGCGAGCCGCTGCCTCGGCCGGCTGACCTGCACCGACTCGACGGTGGCGCTGACGTACCCCGGCTTCTTCAGCCGCAGGGTGTAGCTGCCGACCGCGCCGACCTCGAGGTAGAAGTAACCGTGCTGGGGGCCGTCGACGCGGCTGCTGGCATAGGTGAGCGCCGAGGCGGCCGGGTCCCCGTTGCTGTCGATGGCCCGCACGTCGACGTCGTCGACGGCGTGGCCCAGCTGGTCCACGACCACGCCCTGGATGAGCGGCGGCCGCGCCGCGGCTCGCGGGGCGGTCCCGGACACGTCGTACGCCGGGTTCGCGACGGTGGGCGAGGTGCCCGTCGCCACGAGGCCGGAGGTGGCCAGCGCGAGCAGCAGCGCGGCGGCGAACGGGCGGGTGCGGGTCATGGTTCCTCCGGGGTCACGAGATGAGCCCCCTGAGCATGACGGCGAGATCTCGTCGCCGTGGCGTTTTCCCGGATCCGGACGGCCTCAGCGGTGGTGATGCCGCCGGACGCGCAGCATGGTCGCGTTGGTGCAGTCCATGAACGGCGAGGACGGTGGCGCGTCGAAGCGCACACGCACCCGATGACGGCCCGGGTCCAGCCTCGGCAGCCGGATCGTCAGCCGGCCGCGGTCGGCCGGCCGCAGCCGGACGGTGCGTCGGATCCGATCGGGCGTCACCCGGACCGTGACGGTCCCCGACTTCACGACCTGGTTCCCGGGCGTCTCGACCCGGACCTTGAGCACCGGGTGCTCGCGCGGGGTCACCACCTCGTGCACCAGCCGCAGCCGGAGCCCCGTCGGGATCCAGGTCTCGATGATCACGCACGAGGTGCGGTAGGTGGCGGACGTGGCGGTGCCGTCGGCGTACCCAGCCTCGGTCGCCGTCACGACGACGGTGAGCTCCTGGCACCAGTCCTCGCCCGTGAGTGTGTACGACGATGACTCCGCGCCGATGATCGGCTCCCCGCCGCGCAGCCACTGGTAGGTGAACGCGAGGTCGGACCGGCTCCACGTTCCGTCGGAGACCTGCACCGTGTCCCCGGGATACCGGCCACCGGTGATCTCCGGCGGGACCGTCGCGACGGGTGCCTCCCCGAGCACGGTGACGGAGTCCGAGGTGGCCTCCCCGGCCGGCGCGCCGCCCTCCACCGCCACGACGTGCACGCTCAACGCGTGGCCCTGGTCGGTCGCCGCCGGCACGTAGTCCGGCCCCGTGGCGCCGTCGACCCGCGTTCCGTCGAGGAGCCAGGCGTAGGTGAAGTCCAGCCCCTCGGCGTCCCAGGTGCCGGGCTCCGCGTGCGCCGTCTGCCCCACCGCGACGACCCCGGTGACGGTCGGTGGTGTCGTGGCGACGGCGGTTGCCGCCACGGCGGGCGGGGCGCCGATCGCCAGCGACGCGACGGTCGCCACCACGACCGCGAGCAGACCCCCGGGCACGAGCCTCATGAACCCCCCGATCCTCGGTGACGGCACAACCAGGCAACCTACCGCGACTCGGCCTCCGGGTGTCGGAGAAGAAGCAGCCGGCCCGCGCGCCGGGCACAGCGCAGGTGCCCGGGCAGGTCGATCCACTTCTGGCCGTGCCAGTCCGTCAGCAGCGAGTCCATGGCCAGGACGTGGTCGTGGAACAGCTCGGCCGAGGGCGCCCCGGCGGCGAGCGCGGCCAGGCGCAGGACCCGGCGGCGGACCGGGCCGGGCCGGCCGACCAGCGGGTCGACGGGCAGCGAGCCGTCCGCGCCCCGCAGCTCCACCCAGTCCGCCTCCGCGAGGTCGTCGAGGAAGTCCATGTCGTCGCGCAGCTGGTCGGCCGTGCGGGCCAGGGTCGTCGCGACGCCGGGCCCCAGCTCCTGCTCGAGCAGCGGCAGCACGGTCCGGCGGACCCGGACCCGGGTGAACCCCCGGTCGTGGTTGTGCGGGTCCTCCCAGAACTCGATCCCCTGCACCTGGCAGGCCGTCACGGTGTCGTCGCGGGAGACGTCGAGCAGCGGCCTGCGGTAGCGGTCGAAGGCGCGGCGCATGCCGGCGATGGAGCGGCCGCCGGAGCCCCGGGTGAGGCCCAGCAGCACCGTCTCCGCCTGGTCGTCGCGGGTGTGTCCGAGGAGGATCACGGCCGCGCCGACGTGCTCCGCGACCTGCTCGAGCACGGCGTACCGCGCCCGCCGGGCCGCGGCCTCCGGCCCGAGTCCGCCGCCGTCGACCTGCACCCTCGCGCTGAGCGTCTCGCCCGCGCCGAGCGTGGCCATCTGGGCCACGACGTGCGCGGCGTGCTCGGCCGAGCCGGGCTGCAGGCCGTGGTCGACGGTGGCGCCCACGACCTGCCAGCCGGCCTTCTCCCCCTCGAACACGGTCGCGGCCAGCAGGGCCAGCGAGTCGGCGCCGCCGGAGCAGGCCACCACCACGGTGCTGCCGGGCTCGACGTCGGCGAGGTGACGGCGTACGCCGAGCCGGACGGCCGCGACCGCCGGGTGCAGGCTCATCGCCGCGGCGGCCGGGTCACAGGACCCGGGACACCCAGGCCGCCGGGTCCGTGATCTCCGCCTTCGAGGGGAGGTTCTCGGGGCGGTCCCAGACGGCGTTGAACTCGTGCATGCCCACCTTGCCGACGACGCCGCGGACGAACGCCGCGCCGTTGCGGTACTGCGCCATCTTCGCGTCGAGGCCGAGCAGCCTGCGCAGGATCCGGTCCAGCGTGCCGACCCCCTTGCGGCGCTGGTCGAAGCTGCGGCGGATCTCGGCGACGCTGGGGATCACCGTGGGCCCCACGCCGTCCATCACGACGTCGGCGTGCCCCTCGAGCAGCGACATGACCCCGGTGACCCGGTCGACGATCTCCTTCTGCTCGGGGGTGCCGATCGCGTCGATGAGGCTGCCGCCCCCGCCCTTGAGCGCCTCGGTCACTCGCTTGAACCCGTCGTCGAGCAGCCGCTGCGGCTCGATGGTCTCGGCGATGCGCTGCATCTCGCCGAAGAGGTGGTCCCGCATCCAGGGCACGGCGGTGAACTGCACCCGGTGGGTCTCCTCGTGCAGGCACACCCAGAGCCGGAAGTCCCGGGGCAGGGCGCCGAGCTCACGCTCGACGTGCACGATGTTGGGGGCGACCAGGAGCAGCCGCCCGTTGGCGCCGAAGAACGGGTCGAACTGGCCCAGCACCTTGCCGGCCAGGAAGCCCAGCAGGCCGCCCACCTCGGCGCCGGTGACCTTCGACCCGACGGTCAGCGCGAGACCGGTGGGCGGCCGCTTCTTGGCGGCGAGCTGCTCGATGACGGGGCCGAGGATGGTGGCGAAGCTGTCGGCGTTGGCCTGGATCCAGCCCGGCCGGTCGACGACCACGACGGGCGCGGTCCGATCCTCGGCGACCAGGCCGGTGAACTCGCGGACCAGTCCGGTCGAGCGGTCCGCCCCGGCGCGCAGCTCGGCGACCGCGGCGACGGCCTCCTCGCGGGACACGGTCGGGCCCTCGCCGGCGACGCGGGAGCCGAACGAGACCGCGAGGTCCCAGTCGACCATGGCCGGGGCCGGGTTGTTCGTCATGGACCGACCGTACCCGCGTCGGGAAACCCCCGCCGGGTGCTCAGCGGCCGCAGTGGCAGGCGCCGAGGCCCGCGGCGAGCGCGTCCAGCGCCTCCCGGGCGTCCAGGGTGTCCTCGAGGGCGACCCGGTCGGCCATCAGCACGAAGACCATCGGGTTCCCGTCCAGGTCCGTGGCCACGCCCGCCAGCGCGCTCACGCCGGTGAGCGTCCCGGTCTTGGCCCGCACCCGGCCGCGCCCCTGCGGCGCCGCGTCCTCGAACCGGGTCTCCAGCGAGCCGGAGAAGCCGGCGACCGGCAGCCCGCTGACGACCGCCCGCAGCTCCGGGTGGTCCTCGGACGCGGCGAGCGACAGGACCGCGGCCAGCGTCCCCGGCGCGAGCCGGTCCTCGCGGGACAGGCCGCTGCCGTCGTGCACCTCGGCGCCGCGCAGCGGCACCCCGAGCGCGTCGAGGGCCCGGGTGACCCCCCGCGCGCCGTCCGCGAAGCTGCCCCTCCCGCCCGTGGCGAGGCCGACGTGGTGGGCGAGCACCTCGGCGCCCTCGTTGTCGCTGACCGTGAGGACCTCCTCGACGATCTCGGACAGCGGTGCGCTCTCCACGCTCGCCAGCGGCGCCGCCTCGGCGTCCGCCCGGCCGGGTCGCGGGTCGCCGACGACCTTGACCCCGGACCGGCCCAGCGCTGCGGCGAAGGCGGCCGCGGCGGCCGCCGGGGGGTCTGCCACCCGGCCGAGCCCGGTCGGCGGCCGACCCTCGTCGACCCAGAGGGCGCTGATGGGCGCGACCACGCCGTCGGGCACGTAGTCGTCCGGCCAGTGCGGGTCGACCCGCGGACCGGTGAAGAGCGAGGCGTCGTACGCCAGGTGCACCCGGCGGGTGCCCTCGGCGCGCAGCGCGCGGGCGGTGGCGCGGGCCAGTGTGACCACGTCCGCCCTGTGGGGGTACGCCGTGCCGCCGGCGGGCCGGCTGGCGAGGTAGGGGTCGCCCCCGCCGACCAGCACGACCCGGTTGCCGCCGCCGTCGACGACCCGCGTGGAGAAGGTGTGGTCCGGGCCCATCGTCGCGAGCGCGGCGGTGGTGGTGAGCAGCTTCATCGTGGACGCCGGCATGGCCACGCCCGCGCCCCGGGTGAAGACCGGCGACGCGTCGTCCAGCTGCGCGACGGTGGCCAGCACGTGCGGTCCGAGGTCCGGGTCGCCCAGCGCGCCGGCCAGGGCCCGGCGTACCTTGGCCGCGTCCAGCGGCGACGTCGCGTCGGTCGTGGCGGCGACCGGCGACGGCGCGTCCGGCTCGGGCAGGGTCAGCCCCTCGGGCGGCGCCACGGCGGCCGGGTTCGCGACCGGGTCGGCCCGCTCCAGCCCGAACCAGCGTGGGCCGAGCTCGAAGCGGTACGACGCGGCCGCGGCGGCCAGCAGCACGAGGACCAGCACGATCGGGAACCACCGGAGGAAGCGGTCGCCCGTCCGCCGAGCGTGGCGTGTGTCACGTCCAGCCACCGTTCCCCCTCTCCGAGTGCGCGTTTGCGCACATTGTGCGCGAGACTGTCACCCGGCCCGTTCGAGGGGCCCACACCGACAACCGGCCCGGGCGGCCGATGACGATCGCGGAGGAAGACGTGCTGGAGTTCGACGTACTCGTGGAGATCCCCAAGGGTTCGCGCAACAAGTACGAGGTCGACCACGAGACTGGCCGCATCCGCCTCGACCGCATGCTCTTCACCTCGACCGCGTACCCCGAGGACTACGGCTACATCGAGAACACCCTCGGCCAGGACGGCGACCCGCTCGACGCGCTCGTCATCCTCCAGGCCCCGACGTTCCCCGGCTGCCTGATCAAGTGCCGCGCGATCGGCATGTTCCGGATGACCGACGAGGCCGGCGGCGACGACAAGGTGCTCTGCGTCCCCACCCACGACCCGCGCCTCGAGCACCTGCGCGACATCAACCACGTCTCGAAGTTCGACCGCCTCGAGATCCAGCACTTCTTCGAGGTCTACAAGGACCTCGAGCCCGGCAAGTCAGTCGAGGGCGCCGAGTGGGTCGGCCGCACCGAGGCCGAGGCCGAGGTCCAGGCATCCTTCGAGCGCGCGCAGAAGGCGGCCGTCGCCCACTGAGGCACGCACGTCCTGCCAGGTACGCCGCCCCTCGGGGCGGCGTCCTGTCATTTCGGGGCCCGCGTCCTCAGCCCCGGTTCACGCCCCTGAAGTAGCCCATCGCCCCGCTGGTCTCCAGGCTCACCGCGGCGACCCCCCGGGCGGTCAGCCGGTCCACCACCTGCTCACCGGTGCACCCCGGGCCGAGGAGCCCGGCCAGCCTGCCGGCGGCACGGACGGGCGCGTAGCGCAGCCCGGTGTCCTCCAGCAGCGCACTGCCGGTGACGACCCCGCCGGGCCGGAGCACCCGCACGATCTCGTCGATCGCCCGTGCCGGGTCGGGGAAGCAGTGCAGCCCGGTGAACGAGACCACCAGGTCGAAGGAGCCGTCCTCGAAGGGCAGCGCCTCCACGTCCGCCAGCCGGGTGTGGACCTGGTCGGCCACCCCGCGCCTCCGGGCGTTCGCGAGCGTGCGGTCCAGCATCGTCGGGGAGATGTCGGCGGCGACGTACTCCACGCCCTGGCCCCTTCGCAGCCCGCGCAGCGCGACACCGCCGCCGCACGGGACGTCGAGGATGCGGGCGCCCGCCGGCTGGCGCCCGATCTCGGCGGCCGCGCCGTGGAGCAGCCCCAGGTCGCTGCCGATGCCGGCGCGCCAGAGCACTCCACCGGGGAGCGGGTGCTCGACGGTCCAGTCGTAGAACGCCCCCCAGAGCGGGTCCTCGCTCCAGGAGCCGAGGCCGGGGATCCTCATGCTCCGGGATCCTCGTGCCGGCGCATCAGCCGCGGACGAGGTCGGGCGAGCGCAGCATCTCGACGGGTACGTCGAACGCGTCGACGAGGTCCCCGGCCAGCGGACGGATCTTGCGGCACAGGCTGTTGATCTCGCGGCTGATCGCCTTCGACCGCACCACGGTGAGCCGGCCGTGCTCCATGAACCAGGCCCGGTCCGCCTCGATCGTGGTCAGCGCGTGCAGGTCGCACAGCAGGTTGACCGCGACCTTCAGGTCGCCCTCGGGGAGCGCACGCGCCTTCGCCACGAAGGCCTCGAGCACCAGGCGCTCGACGTGGGCGTCGGCCGCGGCGATCACGTGGTCCTGGACGCGGGAGAACACCACGCCCGGGTTCATGTCCTGGTCGATGCCGCGCTTGAGCCGCCGGGCCACCCCGGCCAGCATGTGCTCCTCCCGGAAACGCAGCATGGCCAGCTGGTAGTCCGGGTCCAGCAGCCCGGCCTCCTGGTCCCACTGGTCGCCACCGGGGAGGACGTCCTTGATCCGCTCCAGCAGCTTGTGGACGTTGGTCTTCTCGATCACGGTCTCCACCGCCATGCCGGCGACGAAGCGGACCATGCCGAACTGGTCCATGTCCTCGAACTCGCTGGCGTAGTCGGTCAGCAGCCCCTTGGCGACCAGCTGGAGCAGCACGTGGTTGTCGCCCTCGAAGGTGGTGAACACGTCGGTGTCGGCCTTCAGTGCGGCGAACCGGTTGACCGCGAGGTAGCCGGCTCCACCGCAGGCCTCGCGGCACTCCTGGATGGTGCGGGTGGCGTGCCAGGTGCCGAGCGCCTTGGTGCCCGCAGCCCGCGACTCGAGCTCCCGGCGGGCCTGGTCGTCATCGCTCTCCGCCGACGGGGGGCCGGAGAAGACGTCGTGCAGCTGGGAGGCCACGACCTCCTGGGCGAAGTGCAGCGCATAGGTCCGGGCCAGCAGCGGGAACAGCCGGCGCTGGTGCATGCCGTAGTCGAGGAGCAGCTCCTCCTCGTCCTCCGAGCTCGCCTCGAACTGCCGTCGCTGCAGGGCGTACTTCACCGCGATGGTCAGCGCGACCTTGGCGGCGTTGATCCCCGCGCCGCCGACGCAGACACGGCCCTGGACCAGGGTGCCGAGCATGGTGAAGAAGCGCCGGTTGGGGTTCTCGATCTCGCTCTCGTACACCCCCGCCGCGGTGACGTCGGCGAACCGGTTGAGCAGCGCCGTCCGCGGCACCCGGACGCCGTCGAACCAGAGCCGGCCGTTGTCGACGCCGTTGAGCCCCATCTTGGCGCCGTCGTCCTCGATCCGGACGCCGGCGCACGGCCGCCCGTCCTCGCGGATGGGCACCACGAACGCGTGCACGCCCTCGGAGGTGCCGCCCACCTCGAGCTGGGCGAAGACCACGGCGACCTCGGCGTGCTTCGCCGCGTTGCCGATGTAGTCCTTGCGGGCCTGCTCGCCCCGGGTGGTGATGACGAACTCCTGGGTGGCCACGTCGTACGTCGCCACCGTGCCGAGTGCCTGCACGTTGGAGCCGTGCCCGGTCTCGGTCATCGCGAAGCAGCCCATCAGCCTGCCGGTGATGAGGTCGGGGAGGTACGCCTTGTGGTGCTCCTCGGTGCCGAGCTGGAGGATCGCGCCCCCGAAGAGCCCGAACTGGACGCCGACCTTGACCAGCACCGAGAGGTCGCCGTACGCCAGCGTCTCGAAGGCCGCGACCGACGCGCCGATGTCGCCACCGCCGCCGTACTCCTCGGGGAAGCCCATGCCGGTCTGGCCGGTCGAGGCCATCTCGACGACGACCTCCTTGACCCGCTCGCGGAACTCGTCGCGGGTCATCGTCTCGGCCTCCTCCAGGATGGAGGAGTACTCGGCGAGGTTCGTGCGGACCAGCCCACGAATCTCGGCGTACTTCCCGTCGAGGAGGGCGGCCAGCTCGGCCACGTCGATCGCGGGCTGCACGTAGCGGGATGCGTCGGCCCCGTCAGGCGCTGCCGGGGGTGCGGTGTCGGTGGCCATGAGCGACAACGTACCCACGGGTACGCCGTCTACACAGGTGGTCTGGAGCCGCGTTGACGGCGCGCGGTCAGGGCCGGGCGAAGAAGTTCGGCGGGGTCCAGTAGTACATCGACGCGACCTGCACCGGCTGCCCCGTCCGGGGGGCGTGGATCATCTGGCCGCCGCCGATGTAGAGCGCCACGTGGAAGATCGACGAGGGGGCGCTCGAGGAGCCCCAGAAGAGCAGGTCACCGGGCTGGAGGCTCGAGGCCGAGATCGGCGTCGACTGCTCGTACTGCGCCACCGAGTAGTGCGGCAGCGAGCGCCCGCCCGCACCCCACGCGCCCATCGTGAGTCCGGAGCAGTCCCACGCGTCCGGGCCCGCGGCGCCCCACCGGTAGGGCTCGCCGAGCTGGGCCCGGGCGAAGGCGATCGCCGCCGGGGCGCCGGACGCGGGAGCCGGCGGTGCCGGCGGGGCCGGCGGCGGGGGCGGGGTGCTGGGGGCGGGGGTGGACGGATTGTCGTGCGACCCACCGCCGGAGCCGCCGTTGGACCCGCCGCTCGACCCGCCGTTCGACCCGCCGTTGGACGCGGCCTCTTGCTGCTGCTGTTGCTGCTGGGCCTCTTGCTGGGCCTGCTGCTGGGCCTGCTGCTGCTCGAGGAGCTCCTGCTGGTGCTGGGCTGCGGCCGCCGCTGCGGCGGCCGCCTTCGCCTCGAGCGCCGCCTGGCGGCGTTCGGCGAGCTGCACGCTCACGTGCTGCAGCTCCGCGAGCTGCGCGATCAGCCGGGACTTCTCGTCGGCGATCGACTGCGACTGGGCGGCAGCCGAGTCGGCCGCGGCCCGGGCGGCGTCGCGGGCCGCCCGCGCCTTGTCGGCGGCGGCGGTGGCGGCGGCGCTCGTCTCCTGCGCCTGGCGGGTCGCCACGTCGGCGAGGGTGGCTGCGGCCCGGAACTCGTCGTAGTGGTGGTCGAGGGCGTCCTCGGCGTTGCGGACCGTGGTCGCGCGCTCGATGACGGTCTGGATGCCGTCGGACTCCGCGATCGCGGAGAGCGCGGTCAGCCCGGGGGCCATCTCGTAGGAGCTGACCACGGCGTCGCCGTACACAAGGCGCTGGCGCTCGACGTCGGCGCCGGCGATCTCGGAGCGCTGCCGGGCGTCGCGTGCGGCCGCCCGGGCCCGCGTCAGCTCCCAGCGGGCGCCGTTGTACGCCTCGGCGGCCTGGGCTGCGGCCTGCGCCGAGGACTGCAGGCGCTGGTTGGCGAGGACCAGCTGGGCCCGCACGGACTCGACGTCCGCGGCCTTGTCCCGCACCGCCACCCGCGCCTCGTGGACGTCGCGGCGCGACGGCATGGTGTCGTCGTCGGCGACGGCCACGCCGGCCACGGTGCTGCCGACCACCATCGTGAGAGCGATCGCGCTCGCGATTCCCAGTGCACGCACGTCTCGGACCTCTCGTGACTTCGATCAAGGGACCTCGGGTGACTTCCCCTTCACCCGAGGCACTCGGAGCACGCTAGTGCTCTTCTGTCACAAAAGAAACATTTCCCTCAATTTTCTCTTCAGCAACCGGCGTGTCGCCTTGACGAACTACAAGGATGTAATTCAGCGCGCACAAGCGACGGGTCGCCGCCAGAGCGCGGCAACAAGGCTCATCCCGACCCAGGGTGTGTCGGGGTCTGAAGCGCCAGCCTCAAGCAGCTACCCGGCCGACGTAGTCGGTCAGATCGCGGAAGCCTTGTGCGGGAACGTCCTGTGCGATGACGCCCTACTCCCTGATCTCTCGCGGAGCGAGGTCGAGGCTGAGCGATGCCAGACCTTCGACAGGCCTGAATCCAAGTCTCCGATAGAGGCCGAGCGCGGCTTGGTTGCCCGGTTCCGTCACGAGGGACAGTCGTGTTGCGCCTGCGGCGAGTGCCGCCTCGCGGACTGCGCTGACCAGAGCGGCTGCCGCTCCTTGGCGACGGGACCCGGGGAGCACGTAAAGGTCACGCAGCTGCCAGAACCGTCCCATGACCAAAGATGCAGGGACCGCGTGCCCGGTCGCCAGGCCGATCGCGGGTGCGTCCGCCGGCGAGCCCACGGATGCCGTGTAGACCGTGAGCATGTTCGACTGAACCATGTCGGTGAGCCAGCCGAGGGTGCGCTCGTCCGCGTCCGGCGGTGCGCCGTAGTGGTGCCTGTACTGGTTGAACAGGCCGCTGGCCGCTGCGAGCGCCTCGACGGTGTCGCACGTCGTGACCCGCAGCGTGTCCCCGGGGACCGAAGTGTCGCTCATGTCTGCCTCTACTTCTTCCATCACGAGCGACGGGTCGGCGAGGGGGTCTTCAGTCCTGCTCGACGGGGACCGCGGAGGTGGTCGCGGTCGGGTGCGAGGACAGGCCGTGCTTGTCGAACTTCTGCCCGCTCGCGACGCCACCGACGTAGAACGAGATCAGCGCGATCATGATCCCGGCGACGTCGTCGGAGATGTAGTGCCAGCCGAAGTAGATGGTGGCGAAGAGGGTGACCACGAAGTTCACCCAGAAGACCCACTTGAGCACCTTCGAGCGCAGCGTGAACTGCACCATCAGCGCGACCAGCAGCGTGATCGCGCAGTGCAGGCTCGCGAAGCCGGCCACCGACTGCACGGCGCCCTCGATGCCGGAGTGGAGGACGTTGTCGCGGCTGTAGAACAGTGACCCCATCAGCGACGAGGCCGGGGTGTCGGGGAGGCCCTCGTAGAGCCAGGGGTACTGGAAGCCGGGCCCCAGCGTGGGCAGCGCGTAGTAGGACAGCGTCCCCAGCGACCACGCGATGCACTGGGAGGTCGCGAACCAGTAGCCGTAGGTGATGTTGCGCGACCAGACCAGCCAGGCCGTCAGCGCCAGCGGCACCAGCGGCAGGAACCACAGGTAGATGTAGGACAGCAGGTGCGCGGAGAAGCCGGTGCCGAGCATGTCGTGCAGCGTGATCGCGGGGTCGTGCCCGAACAGCAGGGCCCGGTCGACCAGGTGCAGCTCGCGGTCGTACTTCGTCTCGCCCATCACGAACGGCAGGAAGGACTTCAGGTTCCGGTAGCTGACGTAGGTGATGTAGAAGCACACCACCCCGGTCACGACCAGGGTCACCCGCTCGCGGGTCCAGTGGGTGCGCACCCGGGCCAGGAAGACCCCGGGCATCTCGCGCGGGTGCATCCGCGACTTCCACAGCGTCCGGGGCAGCAGGTCGGCCAGGAACGCGCCACCGACCAGCAGCGGCAGCCGGGCCCACGACGGGCCGAGGAAGCCGTCGGGGTCGGCCAGGCTCTTGTCCAGCAGCGCAGCCGCGAGGATCGCCAGCGCGCCCATGACGGCGGCGATGCCGATGAGCAGGGCGTAGGCGCGGCGATACACGCCCGCCAGTCTAGGGATCGCCGGTGGTGCCCCCGGCGACGGGCTCAGCGGGCGGCTCAGGCACCCGGGAGGGTCGCGAGCTTGGCGGCCTCCACCGTCAGGCTCACCTGCTCGCCCGGCCCCGGGTGCAGTCCCAGCGGGGACACCGCGTCCACCTGGCCCACGCCGGGGACCTCCACGACCAGCCGCACCTGCTCCGGTGTGGCGCGGCCGGAGACCACCCGGCCGGTCAGCGGCCCGTCCGGCGCCGCGACCAGCGCCGAGCGGCGTACGGCGACCGCCGGCGCGACCGGCAGCCCCGCCGCCGCGAGCAGCACGCGCGCCGCCTCGCCCCGCAGGACCCGGGCGTACCCGAGGAACAGCGCGGTCTCCGGGTCGGCCGGGGCACGCCACACCTCGGAGATCCCCCCGGCCTGCACCACGCGGCCGCCGCGCATCACCGCCAGCCGGTCCGCGACCGTGAAGGCCTCCTCGTGGTCGTGGGTCACCATCAGCGCCGTCGTGCCGGCCGAGCGCAGGATCTCCCGCAGGTCCCCGGCCAGCCGCTCCCGGAGTCCGGCGTCGAGGGCCGAGAGCGGTTCGTCGAGCAGGATCAGGCGCGGGTCGACCGCGAGCGAGCGGGCCAGGGCGACCCGCTGCCGCTCGCCACCGGACAGGGTCGCGGGCAGTCGCTCGGCGTACCCCTCCAGGCCGACCAGCGCCAGCAGTTCCGCGACCCGCTCCGCGACCCGGGAGGAGCGGGTACGCCGGATCCGCAGCGCGTAGCCCACGTTGCGGGCCACCGTGAGGTGGTTGAAGAGCTGACCGTCCTGGAACATCAGCGCGAACCCGCGCTTGTGCGTCGGCACCCCGGCGAGGTCGCGGCCGTCCCAGCGGATCGCCCCGTCGCTCGGCGTCTCGAGACCGGCCACCGCGCGCAGCAACGTGGACTTGCCGCAGCCGGACGGCCCCAGCACCGCCAGCACCTCGCCGTCGGGGAGGTCCAGGGACACCTCGACGACGGCGGGGACACCGTCGTACCGCACCGTGACGTTCTCCAGCTCCAACATCGTTCAGAAGGCTCCCACGGACGGCACCCGGAGGCGCTCGACCACGAGCATCACGACGGTCGTCGTCGCCGCGAGCACCACCGAGGCGGCCAGGGCCATGCCGTAGTTCATCGGCCCGGGATGCCCGATCAGCCGGTAGATCACCACCGGCAGCGTCGGGTGCTCCTCGCGGGCCAGGAACGAGGTCGCGCCGAACTCGCCGAGGGAGACCGCGAACGCGAACCCGCCGGCGGCCAGCAGCGGCTTCCAGACCACCGGCAGGTCCACGGTGAGCACGGCGCGCAGCGGGCCGGCGCCGAGCGAGGCCGCGGCCTGGCGCTGGCGGTCGTTGATGCCGGCGAGCACCGGGACGATGGTGCGGACGACGAGGGGCAGCGCCACCAGGGCCTGGGCGATCGGCACCAGCAGCGGCGAGCTGCGCAGGTCCAGCGGAGGCTCGTCCAGGGTGATCAGGAAGCCGAAGCCCAGCGTCACCGCCGAGACCCCGAGCGGCAGCATGAACAGGCCGTCGAGGCCGCGGCGGACCCGCCGCTCGGCGCGCGACCTCGACCGGCGGGTGACGGTGAACGCCACCAGCAGGCCCATCGACAGCGACATCCAGGTCGCGTCGACCGCCGTGCGCAGCGAGGTCACCAGGGCGTCGGTGACGGGCACCAGCAGGGCCTGGTGGGTGCCGTTGGTCGTCAGGGCCCGGTAGTTGCCCAGGCTCCAGTCACCGTCGACGTGCAGCGACCCGACCACCAGGGTCGCGATCGGGGCGGCCACCAGCACCAGCAGCAGCAGCGTCGAGGTGAGCGCCCAGACGTCGCCGCGGGCCGGCCAGCGCGGGCGGGCGAGCACCCGCGACACCTCCGGGTCGGGCACGGCCCGCAGCCTGCCGGCGACGAGCAGCAGCACGACGACCGCCACCAGCTGCAGGATCGACAGCGCGGCGGCGGCCTGGAGGTCGAGCAGGTTGGTGGTCAGCAGGTAGATCTCGGTCTCCACCGAGGAGTACCGGAGACCGCCGAGCGTCAGCACCACCCCGAACGCGGTCGCGCAGAACAGGAACACCACGCTCGCCGCCGACACGATCGCGGGCCGCAGCGCCGGCAGCGTCACGGTCCGGAACACCTGGGCCGGGCTCGCACCGAGCGCCGCCGCGGCCTCCCCGGGCCGCGGGTCCAGGGACTCCCACGCCGCGCCGACCACCCGGATCACGACCGCGACGTTGAAGAACACCAGGCCGGCCAGGATCGCGACGGCGGTCCCGTCGAGGCGCAGGAACCCCAGCGGCCCGGCCTCCCCCAACAACTGCCGGAACGCGACGCCGACGACGACCGTGGGCAGCACGAACGGCACCAGCAGCGCGGCCCGGACCACGTCGCGGCCCGGGAAGCGCAGCCGGTGCAGCGCGTGCGCGGCCGGCAGGCCCAGGAGCACGGCGACCGCGGTCGCCACCGACGCCGACCAGACCGTGAACCACACGACCCGGTGCACGCGCGGGCGGCCGAGCACCTCCAGGACGGCGCCCGGGTCGAAGCTCCCGTCGGCCCAGAACCCGAGCTGCAGCATCCCGCTGACCGGCAGCACGAAGAACACGCCGAGCACCAGCACCGGCACCACGGCGAGGCCGGCGAGGGCGAGCGGTCTCGACAGGCTCGACCACCGGGTGCGGCTCGACCACCGGGTGCGGTTCGACCACCGGGTGCGGGCAGTCATCGGGTGCGGGCTGTCATCGGGAGGTGATGTCGCTCCAGTCCCGCAGCCACTCGTCCCGGTGCGCGGCGACGTCGGCCGGGTCCACGGCGTACGAGTCGGTCGGCTGGACGGCGTACCTCGCCCAGTCCGAGGGCAGCTTCACGCCGTCGACGACCGGGAAGACGTACATGCTCTCGGGCAGGGCCGCCTGCACCTCGGGGCTGTCCATGAAGCGCACGAACGCCTCGGCGCCGTCGACGTTCCCGGCGCCCTCGAGCACGCCGGCGTACTCCACCTGCTCGAAGCAGGTGTCCAGCAGCGCGCTCGTGCTGGAGGTCTTGGCGCCCTTCGGCACGGTGAAGGCCGGCGAGGAGTCGTAGGACAGCACGATCGGCCGGTCGCCGGAGCCGCCGCCCTGGGTGAAGTCGACCTCGTAGGCGTCCGACCAGCCCGCGGTCAGCTTCGCGCCGTTGTCCATCAGCTTCGACCAGTAGCCCTGCCAGCCGTCCTCGCCGTACGCCGCGATGGTGGCCAGCAGGAACGCCATGCCGGTGGAGCTGGTGGCGGCACCCGGGAGCACGAACAGGTCCTGGTACGCCGGGTCGGTGAGGTCGTCGAGGGTCTTCGGCGGGGCCTGGTCGTGGTCGGCGAACCAGGTGTCGTCGACGTTGACGCAGACGTTGCCGTTGTCGACCGGGGTCAGCCGGTGGTCGTCGTCACCGGGCAGGGCGTAGTCGGCGGCGCCGGCCGGCTCGTCGAAGGAGTACGGCGCGAACACCCCCGCGTCGAGGGCCCGGGAGGCGAAGGTGTTGTCGACGCCGAACGCCACGTCGCCGATCGGGTCGTCCTTGGTCAGCACCAGCTTGTTGGTGAGCTGCCCCGCGTCGCCCGAGGCCCGCACGACCAGGTCGTAGCCGGACTCCTGCTCGAACTTCTTCTTCAGCGCCTTGGGCAGCACGAACGAGTCGTGGGTGACGAGGACGACGGAGGAGTCCGTGCTCGTGTCCGACGACTCCTCCCCCACCGTCGAGCAGCCGGTGACCGTCAGGCCGAGGGTGGTGAGGGCCGCGAGTGCGCTGAGCGCACGGCTGGACTTCATGTGGACTCCCTTCGCCGGTGCTAGCCGGAGCAGGTTCGGAGGGTCTGCGGCTCATCCGCACTCTCAGCACGCTGGTCCTCGCGGACGGGGCGTGCTCCCCTGTCTTGTGCCGCTCACTCTACGACCCGCGGCGGGAGCTCAACGGGTGAGGGCGACCACCTCGTCCAGCCGGGCCAGCTTGGCGGGGTTGCGCACCCAGTAGATGCCGGTCACCAGGCCGTCCTCGACGAGCAGCGACCCGATCGAGTCGAGCTCCCCGTCGAGGAAGAGCCGCAGCGCCGGCGCCCCGTTGACCACGACCACGTCGGCCTCGGCCTTCTCCGGGGCCACGCCGTCGAGGAAGCGCATGACCTTCTCGCGCCCGAGGATCGGCCGCAGCGCCGCCTTCTTCACCCCGCCACCGTCGGTCACCAGCACCACGTCGGGGGACAGCACGTCCATCAGGCTCTGGATGTCACCGGTGGACGCGGCGGCCAGGAACTTCGCGATCACCTCGTCGCGCAGGCGGGGCGCCACGTCCGCGCGGGGACGCCGCTCCTCGATGTGCGCCCGGGCCCGGTGCGCGATCTGGCGGACCGCGGCCGGCGACTTGTCCACGGCGGCCGCGATCTCGTCGTACCCCAGGTCGAAGACCTCGCGCAGCACGAAGACCGCGCGCTCGGTCGGCCCGAGGGTCTCCAGGACGAGGAGCATCGCCATCGACACGCTGTCGGCCAGCTCGACGTCCTCGGCCACGTCGGGGGTGGTGAGCAGCGGCTCGGGCAGCCACGGCCCGACGTACTGCTCGCGGCGCCGCTGGAGGGTGCGCAGCCGGTTCAGGCTCAGGCGCGTGACGATCCGCACCAGGTAGGCCCGCTCGTCGCGGACGCCGTCGTGGTCGACCTCGGCCCAGCGCAGCCACGTCTCCTGCAGCACGTCCTCGGAGTCGGCGGCGGACCCGAGCATCTCGTAGGCCACCGTGAACAGCAGGTTCCGGTGGGCGACGAAGGCGTCGGTCGCGCTCGTGGTCACGGTGGTCATCCTGCCGCCCCCGCGGTCGGGCGGGCCAGCGGCAGCTCGCAGACGTCGGAGTAGCCCTGGCTGTGCAGCCCGGCGGCGGAGTTGAACCGGGAGTACATGTTCTCCACCGCCACCACCTGGGTCAGCTCGACGACCGCGGGGGCGCCGAGCTGTCCGACCAGGTGGGCCACCATCTCGTCGGTGACGGTGGGCGGCGTCACGGTCATCGCCTCGGCGTACTCGAGGACGTCCCGCTCCAGCGGGGTGAACACGTCGGACTCGCGCCAGCGCGGCACCTCCCGCACCTTCGCGAGGTCGAGCCCGTCGTTGTGGGCCATGAAGTAGCCGAAGTCCAGGCACCAGCTGCAGCCGATCACGCCGGCGCTGGCCAGCTGGGCGTAGGAGCTCAGTGTCGGGTCGAGCACGTGCCACGCGCGGACCTTGCCGGAGAAGGACATCACGGCCTTCAGGACCGGCTTGTTGTGGAAGTACACGTAGAGGTTGTCGGGGAGCTCGTCGCCGAGCATGCGCCGGGCGAACATCTTCACCAGTGCGCCGTAGGCGCCGCTGATCTCGGCCTTGGGGATCCGGAACGTGCTGGGGCTGGACATCGAACTGCCTCCGTCTCGAGTGGTCGTCCTTGACCACGAGACACCGGCCACCCGCGCCCTGTGACAGGCCGGGCTGTGGCAACCTCGGCGTCATGTCGCCGAGCCGTCGTCACCAGCTCCTCGCCCAGGTCGTGCCGCGCGTGCGCAAGTCGCGCGACCTCGACAGCGAGCCCGCGGAGCGCGCCCGGCTCGAGCGCTGGCACGACGGGCTGGACCGGGCGCTGCCGACCCGGCTGGTGCCGCGCTTCCACCGGCACTTCTCGGTGGTCACCGAGACCCTGAAGGGCCCGGCGGGCGAGTTCCCGGCGTACGTCCTCACGGCGCGCCACCTCGAGCCGCGCCGGACCGTGGTCTACCTGCACGGCGGTGGCTTCGTCGCGCCGATCGACGCGTTCCACGTGCGGTACGCCGCCCGGCTTGCACGGGCGCTCGGCGCGCGGGTGGTGCTGCCGGACTACCCGCTGGCACCCGAGCACACGTGGCGCGACTCGCACACCGCGGTCGCGGACATGACCGGGCGCTGGCTGACCGAGCCGGAGCCGGTGGTGCTGGCCGGCGACTCGGCCGGCGGCGGCTACGCGCTCGCGGTGGCCGAGACCCTGCGCGACCGCGGCGGGCCGCAACCCTCGCACCTGCTGCTGCACTCGCCCTGGGGGGACCTGACCACCTCCACCCCCGAGACCGAGGCGTTCGCGGCCCGGGACACGTGGCTGTTCCTCGGCAAGATCCGCGTTTACGCCGGCTGGTGGGCCGGCTCCCCCGGCGACCTCGGCCGCCCGGAGGTGTCGCCGGCACTGGGCGACCTCGACGGGCTGCCCCCGGCGCTGATGTTCTGCGGCACCCGCGACACGCTCGCGCCCGGCTGCCGGCTCCTGGCGGCCCGGGCGGCGGAGTCGTCGTGGAGCCTCACCTACGTCGAGGAGCCGGACCTGATCCACGTCTACCCGCTGCTCCCGTTCCTGCCCGAGGCCGAGCGCGCCTGGCGCCGGACGGTGGCGTTCCTCTCATGAGCGTGGTCGCGGTCCCGTTCGACCGCCTCGACGCCCGGAGGGCGTACGACGTCTGGCGGCTGCGGCAGTCGGTCTTCGTCGTGGAGCAGGCCTGCCCCTACCCGGACCTCGACGGGCGCGACACCGAGCCCGGCACCCGCCACGTCCTGCTGGACGACGACGGGCTGCTGGGCTACGCGCGGGTCCTCGACGACGGCGAGGTCTGGCGGATCGGCCGGGTCGTGCTGGCGCCCGAGGCCCGGGGGCGGGGGCTCGCCGATCCGCTGATGCAGGCCGCTCTGGCTGCCTGCCCGGGACGCGACGTGGTGCTCGACGCCCAGTCCCCGCTGGCCGGCTGGTACTCGACGCTGGGCTTCGAGGTCGACGGCCCGGAGTTCGTCGAGGACGGGATCCCGCACCTGCCGATGCGCAGGCGAGCCGGCCCGCCCCTGGGATGAGCACGGCCCGCGGAGGAGCTCCGCGGGCCGTGCTACAGGGGATGTGAGGCGATGATCAGCTCTGGCCGCCGCCGGGGTGGGTGCCGTTCGCGGCGCAGTACTCCTCGACCGACTGGTCGTTGTCCTCCGCTGCCTGCTCGAGGGCGGCGAACGGCGGGGCCTGGTGCTTCATCTCCTGGCCCTTCTCCGAGCCCGCGAAGTAGGCGGTGCAGAGGCCGAAGGTGTTGTGGCCGTTGGGGCCCGGGTCGGCCGTCGCGACGGTGGCACCGCCGATGGCGAGCGCGAGTGCGGCGGCGGGAATGGCGAGGGTGGTGATGCGCATTGTGTTGCCTCTCGGATGAATGGCTACACCCCACGTGACCCGGCGGGTGCCGGTGTCCACCCTCCCCAGGTGTTGGCCGCGGTGTCGTTACCGGGCAGTAGTGTTTCGGAAACGTCGGCGCGAGCACAAGGGTTCTGGGATGATCCGTCAATTTCTCTTCGGGGTGGTCGGCTGCCTGGCCCTCACGCTCTCCGGATGCGCCATCGGGGCCTCCGACACCAGCTCGACGGAGTCGGGCGAGTCGCACCTCGCGCCCACCTTCCGCCCCGAGCGCGGCAAGCACCGGCAGCACGCCAAGCAGCACTCACCGAAGGCCACCGCCCACGCCTCGGCGAAGACCACCGCGCACCCCGACCCGGCCACGGGCGGGAAGCAGGGCGAGCCCTCCGCGGCGGGAGCCACGTCCCCGGCCGCGCCGACGACGAGCGCCACTGCCCCGGCGCCCGCGGGCTCGGCCTCGACCGCCGACTCCCGGGGGGACGTCAGCGGTCTCGGCGCGCCTGCGTACGTCGACCTCACCGGGGCCACCGTGACCCGGGCGGGCGACCGGTTCCGGGTGCGCATCGACGTGGCCGCGCCGATGCCCTCGTCGCAGGGCGACGACCGGACCATGAACGTCGGCTGCTTCGTCGACACCGATGGTGACGGCCGGGTCGACTACGAGATGTGGGCCAGCCTGTCCGAGTCCGGGTGGGGCACCAGCTACCGCTACCCCGACGGGGCTCGGTTCGGAGGCTCGAGCGGTGTCACGGTCACCGTCAGCGGCGCCTCGCTGACCCTGGGCTTCCCGGCCGGCCACGTCGGCGGTGCGACGTCGTTCCGGTGGGCCACCGGCGCGGAGTTCGGCACGCTCGAGCAGGTCGCGTCCGGAACGACCGCCCAGGACCTGGCGCCCGACGACGGCGCGGCGGACTTCCCGGGCCGCTAGTCGGAGGGCGCCGAGAAGACCACGACGCCGTCGGTCTCCTCGCGGGTGGCCTGACCGCGGGCCACCAGCAGCTCGAGGTGGGCCTTGGTCTCCATCGCCGCCAGCGCGCCGTTGAAGGAGTCGAGGTCCGCGAGCCGGTGCTCGTGGCGGGTCCACGGCAGCTCACCGGCGACGTCGTACGCCGTGGCGGCACCGCCGGCGAGCGCGTCGCGGCAGAGCTCGAGCCGGACCTCGTGGTGCGCGAGCAGCTGGTCGACCCGGGCGTGCGAGGACGGGGCGACCGGACCGTGCGCGGGGAGCAGCGTCAGGTCGGGGAGCGCGCGCACCTTGGCCAGCGAGCCCATGAAGTCGCGCAGCGGTTGCTCGACCGGGACCGGCTCGAAGCCGATCGACGGGGTGATGGTCGGCAACACGTGGTCCCCCGCGAACAGCAGCCCGGCCGCGCGCTCGGCGAAGACGAAGTGGCCCTGGGTGTGCCCGGGCGTGTGCACCGCGTCGAGGGTGCGGGTGCCGACCTCGAGGGTGTGGTCGCCCTCGAGCCAGGTGTCGGGGTAGCCCCACATGCCCAGGTCGGGGAGCCGGCCGTCGGTGAAGCGCTGCCACTCCTCCGCGATCCGGTGCGCGCCGGCGGAGCGGAGCACGAGCAGGGTCGGGTCCTCGGACACCTCGTCCGCGGCGTGCAGCAGGTCCAGGGTCGGCTTGTCACCCAGGCCCAGGCTGACGTGCGCCCCCACCTCCGCACCGAGCACGGACGCGAGCGTGTAGTGGTCGCGGTGGACGTGGGTGACCAGGAAGCGGGTGATGTCGGTGAACGCGAAGCCGAGCTCGCCCAACGACTTCTCCAGCAGCGTGCGGGCCTCGTCGATGGCCCAGCCCCCGTCGACCAGGGTGAGCCCGCGCTCGGTCTCGATCACGTAGACGTTGACCGCCCGCAGCCCGTCCATCGGCAGCGGCAGCGGGATCCGGTGGATGCCGTCGGCGACCCGCCAGGCACCCGGCTCGGTCCAGTGCCGCCCGGAGTCGGGCGAGACGGCGTGGGCGGTGCTGGTCGAGGAGCTCACGACCTCGACCCTAGGCGGGGCGGGTGGCGGCCGCGTCCGCGAGGTCCCGGGGCCGGCCGCGCGAGCGGTCTACGGTGTGGGAATCCGTTCACCACATGACTCAGGGGGAGCCCGATGGGGGCTGACGTGAAGACACTGGGCAGCATCAGTGCGATGAGCCTGTTCGTCGAGGACGTGCCGGAGGCCAAGGCCTTCTACCAGGACGTCTTCGGCGTCCCGGTGGTCTACGAGGACGAGGTCTCGGCCGCGCTCAAGTTCGACAACCTCCTCATCAACCTGCTGCAGAGCTCCGAAGGCGCCGGGCTGGTCGAACCGGCACCGGTGGCCGACCGGAGCGCCGGCGCCCGCTTCCAGGTCAGCATCTGGGTCGAGGACGTGGACGCGGTCTGCGCCCACCTGCGGGACCGAGGCGTGACCCTGCTCGTGGGCCCGGTCGACCGGCCGTGGGGGATGCGCGTCGCCACCTTCACCGACCCCGCGGGGCACAGCTGGGAAGTCGCCCAGGGACTGGAGGCCTCGTGACCACCTCCCAGGCGATGACCGCCGAGGCCGAGCTGCTGCTGGCCCACCTCCGCTCCCAGCGCCGCCACGTCCTGGGCATCCTCGAGGGCCTCGACGAGGAGGCCCTGCGCGGTCCGGTGCTGCCCTCGGGCTGGTCCTGCCTCGGGCTGGTCCGGCACCTGGCGCTGGACGACGAGCAGTTCTGGTTCCGTGGCGTCGTGGCCGGCGAGCAGGCGGTGAAGGACGAGGTCGCGGCCGCCACCGTGAGCGCCTGGCAGGTCGGTCCCGAGGAGTCCGCCGAGCAGGTCCTGGCGCTCTACCGCGAGCAGGCCGAGCGGACCGACGCGATCGTCGCGGGCACTCCGCTCGACGCGGCGCCCGCCTGGTGGCCCGACTTCTTCGGCGAGTTCCGGATGGACAGCCTGCGCGAGGTGCTGATGCACGTGATCACGGAGACGGCCACCCACGCCGGCCACCTCGACGCCGTACGCGAGCTGATCGACGGCCGGACCTGGATGGTCATCGACTGACGGCCAACGGGGCTTGACCTTCCCCCAGCGGGAGACCCCACAGTCGCCACTCCGGTGACCGACACCGGGAGACGAGGATGGGTCAGTGACCACACGTGCACTCATGGGCATCGGCGACTTCGCCGTCGCCTCGGGCCTCACCGCCAAGGCGCTCCGGCTCTACGACGAGCTGGAGATCCTGCCGCCCGCAGAGGTGGACCCGGGCTCCGGCTACCGCCGCTACTCACCCGAGCAGCTGGACGCCGCGCGCCTGGTGGCCCGCCTGAGGCTGATCGGGATGCCCCTGTCGCGGGTGCGGGTCATGGCTCAGCAGGAGCCGGCCGCGGCGCTGGCCGAGCTGAGCGCGTACTGGCGTCAGGTGGAGGCCGACACGGCCTCTCGGCGTGAGCTCGTGGCCTCCCTCGTCTCGCAGCTGAGAGCCCAGGAGGCACCGATGAGCACCACCCGACCCACCCACGACTGGACCGTCCGACTCGCTGTCCGCGACCGGATCGGCGGTCGTGACACCCACCAGGACACGGCCTACGCGGGCACTGCCGTCCTCGCCGTCGCCGACGGCTTCGGCGAGGGCGACCGGGCGTCCCGGACCGCCGTCGAGGAGGTCGCCGCGCTGGACGGGGTGGCGGCCGGCGCCGCCCTGGACCGGCTGGAGGCGGCCGTGACCCGGGCCGGAGCACGGATCAGCGACCAGGCCGCGGGCGGCACCACCCTCACGGCCTGCTGGCTGCGCGACGGCGAGGTCGCCGTGGCCCACATCGGGGACACCCGCCTCTACCGGCTGCGCGCGGGCGAGATCGAGCGGCTCACCCGTGACCACTCGATGGTGACCGCGCTGATCGAGGAGGGCCGGCTCACCGAGGAGGAGGCGCGCTGCCACCCCGACCGGGTCCGCCTGAACCGGGCGCTGGCGCCCGACGCACCGGCCGAGGCCGACCTCTCGGTGCACGACGCACGGGCCGGTGACCGTCTGGTCCTCACCAGTGACGGGGTGCACGCGGTGCTCCCGGCGGAGGAGCTCGCCGGGCTCCTGGGCGGTGGTGACCCCGAGGAGGTGGCGGACCGGGTCGTTGCTGCCGTCGAGGCGGCCGGCGCACCGGACAACTTCGCCCTGGTCGTGGCCGACCTCGCGTGAGCACGGCCGACCCCGTCCCGGCCCACGCTCAGGTGCGGGCCGCGCCGGCGGTCAGAGGTCGGGCAGGCCGAGGTCGAGGTTGGGCTCCTGGATGCCACCGTCGACCTCGAGCATCTTGCCGGTGACGTACTGCCCGGCCCGCGAGCTCAGGTACAGCACGGCCGCGGCGACGTCCTCGGCCTCGCCCACCCGGCCCAGTGGCGTCCTGGACTCCAGCTGCTGCCACATCTCCGGCACCCCGGCGACGAGCTCCAGAGCACTGGTCATCACCGACCCGACGAAGATCCCGTTCACGCGGATCCGCGGCGCGAGGTCGGCGGCGGCGAGCCGGGACCAGTGCGCGAGCGCGGCCTTGGCCGTGCCGTAGGCGAGGAAGCCGCGGCCGGAGGCCCTGCCCATCATCGAGCTGATGGTGACGATGGACTTCGGGGCGTCGTCCGGACCCTTCAGCATCAGCGGGACCGCGGCCCGGCTCAGCGCGTGGGCCGTGCTGACGTTGAAGTGGAAGGCCTCCTCGAGGTAGGCCACGTCGGTGTCGAGGAAGGCGTTCGGGATCGTGCCGCCGACGTTGTTGACCACCGTGTCGAGCCGGCCGAGCTCGTCGTACGCCGCCTGCGCGAGGCCGGCGACCGCGTCGGCATCGCTGAGGTCGGCCGGGACGACGAGCGCCCGGCGGCCGGCAGCCCGGACGCGTTCGGCGACCTGCTCGAGCTGGGCGGCGGTGCGTGAGGAGATCACCACGTCCGCGCCCGCCTCCGCGAGGGCGAGCGCGGTGGCGGCGCCGATCCCGCGCCCGGCGCCGGTGACGACGGCGACCTGGTCGGTGACGGTGAAGCGGTCGAGGATGCTCATGCTGCTCCGTCGGACGAGCCTGTCGAGACTGTCGAGACCAGCCCCGTCCCCGTCACCAGCGGCAGGTCCAGCGCGGTGACCAGGCCGCCGGGGGCGGCGACGACGGCGGGCACGGCGTTCACCAGCCGCTGGGCGGTGACGATCATCCCCGACACGTTGTGGTCGCCGTGCTCGGCGTGGTGGACGAGGTCGCACCGCAGGGACGGCTCGCCCGTGATCACGACCCGGTAGCAGCCGCCACCCTCCGGCGGCGTCGGCCACTCGGGCACCTGGTCCTCGGCGGTGCGGGTGACGTGGTCGAGCACCACCCGCGGCACCCCGTCGACCTTGCCGATCACCTGGAACCGCACCGCCCCCATGCTGCCGGCCGGGATGCGGACCGACGCGGTGTCGAGGTCGCGCTCGGCGGGACGGCGGTCGACCACCTCCTCGAGCGCTCGTCGAGGGTGATGCCCAGTCCCGCGGCGAGCTGCCGGACCACGCTGCCCCACGCCGTACCCAGGATGCCCGGCTCCCAGAGCATCGCCCGGTGCTCCAGCGGTTGCCCGAAGCCGTAGATGTCCCGCATCACCACCGGCTGGTAGTACGTCGAGTAGTCGGCGATCTCCATCACCCGCACCTCGTCGATGCGCTGCGAGAGGCTGGTCAGCGACAGCGGCAGCACGTCGTTGGCGAAGCCCGGGTCGATGCCGTTGACGTGCAGGCTGGCGCCGGTACGACGCCCCGCCGCGACGAGCCGGTCGAGCATCTCCGCCGGCAGGATCCGCTCGGGCCACTGCAGCAGCACCGGACCGCTCGAGACGACGTTGACGCCGGCCTCGACGAACCCGAAGAGGTCCTCGATGCACTCGAGGACGCGGTCGTCGGCCATCGCGGTGTGCACGATCGCGTCCGGCTCGAGCGCCAGCAGCGCGTCCCGGTCGGTGGTGGCGCGGACCCCGAGCTCCCGGCCGAGCCCGGCCAGCTCCCCCGCGTCCTTGCCGTGCTTGGCGGGGTTCGACACCCAGACGCCCACGAGCTCCAGATCGGGATGGGCGTCGATGCCGGCGATGGCGTGCCGGCCGACCGTCCCCGTCGACCAGGCGACGACAGGCAGCGGACCCTCGGGCAGACTCGTCGAGACCATGGGTCAATCTAGAACACGTTCTAGGTAGGCGGGAAGGGCGCCTCCTCGACCACCGGGCAGCGGGTGCCCGAGTAGATCGTCGGCATGCACCGGTTGCAGTGGATGCACAGCCCCTCTGCCCGGCGCTCCTCCTCGAGCGTCCGAACCAGGTCGGGCTCGCGGAGCAGCGCGCGACCCATGGCGACGAACTCGAAGCCGTGGGCCATCGCCTGCTCCATGGTGTCCCGGCGGTTGATCCCGCCGAGCAGCATCAGCGGCATCGACAGCGCCTCCCGGAAGCGCAGTGCCTTGTCGAGGAAGTAGGCCTCCTCGAAGGGGTACTCCCTGAGGAACCGCCCGCCGCCGACCCGCATCCCCCAGCGCACCGGCAGCGGCATCGCGGCGGCGAACTCCTTGACCGGGGCGCCGCCGCGGAAGAGGTACATCGGGTTCATCAGCGAGCTGCCGCCGCTGAGCTGCAGGGCGTCGAGGGTGCCGTCGGCCTCGAGCAGCCGGGCGACCTCCAGGCCCTCCTCGGTGGTCACGCCCCCACGGAAGCCGTCGGCGAGACTGACCTTCGCGGTCACCGCCACCTCGCCGCCGACCTCGTCGCGCACCGCGCGGGCCACCTGGCGGGCCAGCCGGGCCCGGTTCTCCAGGGGCCCGCCCCACCGGTCCTTGCGGCGGTTGAGCCCGGGCGCGAGGAAGCTCGAGAGCAGGTAGCTGTGGGCCATGTGCAGCTCGAGCACGTCGAAGCCGGCCCGGACCAGGGTGCGCGCGGTGGCGACGTACGCCGCGGTGATGCGGCTCAGGTCCTGCTCGGTGGCCGACCGGACCAGCTGCATCGACAGCGGGCTCGGCATCCGGCTGGGCGCCAGGGCGTGCACGCCGTTCGAGCGGCCGTTGGCGACCGGCCCCGCGTGCCCCACCTGGCCGGCGATCGCGGCACCGGCGCCATGCACGGCCTCGGCGAGGCGCGCCAGCCCGGCCAGGGTGTCCTCGCCGACCACGACCTGCTCGTGGTGGGTGCGCCCCTCCGGCGCCACCGCGAGGTAGGCGACCGTCGTGAGGCCGACGCCGCCCTCGGCGACCGCGAGGTGGTGGGCGACCAGCTCGTCGGTGACCTGCCCGTGCGGTGTCCGGCCCTCGAACGTCGCCGCCTTGACGATGCGGTTGCGCAGCCGGGCCGGCCCCAGGGTCGCGGGCGCGAAGACGTCGGGAGCCACCCCGGCAATCTAGAACACGTTGCAGGTCCCCGCGAGCCGGGACGGGCCCGCTACGAGACGTCGGCCTCGAGGGTGAACAGCTCGGTGCCGTTGCCCTCGTCACCGTTGTCGGGCGCGGCCCACATCGTCAGCCGCTTCCCGTCGGCCGCGAGCTTGAGCGGGTTGCGGGTCATCACGTGGCCGGCCGTGGACCAGCGCTGGAACGGCACCTCGTGCAGGATCGCGTGCGTGTGCAGGTCGATCAGGGCCATGCCCCCGAGCTCGTACGTCGACGCGGCACCACCGCCCGCGGGCGACTGCGGCAGGTCGGCGACACCACCGCACATCATCTTGCCCGCGGGGACGTACTGGCAGTCCTGGTAGTCGATGAAGTGGCTCGGGTTGGCCCAGGTGCTGGCGGTGCTGCCGTCCGGCCTCCAGTCGTAGAAGCGGCGCGAGCCCCAGTTGTTGCCCACGAGGTGGCCGGTCGTCTCGTCGCGCACGATGCCGCCGATGTGGTCGTCCACGCGGAACTGCTCGGTCGCCTTCAGGCTCTGCGCGTTGACCTTGTAGATGATCGAGCTGCTGTCCGGCCGGTACTGCGCGACCGGCACCCAGACGTTCGTGCCGTCGGAGGAGATGCCGCCGGGGTGGTACATGTCGCCCTCCCCCAGCTCGATGTCCTTCTGCAGCTCGCCCCGGCGGTTCATGACGAACAGGTGCCCGACGCCCTTGCCGGCGGTGCGGTCGTAGCCGTCGACCGGGCTCGGGTACTTCTGCGTCGGCTCGATGACCTCCACCGAGGACAGGAAGATGTGGTCGTCGGTGACGACGAGGCCCTCCGGGTGGAACGTCGGGAAGTCGAGCTTCAACCGGTCGACCTCGTCCCACACCGTGTTGCGGTCGACGGCGCCGAAGTCGCGGGCGAGCTCGCCGTCGGGGGCAGGCGCGGTGGCCGCCTCCGACCCGACAGCCTGGCCGAGGGCTACGCCGCCGGCCGTCAGGGCGAGCAGCGATGCGGAGGCGAGAGTGAGCAGGGTCGGTCGTCGCACGGGTCAGGCTCCTTCGATGGTGGGCAGACCACCGCGACGCTAGGGACGGCGGGTGAACGTCCAGCGACTCGTGGGCAGCCGCGAGGGAGACCCGGGACGGCCGGGACCCGTTCGGGCTACGCGCCCGCGCGGGCGCCCTCGGGCGCCTGTTGCTTCTGCCGGCGCAGCCAGAGCAGCCCCGCGATCGGCAGTACCGCGGGGACGAAGCCGTAGCCGATGCCGTAGTCGGACCACACCGAGGCGTCCGGGAACCAGTCCCGCTCGACCAGGCTCAGGGTGCCGACCGTGAGCACGCCGCCGAGCTCGACCCAGAGCATCACGCTGGCGAAGCCGGTGTGGCCCACCGAGGCGCGCCGGATGGCGTACCACCCGAGCGCGTAGGTCACCGCCGCGGCCGCAGAGAGCCAGTAGGCGACGGGCGCCTCGTCGTACTGCGTCAGGAGCTGGACCGCGGCCCGGGCCCCGGCGGCCAGCGTGAAGAGCGCGTAGAAGGCGAGCAGCACCTTGTGCGGACCGCTGCGGGGAGCCGGCTCAGGCACCGTGCCCCCACGTCATCTGGAGGCGTACGGCGACCACGGTCACCGCCAGCGCGGCGACCGTCACGACCCCGGACGACCAGGTGCCCCGGTCGTCGGAGATCGACTGCATCGCGATCGGCAGGATGCACACCGAGGCGACCAGGTAGCCGACGTGGGCCGACATCTCCTCGGGACGCTGCCCGCCCAGCATGCTGCCCAGCCCGGCGACGGCCCGCACCGCGAGCAGCAGCTCGAGGATCCAGACCATGTGGTCGAGCCAGGCCGGTCGCGGGACCCGACGCACGGTGGTGACCAGCGCCACCAGCGTGACCAGGCCGGCGTACCCCGCGGCGACGAGCGTGAGCTGGCCGAGCGGGGTGTGGAGGGCGGACTGCATGGGAGCATCATCGCCTGCCGCCCCTCGACCCCGGAGACCCGCCTTGGCCCCAGCAGCACCGCCCGCCGGCATCGTCGCGCGACTGCGCGCCGCCGGCTGCGTCTTCGCCGAGGAGGAGGCCGCGCTGCTCGTCGACGCGGCGTCGTCGGCCGAGGAGCTGGAACGGATGGTCACGGACCGGGTCGACGGCACCCCGCTCGAGGTGCTGGTCGGGTGGGCGGAGTTCTGCGGGCTGCGGATCGTGGTGGCGCCCGGGGTCTTCGTGCCCCGCCGGCGCACCGAGCTGATGGCCCGCCGGGCCGCCGCCCTGGCCGGTCCCGGTTCGGTGGTGCTGGACCTGTGCTGCGGCACCGGCGCCGTCGGCGCGGCCGTGCTGGCCGCCGTACCCACCGCCGAGGTGTACGCCGCTGAGCTGGACCCGGCCGCGGTGGCCTGCGCCCGACGCAACCTGCCCCCGGACCGGGTCCTCGAGGGCGACCTGTACGACGCGCTGCCGGAGGGGCTGCGGGGCCGGGTCGACGTGCTGGCGTGCAACGCGCCGTACGTCCCCACGGACGAGATCGCGCTGATGCCGCCCGAGGCGCGCGACCACGAGCACCGGGTGTCGCTGGACGGCGGAGCCGACGGGCTCGATGTGCACCGCCGGGTGGCGGCCGGCGCCCCCGCCTGGCTGGCACCCGGGGGCCACCTGCTCATCGAGACCAGCGTCGCCCAGGCGCCGGCGACCGCCGCGCTGATGACCACCGCCGGCCTGGACACCGAGGTCGTGCACGACGAGGACGTCGGCGGCACGGTCGTCGTCGGCACCGAGGTCGGTGCCGGCCGGGGCCACAGCGCCTAGCTAGCCTCGGGCTTTCATGAACGAGTGAGGCGACACCGGCAGTAGAAGCACGGAAGTGCCCATCTGGCGCGGGATTCTTGGCTTGTCGAAGGTCAAGATCCACCGCGCAGAGAGGCACTCCGCAGGTGAAGCGTAGCCCGGTCCCGAATCTGGTTCTCGATCCCGTCCGCGAGTCGTTGATCTCGTCCTCTGGGGCGTTACTGCTGCGGGAGGCGATCCGGATCGCGGGCGTTGACCGCGGCCTGTCCCGGGCCCTATCAGGGTGGCGATCGCCCCGAGCGATTCACGACCCGGGCAAGGTTCTGCTCGACCTGGCAACCGCGGTCGCGCTCGGCGGTGACTGCCTGGCCGACGTGGCCGCGGTCCGTGCACAGCCCGCGGTGTTCGGACCGGTCGCCTCGGATCCCACCGTCTCTCGGTTGTTCGCAGCGTTGGCCCTCAACGTCGAAGAGGCGGTCACCGCGATCCGCGAGGCACGTGCGCAGGCGCGGGCCGCGGTGTGGGCACGGCGCCGGCCGCTGGCCGGAGCTCCTGGTCGGCGTGCCGGCGGTCAGGTGGTCGTGGACCTCGACGCCACGCTGGTGACCGCGCACTCGGACAAGGAGGGCGCCGAGCCGACCTTCAAGCGGGGCTACGGGTTCGCGCCGATGTGCGCGTTCGTCGACCACGGCGTCCACGGCACCGGTGAGACGCTCGCGGTCGACCTGCGCCCGGGCAAGGCCTCGCCGTGGAACAGCGCCGACCACATCAGCACCCTGGACGCCGCGCTGGCCCAGCTGCCCGGGCAGGAACGGGGGCAGGTGCTGGTCCGCGCCGACACCGGTGCCTGTTCCAAGGCGTTCCTGCACCACATCACCGGCGCCGGGCTGGAGTACTCCATCGGGTTCCCCGGCCGGGAAGGCGTGCAGGCCGCGATCGAGGCCATCCCCGAACAGGCCTGGCGTGCCGCGATCGACGGCGACGGCCAGCCCCGCGACGGCGCCCAGGTCGCCGAGCTCACCGCCTGGATGCCGCCCCCGACCAAACCCACCAGGTCACCGGCCCGGTTCGGCCCCCAGGAATGGCCGACCGGGATGCGCGTCATCGCCCGCCGCGAGCGGCCCCACCCCGGCGCCCAGCTGCGGCTGACCGACCACAACGGCTGGCGGATCACCTGCTTCGCCACCAACACCCCACGCTCAGCCGGTTGGCGACTGGCCGACCTGGAGGTCCGGCACCGGCAACGCGCCCGCTGCGAGGACCGCATCCGCGGGCTGAAGGACACCGGCCTGCGGAACCTGCCCTTCCACGGCTACGCCCAGAACCGGATCTGGGTCGAGGTCGTCGCCCTGGCCGCCGACCTGCTCGCCTGGACCCAGACCCTGGCCTTCGGCGAGCACGAGCCCGCCCGTCGCTGGGAACCCAAACGACTCCGCTTCCGGATCCTCGCCGTCGCCGGACGCATCATCCGCACCGGCCGCCGAAGACGAGTCCGGCTCCCACGAGACTGGCCTTGGAACCGGCTCATCGACACCGGCTGGGCCAACCTGCGAACCGCCTGAACACCCCCGCCCCCGTCACCACCAAGGACATCGGAGAACCGGCGAGCGCAACGCCGGGGATCCCACGCGCGCCGCTGACAGCACCGCCAGATGCCCCGAGCTAGGCCACATGCAACCAACCTCGCGAAACATCGAGGCTAGCCTCGCCCACGAACCAGCCACCACGAATCGAGGTCGCGTGAAGGTCTTCATCTCCTCCGACATGGAGGGCACCGCCGGGGTCGTCGACTGGTCCCAGTGCCTGGCCGGCCAGCCGGAGTACGACTACTACCGGTCCCTGCTCCAGGCCGAGGTCAACGCGGCGATCGAGGGAGCCCGGGCCGCCGGCGCGGACGAGTTCGTGGTCAACGACTCCCACTCCAGGATGCAGAACCTGCGCCCGGACACGCTGGCCGGCAGCGCCCGCTACATCTCGGGCCGGCACAAGCCGATGTACATGATGCAGGGCCTCGACAGCTCGTTCGACGCGGTCTTCTTCGTCTCCTACCACGGCTCGATGTCGACCTCCTCGCCGCTCTCGCACACCTACAACCCGCGCGCGATCGCCGAGGTCCGGCTGAACGGGGCCGTGGTCGGCGAGTCCGGCATCAACGCCCTGGTGGCGCAGGCGTACGCCGTCCCCGTCGTGCTGGTGACCGGCGACGACGTCACCGCGGCCGAGGCCGAGACCTTCTGCCCGGGCGTCCGGACGGCCGTGGTGAAGGCGGCGATCTCCCGGTTCGCCGCCGACAGCCTGCACCCGGCCGTCGCCCGCGAGCTGATCCACGACCGGGCGCGGGCCGCGATCGCCGGGCTGACGGACGCCCGGCCGCCGCGGGTCGAGATGCCCGCCACGCTCGAGATCACCTTCCGCAACGCCGACCTGGCCGAGATGGCGACCTGGATCACCGGGGTGGAGCGCACCGGCACCACCGCGGCGTCCACCACCGACGACGACCCGGTCCGGCTCTACCGCCGGTTCATCAACGTCGTGCTGCTCACCCGGGACATCGCGGAGTGACGCAGCCGGCCCCCAGGGTGGCGACCTCGTCGAGGAGCGCGTGGTTGAGCCGGAAGGCGCTGCGCACCTCCTCGACCATGGCCGTCCGCTGCGACGGGCTGAGCCGGAGGCCGTCCAGCCGGTCGCGGTAGGCGCGCTTGTAGGCGACCGGCTTGGGGATCGCGTCGAACTCGTAGAACGCCAGGCCGCCCCGGTCGAGGCCCTCGTAGCCACGGCGCATCGCCTGCGCGAGCATCCGGCCGCCGGACAGGTCGCCGAGGTAGCGGGTGTAGTGGTGGGCCACCAGCAGCAGCGGCGTGCGCCGCGCGCGGTCGATCCGCTCGCGGTAGCGGTCCGCCGCCGGCGAGCCGGTCGACCGGTCCGGGCCCGACCAGAACTCGAGGTCGGCGTCGAGGGCGTCGAGGCGGCACAGGGTCTCGTCGTACACCTGCGTGACGACGGGGTCGTCGCGATGGTCGCGGACCGCCTGCTCGAGGGCGGCGTAGACGTCCCGCAGCCGCGCGAGGTAGGCGGCGTACTGGTGGGGATGCGCGCGACCGGCGAGCAGGTCGGACACGAAGTCGGTGCCCTCGGCCTGCTCGTGCTCGCGTCGGGACCCCTCCCGCATCGCCACGGACAGCGGCGTCGACAGGTCACCCACCGGGTGGTCCACTGCTGCTCCTCACGTGACGGCGTCGCTCCACAGGCTACGGGAGCAGGTGCCCGTCACCAGCCGGGTGGAGCCGACCGCACCCGGCTCGGGTTACCCTCACGCCGTGGATGATCAGAACTACTCCTCCAGCTTCGACGAGGCGTCGTCGGTGCTCACCGTTCGTGGTGAGGTCGACGAGGCGGCCGGTGTCGTGCTGCGCGAGGAGCTCACCAAGTACAGCCGCGAGTTCGAGCGCAGGATCACCGTGGACCTCAGCGAGGTGGAGTACCTGCCCAGCCTGGCCATCGGCGTGCTGGCGACCGCGCGTCGTACGGCCGACCAGGCCGGCGTCGGGCTCGGCCTCCGTGCCGTCGACGGGTCCCTGTCCCAGCGCGTGCTGACGATCTGCGGGCTCGACCACGAGACGGACTGAGGAAGGGGCCGGGCGTGATGGAGGCGGGGGACGCGCGGGGGGCAGACCAGGCGGCGCGGGCGGAGGTCCATGAGCTGCCGTTCAACCGGACCACGAACGCCGCGGCCCGGGCCCTGCTCGCGGCCTTCGTCGAGCGCGAGCGCCTCGGCGCCCACATCCGGCAGGACGCCGCGCTGGTGCTCGGTGAGCTGGTCGCCAACGGGATCGACCACGGTCGCCCCGACCCGCAGCACGGGCTCGAGGTCTCCTGGCAGCTGGAGGGCGACGCCCTGCGCCTGAGCGTGTTCGACGGCGGGGGGACGACCGTCCCCCACGTCGTGGCGCCCGACCCCTACGCACCGCGCGGCCGCGGCCTCGCCATCGTGCAGGCCCTGACGACCGCCTGGTGGTTCGACGGGACCGGCGGCACCCGGGTCACCGCGGTGCTCGCCGTCGGCTGATATGTAGGGATCTCCTGTCAAGGGGCAGGGTGAGGCGCCGTCGCGACTGGTTGTCGTGGCGGCGCCTCTGTTCTGGCGTGGGGTCGGTGCGGGTTCAGCGTGTCTGCGACGCGCGGT
>NZ_BAAAQR010000007.1:0-251579 GCF_039531775.1 Nocardioides koreensis | reverse complement strand
AGCGCAGCGAGCATGAACGACGTTGACGCCGGCCCGCACGCCGGCTTGACCATGAACTATCGAGGGATGAACCACGCGGAGCCCACGCTCACCGAAGACGTGCGGTCCACGCCATAGCGTCTGACCCCTCGCCGACCCGTCGCTTGTTCGGGGGCGTACGACGTCGAGCCGTCGCGGGCTCAGCCGACCGGACCCGGGACGGCCCGGAAGTGACGACGGGTCGGCGAGCTGAGCGTCAAGAAGCGACGGGTCGGTGAGGCCGAGCGGTCACCAGCCGCCGTTCTCCTCGCGGCGGCGGCGCCAGCGGCTCTCCATGCGCTCCATGAAGGAGCCGTTGGAGCGGGAGCGGCGCGGGCGGCGGATCCGTCCGGAGCGGCCGCCGTCGATGACGGTGAAGCCGTGGGCGGGGTGGCCGGTGGAGCGGGGCTCGGCGGAGCCGCCCTGCTGGCCACGCACCGCGGCGACCGCGATCGTGGCCGAGCCGAGCATGATCACGAAGCCGGCGATGCCCACCGGGGTGATCCGGGCGATCGCCCCGGTCATCAGCACGACGACGCCGATCACGAAGCAGACGGCCGCGATGATCGCGCGGCGTCGTGCCGAGCGACGCAGCGAGGTGCCGCGAAGGGTCGAGGCGAGCTTGGGGTCCTCCTCGACGAGGGCGCGTTCCATCTGCTCGAGCAGTCGGAGCTCCTCTTCCGAGAGCGGCACCGGTTCCTCCACGGGTCGAACTCAAGCCAGTCGATGTGCACGGCCTTGGGGTGCCTCAAGTCTAGGCAGCCGGTGGTGATCGCGGTAGCCGGGTTGAAGAAATTCGTGACCGATCTGTGCCGGGAGTCTCGGGCGACGGCCTCGGGCTCAGGACAGCAGGCTCGCGGGACGCACCGCGGCGGTCCCGAACCGCAACGTCGCACGGTCCACCGCCCGGTCGGCGTCGGACCAGCCGTGCTCCCTCTCGCCGAGGACCAGCTGCCGGTGAACCGTCTCCCGCGGGACCAGCCCCTCGACCCGGACCCCCACCAGCCGGAGCCGGGCACGTTGCAGCCCGAGGGCGTCGTACAGGCGGCTGGCGGCGCGGTAGACGTCCTGGGTCACGTCGGTGGCCTCGGGCAACGTGCGGGAACGGGTGATCGTGGTGAAGTCGGCGAACCGCACCTTGATCGTGACGGTGCGTCCCGCGACCCCCGCGACCCGCATCCGGCCGGCGACCTTCGTCGAGAGCCGCAGCAGCTCGCGCAGGATCGTCTCGCGGTCGTCGGTGTCGCGCCCGAACGTCTCGTCGGCCCCCATCGACCGGTCGGGCTCGTCGGGGCCGCGACGTGGCGTGATCGCCCGTCGGTCGGCTCCCCAGGCCAGCTCGTGGAGATGGCTGCCGAGGCCGGCACCGACCGCGCGCTGCAGGGTGCGCAGCGGGGTGTGGGCGACGTCGCCGACCGTGACGAGGCCGAGGCGGTGGAGCATCGCGCGGGTCTTCTCCCCCACGCCCCACAGCTCACCGACGTCGAGCGGGTGCAGGAAGGAGGTGATCTCCTCGGGCGGGACGACCACCACCCCGTCGGGCTTGGCCCGCCGACTGGCGAGCTTGGCCACCGACACCGCGGCCGCCACCCCGACCGAGCAGGTGATGCCCTGCTCGTCGTGGATCGTCGCGCGCAGCTGCTCGGCGATCTCCAGCGGCGACCCGAGCCGCCGGGTCGACCCGCGCACGTCGAGGAACGCCTCGTCCAGCGAGAGCGCCTCCACCAGCGGGGTGACCCGCCGGAAGCTCTCCATCACCGAGGAGGAGACCTGCCCGAACAGCTCGAAGTCCGGTGCCACCACCACGGCCTGCGGGCACAGCCGGCGGGCTCTGGTCATCGGCATCGCCGAGCGCACGTCGTACTGGCGCGCGGCGTAGCTGGCCGAGAGCACCACCCCGCGAGACCCCCCGCCCACGATGACGGGGACTCCCCACAGGTCCGGCCGGTCGCGGGTGGCCACGGACGCGTAGAACGCGTCCATGTCGACGTGCAGGATCGGCGTGGCCGGAGCGCTGGCGGAGGTCACGTCGATCCTCCCGTCACCGCCGACTCGGCGGCTCCCGCGTCAGCGCGCGAGCAGGTGCAGCTGCGTGGCGAGCGGGAGGTACTCGGACCGCTCGGAGACGGCGTGCTCGAGCTCGACCAGGGCCGCGGTGGCACCGGGCTCGAGGTCGAGCAGGGAGCCGGGCACGAGGTCGGCGAAGACGCGCACCCCGTGCACCGAGACGACCTCGAAACCGGCACCCTCCAGCAGCGCGACGGCCTCGTCGTGGCTGAAGCGGCGTCCGGCCCGGCCGTGGGCGACGTCGCGGTGCGCGGCCGGGTCGAGCAGGGCCAGGGCCTGCTGGAAGTGGCCGGCCATCGCCCGGGCGACCACGGCGGCGTGCCGCTGGGCGACCAGGAGGCTGAGGGTCCCGCCGGGGCGCAGCACCTCGCGGATCGTGGCCAGGGCGGCGGCAGGGTCCTCGACGACCTCGAGCACCCCGTGGCAGAGCACCACGTCGGCGCTGTCGCCGCCGGTGAGGCCGAGCAGGGTCGACAGGTCGCCCTGCTGTCCGGCGACCTCCACGTCCTGCTCGCGGGCGCGGCGGGCCAGCGCGGCGAGCGCGTCGGGGCTGGGGTCGACCACCGTGACCCGGTGGCCGAGCTCGGCGACCCGCACCGCGAAGCCGCCGGTGCCGCCGCCGATGTCGAGGACGTCGCGGGGTTCGTCACCGAGGACCGGGAGCAGGGCGTCCCACACGACGGCGGTCCGGGCGGCGCCCCGACGCTCGCTGGGCCGGTCGCTGGGCCGGTCGCTGGGCCGATCGGTGGCTGGCATGCCCCACACCCTAGGGCGTCCCGGAGAGGAATCATCCTGCGCTCCCGGGGCTGCGGTGCCACAGCTTGCGCGCCACGTCCTTGCTGGAGTCGCCGGCCGGCTTGATGTCGGCGTACGGAGAGAGCTTGAAGCCGCTGGAGTGCACCAGCACCCGCCGCCGGCCCATGCCGCCGGCAGCACTGTGGTGCGGGGACTCCTCGGAGTCGAACGTCTGCGGGCGCGCCATCACCGGCCGGGTGGCCCGGCTCTCCGCGGCCCCGGCGACGGCGGCCTCTCCGACCCCGGCGAAACCCTCCGGGACCACGGCCATCGCCTCGCGGACGGCGTCCAGCCCGGCGTCGCCGCCCCCGCGGGAACGCCACAGGGCGAACAGCTCGGGCAGCTCCCAGCAGCCGGTCGCCCGCAGCGAGACGCCGCGCCGGCCGGTGCGACGCAGCTCGCCGCGGACCACCAGCAGCCAGGAGTGGAAGACGGTGGCGGCGTAGGGCCCCTGGGCGTCCTCGAAGAACGTCGCGTCGACCGGGCCGGTCGCGTCGTCGAGGGTCAGGAAGATGACCCGGCGCCCGGAGCGGATCGGCGGGGTCTGGGTCGCGACCTTGACCCCGGCGACCAGCAGCTCGGCCTTGCTCCTGCGGGAGAGCAGGTCCTGGCTGCGGGTCACCCCGAGCTCGTCGAGGAACCGGGCGTAGGTGGCGACGACGTGCCGGCTGGCGTCGAGGCCGAGGATCTCGAGCTCGGCCCGCATCTTCTCCTCGGCGTCCATCTCCGGCAGCCCGCTCACCGCCTCACCGCCCTCGCCGGGCGCGTCCCCGAGGTCGAGCGCGAGCTGCACCGAGGTCACCGGGCGCGGTGGCGGCGTGGCCCGGGACTGGGCGGTGGCCCTCGCCCACACCCCCGCCTCGGCCAGCGGGTGCCGCTCCAGCGCGGGCGCCGCGTCCCGGGTGCCGGGGTCGGTGCTGTTGCGGGCCGCGGCCTCCTCGGCGCGTGCCTGCGCCGCGGCGGCCCCACCCCGCACGACCGGCGACCTCCGCCCCGTCAGGCCGCGCCCGCGGCCGGCCCGCTCGAGGGCGCGGGCGTGCCGGTCCAGCTCGGCCACCTGGAGCAGCAGGTCGCGGCGGGTGACCCGGCCCCGGCGGCGGACGCCGTCGACCAGCGCCGACCCGATGCCGTAGATCGAGTCGAACCCACCGGCCAGCACCAGCCGCTCCGCGATCGGCCGGGACACCTGGGCGCGGTGCCAGAAGTCGGAGAGCGAGGAGTAGGGGCGGGCGGCGGTGATCCGCTCGACCTCCGCCTCGCTGATCCCCTTCACCTCCGCCAACGCCAGCCGGATCCCGTACGCGCCGCCCGGGCGCCCGCCGGCGGCGTCGTCGTCGCTCCACGCGTCCTCGTCGCCGATCTCCTCCACGGAGTACTCCTTCGCCGAGGCGTTCACGTCGAGGCCGAGGACGGTGATGCCGAGCTGGCGGGCGTCCTCGAGGATCAGCCGCTTGGGGTACATGCCCGGGTCGTGGGTGAGCACGCCCGCGAGGAAGTGCGCCGGCCAGTGCGCCTTGAGCCAGGCCGACTGGTAGGTCGGCAGCGCGAACGCCGCGGCGTGGGCCTTGCAGAAGCCGAAGGACGCGAACGCCTCGAGGACCTTCCACACCCCCTCGACCACCGGCAGCGGATAGCCGTGGGCGAGGGCGCGGGGGAAGAACCACAGCTTCGTGTCGGCCATCCCCTCGACGTCACCGAGGGCGCGCCGCTTCTCGTCGGCCTCGGCGTTGGTGATGCGCGCGAACCGGGCGATGATCTCGATGACCTGCTCGTGGAAGACCACCACGCCGTGGGTCTGCTCGAGGATCGGGCGCAGGTCCTCGTGGAGGTAGGACGGCGCCCTCCAGCCCTGCTTGACGTCGAGGTACGGCGTGATCATGTCGCTCTTGACCGGGCCGGGCCGGAACAGCGAGATGTCGGTGATGATCTCCTCGAAGCTCTCGATGCCGGACTTCCCGACCAGCTCGCGCTGGCCGGGCGACTCGATCTGGAAGACGCCGAGGGTCTTCGCGGACGAGATCATCGCGTAGGTCGCCGGGTCGTCGAAGGGCACCTGGGCCTCGTCGTCGAGATCGATCTCCACGCCGTCGACCCGCCGGATCTCGGTGAGGGCGTGGGCCATCGAGGACTGCATCCGGATGCCGAGCACGTCGAGCTTGAGCAGGCCGAGGTCCTCGACGTCGTCCTTGTCGAACTGGCTCATCGGGAACCCCGCGTAGCTGGCCTCCACGGGCGTCCGGTCGAGCAGCGTGGCGTCGGAGAGCAGCACCCCGCACGGGTGCACCGCGATGTGCCGCGGCAGTCCGTCGAGCCGCTCCACGAGCCGGAACATCAGGTCGAGCCGCTCCTCGCCCAGGCCGCTCGCCCGCAGCTCCGGCAGCTCGCGCAGCGCCACCCGGGCGTCGCGGGCCCGGATGTGCGGGAACGCCTTGGCGATCGCGTCGATCTCCCCCGGCGGCATGCCGAGCGCGGCACCGACGTCGCGGACGGCGTGCCGGACCCGGTAGGTGTCCATCATCGAGACGCACACGCACCGCTCCCCGCCGTACCGGTCGAGGATCCGCTCGTAGACCTCCAGCCGGCGGGCCGACTCGACGTCGACGTCGATGTCGGGCAGCGCCTGTCGCAGCGGCGAGAGGAACCGCTCCATCAGCAGCCCGTACCGGATCGGGTCGACGCCGGAGACGCCGAGCAGGTAGTTGACCAGGCTCCCCGCGCCCGACCCGCGCGCCGCGCAGCGCACCCCCATCTCCCGGACCAGGTCGGTGACGTCGCCGACGGTGAGGAAGTACGACGCGTAGCCGAGCTCGCGGATCATCTCCAGCTCGTCGTCGAGCCGCTTCCAGACGACCTGCCGGGGCGCCGAGCCGTAGCGGTCCCCGATCGCGCCCTCGCAGCGGGCCCGGAGCAGGCCGTCGGCGCTCGACCCCTCGCCCACGTGGCCGGCCCCGTGACCGGTGGAGAGCTGGAACTCCGGGAAGTGCACCTCCCCCAGGCCGAGGTCGGCGCGGGGGTCGAGCGCGCACCGGTCAGCCACGGCACGGGTGCGGGCCAGCAGCCGTCGGGCCTCCCGGACCGGGTCGGTGGCCAGTCCGGCGAGCCGGCAGATCTCCTCGGCGACCTCGGCCATCTCCTTGCCGGACTTGAGGAACCCCTCCGCGTTTCCCCTGGAGTGGGAGGGGCCGACGTGGCGCAGGTCAGCAGAGCCCAGGGCGACCAGCCGACGGGCGGCGTCGAGGACGTCGACGGTGGGGGCGTCGCGGCGGTCGGCGTAGCGGACGGCGTTGGTGAGCACCGTCTCGAGGCCGGCCTGCCGGGCCACCCCGGCCATCCGGGCGGCGTGGGGGGTGGTCCCGGGCCCCCAGCTGCCGCCCGCCGCGCCCAGCCGGTGGGAGACCAGCTCGACGAGGAGGTCCTCCCTCGGCACGAGGGAGCGCCAAGGCGCGAGCGCGGCGTGGGCCAGGTCGTCGCGGCGCCGGGTGACGGCCGCCCCCAGCTCGGAGGCCGGGCCGAGCAGCACCAGCAGGTCGCCCGAGCCGAGCAGCTCGGCGACCATCGGGGAGCCCGGGTCGAGCACGGGGGTCCCGCGCTCCCCCGCCAGGTGGGTGGCCGAGACGAGCCGGCAGACCGCCGCCCACCCTGCCCGGCCCGCAGCGAGCAGCGTCACGCGCGGCAGCCGTGGGTCGCGGAAGGCGCCGCCGCGCACCGGGGTGCGGGTGGGGCGCACCTCGTGAGCGGCGGGCGTGAGTGCCGGCCGGTAGGCCAGGTCCACCCCCAGCACCGGGCGCACGCCGGCGGCCAGGCAGGCCTTGGCGAACTTCACCGCGCCGTAGGTGCCGTCCCGGTCGGTCAGCGCCAGGGTGTCCATCTCGTGCTCGACGGCCCGCTCGACGAGCGTGTGCGGGTGGGACGCGCCGTACTGCAGGGAGTAGCCCGAGGCCACGTGGAGATGGGGGAAGGGATCGGACACGGGTCGCCTCCTGCGCGTTCAGCCGGCTCGACCCCTGACTGCTTGCTCGAACATCTGTTCGAACGATTCCACTCTACCTCGCGCCCCCACCGGGCGCCAGCTCAGCTCACGTGCCGCACGACCTGGGCCCGCGCCGGCGCGTGCGGCACCAGCCCGAGGGCCTGCTCGACGACCGCGAGGAAGCGGTCGGCGTCGCGGACCAGGTCGTCGGCCTCCCGCTCACTGACCGCACGGGACGAGCCGGCCTCGGCCGCGGCGCGCTTGCTCGCACCGGCCGCGAAGAAGCGGGCCCACTCGGCCAGCTCGGGCGCCACCTCGGCCAGCAGCACCCAGGCGTTCTTCTGCGCCCGCCGACGCGCCGGCGCCGGGTGCGCACGCGCGGCCAGCAGCGCCGCCGCAGCCCGCAGCGCGGCGACGTGCGCACAGGCGTAGCGCTCCGGCACCTCGGTCGCAGCCATCGCCTCGCTCAGCGACTCGGCCGCGCGGGCGAGGTAGGAGTGCGTCGTGGCCGGCAGGGCATAGGGGTTCGGAACGCTCATCCCTCCCCCTCAGTCCACACAGCCGACGAGCTGCCAGCGACCGTCGCTCCAGTCGAAGGAGAGGTCGAAGACCCCGCCCCCGTCGGGCTCGGACCCGGCGGCCGGCCCCGCGCCCCGCCCGGCCTCGACCCGCCACAGCTCGCGCTCGACCAGCAGGTCACCGGCCGGAGCCGCCACCCCGGACGGGTCGGTCACGGCCTCCTCGGAGCCGACCACCGCCCGCACGCCCGACGACTGCCACCACGGCGCCGTCTCCACCCAGTGCGCGACCACCGCGCGCACCTTCCACAACCGTCCGCGCCACAGGAACTGCTCCGGGCCCTCCACACCCGTCACCCAGCCCCTGCGCACCTCCACGGGGTCCTCGTACCGCCTCATCTGGCCGCCTTCCTGCCGCACCCTCGCCTCGACCCCGGACACCGACCCCTCTCGCCCCGGCCGGCCCGAGGGCCGGCCCCGGCGGGGACGGGGGTCGAGGTCGTCCCCGCCGAGCGGCGTTCGAACGCGTGTTCGAACACCACGAACGCTACACCTCGGCACGGACAGTGCGTCAAGAGCCGGTCGGGACCGACCGGAGAAAGGACCGGGACGGGCGCAGCCGCCCGGTCGGCGACGTCAGGAGGGTCGCGAGCCCGACGTGTCGGAGTGCGAGGCCAGCCAGGCGTTCCGGATGTAGGCGTTGGTGTCGCGGTGCCACAGGAAGAACAGCAGCGCGACGTCCAGCACCACCGAGACCACCGAGACCGCCAGGAACAGCGCCGGCGGGCCGGTCCGCAGCCCGGCGAGCGTCGCGACCGCCATGAAGGCGACCAGGCCCGTCAACGACAGCCGGGCCCAGTTGTGCCCGTTGCGGAAGAACATCAGCAGCACGCCCGCGAGCAGGGCGAACACCACGAAGAGGACGATCGCGACCGGGACGAACGACGGCGGCTTGACCCCCGTCTCGTCGGGGTGACCGGTCGCCCACGCACGCACCAGGTCGTCGCGCATGAGGACCGTCAGCAGGGCCGTCAGGCCGCTCAGGGCCACCAGCCCTCCCAGGGTCCAGGTCGCACCGCTCACCGAGCGCGGCTGCTGCCGACTCATGCACTCTCCTCTCACGCGCGTCCGGGCTCCCCGCCCGACACGACGCGCCACGCAAACCGGGACGGACGGACGACCCCGCCTCTGGCTAGGGTCGCAGTATGTCGACCGAGCACCCCACGATCAGCCGCTTTCGAGACGAGCACCGCCGACGTGGAGGGACCGGTGAGGTCGTCATTCTCCCCGACTCGGTCCACACCGCCGCACTGGCCGCCGAGGCGCTGGGCTGCGAGGTCGGTGCGATCGCCAACAGCCTGCTCTTCGACGCGGCCGGCTCCCCCGTGCTCATCCTCACCTCCGGCGCCCACCGGGTCGACACCGTCGCGACCGCCGAGCGCCTCGGGGTCGCCGGCCTGGAGCGGGCGAAGCCGGAGTTCGTGCGCGAGCACACCGGCCAGGTGATCGGCGGGGTCTCCCCCATCGGCCACCCGGCACCGGTGCCGACGTACCTCGACTCCTGGCTGCGCAAGTACGACGTGGTGTGGGCCGCCGCCGGCCACCCCGCGGCGGTGTTCTCCACGTCGTACGACGAGCTGCTGTCCCTCACCGGCGCCACCGGGATCGAGGTCGACTGATGGAGATCTGGCTGAACCCCGCCTGCTCGAAGTGCCGCGCGGCGACCGCGGAGCTCGACGCCGCCGGCGTGGACTACACCGTGCGCCGCTACCTCGACGACCCGCCGACGGCGGCCGAGCTCGGCGAGGTGGTCGCCCGGCTGGGCCTCGAGCCCTGGGACGTCGCGCGCCCGAAGGAGACCGCCGAGGCCGGCATCGACCTGCCACGTGAGCCGGCCCACCGCGACGCCTGGCTGGCCGCGATGGTGGCCTCCCCCGCCACGATCCAGCGGCCGATCATCACCGCCGCCGACGGCACCAGCGTGGTGGCCCGCGACCCCGAGACGCTCGCCGGGATCGTCGAGCGGGCCCGCTGACCCGTGGACTCCCTCGCGCTGGCGTTCTCGAGCGGCTGGGCCAGCGGCGTCAACGCCTACCTGGTCGTGCTGGTGCTCGGCATCGCGGACCGGGTCGGCGGGTTCGCCGAGGTCCCTGACGTGCTCGGACGCTGGGACGTCCTCGCGGTGGCATTCGTCCTCTACTCCTTCGAGTTCGTCGCCGACAAGGTCCCCTACGTCGACTCCACGTGGGACGCCGTCTCGACGGCGATCCGTCCGACGACGGGCGCCGTCGTGGGCGTGCTGATCGCCGGGCAGGCCGACTCGCTCGACGGGGCGGTGCTCGGCGTCGTCGGTGGCGGCACCGCGCTGCTGTCCCACCTCGCCAAGGCCGGGGGCCGGCTGGCGATCAACTCCTCCCCGGAGCCCGTCACCAACATCGCCGCCAGCATCGCCGAGGACGTCACCGTCCTGACGGTGGTGTGGTTCGCCCTCGAGCACCCCCGGGGCGCCGCGGCGGTCGCCGGGCTGCTGCTCGCGGCGGGCCTGGTGCTGCTGCTCCTGCTCGCGCGGCTGGTCCGGCGCGGCTGGCGGAGGTGGAAGCGGCGCGAGCCACCGGGACGTAAACCCATGGCGACGTCCGGCCGCCCTCACTAACGTCAGGCCATGGAGCTCTCGGACCGCCTGACCGACCCCGCCGCCCGGGCGGAGGTGACCGGCCGCCTGGCCGCGCTCTTCGCCGGCCGCCCGGTGATCATCGGTCCGGGGGTGCTCGCCGGCTTCACCCCCGTCGTCGAGTGGGTGCGCGAGCTCGGCAGCCCGGTGCTGGTCGTCTCGACCACGCGGGGCGCGGGGCGCGTCCCGGCCGAGGACGAGTGCGTCGTCGTCGAGGTGGCGCCACCGGCGGCCGCATCGGTCACCGACGAGCTGCGCGCCCACGACCGGCTGGCCCGGCGTCTCCCCCCGCACGCGGTCGCTGCCGTCGAGGCGTTCGACCCCGACCGGCGCGGCGTCTGGTACACCAGCCCGTTCGTCACCACCGACGAGCCGATCCTGGGCAGGCCGGTCACCGGCGGACGTCCGGCGTCGTTCCTCGCCCTCGAGGACAAGATGCTGGCCGACGACATCTGGGCGGCCGCCGACGTCGCCTGCGCGCCGTACCTGATCGTGCCGGTCGAGGAGCGCGCCCTCGCCGAGGCGACCGAGCAGGTCGCGGGACCGCTCGGTGCGGTGTGGTCCGGGGACGCCCGCGACGGCTTCAACGGCGGCGGCAACTACGTGCGCTGGGTCGTCGACCGCCGCGACCAGGCGGCGGCCCGCGCCTTCTTCCTGCCCCGTTGCGACCGGATCCGGGTGATGCCGTTCCTCGACGGGGTGCCGTGCTCGATCCACGGCTTCGTCCTCGACACCGGCACCGCGGCGTTCCGGCCGGTGGAGATCGCGATGCTGCGCGAACCCGCCACCCGGCGCTTCGTCTACGGCGGGCTCGGCACGTTCTGGGACCCGCCGGCCGCCGACCGCGAGGAGATGCGCGACGTCGTACGCCGTGTGGGCGCGCACCTGCGCAAGGCGCACGGCTACCGCGGCGCCTTCGGCATCGACGGCGTCCTCACCGCCGACGGGTTCCGGCCCACCGAGCTCAACACCCGGATGTCGGCCGGGGCGACCACCGTCGCCGAGGTCGACCGGAGGTTCTTCTCGTTCCTGCAGGCGACCGTGGTGGCAGGGGTCGACCCGGACCTCGGCGTGGACGACCTCGAGAGCCTGGTCGGGCTGATGGACGCCCAGCGGGCCGGCAAGGCGGTCGCCGTCGCCGAGGGGCCCAAGGTGGGCGGGGACTTCAGCTTCCCGGTCACCTGGGACGGCCGCTCGTTCACCCGCTCGACGGTCGAGACCGGCAACACCCTCGTCGTGGCCGACACCGCGGCCGGGTTCTTCGCCAAGGTCGATCCCTGCGTGGCGCTGGCCCCGGGCGAGCGCCTGGCCGACCTCAACGTCGCCCTGCTGGCCTTCGTCGACCGGGAGTACGGCTCGGACTTCGGCGCCCTCGAGGCCGCGCCCGACCTGCGAGGCGCGGGAGCCGCCGCCGCGCAGTAGGACCGGGCCGTAGGGTGTGGCGCCATGGCGCGCGTCGTGGTGGTCGGTGGCGGTTTCGGCGGCCTGGCCTCGGCGGCGCGGCTGGCCAAGCTCGGCCACGCCGTGACCCTGCTCGAGCGGTCGGCGAGCCTCGGCGGGGCGCTGGTGGAGGAGTCGGAGGACGGCTTCGCCTGGGACGCCGGGCCGACGTACACCCTGCTCCCCGCGGTGGTCCGCGACCTGTTCCGCAAGTCCGGGCGCCCGGTCGAGCGTGAGCTGGAGCTGGTCCAGCTCGACCTGGTCCGCGAGCACCGCTTCGAGGACGGCACCGCGGTCGCCGTCCCCGGCGGCTCCCGGGCCGCCCAGATCGCCGCCTTCGACGGCCTCGCGCCCGGGCTCGGCCGACGCTGGGTGGACCACGTGGCCTCCTACGCCGACGACTGGGAGGTGCTGCGCCGCGACTACCTCGAGCACCCCTGGCAGCCCGACGCGCTGCCCCGCGAGCTGGCGGCCCGGCTGGACAGCCGTGAGGTGCTGCACAAACGCCTGCGCAGGACGTTCAAGGACGAGCGCCTGCGGCTGGTCGCCGGTCACCCGTTCGTCGCCGAGGGGCACGACCTGCGCAACGTGCCCGCGTGGCTGGGGGTGACGGCGTACGTCGAGCAGCGGTTCGGCGCGTGGACGGTGACCGGCGGCATGGCCGCGCTCGGTGCCGCCCTGGAGCAGCGGCTGGCCACCCGCAAGGTGGACGTGCGGACCTCGACCGAGGTGACCGACCTGGTCCTGCGTGAGGGCCGGGTCGTGGCTGTCGCGACCGACGCGGGCGAGGTGGACGCCGAGGTCGTGGTCTGCGCGGTGGACCCGCGCCGGCTCCCCGCACTGGCGGGCTTCGTGCAGCGGACGATGCCGGCGATCCCGCCGGTGGTCGTCCACCTCGGGCTGGAGGGCGAGGTGCCGGCCCTGCCGCACGAGACGGTCCTGCACGGCGACCCGATGCTGGTGGTGCGCACCGGCGGCCGGGCGCCGGACGGTCACACCGGCTGGACGGTGCACGGGCGCGGCCGGCTGGCCGAGGACGTGCTGCGCGCGCTGGCGCGACACGGGATCGACGTCCGCCACCAGGTCGTGGCCCGCGTCGACCGCTCCCCCCGCGACCTGGTCGAGCGCTGGGGCGGCTCGCCGCTCGGGGTGCTCTGGCAGGGCCGCGGCACGGTGCGGCAGCGGCTCGGGCCCGCGACGCCGGTGCCCGGCGTCTTCGCCGCCGGTGCCCACGCGACCCCGGGGGCGGGGTTGCCGTTCGTGGGGCTGTCCGCCTCGCTGGTGGCACAGGCGGTCGGGCCCGCCTGACGACGGCCGGCCACGGCGTTCGGGTCCGTCCCTGCCTACGCCGACAGGCGCAGCGCCTCGAACATCTCCAGCGTCGCCTTCGACCGGTTCAGCGTGTAGAAGTGCAGCCCGGGCGCGCCCCCGGCCAGCAGCTGCTCGCACAGCTCGACGGCCACCGCGATCCCCTCGGCCCGCAGCGCCGCGGCGTCACCGTCGAGCTTCGAGATCCGTGACACGACGTCCTCGGGGACGTCGGCGCCGATCAGCTCACCCTGCCGGCGGATTGCGCTCAGGTTCAGGATCGGCATGATCCCCGGCAGGATCGGGATGTCCACGCCGCGGGCGCGGACCCGGTCCACGAGGCCGAAGTAGTCCGAGGCCCGGAAGAACATCTGCGTGACCGCGAACTCCGCCCCGGCCCGCGCCTTCGCGACGAGGACGTCCGCGTCGTGGTCCAGGGACTCCGCGCAGGGGTGCCCCTCGGGGAAGGCGGCGACGCCCACCGTGAACTCGCCGCGCCCCTTGACCAGCTCCACGAGCTCGGTCGCGTAGTTCAGCCCGCCAGGCGTGGCCGCCCAGGGGGCCCGGGGGCCGTCGGCCGGGTCCCCGCGCAGGGCCATCACGTGGCGCACGCCGGCCTCGGCGTAGGAGTCCAGGATCGACTCGAGCTCGGCGCGCGTGTGCCCGACGCACGTCAGGTGCGCCATCGGCGTCATCGAGGTCTCGCGGACGATGCGGGAGGTGAGTCGGACGGTCTTGTCGCGGGTGCTGCCCCCGGCGCCGTAGGTGACCGACACGAAGGTGGGCCCGGCTGGTTCCAGCGCGCTGATCGCTCGCCACAGCTGGTCCTCCCCCGCCTCGTCCTTGGGCGGGAAGAACTCGAAGGAGAACGAGCGCCCTCCGCCACGGATGAGCTCCCCGATGCTCTGGGCGCGGTCGTCGTTCATGGCGTCGAGTGTAGGTAGCCACGGGAGCCTCCGGGCCCGTTGTCCACGGGACAAGAGCCCCCTCTACCCTCTTTTCGTGACGAGCAGCGGGTGGGACAGCGCAGATTTCCGCGATCGCGTCCAGGCCGCGCTCGACGCGTTCCTCGACGAGCAGGCCGAACGGCTGGCCCCGCTGGGCCCGGACGCCTCCCGCCTCCTGGACGAGGCGCGCGCCGCGGTCTCCGGCGGGAAGCGGTTCCGCGCGGCGTTCTGCTACTGGGGGGCCCTCGCGCTCGCTCCCGACCTGGCGACGCGCCCCGAGGAGGACGACGCGCTCATCCGCGCCTGCGCCTCGCTCGAGCTGCTGCACGCCAGCGCGCTGGTCCACGACGACCTGATGGACGCCTCCGACACCCGTCGCGGTCGGGCCGCGACGCACCGCCAGTTCGAGACCGACCACCGGGAGGCGCGCTGGCGCGGTGTCCCCGAGCAGTACGGCGCGGCCGCGGCGATCCTGCTCGGCGACCTGCTGCTGACCTGGGCCGACGAGATGCTGCGCCGCTGCGGCCTGCCGCTGGCGCAGGTCGCCCCGGCGCTCGACGTCTTCGACCACTGCCGCTCCGAGGTGATCGCGGGCCAGTTCCTGGACGTCTCGGTGCAGGCCCGGGGCCTCGCCGACGTCGACGCGGCGATGACCGTGCTGCGCTACAAGTCCGCGAAGTACTCCATCGAGCGCCCGCTCCACATCGGCGCCGCGCTCGCCGGCGCCGGCCCGCGGACGATGTCCGAGCTGACGGCGTTCGGGCTGCCGCTGGGCGAGGCGTTCCAGCTGCGCGACGACCTGCTCGGCGTCTTCGGCGACCCGGCGGCCACCGGCAAGCCGGCGGGCGACGACCTGATCGAGGGCAAGCGCACGGTGCTCGTCGCGCTCGCCCTCGACGCCGCGGAACCCGAGGACGCGAAGCTCCTGCACACCTCGCTCGGCACCCCGCTCGGCGAGGCGGCCGTGGAGCAGCTGCGCGGCATCATCGACGGCTCGGGCGCCCACCACCAGGTCGAGTCGGTGATCACCGAGCTGGCCGGGCGTGCGGTGACCGCGCTGGAGCGGGCCGAGGTCGACGACCGGGCCCGCGCCGTCCTGCGCGACCTCGCCTCCGCGGCGACCGACCGGGCGGTCTGACCTGCGACCGGGACGGGTGGGGCGTCAGAACGCCATCGCCTGGGCCCGGCGCTTCACCTCCGAGCCGCGGTTCTCGCGCAGCGCGTCGATGGGGCGGCCGGGCAGTGCGGCGTCGGTGAACAGCCACGCGATGCACTCGCGGTCGTCGTACCCGCCGTCGTGCAGCACCGTCAGCAGCCCGGGCAGTCCCTTGACGACCAGGCCGTCCTGGACGAAGTCGGCGGGGACCTGCTGGCCCGCGCCCGGCGCGGGCACGGCGGCCGCGAGCTCGTGCTCACGGATCATGGTGCGGACCTTGCCCACGGTCACCCCGAGCTGACGGGCGGTCTCCGCCCAGTCGATCCACGCGGGAACCAGCGCGCCCAGGTCGGCGTCGGCAAGTCTGGGTTCAGTCATGGGTTCCACTCTTCCACTCGCTCCGCCGCGGACGAAACCGTGGCCCATGCGCGGCCTCCTACGTAACAGCAGTCACTTGAGCCACACCGGTCCGCGGGTTACGGTCGAGCGTCGTCCGCGGCTCTCCCCGCCGGGTTCGCTCGGGACCCGGGTGCCGCGCCGGCACGAAGGGAGTCGACCCGATGTCCCCCACGAGACGACTGATCACGGCCGGCCTGGCCGGCCTCGCGATGTGCTTCCTGCCCGCCCCCGCGCAGGCCACCGACGGCGACCTGCCGTCCGGCCGGCGGATCCTGGACCACCGGGTGCATCCCGGCGAGACGGTGACCGGGCTGGCCGTCCGCTACCACGCCTGGACCGCCGAGCTGATCGCCCACAACCACCTCGGCGCGGGCGGCGCGATCCGGGTGGGCCAGCACCTCGAGATCCCGGTGGTGCTCTCCGCCCTGCCCCGCCACCAGTCGGCACAGCACGGTCCGCGGCACCACTCCGCACCCCAGCACCACGCACCCCAGCAGCACGCGCCCCAGCACCACGCTGCGCCGGCGCCCGCACCGCCCGGTACCGCCAGCGTGCGGCGGACGGTCGCCCGCACCGCGCTCCGGCACGGGGTGGACCCGCAGCTGGCACTGGCGGTGTCGTGGCAGGAGTCGGGCTGGCAGATGGGCCGGCGCTCGGACGCGGGCGCGATCGGCGCCATGCAGGTGCTGCCCAGCACCGGCGCCTGGATGTCGCTCTACGAGGGCCGACGCCTGCACCTGCACCGGCTGGCCGACAACGCCACCGCCGGGGTGCGGCTGCTGCGGGTGCTGGGTGACGAGACCGGCTCGCGACGGCACCTGGTGGGCGCCTACTACCAGGGACTCGGTGCGGTGCGGTCGCACGGGCTCTACGGCGAGACCCGTCACTACGTGGACAACGTGCTGGCCATCAGGACCCGGCTCGAGGCGGGTCGCCCACCCGCCTGAGGCGACCCGGCGAGGGCTGACGGGTGTCGCCTGCGCCACGCCGGTGAGGCCTCAGCACGGGCCGCGGCGGGAACGTCCGTACGATTGGGGTCCCGGATCCTTCCCCGTCCGGCCGCAGGAGGGTCGCAGTGCAGTCACGTCGACAGCCAGATCGGCACGCCCGCACGGGCGCCGACGCTGTCACGGGCGACCCCATGACCGGGCGGCTCCTGGACGGCCGCTACCGGATCGGGCCGCGGATCGCTCGCGGCGGCATGGCCAGCGTCTACGAGGCCACCGACATCCGCCTGGACCGGACCGTCGCGGTCAAGGTGATGCACCCCGGCCTCGGTGACGACGAGGAGTTCGCGGCCCGCTTCGTGCGCGAGGCCCGCGCCGCCGCCCGGCTCTCCCACCCCAACGTGGTCGCGGTCTACGACCAGGGCGAGGACGCCGGCACCGCCTACCTGGCGATGGAGCTCGTGCCCGGGCACACCCTGCGCGACGTGATCCGCACGGAGAGCCCGATGGCGCCGGCCCGCGCGCTGACCCTGCTCGAGCCGATCCTCTCCGCCCTCGCCACCGCGCACCGCGCCGGGCTCATCCACCGCGACGTCAAGCCCGAGAACGTCCTCATCGCCACGGATCCCAGCACCGGGGCGAGCCAGGTCAAGGTCGCCGACTTCGGCCTCGCCAAGGCCGTCAGCACCGACACCCAGCACACCGCGACCTCCGGCGTGCTCATCGGCACCGTGTCCTACCTCGCTCCCGAGCTGGTCCTCGACGGGCGCGCCGACACGCGCGCCGACGTCTACGCGGCCGGCGTGATGCTCTACGAGCTCCTGACCGGCACCAAGCCCCACGAGGGCGAGTCGCCGATCCAGGTGGCCTACAAGCACGTCCACGAGGACGTCCCGCCGCCGTCGGAGTCGGTCCCCGGCATCCCGGCGTACGTCGACGCCCTGGTCGCCCGCGCCACGGCGCGCGACCAGCACCTGCGGCCGGCCGACGCCGGCGTGCTGCTGCACCAGCTGCGCCGGGTCAGCCACGCCCTCGCCGACGGCGTGCTGGACGACCCCGAGCTCACCGCCGACCTCGCCCCGGTCCTGCTGCACCCCGACACGGGCGAGACCGTGGCCGTCGAGGTGCCGCCGCGGGACCGCCACGACACCGCGCCCGACCCGTTCGACGGCGCCGTCATCGCGACGATGCTGGCCCCGGCCGCCGAGGAGACCCACGAGCGCACCAGCCTGATCCCCCGGTCCGCGGCAGCCCCGCCGGCTCCACCGGCCCGGTCCCCCGGATCGCCGTCGCGGCCGCCGCGCCGGCCACGCCGTTCACGCCGCGGCCCGATCCTGCTGGTCCTGGTGCTGCTGCTCGTCGCGGCCGCGGGCTTCGGCGCCTACTGGTTCGGCTGGGCCCGCTACACCCCCACGCCCGGCGTCATCGGCCTGGGCAAGGCCGCCGCGATCGAGAAGATCGAGGCCGCCGGCCTGGAGGCCGAGATGGGCGAGAGGGCCTACTCCGAGACGGTCCCGGCCGGCCGGGTCATCGACACCGATCCCGGCGCGGGCTCGCGGGTCCTCGACGGCGGCACGGTCACGGTCGTGCTGTCGCTGGGCAAGGAGCGGTACGACGTACCCCGCACGAAGGGGATGAGCGAGGACCAGGCCCAGGATGCCCTGCTGAACACCCACCTGTCCTTCGGCCACTCCGTCGGGAAGTACTCCGAGACCGTGGCCGAGGGCACCGTCCTCGGCAGCGATCCCAAGGCCGGCACGACCCTGCGGCCCGACTCGGCGGTCGACCTGGTGGTCAGCAAGGGCCCCCGGCCGATCCACGTGCGCGACTGGACCGACAAGGACGCCGACAAGGCCCAGGCGGCGCTCGAGGCCAAGGGCCTGACCGTCGACCGCAGCACCGAGGAGTACTCCGACACCGTCCCCGAGGGCGACGTGATCTCGCAGTCCCCCACCACCGGCACGCTCTACCGCGGCGACAGCGTCCGCCTCGTCGTGTCCAGGGGACCGGAGCTGGTGGAGATCCCGGGCGGGCTCGTCGCCTCCGGCGTGGACGACGCCACGGCCAAGCTCGAGGCGCTCGGGTTCCAGGTCGAGGTGCGCAAGAACGACCACTACATCGGTGTCGGCTACGTCTACTCGGTCGACCCCGGATCGGGGTCGATGGCGCCCAAGGGCTCCACGGTGACGCTCTCCATCCTGTGACCGTCCCCGGTTCGCACGGGTCGCCCGAGCCCGCCTAACCTGCTCGCATGCCCCTCGACCCGACCGTGGACCACGCTGCCCGCAACCCGATCGGGACGCACGTGCTCGTGGGCAAGGGCCTCGTCGACGGGGCGCTCGCCCACGCCGACCTGCTGCGCTGCGAGACGATCCAGGTCTTCGTGGGGAACCCGCGCGGCTGGGCGCTCTCGCCCGGGAAGCCGGCCGACGACGCCCGCTTCCGCGCGGAGATCGAACGCCGCGGGATGCGGGCCTTCATCCACTCCCCCTACCTGGTGAACCTCGGCAGTCCCACGCCGGCGACGTACGAGAAGTCCGTCGCGTCGGTGGCCCACAACCTGCGTCGGGCCGCCGAGATCGGCGCCGAGGGGGTCGTGGTCCACACCGGCTCCTTCGTGGACCCCTCCACCGACCCGGCCGAGGGCGAGGCGAGGTACGCCGCGGCGATGCGGCAGGTGCGCGAGGGCCTGCTGCCGCTGCTGGACGTGGTGGCCGGGGACGACGCGCCCTGGCTGCTGCTCGAGCCGACCGCGGGGCAGGGCCGCTCGCTGTGCGCCGGCGTGGAGGACCTCGAGCCGTACCTCGCTGCCCTCGACTTCCACCCCAAGGCCGGCATCTGCCTCGACACCTGCCACGTCTTCGCGGCCGGCGCCCCGCTGGACGAGCCCGGGGGTGCGACCGCGACCGTGGACCGGATCGTCGAGATCGGTGGTCCCGGGAGGCTGCGCCTGGTGCACGCCAACGACTCGATGGACGTGCGCGGTGCCTTCAAGGACCGCCACCAGCTGATCGGCCAGGGCCACATCGGCACCCACGCGTTCCGCGAGCTCTTCGCCCACCCGGCCACCGACGGGGTCCCGTTCGTGCTGGAGACCCCGGGGTCCCGCGGCGCGGACAACGTCGACATCCCGCTGCTCAAGCAGCTGCGGGCGGACGCCCGGGCCGACGCCGCCGCGCCCGCCGGATGAGCCGTCGCTCCGGCCTGCTCGCGGCGGGCGCCCTGCTCGGCATCACCGCCATGTGGGGGTCGACGTTCTTCCTGATCCGGGACCTGCTGGACCGGGTGCCGACCCTGGACTTCCTGGCGGTGCGGTTCGCCATCGCCAGCGTCGCCCTGCTGGTGGTTGCGCCGCGTGCGGTGGCCCGACTCTCCCCCGCGGCGCGGCGCGGGGCGGTCGTCCTGGGGCTGCTGTACGGCGTGGCCCAGATCCTGCAGACCGCCGGTCTGGCCCACACCGCGGCCAGCGTCTCCGGGTTCATCACCGGGATGTACGTCGTGCTCACACCGGTCTTCGCCGCCGTGCTGCTGCGCACTCGGATCACCGCGATGACCTGGGGCGCCGTGCTGCTCGCCACCGCCGGGCTCGCGGTGCTGACCCTCAACGGCCTCTCCGTCGGGTACGGCGAGGCGATCACCCTGGTCGCCGCGATGCTCTACGCCCTGCACATCGTGGGGCTGGGGGCCTGGTCCACCCCGCACGAGGCGCTGGGCATGTCGATCGTGCAGCTCGTGGTCATCACGCTGGTCTGCCTCGCGGCCACCGCCCCGGACGGGATCGTACTGCCCTCGACCCCGCAGGACTGGCTCTCGGTCGTCTACATGGCCCTGTTCGCCGGTGCGTTGGCGCTGGTCGGCCAGACCTGGGCGCAGGCCCACCTGCCACCGACGCGCAGCGCCATCATCATGAGCATGGAGCCGGTGTTCGCCGCCCTGTTCGCGGTGCTGCTCGGCGGCGAGTCCTTCACCCTGCGGATGGTCACCGGCGGGCTGATGGTGCTGGCCGCCATGCTCGTCGTCGAGCTGGCCCCGCGACGCAAGGTCGAGGCCGAGGTGCAGCACCTGGCGGTGTGACCGCACCGGTCCACATCGCGGGCAACCCGCCCCGCGGGCCCGGGTTGCCCTAGCGTCGGTGCCCTCGCGACCCCGACGACGTGGTCACTCCTGCAGGAGAGGAACCGCCATGGTCGTCGTCATGTCTCCGGACGCCACCCCCGAGGACGTCGCGCGCGTCGTGGCCCGGGTCGAGGGTGTCGGCGGCGAGGCCTTCGTGTCCACCGGCGTCGTGCGCACGATCATCGGCCTGGTCGGGGACATCGACTCCTTCCACCACCTCAACCTGCGCACGCTGCCCGGCGTCGCCGACGTGCACCGCATCTCCGATCCCTACAAGCTGGTCAGCCGCCAGCACCACCCGGACCGCTCGACGGTCTGGGTCGGCCCCGCCGGGCACCAGGTCCCGATCGGTCCCGGCACCTTCACGTTGATCGCCGGACCGTGCGCGGTCGAGACCGCCGAGCAGACCATCGAGACCGCCCGGATGGCCCGGTCCGCCGGGGCCACGATCCTGCGCGGCGGCGCCTTCAAGCCGCGGACCTCGCCGTACGCGTTCCAGGGCCTCGGCGTCGCCGGGCTGCGCATCCTCAGCAGCGCGCGGGAGGCGACCGGGCTGCCGATCGTCACCGAGGTGGTCGACGCCCGCGACGTGCCGGTGGTCGCCGAGCACGCCGACATGCTCCAGATCGGCACCCGCAACATGGCCAACTTCGGCCTGCTGCAGGCCGTCGGCGAGGCCGGGAAGCCGGTGCTGTTCAAGCGCGGCATGACCGCCACCATCGAGGAGTGGCTGATGGCCGCGGAGTACATCGCGCAGCGCGGCAACCTCGACGTGGTCCTCTGCGAGCGCGGGATCCGGACCTTCGAGCCGGCCACCCGCAACACGCTCGACATCTCCGCAGTGCCGGTCGTGCAGGCCGCCAGCCACCTGCCGGTGATCGTCGACCCCTCGCACGCCGCAGGACGCAGGGACCTGGTGGTGCCGCTCTCCCGCGCGGCGATCGCGGTCGGCGCCGACGGGGTCATCGTCGACGTCCACCCGGACCCGGAGACCGCGTTGTGCGACGGCCCCCAGGCCCTCCGGGGCGTCGAGCTGCGCGAGCTCGCGCGGGCGGTGCGACGCCTCCCCCCGATGGTCGGGCGCGCGGACGCCGCCGGCCAGGTCCGGGCCTGAGCGCCGGCGCTCGATTTCCCCCGCCCCCGGCTCCCTGCCTACGCTGGCGGACGGACCTGACGACCCGAAGGAGAGTGGATGGACACGTGCGCGAGCTGCGGCCACGAGCTCGTCGTGGGTCGCTTCTGCACCAACTGCGGTCGGCTGCGGGAGTCCGCACCCACCGATGAGGGTGTGGAGGCGACCCGGCAGCTGCCTGCGGTCAGTGCCCCGGTCGCCCCCTTCGCCGGGGAGCCCGACGACTGGCGCTCCGACACCGCCGAGCGGCCCGTCGCCCGTCACGCTGCCCGGCCGAGCGCGCTGCCTCCGCCTCCGCCTCCGCCGCCGGCGCCGCTGGTCCCCGGCGACGGCCCGCGCTTCCCCCTGTACGCCGACCAGGCAGCGCCGGTCGACGCCCCGATCGACGCCCAGGTCGACGCGCTGAACGACACGGCCGTCGACGAGCAGCGGCACCGGCCCGCGCCCCGGCGCTGGCTCCCGTGGGCCGCGGCGGCCACGGTGCTCCTCCTGGTCGTCGTGCTCGGCGTCTGGATGCTCGCGGGAGGAGCCCCCGAGTCTCCGGCGCAGGCCACCGACCCCGCGTCGGCGGGCAACGGGGGCCACGGCGCGAAGGCGTCCGGCGGTGCCGCGGACGTGGCCCGGGAGGCCACGGCACAGGTGCCGGCGACCGCGCCGCCCAACCAGGACGTCGACGGCAACATGGTCCGCTACGAGTCCCGCAACATGCTCGACGGGGTCCCGACCACCTGCTGGCGGATGGCCGGCGACGGCAGCGGCCAGCAGATCACCTTCGACCTGGCCGCGACGACGACGCTGACCACGGTCGGCCTGGTCAACGGCTACGCCAAGACCGCGACCGACGGGCGGGGCCACGAGCTGGACTGGTACCACGGCAACCGCCGCGTGCTCGCGGTCGAGTGGGCCTTCGACGACGGTACGACGGTCACCCAGGACCTCCGCGACAGCAGGAAGATGCAGACGCTCGACGTCGACCCGGTGACCACGCAGCACGTGCGGCTCACGCTCGTGTCGGTGTCACCACCCGGCAAGGGGCCCGCCGCCCGCGACTACACGCCGATCAGCGACGTGACCCTGCAGGGCACCGCCGGCTGAACCCGCCGTACCGCACCCGGCTGCTCCGTTCCCGGCCCGGGCGTCGGAGTGCGCGGCTACCCTGTCGCGCGACACTCCACACCGGATTGACGGGGAACCCCATGCTGACGTGCGCCCATTGCGCCTCCGAGAACCCTGGGACGAGCCGCTTCTGCGGCAGCTGCGGCCGACCGCTCGCGGCGCCACCGGCGGCCGCACCGGGCACGACTCCCCCGCCGCCACCCACGGCAACCATGGCCGCCGCGCCGCCACCCACGGCCCCGATGGCGGCGGCTCCCACCGCGCCGCCGGCCTCACCCCCGGTGCTCCCTCCCCCGCCGGCGGGACCGCCGCCGACCGCCGGGCCCGCGACGCCACGCCTGCCGTCGGTCAGCTGGCAGCGACTGCTCGTCGGCAACTGGCTGGGCGCCGGCCTGACCGCGGCCACCGCCCTGGTCGCGGCCGGGGTGCTCTCGACCGTGCTTGGCCTGATGTCCAAGCCGGTCGACTTCGGCGTCGACAACGGGCTCACGCTGGTCACCATCCTGCTGGCCGCGACGTTCGGGGCCGACCTGGTCCTCGACCTCGACACCGGCGGCGACACCGCCCACGCCAACGTGGGCATGTTCCCGCTCACCGTCACCATCCTGGCCCTGGTCGCGGCCGCGTTCGTCTTCCGCCGGGTGACGGCACGCTATCCCCGGGCGCTCGACGCGGTCGCCGACGCCGCCCGAGCGGCGCTGCTGCTCGGACTGGGCGTGATGGTGCTCGCAGTCGTGTTCCGCGCCGACAACAACGAGATGGGACGCGGCTGGGGTGCCGTGCTCAGCCGTGGCCGCACCGGCGTCGACGCCGAGTGGGGCGCCAGCATCGCGGGCGCGTTCTTCCTCGCCTTCCTCGTGCTCTTCGTGACCCTCGTCGCGGTCCTGTTCGCCACCCGCCGTGACTGGTGGCCGGCCCCCGTGAAGCGGGTGCACGACTGGACCGCCGCACCCCTGTACGGCGTGGGCACGATCTTCGCGATGCTGCCCGTGGCCGGCGTCGTCGGCCTGCTGCTGCTCATCTTCACCGGCGACACCTTGGGCGACAACGACCCGACCGACGACGACCTGTCGGCCGGCATCGCACTGATCGTGGGCCTGGTCGCGAGCGGTGGCTTCTGGCTCATCTCGCTGGGCGCAGGCGCGGCGTACGGGAGCGTCGAGAGCGGCTCGGGCTCCAGCGACACGACTGACCTGCACCACCTGGCCCACTACGCCCAGGACACCCCCGGCCTGTGGGCGGCCCCGGTCGTGATGCTGGTGGTGCTCTTCCTCGCCGCGTTCACCGTCGCCCGCAAGACCGCGGCCCCGCAGCGGATCCTCGGCAACCTCGGCGTCTTCGTCGCCCTGCTGCTGGTGGCGCTGCCGCTGATGTCGCGCCTCACCTCGATGCATGCGGGTGCGCGGCTGGACGGCGAGGACCTCGAGGGCAGCTACTACATCGGCCAGGTCGGCTGGCAGGCCACGCTGCTGCTGGCCCTGACTGGCCTGGTGTGCGCCGGTCTGGTCGCGCTGATGAGCCGGAGCATCAACCCTGCCGCGGTGCGGGCGCAGGCCTCGGCGCTCGCCGGGCGGATGCAGTCCAACCCGGGCCGTCCGCCGGCCACACCTCCGGCCGCACCGACGGGCCCGCCGCCGTCCTGGCAGCCCGGAGCCACGGAGCAGGAGATCTGGGGCCGGCCGACGATGCCGCCCCCGGCGCCGGATCACCCCACCGCGGACGACGGCACCCGGATCCGGCCGATGACCCCGCCGCCGGGACAGGAGTAGCCGCCGCAGCGGCCGGCTGGCGGGACAGCGACCTCAGACCAGCCGGCCGAGCACCGCGGCGGCCTTCTCGGTGTCGTCCCGGCTGACGTCGAGGTGGGTGACCATCCGCACCGTCGTGGGGCCGACGGCCGAGAGCAGGACACCCTCCGCGCGCGCGGCCGACACGAACTCGACGGCGTCCGGGCGCGGCACCACGACGACGTTGGTGTCGACGCCGTCGGGGTCGACACCGCAGGCCTCCGCCAGCAGCCGGGCGTGGGTGTGGTCCTCGGCCAGCCGGTCGACGTGGTGGTCGAGGGCGTGCAGCCCGGCGGCGGCGAGAATGCCGACCTGCCGCATCCCGCCCCCCATCCGCTTGCGCCACACCCGGGCCTCGGCGATCGCGTCGGCGGAGCCGATCATCAGCGAGCCCACCGGGGCGCCGAGGCCCTTGGACAGGCACACCGCCATCACGTCGGCGACCGCGCCGTACTCCGCCAGCGGTGTCCCGGTGGCGACGTGCGCGTTCCAGATCCGGGCACCGTCCATGTGGATGCGCGCACCGACCCCGGTGGCGAGCTCCCGCAGGTCCCGGAGGTCCTGGAGCGGCAGCACCGCACCCCCGGCGAAGTTGTGGGTGTTCTCGACCGAGATGGCGGCGGTGGGCACGAAGAACGGCCCCATGTCGGGAGCGTGCATCGACTCGATCGTCGTCAGGTCGACCTGGCCACGCGGGTGGATCCAGGTGCGCATGGTCAGCCCGGTGTAGGCGCCGTGGGCACCGAGCTCGGCGCGCGCGATGTGCGCGCTGGCCTCGCAGAGCACCTCCTGGCCGACGGCGACGACCGAGCGCACCGCGAGCACGTTGGCCATCGAGCCGGTCGGCATGAAGAGCGCCGCCTCGTGCCCGAACAGGCCGGCCACGCGCTCCTCGAGGCGCGCGACCGTCGGGTCCTCGCCGTACACGTCGTCACCGACCTCGGCGGTGGCCATCGCCCGGCGCATCGCGTCGGTCGGTCGGGTCAGGGTGTCGCTGCGCAGGTCGATCACGGGCCCAACCTAACGAGTCGTGCGGTGGAGGGTGCGCTCGGGCGCACTCCTGCCCGCACGACTCGGACGATCAGGCCTTCCGGAGCATCTCCGCAACGAGGAACGCCAGCTCGAGGGACTGCACCCGGTTGAGCCGCGGGTCGCAGACCGACTCGTACCGGTGGCCGAGGTCGACCTCCAGCAGCTCCTCACCGCCACCGACGCACTCGGTCACGTCGTCACCGGTCAACTCGACGTGGATGCCGCCGGGCCAGGTGCCGAGCGAGCGGTGCACGTCGAAGAAGCCCTGGACCTCGTCGATCACGTCGTCGAAGCGCCGGGTCTTGTAGCCCGAGCTGGCCTCGAAGGTGTTGCCGTGCATCGGGTCGCAGACCCACGCCACCTCGACGCCGGCCGCGGTGACCTTCTCGACCAGGTTCGGCAGGCCGTCGCGGATCCTGCCGGCCCCGAAGCGCGTGATGAAGGTCAGCCGACCGGGCTCGTTCTGGGGGTTGAGCTTCGCGGCGAGCGCGAGCGCGTCGTCGGGAGTGGTGGTCGGGCCCAGCTTCACACCGATCGGGTTGCGGATGTGGCTGAGCAGCTCCACGTGGGCGTTGTCGAGCTGGCGGGTCCGCTCGCCGATCCACACGAAGTGCCCGGACACGTCGTACGGCAGGTCGGTGCGGGAGTCGATGCGGGTCAGGGCGTGCTCGTACTCCAGCACCAGCGCCTCGTGGCTGGAGTGGAAGTCGACCCGGTGGAACTCGTCGGGATCGGCGCCGATCGCCTTCATGAAGGTCAGCGCGCGCTCGATCTCGTTGGCCATCGCCTCGTACTGCTGGCCGACCGGGGACTCACGGACGAAGTCGGTGTTCCAGGTGTGGACCTGGCGCAGGTCGGCGTAGCCGCCGGTGACGAAGGCGCGCACGAGGTTCAGCGTCGCGGCCGAGGAGTTGTAGACGTCGACGAGCCGCTGCGGGTCGGGGATCCGGGCCTCGGAGGTGAAGTCGAAGCCGTTGACCGCGTCACCGCGGTAGGCCGGCAGGGTCACGCCGTCGCGGGTCTCGAAGTCCGAGGAGCGCGGCTTGGCGTACTGGCCGGCCAGCCGGCCGACCTTCACGACCGGCACCGACGCGGCGTAGGTCAGCACGACCGCCATCTGCAGCAGCACCCGGAGCTTGTTGCGGACGTTGTCGGCCGTCACGCCGGCAAAGGTCTCGGCGCAGTCACCGCCCTGCAGCAGGAAGGCCTCGCCGCGGGTGACCGCGGCGATCTTCGCCGTGAGGTCGTCGCACTCACCGGCGAAGACCAGCGGCGGCATAGTGCGCAGCCGGGCCACGGCAGCGTCGACGGCGCCCTTGTCGGGGTACGTCGGCTGTTGGGCCGGGCCGAGGGCGTGCAGGGCCTCGAGGTCGGGGATGCTCACCGCACCAGCGTACGCGCGGCCGGGCGGTCCGCCCGAACCCGCGGGCGCCGGCGAGACGGGGCCGTCAGCCGAAGAAGACCTCCGCCTCGGCGTACTCCTCGGGGCTGACCAGCTTCAGCTCGCCGGTGCCCTCGATCAGGGGCACCCGCACGATCTTCGTGCCCCGCAGCGCCATCATCGTGCCGAAGTCGCCGTCGGCCACCGCGTCGATCGCCTGCAGCCCGAAGCGGGTCGCCAGCCAGCGGTCGAACGCCGTCGGCGTGCCCCCACGCTGGATGTGCCCGAGCACGACCGCGCGGGCCTCCTTGCCGGTGCGCCCCTCGATCTCGCTGGCGAGGCGGTCGCCGATGCCGCCGAGGCGGACGTGCCCGAAGGCGTCCTTCTCCCCCGACACCAGGGTCATGTCGCCACCCTCGGCGGGAACCGCGCCCTCCGAGACCACGATGATCGGCGAGTAGCGGGTCTCGAAGCGCTCCTCCACCAGGCGGCACACGGCCTGGATGTCGAAGGGCTGCTCGGGGATGAGCACGACGTTGGCCCCGCCGGCGATCCCGGAGTGCAGGGCGATCCAGCCGGCGTGCCGGCCCATCACCTCGACGACCAGGACCCGGTGGTGGGACTCCGCCGTGGTGTGCAGGCGGTCGATGGCCTCGGTCGCGATGTTGACCGCCGTGTCGAAGCCGAAGGTGAAGTCGGTGCCGGACAGGTCGTTGTCGATCGTCTTCGGCACGCCCACCACGTTCACGCCGAGGTCGGCCAGCTGGGTGGCCACGCCCAGGGTGTCCTCGCCGCCGATCGCGATCAGGGCGTCGACCCCGTCGTTGGCGAGGTTGTCCTTGATCTTCTCCACGCCGTTGTCGATCTTGAACGGGTTGGTGCGCGAGGAGCCGAGGATGGTGCCGCCGCGCGGCAGGATGCCGCGGCACTGCTGGATGCCGAGCTCCATGGTGACGCCCTCGAGGGGACCCCGCCAGCCGTCCCGGTAGCCCACGAACTCGAAGCCGTGCTGGCGCACGCCCTTGCGGACCACCGCCCGGATCACGGCGTTCAGTCCGGGGCAGTCCCCGCCTCCGGTGAGCACTCCGACGCGCATGCCTACTCCTGGGATTGGATCGTTCACAACCGGCCCACGACTCTAGTGGCGCAAGGGGCGCGAGGGCCAGAGTCGACCATCCCACGGTCAGGTCGGTGCGACCTCGGCGGCCACCGGCTCCTCGGCACGGTTGGTGACCCGCAGGGCGGCCTCCGGGAGCGTCGTACCCAACCGGGCGGCGAGCAGCGCGCCGGCCCCAGCCACGGCGAGGAGGCCGATCCAGATCGGAGCGGCCCCGCGGTCCAGCAGCCAGGCGAAGGCCACCGGCGCGATCGTGCTCGCGAGGTTCCACGCCAGCTGGATCAGCGAGAGGTAGCGGCCGCGGAGCTGCTCCGGCGCCGCCTCGGCGGAGAGGGCTCCGTGCACCGGGCCGCCGAGGACCTCCGCGCCGGTGTAGACGACCGCGCCCACCAGCACCACGGCGGTTGCCAGCCCCACGGACAGCCGGCTGGCGCCCAGCAGGATGACGAACGACGCGGCGAACACGGCGTTGGTGAGCATCAGGACCCGCCAGCGCCGGGCGCCGGTCATCGCCCGCACCACGAGCCCCTGCCCGAAGCCGACCATGACGGTGTTCATGGTGAACACCGCGCCGGTGACCCAGCCGGGAAGCCCGAGCACGGTGGTGGCGTAGACCGGCATCGCGAAGTTGAGCACCATCATCGAGGTCGAGTAGGCCAGCTGCGCGGCCCACAGCAGGCGGTACGGCCGGTCGCGCAGCACCACGCCCCAGGCGCCCTCGGGGCTGCGGTGGCCGCTCCGGGCGGTGGGCGGCACGGCCAGCAGCAGCCCGAAGGCCAGCACGAACGACGCGGCGTTGGCGACGACCACGGCGGCGTACGCCGTGTCGGTGCCGATGGTGATCGCGAGCCCCGACAGCAGGCCGCCCAGCGCGAAGCCGACGTTGCGCAGGGCCCCGAGGAAGCCGAACCACTTCTCGCGCTCCCCCGGCACCGAGATCGCCGCGACGATGTTGCCGTAGGAGCCCCAGAAGGCGGTCCGCCCGACGGTCACCACGATCGTCCAGAGCGTGAGTGCGACGAAGGAGTCGGTGAGCAGGTACGCCGCGTAGCCCACCGCCTGCAGGGCGTTGCCGGCGAGCAGCACGTGCTTGGCGCCGTACCGGTCGACCACACCGCCGATGAGCGGACCGACCGGCAGCGCCACCGCGGAGGCCAGCGAGATCGCACCCCCGACCTGCACCAGGCCCAGGTCGGTGGTGACCAGGAAGTAGAGCACGCAGACCGGCATGAACACGCCACTCCCCACCGCGTCCACGGCGATGGCGGTGACGAAGCGACGGTGGTCGCCGATGGACGGGAAGCCGAGTCGGTGCAGCACGCGCACATCCTCCGGCCTCAACCCCGCTTGAAGGCAACTGGAATTCGTCGAGTCGGCGCAGTTGTACCGGCGCGGGCGTGAAACTGCGCCGACTCGAGCTGCTCTGGTCGTCAGACTGCGCCGACTCGGCACTAGGGTCGCGACATGACCTTCTCGATCGTGGCCCGTTCCGCCGACGGAGAGTCGTGGGGGGTGGCCGTCGCCTCGAAGTTCCTGGCCGTGGGCTCCGCCGTACCGGCCGCCGTGGCCGGGGTCGGCGCCATCGCCACCCAGGCCGACGCCAACGTCGCGTACAAGGGTCAGGCCCTCGCCCACCTCGACGACGGGGCCACCGCCTCGGTCGCGCTCCAACGCCTGCTCGAGGACGACGAGGGCCGCGACCACCGCCAGGTCGGCATCGTCGACGTCGACGGCGGCGCCGCGTCGCACACCGGGCACGCCTGCCTCGACTGGGCGGGCAGCGTCACCGGTGACGGCTTCGCGATCCAGGGGAACATCCTGGTCGGCGAGCAGGTCGTGGAGGCGATGGAGCAGGCCTGGCGGGACTCCGGTGAGGATGCCCCGCTGGCCCGGCGGCTGCTCGCCGCCCTGGCCGCCGGTGACGCCGCCGGCGGCGACAGCCGGGGCCGGCAGTCGGCCGCGCTGCTGGTGGTCCGCGACGGGGCGGGGTACGGCGGCCTGGACGACATCGCGGTCGACCTGCGCGTCGACGACGCCGCCGACCCGCTCGCCGAGCTGGCCCGGTTGCTCGACCTCAACGATCTCTACCTGACCGCCTCGACCGAGGAGGAGAAGGTGCCGCTGACCCCGGAGATCGAGCAGGAGCTGGAGGCGTTCGCCCAGGCGGGCGGGCACCGGGACTTCCATGCCTGGGTCGGCACCGAGAACTACGAGATGCGGGTCGCGCCCGACCTGGCGTGGATCGACCGGCGGATCCTCGACCTCGTCCGCGGGACCCCGGCGCCGTGAGCGTCCTGGCCATCGACGCCGGCACGACCGGCGTCACCGCGGTCGTCGTCGAGGACGACGGCACCATCGCGGCCACCGGCTACCAGGAGTTCGCCCAGCACTTCCCGCACCCCGGCTGGGTCGAGCACGCGCCCGAGGAGATCTGGCAGGCCACCCTCGAGGCCACCCGCGCGGTCCTGAAGAAGTACGACGCGAGCCGGCTCCGGGCCATCGGCATCACCAACCAGCGCGAGACGATCCTGCTGTGGGACCGGGAGACCCTCGGCTCCCCCCGGCGCGCGATCGTCTGGCAGGACCGGCGTACCGCCGACATCTGCACCCGCCTGCGCGACGAGGGCCACGAGGAGCGGGTCACCGAGCTGACCGGCCTGCGGCTCGACCCGTACTTCTCGGGGACCAAGCTGATGTGGCTGGCCGAGCACGAGCCGCACACCTGGGCCCTCGTGGAGTCCGGCCGGTACGCCGTCGGCACCGTCGACTCCTACCTGGTCGCGCGGATGACCCGCGGCACCTACCACGTCACCGACGTGTCCAACGCCTGCCGGACCCTGCTCTTCGACCTCGCGAAGGGCGACTGGTCCGACGAGCTGTGCCGGCTCTTCGGCGTGCCCCGCGACGCCCTGCCCGAGCTGGTGCCGAACTGGGGCGAGATCGCGACGACCGACCCCCGCTCCTTCCTGGACCTGTCGCTGCCCGTCGCGGGGATGGCGGGCGACCAGCAGTCGGCGCTCTTCGGGCAGACCTGCTTCGACGAGGGCGACTCCAAGTGCACCTACGGCACCGGCTCGTTCATCCTCACCAACACCGGCGGCACCCTCGAGCGGTCCGAGGCCGGCCTCCTGTCCACCGCGGCCTGGCGCTCCCCCGACGGTGACCTCACCTACGCGCTCGAGGGCGCCATCTTCGTGACCGGCGCGGCCGTCCAGTGGCTGCGGGACGGCCTCCAGATCGTCGGCTCGGCCGCCGAGACGGCCGCCATCGCGGCCACCGTCCCCGACAGCCAGGGCGTGGTGTTCGTGCCTGCCCTGACCGGTCTCGGCGCCCCGCACTGGGACCCGCACGCGCGCGGCCTGATCATCGGCCTGACCCGCGGCACCACCCGCGCCCACATCGTCCGCGCGACGCTGGAGGCGATCGCCTTCGAGGTGCGCGACGTGCTGGAGACACTGCCGGCCCGCGCCGCGCTCCGCGTCGACGGCGGGGCCTCCGCCAACGACCTGCTCTGCCAGATCCAGGCCGACCAGATCGGCGTACCCGTCGAGCGGCCCGCCATCGTCGAGACCACCGCCCTCGGCGCGGCGTTCCTGGCCGGGCTCGGCACCGGCGTCTGGTCCTCCACCGACGAGCTCCGCGAGACCTGGCGCCTGGACCGCCGGTTCGAGCCCTCCGGCGACCGCTCGGGCCCGGACGAGGCGCACGGTCGGTGGCTCGAGGCGGTCAGCCGCTCGAAGGACTGGGCGCGTTGAGCGGTAGTCCGTGACGCTTTGGTTGTGGACGACGCATTTTCCACAACCAAAGCGTCACGGACTATCCCTCCTTCTCCGCAGCCCTGGCCTCGGCCGCCGCGGCCGCGTCCCGCTCCCGGGTCGCCTCGGTGACCGCGGTCTCGGCCTCGGTGCGGGCGTCCTCGGCCTCCTCGAGCTCCTCGTCGACCTCGTCGGCCTCCTCCTCGAGCTCCGCCAGCCTGCGCCGGAGCTCGTCGAGCTCGCCCTGGACCTGGAGCCCCCGGGCCTCGAGCTCCTCGACCCGGGCGGCCGCCGCCGTCAGCGCCTCCCGGGCCGACTCGAGCGCGGCCTCGGCCTGTTCGACCCGCCGGCGCGCGGCCTCCCGGGCCTTCCGGTCCGCCTCGGGATCGGGTACGACGTGCAGCTCCGGCCGCGGCGCGGAGCCGTCCTCGCGAGGGGTCGCCGCGAAGCCCAGCGCCTCGGGGACGGCGACCGCCGACCCGAGGTCCACGGCGTCGACACCGGTGCTGGCCAGCGACGTGACGAGCAGCCCGCTGCGGACCGCCCGGGCGCACTCCGCGTCGAGGATCGCGGCGGTGAGCGTGGCCTCCACCTGGTCGGCCACGGCCGGGGTGACCTTCTGCCCGTTCTCGGCGGCCACGGCGCGGGCACGCGCCGTCACAGCCGCCGTGAGCTGGCGCCGCTGGCGGGTCAGCGCCCGCAGCTCGTCGCCGGCGAGGTTCGCCTGGGCCTCGCGCAGCGCGGCCCCGACGTCCAGCACCTGGCCGACCTGCTCGGCCTCCCGGCGCACCAGCAGGTTGACCACCCAGGCCGCGACCGAGGGCTTGCGCAGTGCCTTGACCGCGGCGGACAGCTCGGGGTCGGGTTTCTTCAGCTCGCGGGCCCGGGCGTCGCGCGCCGGGGTGAACTCCGGCAGGGCCAGGCCGTAGAGCTCGTCGGCGACCTCGAGCAGCGCGGCGCGGTCCGGCTCAGCCACGGCCGGGCTCCTCGGCCGGCTCGTCGAGGCCCTGCTCGATGGCGTAGCGGGTGAGCTCGACCCGGTTGTGCATCTGGAGCTTGCGCAGCGTGTTCTGCACGTGGTTCTGGACGGTGCGGTGGGAGAGCACCAGGCGGTCGGCGATCTGCTTGTAGGACATGCCCTTGGCCACCATCCGCAGCACCTCGGTCTCGCGCTCGGTGAGCTCGGGGCGGTGGACGGCGTCGGCCGGCGAGTCCTCGGGCGCCCCGCCGGCGAGCCGCCGGAACTCCCCCAGCACCAGCCCGGCCAGGCCCGGGGTGAAGACGGTGTCGCCCGCGGCCACCCGGCGGACCGCCGCGAGGAGCTCCTCGCGGGACGCGGACTTGACCAGGTAGCCGGTGGCCCCGGCCTTGACGGCGGCGAGCACGTCGTCCTGCTCCCCCGACGCCGAGAGGATCAGCACCCGGGCCGCCGGATCCTGGCGGATCACCTCGGCGGTCACCTCGACGCCGGTGGGCGCCGGGATCTGCAGGTCCAGCACGACCACCCGCGGCCGGGTGGCGTGGAAGCGCACGAGCGCCTCACCTCCGCTCGCCGCGACCGCCACCACCTCGAACCCGGCCGCCGCCAGGTCCCGCTCCACCGCGTCGCGCCACATCGGGTGGTCGTCGACGACCATCACCCGCACCGGCTCGTCCACCCGTCCCCCCTTCCGCCTGTCACTCGCCGCGACTGTAGCGACCCCGGCGGTGCACGAGGGGGACATCGGCCTCCCCCACCTCGACGCGCTCGAGGGTGCAGGTGACCAGGCTCGACCAGCCGACCTCGGCGGTGGACTCCAGTGCGACGCCCGCCCACGTGTCCGCGCCGAGCAGCCGCGGGCCCCAGGGCGTGGACTCGAACTCGCCGGTGCGGAACGGCCCGCCCGGCGCGGGCGCCGTGCCCGCGAACGCGTCGGCGAGCCCCCGGTGCTCCCAGCCGAGGAGCTGGACCACCGCCCGGCCGGTGCGGACGAGGGTGTCGGCGAGGTCGGAGTCGGGGTCGAGCAGGCCCAGCACGCGCGGCGGCTCGCCGTTCGCCACCATCAAGGAGGTCACGGTCAGGCCGGCGCGGCCGGTCTCGTCACCGGCCGTCCAGAGGGTGACCGCGCCGCCGAGCCGGCCGCGCCAGCGCCGCACCGGGTCCGGCTCGGGGTCGAGGAACGGGTGCTCGCTGTGGATGGTCACGCAGGCGAGCGTACGGCGCGCGGCGGGGCCGCCGAGCCTGGTCGCGGCACGCACAGCTCCCACTCGGTGCCGAAGGAGCCGGTGCTGAGCGTGGCCGTCCCGCCCAGGTCGGCGATCCGTCCCCGGATCGACTCCAGGACGCCGAGCCGCCCCTCGCGCTCCGCCTCGACGAGGCGCCCCACGGGGATCCCCGGCCCCTCGTCGCGGACGCTCAGCTCGAGCCGGTCGGGGAACGCCTCGAGCAGCACCCACGCGGGCGCGTCGGGCCCGACGTGGCGGGCCACGTTGTCCAGGCACGCCTCGACCACCGCGACCAGCTCGGCCACCACGGGCGCCGGCAGGCGGACCGGTTCCCCGGGCGTGGCGACGCTGATGCGTCGTACCGACTCCAGCCGGCCGAGCGCCGCGACCAGGTCCGCCGAGCCGGCTGCCGACGGCGACGGCGCCGTGACGGCGTCCTGGCGCCGGATGAGCGTGCGCAGCGCGGCCTCCTGCTCCCCGGCCAGCCGGCCGAGCTCGGCCGACTCGCCGCCGAGCTCGGCGCCGCGCCGCTGGACCAGGGCGAGGACCTGGAGCACCCCGTCGTGCACCGCCCGCGCCAGGCGGGCCCGCTCCGCGGCCGCCGCCGCGGTGCGTTCGGCCACGTCCCGCTCGTCGGCCATCTGCTGCAGCGAGGCGCTCATGAACCCGACCACCGGTCCGCCGACCAGGAGCAGGAAGACGTTGCCGTAGTTGGCCTGGGTCAGGTGGCTGCGCACGGCCAGGTCGGCCGCGGCGAGGACCGCACCGGCGGCCAGCCCGCCCGCCCATCGCCAGTGCAGCGCCCACGCGAGCAGGGCGCCCATCACCCAAAAACCCGGGATGGTCGCCTCCATCCCCGGCCCCTTGACCAGCGGCGAGACCAGGACCAGCGCCACGGCGACGGCCAGGTCGAGCACGAGCAGCAGGGCCGTACGCCGTGCGGGCGCGGCGTACGCCCAGATCGCGACGCCGGTCCACGTCGCCATCAGGCCCACGCAGGCGGCCCCGGCCACCGGGTGCCGGAAGTTCTCGGCACGGTAGAGGTTGAGGGCGACCGCGTTTACCAGCACCAGGACGCGGAGCACCGCCAGCGCCCGGAAGAGGCGGCTCTCGACGGCGACGGCCGCCGGCCCGGCCCCGGCGGGGGTCGCGGTCAGGACGCCTTCTTCTGCTCGTCCGCAGCGGCGGCCTCGGCGGCCTCCTTCTCGAGCCGCTTGGACTCCTCCTTGGCGCGGCTGGCGTACATGTCGACGTACTCCTGGCCGGAGAGCCGCATGATCTCGTACATGATCTCGTCGGTGATCGAGCGCAGGATGTAGCGGTCGTTCTCCATGCCCTCGTACCGCGAGAAGTCCAGGGGCTTGCCGAAGCGCACCACCGGGCGGGTGAAGGTGCCGAACTTCTTGCCCGGCGGGGCCACGACGTCGGTGCCGACCACGGCGACGGGGATGACTGGGACGCCGGTCTCCAGCGCCAGCCGTGCGACTCCGGTCTTGCCGCGGTAGAGCCGGCCGTCGTGGGAGCGGGTGCCCTCGGGGTAGATCCCGAAGAGGCTGCCTTCGCCGAGGACCCGCTTGGCCGAGAGCAGCGCACCCGCCGCGGCGTCGGCGCCCGAGCGGTCGATCGGCACCTGCCCGGAGCCGGAGAAGAAGGTCTTCTTCAGCCAGCCCTTGACGCCCCGGCCGGTGAAGTACTCCGCCTTGGCCACGAAAGTCACCCGTCGCGGCAGCGTCAGCGGCATGAAGAGCCAGTCGGCGTACGAGAGGTGGTTGCTGGCGAGGATGGCCGGCCCCTCGGCGGGCACGTTCTCGGCACCGGAGACCCGCGGCCGGAAGACCAGCCGCAGCCAGGGCCCGAGGGCAACCCACTTCAGGAACCAGTAGAACACCGTTGAACCCTCCCCAAGACTCCAGATGTCGCTACCCGACCGGACCGATGCACGAAGCCTACTGCCGAGTCCGCATCCCACGCTCTCCCGCGCGCGAGGGCGTGGCCTGGGGCACAATGCCGCGCATGACGGTGCACCCCCTCGCCACCCCGCTCTCGCTCCCGGCCCGCCCCGAGCTCACCGGCGGGCGCCCGCTGGGTGTGCTGCTGCTGCACGGCTTCAGCGGCTCGCCCGCCTCGATGAAGCCGTGGGCCCACGCGCTCGCCGAGAAGGGGTACGCCGTGGAGGTGCCACGGCTGCCCGGCCACGGCACCCGCTGGCAGGACCTCAACCGGGTCGCGTGGACCGACTGGTACGCCGAGGCCGAGCGCGCGCTGGACCGGCTCCTGGCCAGCACCGACGCCGTCGTGGTGGGTGCGCTCTCGATGGGCGGCTCGGTGGCCCTGCGGCTCGCCGAGGAACGCGGTGCCGACGTGGCCGGGATAGTCCTGGTCAACCCGTTCGTCTCCAGCACCCGCAGGGAGCTGAAGGCGCTGCCGCTGCTCAAGCTCGTGGTGCCGTCGATGAAGGGGGTCATCAACGACATCAAGAAGCCCGGCCAGGACGAGGTCGGCTACCCGCGGCTCCCGCTCAAGGGGCTGGCGGCGGTGACGGACCTGTGGCGGGCGGTGGTGCCCGACCTGCCGAAGGTCACCCAGCCGCTCCTCTACTTCCGGTCCTCGATCGACCACGTCATCGACGACTCCTCGAGCCGGACCGTCCTCGGTGCCGTCAGCTCCCGCGACGTGGAGGAGCGGATCCTGACCGAGAGCTACCACGTCGCGACGATCGACAACGACGCGCCACGGATCTTCGAGGAGAGCGCGGAGTTCGTCGCCCGGGTTACCGCAACCTGACGAACCGGGGCGCCGCCGGTGGTCCCGCGACCGCGGACCACCTACCCTCGACCCGTGCAGCCCGACAGCGAGGACGACGCCTGGCGCTCGATCGTCGAGAACTACGGGGCCCGCCCTGAGCTCGGCCCCGAGGAGGCCCCGGAGCCGGCCCCGCAACCGGTCCCGGAGCCGGCGAGCGAGGACGCCGAGGCCGGCGACGAGGAGCGGTACGTCCCGCCGCCGCCTCCCCCGCTCCCGCACGTCGCACCGGACCGCCTCGCCGCCTGGAGCGGGGTCTTCGGCGCACCGACCGTCCTGCTCGTGGCCCTGCTCTTCGGGATCCACCTCCCGGCCTGGCTCGGCTACCTCCTCGTGGCCTCCTTCGTCGGCGGCTTCGTCTACCTCGTCGTGCAGATGCCCCGCGGACCACGCGACCCCGGAGACGACGGCGCGCGCCTCTAGGGCACGCGGTGTGGATAGGCTCGCCCCCGTGAGTGAGAGCGAGACCGTCGAGATCAGCGGCCACCTGATGGACCACGGCATCCTGTCCCGGGTGCTGGACGACATCCGCGAGTACAGCGGGGACTACACGATCGACCGGTTCGACGTCGGACGGGAGACCGACGACACCTCGCACGCGGTCATCACCGTCACCGCCGACGACGACGAGGGCCTCCAGCGGCTGCTGATGCGGCTGCAGACCCGCGGGGTGAACATGGTCCACCCGGGCGAGGCCGAGGTGGCCGCCACCGTCACCGACGGGGTCTTCCCCGACGGGTTCTACTCCACCACCAACCTCGAGACCCGGGTCCGGGTCGACGGCCGCTGGCTCAACGTCGGCAACCCCGAGATGGACTGCGGGCTCATCCTCGAGCGCGACCCCCACGGCACCCCGAGCCGGGTCTACACGCTCCCGATGTCCGACGTCCGCGCCGGCATGCTCGTCGTCTGCGGTGCCGCCGGCGTGCAGGTGAGCATCCCCAAGCCGGACCGGACCGCCGGGAGCTTCGGCTTCATGGAGTCCGACGTCTCCTCCGAGAAGCCCCAGGCCGTGCTGGTCCGTCAGGTCGCCAACGGCATGCGCGAGGCCAAGGCCGCGGGCAAGAAGGTCCTCTGGGTCGGCGGCCCCGGTGTCGTGCACACCGGCGCGGCCCCCGCCATGGTCGCGATGGTGGACGCCGGCTTCGTCGACGTCCTGTTCGCCGGCAACGCCCTGGCGACCCACGACATCGAGGCCTCGCTCTACGGCACCAGCCTGGGCGTGGACCTGGCGATGGGCAGCGGCGTCGAGCACGGCCACGAGCACCACATCCGGGCCCTGAACACCATCCGCAAGGAGGGCTCGATCCGCGCGGCGGTCGAGTCCGGCGTCCTCACCGGCGGGATCATGCACGCCCTGGTCACCCACGACAAGGAGTTCGTGCTGGTCGGCTCGGTCCGCGACGACGGCCCGCTCCCCGACGTCCACACCGACGTCCTCGAGGGCCAGCGCGCGATGCGGGCGCACCTCACCGACGTCGGCTTCTGCCTGATGGTCGCGACCATGCTGCACTCGGTGGCGACCGGGAACATCCTGCCCGCCTCGATCCCGCTGGTGTGCGTGGACATCAACCCGGCGACCGTGACCAAGCTCGCCGACCGCGGCTCCTCGCAGGCCCGCGGCATCGTCACCGATGTGGGGCTGTTCCTCGAGCAGCTCGCCGTCGAGCTCGTCCCCGAGTACCGGCGCTCCTGACCCAGCGTCCCTCGCCCCGTACGACGGTGCGGGCGAGGTCGGCGGCCCCCACGGCGCCCGCCTCGGGTCCGAGGGTTGCCCGCAGCACCGGTGGGACGACCCGGTGGCCGGCTCCGACCAGCGACTCACCCAGCGCGGCCCGCGCCGGCTCGAGGAGCAGGTCCCCGGCCGCCGAGACTCCCCCGCCGACGACCATCACGTCGGGGTCGAACGCCGCCACCAGGTTGGCCAGCCCCACACCCAGCCAGCGGCCCACGGAGCCGAACGCCTCCAGCGCCAGCGGGTCCCCCGCCTCGGCGGCGCTGGTGACCATCGGGCCGGTCAGCCGGTCCGGGTCGCCCTCACAGAGCTCGCGCAACGTCACGGAGCCGTCGAGCCGGACCCGTGCGTACCGGGCCAGGGCGTTGCCGCTGGAGTACTGCTCCCAGCAGCCGCGGCCACCGCACTCGCAGGCCAGCCCGTCCGGGACGACCTGCATGTGGCCGAACTCCCCGGCCATGCCGTTGCTCCCGCGGTGCACCCGGCCGTCGATGACGACCGCGCCGCCGATGCCCGTGCCCAGCGTCACGACGATGACGTCGCTCGCGCCCCGGGCCGCGCCGTACGCGCACTCGGCCCGGGCCGTGCAGTTGGCGTCGTTGTCGAGCACGACCGTGGTGCCCCAGCGTTCCATCAGCCGGGCCCGGACCTCCTCGCCGCGGAACGGCAGGTGGGGGGCGAACATCACCCGCTCCCCCGCGGCGTCCACGAAGCCGGCCGCCGCGATGCCCACCCCGTCGACGCGGCGCCCACGCGCCACGTCGCGCACGGCCTCGGTCAGCGCGTCCTCCACGACCGCGGCGTCCACGCTCCGGCCCGGCGTCGAGCGGCGCGCGGTGCGCACCAACCGGCCCGAGGACGACACGGCGGCGGCGAGCACCTTGGTGCCCCCGACGTCGACCCCGATGAAGAGCGGCACCGCTACCGCCGCGACAGGTCGGCGGCGCCGATGAGGCCGGCATGGTTGCCGAGCCGCGCCTTGCGGATCTCGAGGGTGGGCCGGAAGTCCCGGTCGGGCATCTGCGCGGCGAACGCGGTGCGGACCGGGTCGAGCAGCAGCTCGTCCGCCTCGCTGACGCCGCCGCCGATGACCACCACGGCCGGGTCCAGGATCTCGGTGAGCGAGGCGATGCCCTCGCCCAGCCAGGTGCCGACCGCCGCGAGCTGCTCGAGCGCGAACGGGTCGCCGTCTCGGGCGGCCTCCGTCACCAGCGGTCCGGTGATCCGCTGCGGGTCTCCACCGGCCCGCTCCAGCAGGTTCCGCGCCCCGGCCGAGCCGCGGTCGGCGGCGGCCCGGACCTCGCGGACCAGCGCCGAGCCGCTGGCGTACTGCTCGAAGCACCCGTGCTTGCCGCAGCCGCACAGGATCCCGTCCGGGACGACCCGCATGTGGCCGATCTCGGCGCCGACGCCGAACGCACCCCGGTAGAGCGCGCCGTCGAGCACCAGGCCGCCGCCGACGCCGGTGCCGACGGTGACCAGCAGCAGGTCGTCGATGTCGTGGCCGGCGCCGAAGCGGAACTCGCCCCACGCGGCGGCGTTGGCGTCGTTCTCGATGACGACCGGCAGGTCCACGCGCTTCTCGAGGTCGGACCTGAGGTCCACGTTGCGCCAGGCGAGGTTGGGCGCGAACAGCACCACCGCCCGGGCCTTGTCGATGTAGCCGGCGGCGCCGACGCCCACCGACCCGATCGAGTGCCGGGACGCGAGCTGCGAGACCAGGTCGGCGATCGCCGCCTCGATCTCCTCTGCGTCCGTCGCCGGCGACTCCACGCGCAGCTCCTCGAGGATCTTGCCGTCCTCGTCGACCACGCCACCCGCGATCTTGGTGCCGCCCACGTCGATCCCACAGGCCAGCGTCATTCGTCGTCCTCCTCGGGCCAGGCCCCGTCGATGTCGTCATCCAGGTCGATCCGCTCGACCCCTCCGGCCCGGCCGCGGGCGTCGTCCGGCACGGCCGTCGCCAGCATCCCGGCGGCCGCCTGCAGCAGCGAGGAGGCCGCCACGGCCAGGTGCGCGCGCACCTCCGGGCTCGTCTGGCGTACGACGTGCACCGCGCGGCAGACCGGGCAGTAGGTGCACTCGGGCGCGCCGGTGGCCAGGTGCTCGTTGACCTCGTGCACCGACGCTGCGGCCTGGTCCGCGAGCCCGGACAGCCCGTGGCCGAGGTCCGGGCCGTGGTCGCGTGCCCAGTCCGAGAGCGCGCCGAAGAGCTTCAGCGCCTCCTCGGACACGCTGCCCACGTGGTCCCGGCTCCCCGGGTCCCCTGGCTCACTCACGTCCCTGCTCCTGATCCCGTCACCTCGAACCTCACCTGCAGCTCACCGTCGTCCACGCGGGCCCCGGCGATGCGGTGCCGCGAGAGTCCGGCGGGCAGGGTGAGGAGACGACGATACGACCCCACGGTCACCACGAGGTCGTCGCCGTGCCTGGCGAGATCGACCTCGGCCCGGGTCACGTTGGGCAGGGCCAGCCGGAGGACGGCGCCGCGCTCGTTCCGGCTCACCCGGAACGGGCCGCTGCCCCGGGGCGCGGCGAGCGGGTCGGCGCCGTCGTACAGCTCCTTGGCGAGCTCGGTGAGCGCCGGCACCCCGACCGGCTCGCCGGTGCGGTAGACCGAGCGCCAGATCGGCAGGCCGGCGAAGGACTGCGCGGCCTCGGCCAGCACCCGGTCCTGGGCGGTCACCCAGCCGCGGCGCCAGTCGTCGCCCCCGCCGGCCGGGAACACCCGGTTGGCCACCACCCCGTCGAGGCGGTAGCCGTACAGGGACAGCGTGGTGTAGGAACGCCGGGCCTCGGCGAGCACGACGTTCTCGGGCGTCAGCACCAGCCGGACGCTCGCGCCTTCGCCCGACAGCAGCGACTGCACCTCGTCCAGCTCGGCGTGCAGCCGCTCCACGGCGTCGAAGACGCTGTCGCCGGGCATGGGTACGCCGGCCGCCCGGGTGAGCACCGGCTTGAGCGCCTTCACGACCCGCCGCTCCACGGGCAGCACCCGGTTCATGTACCACCCGAGCGCCTCGGGGAGCGCCAGCAGCCGCAGCGTCTCCGCGGTCGGCGCACAGTCCACGACGATCACGTCCCACTCGCCGGACAGCGCGTGCAGGCGCAGCTCGAGCAGCGCCAGCACCTCCTCCGCGCCGGGGATCACGGTCAGCTCCTCGGCAGCCAGCGGGTCCACGCCCGCGACGTCGAGCACCGAGAGCAGGTACCGCTGGATCTCCGACCAGGACTGCTCGAAGCGCAGCTGCGCGTCGACCTGCTGCACGAAGAGGCACTCGGCCACGGGGGTCGGCTCGGGGCCGACGTCGGCGCCGAAGGCGTCGGCCAGCGAGTGCGCCGGGTCGGTCGAGAGCACCAGCGTGCGGCGTCCCTCGGCCGCGGCGAGCGCCGCCGTGCCGGCAGCGACGGTCGACTTGCCGACGCCGCCCTTGCCGGTGAACAGGAGGATGCGCACGGTGAGCCGTTCGTCGCCCGCCTCAGGCGAGGGTCTCGACGCGCTTCTTCAGGCCCTTGAGCGCGGTGTCGATCAGGATCTTCTCGCCCTTGCGCTTGAGCATGCCGATCAGCGGGATCGAGACGTCGAGGGCGAGACGGTAGGTCACCTCGGTCAGCCCGCTGGCGCGCTCGCGCAGGATGTAGGCACCGTCCAGCGCGCGCAGCATCTTGCCCTCGACGAGGGTCCACGTGACGGTGCGGTCGGCGTCCCACTCGTAGGCGAGGGTGTACTCGTCCTTGATCGGCGAGACGTCGAGCTCGAAGAACACCTGCTCGGCGCGGCCCCGCGCCTCGCCGGCCTCGTAGGAGGAGACCACGTCGGCGGTCCGGACGCCCTTCGCCCACAGGGGGTAGGCCTCGAAGTCCGCGATCACGGCCATGACGTCAGCCGGGGCGGCCTCGATCTCGATCGAGGACGTCGTCTGCTCGGCCATGGGACTCCCCTGTCGGTTCGGTGCCGCCCGGGGCCGGTGCCCGTGCTGCATGGTCGCGTCGGGGAGCGAGCGTACCGGATGCGGGTACCCCGCTCCTCAGCGGTAACCTCCGTCGTTGACCCTCGTTCCGGAGTGCAGCAGACGAGCCGTCGTCCCGTGACGGCCCCTCCAGGAACCGCCCCGAGGAGGCACCGTGCGTGAGTTCTCCACGCCCCTGACGATCGAGGTCCCGGCCACGGGCAACCTCACAGACGACGTGGTGACCAACGCCCACGAGGCTCCCGACACGGTGGTCTTCAGCCGCCACACCGCCGAGGGCTGGGAGGACGTCACCGCGGCGACCTTCCTGGCCGAGGTGAGCGCGGTCGCCAAGGGCCTGATCGCCGCGGGCGTGGAGGCGGGCGACCGGGTCGCCCTGATCTCCAAGACCCGCTACGAGTGGACCCTGGTCGACTACGCCATCTGGTTCGCCGGCGCCGTCACCGTGCCCGTCTACGAGACCTCCTCGGCCGAGCAGATCTCCTGGATCCTGCGGGACTCCGGCGCCCGGGCCGTGGTTGCCGAGAGCTCCGACCACGTCGCGCGGGTCGCCGAGGCGCGGGCCGGGCTCGAGGAGCTCAACCACGTCTGGTCCCTCGCCGACAACGCTGTGGACGTGCTCACCCGGCTCGGTGCGGACATCAGCGACGAGGCACTCGAGGAGCGCCGGCGCACCGCCACCCCGCTGGACCTGGCGACGCTGATCTACACCTCGGGCACCACCGGGCGCCCCAAGGGCTGCATGCTCACCCACGGCAACTTCATGTTCGAGCTCGGCGTGGCCGTCGAGGAGATGGAGCGGCTGTTCACCACCGAGGGCGCCTCGACGCTGCTGTTCCTGCCGCTGGCGCACGTGTTCGCCCGGATCATCCAGGTCGGCGCGGTGAAGTCCCGGACCCGACTCGGCCACAGCGCCGACATCAAGAACCTGCTGGCCGACCTGCAGGAGTTCCGGCCGACGTTCATCCTCGCGGTGCCGCGGGTCTTCGAGAAGGTCTTCAACACCGCCTCGCAGAAGGCGACCGCGGACGGCCGCGGCAAGATCTTCGACCACGCCGCCGAGACGGCGATCGCCTGGTCCCGCGGCCTCGACAGGGGCCGGCCGTCCCTGGCCGTGCGCGCGCGGCACGCCGTCTTCTCGCGGCTCGTCTACGGCAAGCTCCGCGACGCGCTCGGCGGCCGGTGCGAGTACGCCGTGTCCGGCGGCGCGCCGCTGGGCGACCGTCTCGGCCACTTCTACCGGGGCATCGGCCTGACCGTGCTGGAGGGCTACGGGCTCACCGAGACCACCGCGGCCCTGACCGCGAACGTGCCGGGCGCGGTCAAGATCGGCACCGTGGGCCGGCCCTTCCCGGGCACCGCGGTCCGGGTCGCCGACGACGGCGAGCTGCTGTTCAAGGGCGGCCAGGTCTTCGCGGGCTACTGGGGCAACGAGGAGGCGACCCGCGAGACCCTGCAGCGCGACGGGTGGTTCCACACCGGCGACGTGGGCGAGGTCGACGACGAGGGCTTCGTGCGGATCACCGGCCGCAAGAAGGAGATCCTGGTGACGGCGGGCGGCAAGAACGTCGCGCCCGCGGTGCTCGAGGACCGGCTCCGTGCGCACCTCCTGGTGGACCAGTGCATGGTCGTCGGCGACGGCCAGCCGTTCATCGCCGCGCTCATCACCCTCGACCCCGAGGCCGTGCCGGCCTGGGCGGAGGCGCACCACAAGACGGGCTCCGTCGCGGACCTGGTCGACGACCCGGACCTGCGGGCGGAGGTCCAGACGGCGGTCGACGAGGCGAACAAGGCCGTGTCGAAGGCCGAGTCGATCCGCAAGTTCACGATCCTCCCCGACGACTGGACCGAGGAGGGCGGGCAGCTCACGCCGAGCCTCAAGCTCAAGCGCAACGTGGTGATGCGCGAGTTCCGCGACGAGGTGGCCGAGCTCTACGGCTGACCCGGCGGACCCGTTCAGCGGACCCTGGGGACCTTCCGGTAGAGCGGGGGCACCTCCGGGTAGAGCGTCCGGGCGATCGCGACCCGGGTGAGCGTGGTCGGGTGGCTGCCGAACCAGAACTGGGACCACGCAGGCGGCGTGGGATCGGCCAGCGAGCGCACCGCCAGCTCGCGCTGCATCCGGATGAACGCGTCCGGGTCGTGCGTCGCCCGCAGCGCGTCGACGTCGGCCCTGGTCTCGATCTCTCGGCTCACGGCGTTCTCGAGCGGGCTTGCGAGCAGCGTGCCGACGGCGAGCAGCGCCAGCACCAGCGGCACGAGGGCCGGGTCCCCCATCGGCCGACGCCGGCCCAGCGCACCCACCGCGAGCCCGAGCAGCCCCACGCCGACCAGCGCCGCGGACGCGCCCAGCACGGAGCCGGTCACGACGTCGTCGTGGCGCGCGTGGGCGAGCTCGTGCGCCACGACAGCCAGGGCCTGGTCGTCGGGCAGGTCGTGCACCAGGTTGTCGTAGACGACCACCCGGCGGGTGCTCCCGAAGCCGGACACGTAGGCGTTCAGCGTCGTCGTACGACGCGAGGCGTCGGAGACCAGGACGTCGTCGACGTGCACGCCCTCGCGGTCGGCGAGCCGCAGGATCTGGCTGCGCAGCGCCCCGTCGGGCAGGGGCGTGAAGGAGTTGAAGAGCGGCTCCACGACCAACGGGTAGACGAACGAGCCGACCAGGACCAGGCCGGACAGCAGGCCGCCGGCCACCGCCGGCCACCCGCGCGGCCAGCGGCGGGCGCAGCCGACCAGCACCACCAGTCCCACCGACGTCGTCAGGATCGTGACCAGCTCGGTCCGGACCATGTCGGCGGCGAACCCGCTCCAGGCCTGCCGGGTGAGCCCGTAGTCCAGCAGGTGCCGACGCATCAGCACGGCGAAGGGCAGCGTCAGGACCCGACCGATCAGCTCCAGCGCGGTCACCGCGAGCACGACGCGCCACCACCACGGCCCCCGCATCCGCTCCACGAGCCGGATCCCGTGGCGGGTGAACCCGAACCAGCACGCCACCAGCAGCGACACGACCAGCGAGCCCCAGCCCCAGACGCGCACCCAGGTGGCGAAGTCCTGGGCGGCGCTGACCTCCTCGGCGGAGAAGACCGACCGGGGCGGCGCCGGGGGCGGGGTGCCGCCGGGGACCGGCTGCCAGGGCACCAGCCACACGGCCAGCGCCACGAACGCGACCGCGCCGACGAGGAGGACGGCGAGCGACGTCCGCCGGTCAGCGTGGTTCACGACGCCAAGTCTGACAGCCCCTGCCGCCACTGCTGGGTCAGCTGCCCCACGCCCAGCCCGAACGTCGAGCGCAGCGCCGGTCCGAGGGCCGCCCCGTGGTCGACCCGCTCGTAGAGCCGCACCAGTGCCGCCTCGCCGCCGCTGGCGGCGAGCAGCCGGCAGGCGAACCACGCGCTCTCGTACGTCGCCCCGAGGTGGGTGGTGGTCGTGTCGAACTCGGCCGCACCGGGGAGCCGGGCGGGCGGGCCGTGGCGGCGGACCTGCCGGATGACCTGACCGGCCGTCGTGGTCAGCGGCAGGTCGACGTCTCGCAGGGCCACGTAGTCGGCGAAGCCCTCCAGCAGCCACAGCGGCAGGTTGCTGGTGGCGGCCCCGGTGGCGACGTGGACGGCCTCGTGGCTCATCACGACCTGGGCCCCCTGCGGTCGCAGCGAGTCGAACACGTCGGGGTTGACGAAGACGTGCACCGGCGAGCCGGGCGCCAGCGAGCCGTCGACCGTGGAGGTGACGGCGGCGATGTTGGCGTACTCCCCCGGATCGGCGTCCAGCGTGGCGTCGAGGTCGTGGGCCGACGCCGGGACCTCGACGACCAGGCCCGAGCGCCAGCGCGGCAGCACCCGGCGCACCACCGGCACCGCGGTCCGGGCGCGGCGGGCGTAGGCGTCCGCCTCGCCGGCCGGGCCGGCCACCATCACCAGCGTCGCCGGGGTGCGCCGGACCTCGAGGCGGGAGGCCAGCCACAGGGGGGTCCGCCGACCACCGCCGCCGAACCCGGCCACGGCGACCCCGCCGTCGCGGGGCACGAACCGGACGGTGACCTCGGCTCGCGCGGGCCGGGCGTCGAACCCCGCGAACCGCCAGGTCGCGTCCACCGCGGCCGCCCAGGACCCGTCGTCGGCGACGCCGCCCTCCTCGTCGACGTAGCGCACCGAGAAGTCGCGCACGTGCAGCGCGCGGGCGTTGTCGACCACCGCGGTCAGCAGCGACCCGGCGTGCTCGTCGCCCCGGGGCGCGAGCGCCCGGGCGGCGCCGGCGTCCCCGGCGACGACCGCGTCCTCGAGGTCGTGCAGCGCAGCCGCGGCCAGCGACGGCTGGGCCTGGGGCGCGGCCGGGCGCCGCTGGCCGGCGACGTAGGGGTCGCAGTCGAGCACCGACCAGGTGACCAGGCCGGCGACCAGCAGCAGGGACAGCGAAAGGCCGGCCACCCACCAGAGGGGGCGACCGGCCTTCGCACGGACGGGGTCAGCCAGGGCGGACCGCACCGACGTACGGCATCGCGTGCAGGCTGGTGACCTTCACGCCGGCGCTGGGGTTCTCGGCGTTCACGATCATGCCGTTGCCGATGTACATGCCGACGTGGCTGATCGGGCTGTAGTAGAACACCAGGTCGCCCGGCATCAGCTCGGACTCCGCGACGTGCGGGCCGGAGTTGTACTGGGCGCTGGACGAGTGCGGCAGCGCGACGCCGGCCTGGGCCCAGGCCATCATCGTCAGGCCCGAGCAGTCCCAGGCATCCGGGCCGGCCGCGCCGTAGACGTACGCGTCGCCGACCTGGGCCATGGCGAACTGGACCGCGGCAGCGGCGTTGCCGGAGGCGGCCACCGGCGGGGTCCGGGGGGCGGCGCTGCGCGAGGTCAGGGCCTCGCGCTGCTCGGCCTCGAGCTTGCCGAGCAGGGACTTCGCCTCGGCCAGCTTGTCGTCGATCGTGGCCTTCTCGTCGGCGAGCTTCTTCTTCGTCGCCGCGACCTCGGCCGCACGCTTCTCCGTGGCCTCGCGCCGGATGTCCAGCGCCTTGAGCTCGGTGGAGTAGTCCGCGAACAGCTGGCCCTGGAGGTCGTCGAAGGCCGACATCGTCGACAGCTGCGCGAGGAAGGACTTGGGGTCGTCGGAGACCACGACCTGACCCACCGCGGAGAGGCTCTCGCCCTCGTACTGGCGGACGATCGAGTCCTTGACCTGCTCCTGGACGGCGCCGAGGCGGTCGTCCTGACGGCGCTGGTCGGCCTTCAGGGAGCCCATGTCGTGGCGCAGGTCCTTGAGCTCGAGCTTGGCGTCGTTGTACCGCTCCGAGGCCTGCTCGGCCTGGTGGTACAGCGTGTCGACCCGAGACTTCACGTCATCGATGTCCGGCTCCGCCTGCGCGGGGGACGAGGGAACGACCCCGACCACGGCCGCGAGGGCCAGTCCGGACACTGCGGCGCCGAATGGGCGCGCCATGATTCGCTTCCGACCGTTCAGCACGAGCGGGCGGTCTCCCTTGCGTGTCGTACGCCTACCGGGTGAGCTGACGGGTTCGGGCACGACAGGCCCTACTCCCGCTCCTCGGCGACACAGGTGCCGCCGCCTTGCGGGAGATTCACCCCAGGTGGGTTGGTTCCCCGGCTCCCAGGCCTCCGAGACGGCCTGGAACTCGACGCAGTGCCCGCGTAGATCCGGTCTGATCCACTTTCACGGACACCTGAGCGCCACACACTAGTGGCGCGAGAGCGCCACCATCAAACTTTCATCCCCAAGTTTCGGGGTGTTTCTCGCCACCCACGTGGTCAATTCGGGGGAAATGTCACATCCGTCACTCCGGTCACGCCGACTCGATCTCGATGCCGGGCAGGGACTGCACGAGCCGGAGCGGAGGCACCAGGCCTCCCTCGGCCAGGACGTCGAGCGCGCGGCGCTCGTCGTCGTCGAAGGTCAGCTCGGGCGGCGGCCCGAGCAGCACGGTCACCACGCAGTCGTGGCACGCCAGCCCACGCACCACGCAGCTGTCGCAGTCGATTCGTGTCGTCATGTCCTCGACGCTCCCAGCAGCCACCGACAGCCCGGGCCGGGCTCGGCCCGCCACGGCGTGTCGCGACGTACGCCGGAGCCGCCCGGGCTCAGCTGAGCAGGCCGATGAGCGCCTCGGCGGAGTGGCTGCGGGCCCCCGCCCGCGCCACGTCGGTGGCGACCTCGCGGTCGCTGCTCACGACCGCCACCACGCGCCCGGACGGCTCGGCGGCCACCAGGTCGCGGATCACGTCGTCGGCGATCACACCCTCGGGGCTGAACACGACCTTGACCCCGCGTGGCGCCTGGGCGACCGTGCGCGCGGAGGCCGCGGCCGCGTCGAAGACGACGGTGGTCTCGACACCGAGCCTGGCCACCAGCGGCGCCAGTCCGGCCAGCAGCCTGATCCGCTGCGCCTCCAGCGGCGACGTCGGCCAGGCGGTCTTGCTCACGTTGTACCCGTCGACGATCAGCCGGGCGCGCGGCATGCCGAGCACCCGCTCCAGGAGCGCGGGGCTGCTCGACGCCGCGGCCGTGGCTCCGGCCCTCGCCGCGCCCGCCCGGACCAGGTCGGCCTCGACCCGGTCGCCCGGCGCCCCCTCGACGCTCGGCAGCGCCAGCTCCCGTCGCAGTCCGGACGCCGCGTCGATCACGGTGTCGAGCAGCAGCCGCGCGCGCAGCGACGCCTCGTCCCGGTCGGACCGGGCCGCGCGTCGGTCGGCCGACGCCTCGGCCTCGAGCTGGGCCACCTGGGCCCGCAGCCGGCGCAGCTCCTTGTCCTGGCCGGCGGCCTGGGCCGAGGCCGTGCGCTGCGCCTCCTCGACCGCCCGCTGCTGCTCCTCGAGCGCGGCCCGGGCCGCACGCTCGGCGGCGCGGGACTCCCCCAGCTTGCGCCGCAGGGAGGCGTTCTCGTTCTTGTACTCGTCGACCTGGGCGCGGTTGCGGGCCCGCAGGTCGCGCACGGCCTGCTCGGCGTCGGCGAGCTTGTCCCGCAGCCGGGCGACCTCGGCGGCCTCCCGCTCCACGGCGTCCGGCCGCTCCCGCAGCCGGTCCGCCGCGGCGTGGAGCACCTCCTCCCAGCCCTCGGGGCGCACCAGCCAGGCGGCAGCCGCGACCTCGGCGGGGTCGGCGCCCTCGTCGCCGCCGGCGAGCCCCGGCAGCGCGTCCGCGTCGTACGACGTGCGGGCGGCGACCTGGGTGCCCACGCGCTCGCGGAGCTCGTCGTCGGCCTCGAGGGCGGCGGCGATCGCCGAGCCACCCAGGCGGGCACGGCGCTGCGGCGCGAATCCGGCGACCCGGCGCAGCGCAGGCGGCAGCCGAACCACGTCGGGCAGCGCGTCGGCGGCGAGCGCCACGACCCGCGTGCGCACGGCGCCGGGCAGCCCGCCGAGGGTGAGCGGGGGCCGGGACACGGCAGTCACCGTCAGCCGCTCGCCGGCTCGTCGACGGCCTCGGTGCGCGCCACGACCTCGATCGCGTCGTCCCGGCCGCACCAGCGGCACACCACGGACGCGACCGACTCCGACTCGACCTCGGTCTCCTCGACCAGGTGCTCCCCGGCGAGGTCGAAGTGCCAGAACTCGCGGGTCCGCCGGGTGCGCGTCACGTCGAAGCGGGTGAGGTTGCCGCAGCCGGAGCAGCGCCAGCGGTGTCCCGCGTCGGGGATCACGGTGCTCACGGGCCTCCTCGGTGGTCCGGTCGGGTCTGTCGCCGGGTGGCGGTGCTCTCACGACCACCCTAGTCCGCGCGCCGCGGCCGGATTGTCGGTGCTCGCCTCTAGCGTCGACGACATGAGCAGCGCCGTTCAGGGTGCGCCTTCCCGATGGGAGTCGCAACGCAGTTTCGACGAGCTGGGGCGTCCACTGCGCGACATCACCTTCTGCGTGGTCGACCTCGAGACGACCGGCGGCTCGGCGCAGGGCGGGTCGATGATCACCGAGATCGGAGCGGTGAAGGTGCGTGGCGGGGAGGTGCTCGCCGAGTTCCAGACCCTCGTCAACCCCCACACCGAGATCCCGGCCTTCATCGCGGTCCTGACCGGCATCAGCAACACGATGGTCTCCGACGCGCCGTCGATCGAGTCCGCGCTGCCGGCGTTCCTCGAGTTCGCGGCCGGCACCGTGCTCGTCGCCCACAACGCCCCGTTCGACGTGGGCTTCCTCAAGCACTTCGCCGAGCAGCAGGGCCGCCCGTGGCCACGGTTCGAGGTGCTCGACACGGCCAAGCTCGCGCGCCGGGTGATCACCCGCGACGACGCGCCGAACTGCAAGCTCTCCTCACTGGCCCGCGTGTTCGGCTCCACGACCACCCCCAACCACCGGGCGCTGTCCGACGCCCGGGCCACCGTCGACGTGCTGCACGGGCTGATGGAGCGGCTCGGCGGCCTGGGGGTGCACACCCTGGAGGAGCTGCAGACCTTCTCCTCGAGGGTCACCACCGCCCAGCGCAAGAAGCGGCACCTCGCCGAGGCGCTCCCCCACTCGCCGGGCGTCTACCTCTTCCGCGACGACCGTTCCCGTGTCCTCTACGTCGGCACCTCCCGCGACCTGCGCACGCGGGTCCGCTCCTACTTCACCGCCTCGGAGACACGCTCCCGCATGGGCGAGATGGTGGGCCTGGCCTCGACGGTGGACGGGATCGAGTGCGCCACCGCCCTCGAGGCCGAGGTCCGCGAGCTGCGGTTGATCGCCGAGCACAAGCCGCGCTACAACCGGCGCTCCCGGTTCCCCGAGAAGGTGCACTTCGTCAAGCTGACCCGGGAGCCGTGGCCGCGGCTCTCACTGGTGCGCCGGGTGCTCGACGACGAGGCCGACTACCTCGGCCCGTTCGCCTCGAAGAAGTCGGCCGAGAAGTGCCTCTCCGCCCTCCACGACACGTTCCCGGTGCGCCAGTGCTCGGACCGGCTGTCCCGCGAGCCCTCCCGCGCGGCCTGCGTGCTCGCCGAGATGGGCCGCTGCCTGTCCCCGTGCGACGGCAGCGTCGACGCCACGACGTACGCCGCGGTCGTGCGGCAGCTGCGCGACTCGCTGCTGCGGCGGCCGGACGAGGTGGTCGAGGCCATCAATGCCCGGATGGCCGCGCTCGCGGCCGACGAGCGCTTCGAGGAGGCCGGCATCCACCGCGACCGGCTCGCCGCCTTCGTCCGCGCGGCCGCCCGCACCCAGCGGCTCTCGGCGCTGACCCGGTGCCCCGAGGTGGTGGCCGCCCGGCGCGAGGACGACGGGCGCTGGGCCGTCCACGTCGTCCGGTTCGGCAGGCTGGCCGCCGCCGGCACGATCCCGGCGGGGGCCGACGCGCACCAGTTCGTGGCCGAGCTGCGTGCCTGCGCCGAGACCGTCGCCGCGGCTCCCGGGCCGGTGCCCGCGGCGACGGCCGAGGAGACCGAGAAGGTGCTGCGCTGGCTCGAGTCCCCGGGCATCCGGCTGGTCGAGGTCGACGGCGAGTGGACCTGCCCGATCGCCGGCGCCACGCGACACCTCGCGATCCACGACGCGGTCAACCAGTCGCGGCTCTCCCTGGTGCCCTTCGACGACCGCCGCGGCCTCGCGCCGGTGCACCAGCCGGCCCGTTAGGGTGCTGCCCATGATCACCGCCATCGTCTTCGTCAAGGCCGACGTTGCCCGGATCCCCGAGGTGGCCGAGGGCATCGCCGCCCTCGAAGGCGTCAGCGAGGTCTACTCCGTGACGGGGCAGATCGACCTGATCGCGCTGGTCCGGGTCCGCAACCACGAGGACGTCGCCAGCGTGGTCGCCGACCGGCTGAACAAGATCCCCGGGGTGACCTCGACGGAGACCCACATCGCGTTCCGTGCCTACTCGCGGCACGACCTCGAGTCTGCGTTCTCCCTCGGTCTCGACTGAACGTGGCATGGCTCGGTGACCACTGGCTCGACATCCTGGGCTGGGGCGGCAGCGCCCTGCTGGTCTTCTCGCTGCTGCAGGCGCGGGTGCTGCGGTTCCGCACCCTCAACCTCCTCGCCTGCCTGATCCTGATCGTCTTCAACGCCCTCATCGGCGTCTGGCCGATGGTCGGCATGAACGCCGTGCTCAGCGTGATCAACGTCTGGTTCATCGTGCAGCTGGTGGGCCAGCGCCACGACGAGGCCGTCTTCGAGGCCGTCGAGGTCGGCACCGCCGACGAGTACCTCCGGCACGTGCTGCGCATCCACGGCGCGGACATCCTGCGCTTCCAGCCCGACCTCGTCTGGGACCCCGGCGACGAGGCGGGCCACGCCTTCGTGGTGATGAAGGGCGACGAGACGGTCGGCGTGGTCCTGCTCCGCGCCGAGGACCGGGTCGCGCGGGTGCTGCTCGACTACGTCACGCCGCGGTTCCGCGACTTCTCCCCCGGTGAGTTCGTGTGGCGCCGCAGCGGCCTGCTGCGCGACCACGGGTTCACCCGGGTGGTGACCCCTCCGGGGATGGTCGGGGCCTACTACGACCGGCTCGGGTTCCGTCCCGAGGGCGGGTCCTGGGTGCTGGAGCTGTAGCTCACCGCGAGGACGCGGCCACCCAGCGGTCGAGCGCCTGCTTGGCCGCGCCCGAGTCGATCGAGTCCCGGGCCCGCTCCAGCCCGACGGCCAGCGCCTCGTCCACGGGCACCGGCAGCGCGTCGTACACCGCGAGCGCGGCGGCCGCGTTGAGGAGCACGGCATCGCGCACGGCGTCCTGACGGCCGTCGAGCAGCCGACGCACCACCTCGGCGTTGTGGTCCGCGTCGCCACCGCGCAGCGCCTCGGTCGTGCTGCGCGGGAGGCCGAAGGTCGCCGGGTCGACCGTCACCGTGGAGACCTCACCGCCACGGACGACCCACACCGACGAGGTGGTCGTCGTGGTGAGCTCGTCGAGCCCGTCGTCGCCCCGGAACACCCAGGCGTCCACTCCGCGGCGCGCGAACACCCCGGCCATGACCGGTGCCATCCGGAGGTCGGCACAGCCGATCGCCTGCGCCGCGGGACGGGCGGGGTTGGTGAGCGGACCCAGGAAGTTGAAGGTGGTCCCGATGCCGAGCTCGCGGCGCGGCACGGCGGCGTGGCGCATCGCCGGGTGGAAGGCAGCGGAGAAGCAGAACGTGATCCCGGCCTCCTCCGCCACCGCGGCCACCCGGTCGGGGGGCAGGTCGAGGCGGATGCCGAGCGACTCCAGTACGTCGGCGGAGCCCGACTTCGACGAGGCGGATCGGGCGCCGTGCTTCACGACGCGGACGCCGGCCCCCGCCGCCACGATCGCGGCCATCGTCGAGATGTTGACCGACATCGAGCGGTCGGCGCCGGTGCCGACGACGTCGAGCAGCCGGCCCGGCACGGAGATGGGGTTGGCGCGCGCGAGCATCGCTGCCGCGAGGCCGGAGACCTCGTCGATCGTCTCGCCCTTGGCGCGCAGCGCGACCGCGAACCCGGCGATCTGGGCGGGGCTCGCCTCGCCGGCCAGGATCTCCTCCATCGCCCAGGCGGTCTGCTCGGACGTGAGGTCGCTCCGGGCGACGAGGGCGCCGAGGACCTCGGGCCAGCCGGTCATCGCGGAGCCCCGCGGACAGCCCGTCGGGCCATCAGGCGGTGGCGGGCACGCGCGAGCGCAGCAACGTCACCACGGTCTCGGCGAGCTGGATCGGGTCCAGCGGGTGCGGCACCGCCGCGTCCGCCCGCGACCAGGTCGCCAGCCAGGCGTCCTGCGGCCGGCCGGTGAGCACCAGCACCGGCGGGCAGCCGTAGATCTCGTCCTTGAGCTGCTTGGCGATCCCCATCCCGCCGGCGGGGACGGCCTCGCCGTCGAGGATCGCGAGGTCGATGCTGCCCGCGTCCATGTTCTGGAGCACGACGGGCTCGGTCGCGACCTCGACGTACTCCACCTCCGGCAGGTCCGGGTGCGGGCGGCGGCCGAGGGCGAGGAGGACCTGCTGTCGCGTGTTGACGTCGTCGCTGTAGACGAGCACCTTCAGCGGCGCGGTCCTGGTCGAGGTCGAGGCGTTCACGGCGGCGATGCTACCCGTCCCGGCCGGCCTCGCCGGGGCTGGTCGCCGACGCGCCGGCGGACCGGGCCGCGGCACGGGCCTCGAGCAGGTCCAGCCGCCGGTCCTCCCGCGCCGCCTCCTTCATCGAGGAGCGCACCCACTGCGCGAACAGCACGCCGAAGAAGACCAGCCCGATCAGGTCGCCGGAGCCCCACAGGATCCCGCCGGCGAGGTGCTGGTCGTCGTGCGGGTCGGGCAGCCAGGAGCCCATCGGCCCGTCGTGGAGCGAGGGGTACCAGTCGTGCCCGATCAGGGTGTCCTGGCCCATGATCGTGACGCCGAGGAAGGCGTGGAAGGGCAGCGTCAGCACCACCAGCAACATCCGCGCCGGGTAGCCGACCCGCCCGGGCACCGGGTCGATGCCCATCAACGGCCAGAAGAACAGGGCACCGACGAGCACCAGGTGCAGGTGCATCATCTCGTGGACGTACGCCGAGTGCAGCGACGCGTCGTACCAGCCGGAGAAGTAGAGCGCCCAGGGCGAGATGACGTAGAGCGCCAGCGTCAGCGGCGGGAAGGACAGCACGCGGGCGACCCGGGAGTGCAGCACCACCAGCAGCCAGCCGCGGGGCCGGGTGGGCAGGGTCCGCAGCGCGAGCGTGACCGGGGCGCCGAGCGCGAGCGCGAGCGGCACCAGCATCGACAGCAGCATGTGCTGGACCATGTGGACGCTGAGCAGGGTCAGGTCGTAGGTGCCCAGCCCGGAGGCGGTGGCGAAGTAGAAGGCGCCCATCCCGACGACCACGAAGGAGAGCGTCCGCCCCGCCGGCCAGCGGTCACCGCGGCGGCGCAGGGTGTGGACCCCGAGCAGGTAGAGACCGGCCACCCAGACCGTGATCACGAAGGGGATCGGCTCCAGCGACCACTCGCTGAACACCCGCCCCAGCGTGAACCTCGGGAGGGTCGCGGAGGCGTCCCAGGAGACGAAGAGCGAGGACACCAGCACGCTGTGAAGAATATGACGCCGCAACAGGAGGGGGTCGGGGTGCCCTCCCCGACAGGTCACGACATAATGGCGCCCGTGGCGACAGCAACTACCGCGATTCCGGCATCCCGACTGCACGGGCACCACGACCGGCCGAGCATGGTCAGCGTCGGGACGATCATCTGGCTCTCCAGTGAGCTGATGTTCTTCGCGGCCCTGTTCGCGTCGTACTTCACGATCCGGGCCGTGAGCCCGGACCTGTGGGCTGCGAACACCGAGAAGCTCAACATCCCGTTCGCGGCCGTCAACACGACGATCCTCGTGCTCTCCTCGCTGACCTGCCAGCTCGGCGTCTTCGCCGCGGAGCGCGGCCAGGTCGGACGCACCGGCTCGGTCCTCAACGTCAAGGGCTGGGGCCTGCGCGAGTGGTTCGTGCTGACCTACGTCATGGGCGCGGTCTTCATCGGTGGCCAGGCCACCGAGTACGCCTCCCTGGTCAAGGAGGGCGTCACGATCCAGGACTCCGCCTACGGCACGATGTTCTACCTCACCACCGGCTTCCACGGCCTGCACGTGACCGGCGGCCTGATCGCGTTCCTCTTCGTGCTGGGGCGCACGTTCCTGGCACGACGGTTCACCCACGAGCAGGCGGTCAGCGCGATCGTCGTCTCCTACTACTGGCACTTCGTCGACGTCGTGTGGATCGGTCTGTTCGCGACCATCTACCTGATCAAGTAGCCCCACGTCGGACCCCTCCAGGACCTCCAGCAAGGACTCAATGTGCGTCTCCTGAACCGCTCCGCAGGTCGACTCTCACGGCACCGACGCGGACCGCTCGCCGGCTTCGTGGTGCTGCTGCTCGGGCTGCTGATGACCGGCACCCTGTACGCCGCGTTCGCGCCCGCCCAGGCCCAGCAGGGCGAGAGTGATGCCGACCAGGCCGCCAAGGGCCGCGAGCTCTTCCTCGTCGGCTGCGCCTTCTGCCACGGGCAGAACGGCGAGGGCGTCAAGACCCAGAACGGCAACCAGATCGGCCCCTCGCTGGTCGGTGTGGGTGCCGCTGCCGTCGACTTCCAGGTCGGCACCGGCCGGATGCCGATGGCGCAGCCCGGCGCCCAGGCCCCGCGGAAGAAGCCGGTCTACACCGACGAGGAGATCGCCCAGCTCGCGGCGTACGTCGCCTCGCTCGGCCCCGGCCCCTCCATCCCCACCTCGGAGGACTACAGCATCGAGGGTCTCAGCGCCTCCGAGCGCGAGGAGGCCATCACCCGCGGCGGCCAGATCTTCCTGACCAACTGCACCGCCTGCCACAACTTCGAGGGCTCGGGCGGAGCCATGCCCCGCGGCGGCTACGCGCCCAAGATCCGTGGCGTCGAGCCCAAGTACATCTACGAGGCGATGCTGACCGGGCCCCAGGCCATGGACAACTTCTCCAACGGCAACCTGTCCCCCGAGGAGAAGCGTGACGTCATCGCCTACCTCGGCTCGCTCGAGGAGGCCCCCGGCTACGGCGGCTTCGGTCTCGGCGGCCTCGGCCCCGTGAGCGAGGGCCTGTTCGCCTGGCTGGTCGGGCTCGGCTCGCTGGTCGGCTTCGCCGTCTGGATCGCCGCCCACACCACGCGCTCGCAGAAGAAGAAGGTGGAAGCGTGAGCGACCAGAACTCCCACGACCACGACCACGTCCCCTCGACGTTCGAGGACGAGCCGGTCGCCAACCCGGGCCTGCCGGCCCACACCTGGCGGCCGACCGACGTCGACGCCAAGGCGGAGAAGCGCGCGGAGCGCCAGGTGGCAGCCATGTTCGGGCTGTCGATGGTCTGCGCCGTGCTGTTCCTGGTCTCCTACTTCGTCTTCGACGTGGGCGACCAGTGGGACACCGTCGGCGGCCTGGGCGCGTCCAACGTCGCGCTCGGCGTCTTCCTCGGCGGTGCCCTGCTCTTCATCGGCATCGGCGTCATCCAGTGGGCCCGCAAGCTCATGGGTGACCACGAGATGGTCGAGTACCGACACCCGGCCAAGTCCTCCGACGAGGACCGCGAGGCCACCCTCGCCGCGCTGAGCGCCGGCCTCGAGGAGTCCGGCATCGGCCGCCGTCCGCTGGTGCGCAACTCGCTGCTCGGCGCGGTGGGCATCCTCGGCCTGCCGGCCATCGTGATGCTCCGCGACCTCGGCCCGCTGCCCGGCGACAAGCTCGAGCACACCCTGTGGCGCAAGGGCATGCGCATCGTCCGCGACGTCGTCGGCACCCCGATCAAGGTGTCCGACCTCGAGATCGGCGACCTGGTCAACGCCGAGCCGGAGATCCTCTTCGCCACCGACGCGGAGGGCGAGCCGGTCCTCGAGGGCGTCGAGGTGCAGATCGCCAAGTCGAAGTGCGCCGTGATCGTGCACCGCATGGAGCCCGACGACATCGTCTCCGAGCAGACCCTCAACTGGTCCGTGGACGGCATCGTCGCCTACTCCAAGATCTGCACGCACGTGGGGTGTCCGATCTCGCTGAACGAGCGGACCACCCACCACCTGCTCTGCCCCTGCCACCAGTCGACCTTCGACCTGACCGACTCCGGCAAGGTGATCTTCGGGCCCGCCGGCCACGCCCTTCCCCAGCTGCCGATGGCGGTGGATGATGAGGGCTACCTGATCGCCCAGAGTGACTTCACCGAACCCGTGGGACCGAGTTACTGGGAGCGTGACCCGCAGTGAGCATCGACACGAGCAAGGTCGCCACGACCAACGCCACCACCGCCGCGACGGCCGGCAAGCCGAGCAAGGCCGGTGCTGCCGCCGCGTGGGCCGACGACCGCCTCGGCCTGGCCACGGCCATGAAGAAGAACCTGCGCAAGGTCTTCCCCGACCACTGGTCCTTCATGCTCGGTGAGATCGCGCTGTGGAGCTTCGTGGTGCTCCTCCTCAGCGGCGTGTTCCTCACCCTGTGGTTCACACCCAGCATGGGCGAGGTCCAGTACGAAGGCTCCTACGACCCGCTGCGCGGCGTCACCATGTCCGAGGCCTACGCCTCGAGCCTGAACCTGTCCTTCGACGTCCGTGGTGGTCTGCTCATGCGGCAGATGCACCACTGGGCCGCGATGCTGTTCGTCGCCTCGATGATGATCCACCTGCTGCGGGTGTACTTCACGGGCGCGTTCCGCAAGCCCCGCGAGCTGAACTGGGTCATCGGCTCCCTGCTGCTGCTCCTCGGCACGCTCGAGGGCTTCACCGGCTACTCGCTGCCCGACGACCTGCTCTCCGGCACCGGTATCCGCGCCGCGGACGGCTTCATGAAGTCGATGCCGCTGGTCGGCACCTACATGTCGTTCTTCCTCTTCGGTGGCGAGTTCCCGGGTGAGTCGATCATCCCGCGCCTGTTCACCATCCACGTGCTGCTGATCCCGGGCCTGCTCCTCGCCCTGATCGCCGCCCACATGCTGCTGCTCGTCTACCACAAGCACACGCAGTGGCCTGGCCCCGGCCGCACCGAGCAGAACGTCGTCGGCTTCCCGATGCTGCCGGTGTACGCCGCCAAGGCCGGCGGGTTCTTCTTCATCGTCTTCGGCGTCACCGCGCTCATGGGTGGGCTGCTGACGATCAACCCGGTGTGGAAGTTCGGGCCCTACGACCCGAGCAAGGTGACGGCGGGCTCGCAGCCCGACTGGTACATGGGCTGGCCGGACGGCGCCCTGCGCATCATGCCCGGCTGGGAGTTCGCGTTCTGGGGCCACACGTTCCCCTTCAACGTCTTCCTCCCGATCATCGTGCTGCCGGGCCTGATGTTCACGATCCTGATGCTGCTGCCGTTCATCGAGTCCTGGATCACCGGTGACAAGCGCGACCACCACCTGCTCCAGCGGCCGCGCAACGCCCCGACCCGCACCGCGGTGATGGTGTCGCTGATGACCTTCTACGGCCTGATGTGGGCCGCGGGTGGCAACGACATCATCGCGATCAAGCTGCACGCCAGCATCAACCAGATCACGTACTTCATGCGCGCTGCGGTCTTCATCGGTCCTGCGATCGCGTTCTTCATCACGCGCCGCTGGTGCATCTCGCTCCAGCGTCACGACAACGAGACGCTGCTGCACGGCTACGAGACCGGCATCATCATGCGCTCGCCCGAGGGCGGCTACAGCGAGCGGCACCTGCCGATCTCCCCGGCCCGTGCCTACACGATGACGGCCCGGGAGCGTGACGAGATGCCGGCGCTGGAGGCGGAGACCGACGCCAACGGCGTGCCGGCACCGGCTACCCGCGGGCAGAAGCTGCGCAGCAAGCTCGGGACGCTGATGTACGCCGACAACGTGCAGAAGCCGACCCGCGAGGAGCTCGAGGAGGCCCACCACCACGTCGAGCACGAGAACGAGCTCCAGGCGGGCCTCGACCACCCGGCCGACGGCCACCAGTTCGACGGCCACCACCTCGTGGACGAGGAGCACCTCCGCTCCCACTGAGCACCCGCACCACCGACGCCGACCCGTCCGAGTCCTCTCGGGCGGGTCGGCGTCATTTCGCAGCCCTCATCCCTCCCCCACGCCGACCCGTCGCCTGGTCACCGCGTCCGACGCCGACCCGTCGCGAGCTGGAGGAATCGCCGACGATCCGGGCCCCGGTCCTGGCCGCTCCCCGCCCGGCGACCCACCGGCCGCCTGGCCTCGGCGACCCCCGCCTGCAGACGCGCCCCGACACACCGGACCGGGCCGCAGAGGTGGTGGCCGACGAAGACGTCGAAGCGCCACGCGTCGGTCTCGGCGAGCCAGGCCCGGCGGTCGCGGTCGTGAAGCTGTTGCTCGGGCCCGTGCCAGCGCGCCCCGTCGTGCTCCGCGGCGTACCGCTCGAGGACTGCAGCCTCGGATCGACCGGTGGGGCGAGGTCGGGTACGCGGTCCGTGCTGTCCAGGAAGGGACCGCTCACAGGTTCGCTGGTCATGGTGACCGGCGTGCTCCGCCTCGCCGGCGGCACCCCTCCGGGGCATGCGCCTGTGCTGGGGACCGACCGAGGGCTCACCTGTGGACGTACGGTCGGCGGAGCCGCTGCTCAGCAAGCGACGGGGCCGACGTACCGGCCGCCCGAACGAGCGACGGGTCGCCGTCAGGAGAGGGCGGAGCCGGCGCTGTAGTCGGCGAAGGACTCGTTCCAGTCGCCGTAGCCGTTGGTGAGGGTCATCGGACGGTCGGTGCCGGTGTACTCGACGACGTCGCCGCGGCGGGACATGTTGTAGAGCCACTGCGCGTTGGCGGTGCTCATGCCGGTGCAGCCGTGGGAGACGTTCTCGTGGCCCTGGGAGGACACCGACCACGGAGCGGCGTGGAGGAACTCGCCGGAGTAGGTGACCCGCATGGCGTACTTCACGTCATCGAGGTCGTAGTGCTCCGGGTTGTTCTTGCCGATGCCGATGGTCTCGGAGTTCATCCGCTTGGTCTCGAACTTCTCGATGATGACCTTCGTGCCCGAGCGGGTCGTGAAGCCCTGCTTGCCGGTCGTGATCGGGATGGTGCGCAGCAGCGTGCCGTTCTGGAAGACCTGCATCTGGTCGGTCTGCGCGTTGACCTTGTAGACGTTGGCGTCGCCGATGTGGAAGTCGACGTGCCGGCTCTCCTGGCCGTAGATGCCCGCCCCGGCGGGGATCGAGTTGATGTCCACGTCGACCGAGACGTCCGAGCCGGCCCTCCAGTAGGTCTTCGGACGCCAGTGGGCCTCGGTGTCGCTGAGCCAGTGCCACGAGCCCTGCTGGCGCGGCGTGGCCGTCACGGTCATGTGCTTCTCGATCGACGCCTTGTCGGTCACGGGCACGTCGAAGGTGACGATGACCGGCATGCCGACGCCGACGGTCTCGTCCTGCAGCGGCGCCACCGAGGCGTAGGTCTGCTGGTCGAGGGTGAGGTTCTCGGTCCGGAAGCGCGTGGTCTTGGTGACCTGCTTGCCGTCGCTGCGCTTCGCCTCGGCCGTGACGCGGTAGACGGTGCCCGGCTCGAGGCGCCCGGTCGAGGTCCAGGACTCGTGGTTCTTGGCCAGCTGCCCGGGCAGCTCCCCCACCTTGGAGGTGACCTTCACCGAGCTCAGGCTGCCGCCGCTCGCCGCCAGCCTGACCGGCTTGTCGATCGCGAGACCGGAGCCGTCGCGGCCGGCGTTCGTGGTCAGCTCCACCGGGTCGGGCGCTGCCGAGGTCGACGCGGCGCCGGGCTCCGGAGCCGCGTCGGAGGAGGACGGCGTGTCGGACTGGCAGGCCGCCAGCGCGAGACTCGCCAGGACCAGGGTCGTTGCGCCGGCCAGGGTGCGGCGCAGGCGCCACCCCCGCTTCTGGGCGCGAAAACGACTCTCGGACATGCAGGAACTCCCCGTGCAGATGGATCAGATGGCGTTACCAGAGTAACCGCTACCCCGGAATGCACAGACCCCGCGCGGCGTGTGAACGCTCACGCGGGGTCTGGACGGGCGAACGACGGGTCAGTGCGCGTGTTCGCCGCGGTAGTACTCGAAGATCCAGCCGGAGAGGGCCAGGGCCCCCAGCACGCCGCCGATGATGAACATCCACCAGGCGCCGGCCGCGATGCCGAAGACACACACGGCCAGGGTGGCGCCGCACCACAGCGGCCACCACGAGTAGGGCGGGAAGAAGCCCAGCTCGCCGGCACCGTCGGCGATCTCGGCGTCCTTCCGGTCCTCCGGACGCGGGTCCATCTTGTTGGCGTGGAAGCCGAGGTACGTCGTGACCATCGCCGACAGCAGCAGCGTCATGGTCAGGGCGGAGGTACCGGTCCAGTCCCCCGTGATGAGCCAGTACGCCGGGCTCACCAGCAGGAAGAAGGCGGTGCAGATCCCGAAGATCCAGGCCTCAGACTTCATCAGGCGTTCTCCTCCCCCGAGTGGCGGGGATCGGTGTCGTGGCCGGTGACGTGGTCGTGACGGCCCTCCATGTCGGGCGCGTCGGCCAGGTCACCGTCCCGGGCGGCCTCGTTCTGCTCCAGCTCGATCGCCGCGATCTCCGGGTGGTGCAGGTCGAAGGCAGGCGACTCCGAGCGGATGCGCGGGATCGTCACGAAGTTGTGGCGAGGCGGCGGGCAGGACGTCGCCCACTCCAGGGACCGGCCCCAGCCCCACGGGTCGTCGGTCTCGACCAGCGGTGCGCGCCGCGAGATGTAGACGTTCCAGAAGAACGGGAGCGTCGAGGACGCGAGCAGGAACGCGCCCACCGTGGAGACCTGGTTGAGCGTGGTGAAGCCGTCCTCGGGCAGGTAGTCGGCGTAGCGACGGGGCATGCCCTCGACGCCGAGCCAGTGCTGCACCAGGAAGGTGGTGTGGAAGCCGACGAACAGCAGCCAGAAGTGGAGCTTGCCGAGGCGCTCGTCGAGCATCCGGCCGGTCATCTTCGGCCACCAGTAGTAGAAGCCGGCGAACATCGCGAACACCACGGTGCCGAACACCACGTAGTGGAAGTGGGCCACCACGAAGTAGGAGTCCGAGACGTGGAAGTCCAGCGGCGGGCTGGCCAGGATGACGCCGGTCAGGCCACCGAAGAGGAACGTCGTGAGGAAGCCGATCGACCACAGCATCGGTGTGTCGAACGACAGTGACCCGCCCCACATCGTGCCGATCCAGTTGAAGAACTTCACGCCGGTCGGCACCGCGATCAGGAACGTCATGCCGGAGAAGAACGGCAGGTCAACGGCGCCGGTCACGAACATGTGGTGGGCCCACACGGCCACCGACAGGATCGCGATGCCGAGGGTCGCGCCGACCAGGCCGACGTACCCGAAGATCGGCTTGCGGCTGAACACCGGGAGGATCTCGGTCACGATGCCGAAGAACGGCAGCGCGATGATGTACACCTCCGGGTGGCCGAAGAACCAGAACAGGTGCTGCCACAGGATCGCGCCGCCGTGCGCCGCGTCGAAGACGTGGGCGCCGAGCTGGCGGTCGGCCTCGAGCGAGAGCAGCGCACCGGCGAGCACCGGGAACGCGATGAGCACCAGCAGGCTGGTGACCAGGGTGTTCCAGACGAAGATCGGCATCCGGAACATGGTCATGCCGGGGGCACGCATGCAGATGATCGTGGTGATGAAGTTGACCGCACCGAGGATGGTGCCCAGACCGGCCATCCACAGGCCCATGATCCACAGGTCACCACCCACACCCGGCGAACGGACGGCGTCCGAGAGCGGGGTGTAGGCGAACCAGCCGAAGTCGGCCGCGCCCTGCGGGGTCAGGAAGCCGGAGGCGGCGATCAACCCGCCGAACAGGAACAGCCAGTAGCTGAACATGTTCAGGCGGGGGAACGCGACGTCCGGGGAGCCGATCTGCAGCGGCATGATCACGTTGCCGAACCCGAAGAACAGCGGCGTCGCGAACAGCAGCAGCATGATCGTGCCGTGCATGGTGAAGAGCTGGTTGTAGAGCTCGTCGTTGACGACCTGCATGCCCGGGTAGGCCAGCTCGGACCGGATCAGCAGCGCCATGACGCCACCGATGAGGAACCACGCGAACGAGGTGCCGAGGTAGAGCTTGCCGATCAGCTTGTGGTCGGTCGTGGTGAGGACCCGGACGACCTGCTGGCCGAGGGACTTGCGACCGGTCACGGTCGTGGGGTGTGCAGCTGTCGCGGTCACTCCGCGCCTCCGTCGGACTCGGTGCCGGACCCCAGTCCGGCCTGGGTGTAGGCGTCGGCCGCACCGATCAGCGGCGTCTGGGACTCCCTGCCAGCATCCTGGAGGTCCTGGACGTACTGCTCGTAGTCGGCCTGGCTGACGACCTGGACCTTGAAGAGCATCCGCGAGTGGTAGACACCGCAGAGCTCGTAGCACTTGCCGGCGTACTCGCCGGTCCGGGTCGGCGTGATCTCGTAGTGGTTCACGCGGCCGGGGACGACGTCCATCTTCATCAGGAAGCCGGGGACGCCGAAGTCGTGGATGACGTCGGGTGAGTGCAGGTTGAACCGGGTGGTCAGGTCGACCGGCAGCACCAGCGTCGGGATGTGCGACCCGGTGCCGGCCTCGTAGACGTACGACGAGTACGGGTACTCCGTGTCCGCGGCGTCGTCGTTGGCCGCCGCATCCATCTCACCGACGCCGTAGTTGAACGTCCACGACCACTGCTGGCCGGTGACCTCGATGGTGTTGTCCACCGGCAGGTCGTCGTCCAGGACGGTGTTCTGGACGTTCACGGTGTGCTGGAAGAAGACGATCACCATGATGATGGGGGCGATCGTGTAGAAGATCTCGAGCGGCAGGTTGTACCGGGTCTGGATCGGGACCTCGTCCTCGCTGCGTCGCCGGTAGCGGAACACGGCGTAGAAGATCAGGCCCCAGACCACGACGCCGGTGATGAGCGCGGCGATCCAGGCTCCCTGCCACAGGTTCAGGATGTGCTCACCCTGCGTGGAGGCGGGGTCCGGCATGGCGCCGCGCTCCCACTCACCCCTGGTCTCGGACGAGCAGCTGCTCAGCAACAAAAGGCTGGTGCCCAGCGCCGCCGGCAGGGCCACCCGACGAAGGTTCCCGGCCGCACGCTTGGGGAGTTGCAGACCCACGAACGAGCCTCTCTCTCAACGATCACGGATAGGCCGAACACTATCGGAATCGGACCCTGGGCAAACGGGTGGGTCACCCGGGGCGCGTGCTCCGATGCGTGGACTAGGTTCGGCCTGTGACAAATGCCTCGGGGACGCCCCACCCGGGCCCGGGAGCGGCGTCTCCCGTCTACCTCGACTCCGCCTCCTCGGAGCCGCTGCACCCCGCTGCGCGCGAGGTCCTGCTCGCTGCGCTCGACCAGGGGTACGCCGATCCGCGGCGCCTGCACGGCCCGGCGCGGTCGGCGCGGCTGCTGCTCGACAACGCCCGCGAGGCGGTCGCCGGCTGCCTGGCCGTGCGGCCGGACGAGGTCACGTTCACGGCCTCGGGCACGGACGCCGTGCACCGGGGCCTCCTGGGGCTGCACGCGGGACGAGCCCGCCGGGGCGCCACGATCGTCCACACCGCGGTCGAGCACTCCGCGGTCCTCCACGCCGCCCACTGGACCGCGGGCGAGCCCGTGGCCGTGGCCGTGGACCGGCTGGGCCGGGTCGCGCCCGACGAGGTCGCCCGGGCGTGCCACCGGGCCCCGGGCGGGGCCACGGTGGCCGCCGTCCAGTCGGCCAACCACGAGGTCGGCACCGTGCAGCCGGTGGCCGCGGTGGCGGAGGCGCTGGGCGAGGTCCCGCTCTTCGTCGACGCCTGCGCCTCCACGGGGCGGGTCCCCCTCCCCGGGGGCTGGGCGGCCGCCGCCGCCTCGGCGCACAAGTGGGGCGGGCCGGCCGGCGTGGGCGTGCTCCTGGTGCGCAAGGGCGCCCGGTGGCGCAACCCGTTCCCCGCGGACGACCGGGTCGACGAGCGGGCCTCCGGCTTCGAGAACGTGCCCGCCGCCCTGGCGGCCGCGGCCGCCCTGCAGGCGGTGGTCGCCGAGCACGACATGGTCGGCGCGCGGCAGTCCGCGCTGATCGACCGGATCCGCGCCGGCGTGGCGGCGGTCCCCGACGTCGAGGTGGTGGGCGACACGGAGGACCGGCTCCCCCACCTGGTCACGTTCTCGTGCCTCTACGTCGACGGCGAGGCGCTGGTCACCGAGCTCGACCGGCGCGGCCTCGGCGTCGCCAGCGGCTCGGCCTGCACCGCCTCGACGCTGGAGCCGAGCCACGTGCTGACCGCCATGGGCGTGCTCACCCACGGCAACGTCCGGGTCTCGCTGACCCGGGACACGACCGCGGCCGACGTGGAGCGGTTCCTGGCCGAGCTGCCCGACGTGGTGCGCGGCATCCGCGCGGAGATCGGGCTATGAACGCCCCAGACGAATGCTCGCTTCGCTCCGCTTCGCCCGGGGACCCCGCATGAGCACCCCGGACGTCAACCTCGAGCTCGACTGCCGCGGGATGCTGTGCCCGCTGCCGGTCATCGAGCTCGGCCGCCGCCTCACCGACGTCGCGGTCGGCGGGACCATCGCGGTCGTGGCGACGGACGTGGCCGCGCGGGTCGACGTGCCGGCCTGGTGCCGGATGCGCGAGCAGGAGTACGTCGGGGAGGGCGTCGCCGAGGACGGCACGCCCCGCTACGTGGTGCGCCGGGTGTCCTGATCCCGACCGGCTCGACCAGCGAGCGGAGAGGTCAGCGGACACCCGCGAGGTGCGGCTCGATGTCGGCCGCGGCGTCGGTGCCGTACGACTCCTCGACCCGGGCGACGAACTGCGCGGCGGTGAAGGAGTACTCCTGCGTGCCGACCGTCTCCACGACGTACGCCGCGAGGACGCAGCCGACCTGCGCGGACCGCTCCAGGCCCACGCCCCAGGTCATCGCACCGAGGAAACCGGCCCGGAACGCGTCGCCGACCCCGGTCGGCTCCAGCGCCGCGACGTTCTTGGCCGCCGGCAGCTCGATGGTCTCCTCGCCCCGCTGGTGGATGCGCACCCCGTCCGCTCCGAGCGTGGTCACCTGGATGCCCACCCGGGCCAGGATGTCGTCCTGCGTCCAGCCGGTCTTCGACTGGATCATGTGCGACTCGTACTCGTTCGAGAACAGGATCGCGGCGCCGTCGATCAGCTTGCGGATCAGGTCGCCCTCGCCGAAGGCCAGCTGCTGGCTGGGGTCGGCGATGAAGGGGTACCCGCGCTGGCGGCACTCCTCGGTGTGGCTCAGCATCGCGTCGGGGTCGTCGGCGCCGACGAGGACGTAGGTCGGGTCGCCGACCCGCGCCACGATCGGGGCCAGCTCGATCAGCCGGGCCTCGCTCATCGCGCCGGGGTAGAACGACGCGAACTGCGCCATCGTGGAGTCGCTGGTGCACACGAACCGGGCGGTGTGCCGGTTCTCGGAGATGTGCACCGACTCGCAGTCGACCCCGTGCCGCTCGAGCCAGGAGCGGTAGTCGGCGAAGTCCTCGCCGGCCGCCCCGACGAGCACCGGGCGCAGGCCCAGCCGGCCGAGGCCGAAGCACATGTTCGGGGCCACTCCCCCGCGCCGGATCTCGAGATCCTCGACGAGGAACGACACCGACAGCTTGTCCAGCTGCTCGACGACCAGCGAGTCGGCGAACTTGCCCCCGAAGGTCATCAGGTGGTCGGTGGCGATGGAGCCGGCGATCAGCAGCGACATGCCACGGAACCCTACCCGTGCGTACTCCTAGGAGTACCCGGCAGTAGCCAATACCTTCGAAGACATGACCGCTGCCAAGCCTTCGCACCGTCTCGCCTACGACGACGCCTCCACGCCCGCCGAGATGTCCGCAGACTGCCGTGCCGCGGGGAAGAACCTGCACCTCGAGCGCGCGGCCCGGGCCGCCGTGGCGCCGGCGCCCAGCCTGCACTTCGAGGACTACCCGCGCGAGGTCGGCAAGCGCGGCGAGATCGAGATCTCCGAGGCCGCCGCCCGGTTGGCCGACGCGCTGCACCTGCACCTCGACTGATCGCGTCCCTCGACACACACGAAGGCCCCCGCCGGTTGGCGGGGGCCTTCGTGATTCTGACTGCTTGTCGGCTCGCCGCGTGCTGCTTGTCGGGTCACCGGGTCTCGACGCGGCCGTCGCGACCTCGTCGGTCGCGGGCCTTGCTCGACCTCGCCGCTGAGCGGAGCCTCGCAGGCTCGGCTCCGCGCGGCAGATCAGTGGAAGCTGTCTCCGCAGGCGCAGGAGCCCGTGGCGTTGGGGTTGTCGATCGTGAAGCCCTGCTTCTCGATGGAGTCGACGAAGTCGATCATCGCGCCGTTGAGGTAGGGGACGCTCATCCGGTCCACGACGACGGACACGCCGTCGAAGTCGGTGACGACGTCACCGTCGAGGCTGCGCTCGTCGAAGAAGAGCTGGTAGCGCAGACCGGAGCAACCGCCCGGCTGCACGGAGATGCGCAGGGAAAGGTCGTCACGGCCTTCCTGCTCGAGGAGGTTCTTCACCTTGGCGGCGGCGACCGGGCTCAGGTTGATCTGGTCGGTACGGCGCTCGGTGCTGGTCTCGACCTGCTCGGTCATGTCGCGTGCTCCCAAGTTGGCTGAGGGGTTGGTACTGGCTTCAATGGTCGCACACCGCCGGATATTCCTCTCGCTCAGCGACCATCCGGGCGCGACCAGGTGCGGGCGACCCGCTCCGCCACGTCGGCCAACGCCCCCGCGGGGTCGCCGAGGGCACGCTCCTCGCCCACCATGTCGACCAGGGAGTACGCCGACTCCACGCCTAGCGCGCGCATCTCTCGGGCCCCGACCAGCACCCTCCCGGCCAGGGCGATGCACGGCCGCAGCGCCTCCCCCGCCACCGAGGCCACGCCGTACGGCACCTTGCCGGCCCGGCTGGAGTAGTCGAAGGCACCCTCCCCGGTGATCACGAGGTCTGCCGCGCGGGCGCGCTCGTCGAGCCGCACCGCGTCGGCCACCAGCCCGATCCCGGGCTCGCGCGTGGCTCCCAGGGCGAGCAGCGCGAACCCGAGCCCGCCGGCGGCGCCGGCCCCCTTCTCCAGGGCGGTGCGCCGGTCCACGGCCACGGCGAGCTGTTCCAGCCACCCGTCGACCGTCATCAGCGCGTCCTCGGCGAGGCCCTTTTGCGGGCCGAAGACCTTGGTCGCGCCGAACAGCCCGGTCAGCGGGTTGTCGACGTCGCTGGCGGCCACCAGCCGGACGTCGCCGACCCGGGCCCGGGCCGCCGTCAGGTCGACCTCGCGGATCCCGTCCAGCCCGGCCGCACCGACGTCGAGCCGCGCGTCGGAGGTGGCGCCCAGCGCCGCGAGCAGGCCGGCCCCACCGTCGTTGGTGCCGCTGCCACCCAGCCCGACCACCACGGTCCTCGCCCCGGTGTCGAGCGCGGCCGCCACCAGCTCCCCCACCCCGAGCGTGGTCGCCAGGTCGGCGCCCTCGGCGCCGGTCAGGTGGATGCCGCACGCCTGTGCGCTCTCGACGTACGCCGTGTCCCCGGCCAGCAGGACCGACGCCGGGACCGGTCCGCCGAAGGGGCCCGAGACCGTGACGGCGAGCAGCTCGCCACCGAGGGCGGCGTGCAGCACGTCGACGAAGCCCGGCCCACCGTCGGACATCGGCGCCAGGTCGAGCTCGTCGTCGGGCGACCGGCGACGCCAGCCCGCCGCGACGGCGTCGGCAGCCTCGACCGCGGTGAGCGTGCCGGCGAACTTGTCGGGGGCCACGAGGATGCGCATGCGGGGCATTGTCGCGCACGTCTACGGTTCTCCCGTGGACGAGTCGACCCCCGACGTGGTGATCCGGCGGATGTGCGCCGCGGACCTGCCGGTCGCCGAGCGGCTGAGCGCCGAGGGCTTCCACGAGCTCGACACCCGCATGTTCCGCCGGTCGTGGCCGGAGCCCCAGCTGCGTCCGGCCGACCGGGGGGCCCACTGGATCGCCCGGACGCGGCACTTCCTCGCCACCGACCCGGACGGCTGCTGGGTGGCCGAGGACCAGACCGGGATGCTGGGCATCGTCACCTCCTTCAACCGCGAGAAGCTGTGGTGCCTGGCGACGTACGCCGTACGGCCGGGGCTGCAGGGCCGGGGCATCGGCAAGTCGCTGCTCGTGGCCGCGCTGCACCACGGCCGCGGATCCCTGCGCGGGATGCTCTCCTCGTCCTCGGACCCGAGGGCAGCGCGGCGCTACCGGTTGGCGGGGTTCTCGCTGCACCCGCAGATGTTCCTGTCCGGCACCGTCGACCGCTCCGCCCTGCCGGTCGTCGAGAAGGTGCGCGAGGGCAGCGCCGGCGACATCGACCTGATGGACTCGATCGACCGGCGCACCCGCGGTGCCGCGCACGGCGCCGACCACGAGGTGATGCTGGGCTTCTGGCGGTTGCTGGTCTCCGACACCACGACCGGTTCGGGCTACGCCTACGTCGACCAGAGGGGCAACGTCGCGCTGCTGGCCGCCGACAACCGGCGTACCGCGACGCGGCTGCTGTGGGCCGCCCTGGCCGACGCGGACGTCGAGGTCGGGATCCACCACGTCACCGCTGCCAATGAGTGGGCGATCGACGTGGGCATGGCCGCCCGGCTGGACCTGCACCAGGACGGCTACCTCGGCCTGCGCAACATGGCGTTGCCCACGCCCTACCTCCACAACGGGGCGCTCCTGTGACGCTCACTAGACTGTGGCCATGACCACTGTCGACCTCCCGCTGCTGCCGCTCGGACACGGCCGCGACCTCTCCGCCGAGCGTGGCGTCGAGTGCCCCGGCGAGCTGCCTGCCGCCTCCGACCCGGCGCTGGTGGCGCGGGCGCGCGCAGCCAAGGAGGCGCTCGGCGACAAGGTGTTCGTCCTGGGCCACCACTACCAGCGCGACGAGGTCATCCAGTTCGCCGACGTCACCGGTGACTCCTTCAAGCTGGCGCGCGACGCCGCGGCGCGGCCCGAGGCCGAGTACATCGTCTTCTGCGGCGTGCACTTCATGGCCGAGTCGGCCGACATCCTCACCGGCCCCGAGCAGCAGGTGGTCCTCCCGGACCTGGCCGCCGGGTGCTCGATGGCCGACATGGCGCGGCTGGCGCAGGTCGAGGACGCCTGGGACGCCCTCGCCGAGGCGGGCGTCGCCGACTCGGTCGTCCCCGTGACCTACATGAACTCCTCGGCCGACATCAAGGCGTTCTGCGGCCGCCACGGTGGCGCGGTGTGCACCTCCTCCAACGCCGAGGTGGCCCTGGAGTGGGCGTTCGGGCAGAAGCCGGACGCCAAGGTCCTGTTCCTCCCCGACCAGCACCTCGGCCGCAACACCGCGGTGCTGAAGATGGGCATGACGCTGGACGACTGCGTCGTGTGGGACCCCCGCCGGCCCAACGGCGGGCTCACGGACGAGGAGCTCCGGGACGCCCGGGTGATCCTGTGGAAGGGCCACTGCTCGGTGCACGGCCGCTTCTCCCCCGCGGTGGTCGACGAGCTGCGGGAGACCATCCCCGGCGTGCAGATCCTGGTGCACCCCGAGTGCCAGCACGAGGTCGTGCTGAAGGCCGACCTGGTGGGCTCGACGGAGTTCATCATCAAGACCATCGAGGCGGCCCCGTCCGGGTCGAGCTGGGCCATCGGCACCGAGCTGAACCTCGTCAAGCGGCTGGCGGCCGCCCATCCCGACAAGCACATCGCCTTCCTCGACAAGACGGTCTGCTACTGCTCCACCATGAACCGGATCGACCTGCCGCACCTCGTGTGGGCGCTGGAGTCGCTGGTCGACGGGACGGTGGTCAACCGGATCGAGGTCGACCCCGAGACCGAGGTGCAGGCCAAGGTGGCGCTGCAGCGGATGCTGGACCTGCCGGGCCGGTCCCACAAGGACTGACCGCGGGCCTCAGCCCGAACCAGGCTCAGTCCGGCAGCTCGAACCACGCGGTGGTGCCGCCGCCGTCGGTCTCCGCCAGGCCTCGTGGGCCTCGACGACGGCGAACTGTCGCGAGGCCGATCCCGGAGCCGGGGACCTTCGCGTGCACGCGCATGAACGGCTCGAAGACCCGCTGCCGCTGGTCGGCCGGGACGCCCAGGCCGTGGTCGACGACCTCGACCCGCCATCCTGCGGGTCGCCCACGGTCGGCAGCGGGCCCACGGTGAGGGTGGCCCCCGCGAGCGCGGGTGCGAGGTCCTCGGTGACCTCGGCCATCGCCGCGGACAGGTCGACCGACGCCCGGGAGAGCTCGCCGCCGAGCCGGGCGTAGGCGAGCAGACCGTCGATGAGCGCCTCCATGCGGTCCACCCCGGGCAGCCGCTCCCGCTCGGCCAGGGTGGCGCTCAGCTCACGGGTGCGCAGCTCCAGCTCGAGCACGTCCTGGCGCGGCGGTCGCCCGCGAGGACAGCAGCGCCGGCCCGCTCGTCCGGCTCACAGGCCGGGCGCGCCCCAGAGTGCCAGCCAGCGACCGAGGTCGCGCTCCATCGGCAGCTCGTCGGCCAGCTGGTCGCGCACCTGGATCTCCAGCAGGTTGTCGCGGGCCTGACGGCTGGTGGGCGCAAACGGGTAGAACGTGCCCTGCTTGTAGAGGTAGACCAGGCCGACCCGTCGACCGGAGGGGTCCGCGAACGGCACCACGGAGCAGAGCAGCCCGGCGCCGAAGCCCTGGGCCTCGAGGGCGGTGTTCACCGCGTGCAGGTCGGTGCACAGCCCGCCGGTGTCGGCCGGGTCCCGGTGCGCCACCAGCCAGGTGAAGCCGAACTCGTCGCGCGAGACGGCCACGTCGGGGGCGGTCGGGTCCTCGTTGAGCAGCGTGACGACCTCGTCCTGGGTCTGCTGGAACGCCGCGCCCGCCGCGGCGCGGTAGCAGACGGACCCCTCGCCGGTGGGCGTGAGGCCGAGCGAGGTCTGCAGCGTGACGGCCGCGCTCGGCACCAGGAACAGCGAGTCGAGGTTGGCGGCCTTCGGCCGTGACCGACCGGTCACGACGTCCCAGAACCCCATCAGCGCCTTGCCCCGGGGCTCATGCCTCGGGGCGCCCGAGCTCTGCCTGGATGCGGGCGAGCTGCTCGAGGCGCTGCTCCAGGGTCGGGTGCGTCGAGGTCAGCGTCCTCAGCGAGACGCCACGGACGGCGGGGGCGATGAAGAACGCGTTCATGGCGTTGGAGGCGCGCAGGTCACGCTGCGGGATGGTGTTCATCTCGCCGGTGATCTTCTGCAGCGCCGAGGCCAGCGCCGCGGGCTTCATGGTCAGGTAGGCGCCCGCCCGGTCGGCGGACAGCTCGCGGTAGCGCGACAGCAGCTTGAGCAGGAAGAAGCTGATGGCGTAGACGACCAGGCTGACCACCAGGACGACCAGCCAGACCGGCAGCCCGTTGTTGTCGTTGCTGCGGCGGCCGCCGAAGAGCCCGAGGCCGCCGTACTGGGCGCCCCGCGTCACCATGCCGGCCACGATGCCCGCCGAGGAGGCCACGGTCATCACCAGCACGTCGCGGTGGGCCACGTGCGAGAGCTCGTGCGCGAGCACCGCCTCGAGCTCCTCGGCGTCGAGCGTGTGCAGGATGCCGGTGGTGACGCAGACGACCGACCGGTCCGGGGAGCGACCGGTCGCGAACGCGTTGGGGATCGCCATGTCGGCGATCCCGACCCGGGGCTTGGGCATGTCCGCCAACGCACAGAGCCGGTCGATCATGCCGTGCAGCTCCGGCGCCTCCTGCGGCGAGACCTCGCGGGCGCGCATGGCGCGCATGGCCAGCTTGTCGGAGGAGTACCACTGCCACCAGGCGATGCCGAGGCCGGCGACCCCGATCAGCACCGCGATGCCGGGCGAGCTCTGGGCGAAGACACCCATGAGCACCACGATCAGCGAGACGAACAGGGCTCCCAGCAGGAACATGACCAGCGTCATCCGGGCCGTGAGGCCGGTGTCCTTGATGAACCGCGAATGCGCCATGTCACAAAGTCAAGCAGGGGGTGCCAACCGACGTGGTCAGCCCGGGATCAGGCCCTCGTCGGAGAGCAGCTCGCGGACCTCCTCGAGGCTCGCGTCAGCCGGCGGCAGGATCAGGTCGGACTCGTCCAGCGCGTCCGCGGCATGGGGTACGCCGGCGGTGCGGACGCCGTCGAGGAGGTCCGCCAGGGCGGTGGCGAAGGCCTGCTCGTCGCCGCTCTCGACGGCTGCCTCGACCGCGGAGTCGAGCTCGTTGAGCCGGGGCAGCGCGTCCTCGGAGAGGTCGTACTGCCCCTCACCGAGGATGCGGATGATCACTGGGCACCGCCCTCGGTGGTGTTCTTCTGCGCCTCGGCCCTGAGGATCTCGCCGCCGTCCTCCCCCGGCTCGATGGCCTGGGGCTGCGCGCCGGCCTTCAGCCGCGCCAGCTCGGCCTCGACGTCGGCCTGGGAGCTCATGGAGTCGAGCTCGCGGGCGATGTCGTCACCGCCCTGGGGGGCGCTGACGTCCTCGAGCGCGCCGGAGGCGATCAGCTCGTCGATGGCGCCGGCCCGCGCCTGCATCTGCGCGGTCTTGTCCTCCGCGCGCTGGATGGCCATCCCGACGTCGCCCATCTCCTCGCCGATGCCGGACATCGCCTCGTTGATGCGGGTCTGCGCCTCGGCGGCGGTGTAGGTCGCCTTGATCGTCTCCTTGCGCGTGCGGAAGGACTCGACCTTGGCCTGCAGCCGCTGCTGGGCGAGGGTGAGCTTCTCCTCCTCGCCCTGGAGCTGGGCGTGCTGGGCCTTGAGGTCGCCGATCTGGCTGGTCAGCCCGGACTTGCGGGTCAGCGCCTCGCGGGCGAGGTCCTCGCGGCCCATCGAGATCGCCTTCTGGGCCTGGTCGCTCAGCTTCGCGGACTGCTGCTCGAGCTGGTTGACCTGGAGCTCGACGCGCTTGCGGCTGGTCGCGACGTCGGCGACGCCCCGGCGTACCTTGGAGAGCAGGTCGAGCTGGCGCTGGTAGGAGTAGTCGAGGGTCTCGCGGGGGTCCTCGGCGCGGTCGAGGGCCTTGTTGGCCTTCGACCGGAAGATCAGGCTGATGCGCTTCATGAGGCTCATGGGGTGCGGTCCCTCTCCCAGCTTCGGTTCACGGTGTGCGTCAACCCTAGGCGCAAACGCAAGGTGGCGCACGAACGCCGGTAGGGTTGGTCCGACCCGTTTCGAAGCACCCGAGAAGGCCCCGCGTTGTTCCGTCGCAGCAAGACCGAGTCCGCCACCCCGACCACCGAGCCGACGCCCGCCCAGAACGGGGGCAAGGGGCGTCCCACGCCGTCGCGCCGCGAGGCCGAGGCCGCCGCGAAGGCGCGCGCCAAGGCACCCCGCACCCGCAAGGAGCTGGCCCGCGCCCAGCGCTCCACCCGCGCCGAGTCCAGCCAGCACGTGCGGGCGGCCATGAAGGCAGGCGACGAGCGCTACTACCTCCCCCGCGACCAGGGGCCGGTCCGCCGCTTCGTCCGCGACTTCGTCGACAGCAGGTTCTCGTTCATCGAGCTGATGGTGCCCCTGCTCGTGGTCACCATGATCCTGGGCTACTCCGGCAACTCGAAGCTGGCGGCGATCGGCAACACGATCCTGATGGGCACGATCCTGCTCGTCATCGGCGACATGCTGTACCTCCGCTTCCGGCTGCGTCGCGAGCTCGCCCGACGCTTCCCCGACGAGTCGGTGAAGGGCACGACGTACTACGCCGTCACCCGCGCGCTGCAGATGAAGTTCATGCGGCTGCCGAAGTCCAAGGTCAAGATCGGTCAGAAGCTGCCCGAGCAGTACAGGTGACGCCGCGAGCCTGACAGTGAGGGCCACCCCGGACGGGGTGGCCCTCACTCGTCTGCCGGACCGCTCAGAAGTCGCGGTGCCTCGGCGACTGCGTCCTGGCCGGGTCGCGCTCGACGGCCCCGCCGAGCACGTCGTCGATGGCCGTGAGCGTGGCGGCGTCGAGCCGCACCCCGGCGGCCTTCACGTTCTGCGTGACCTGCTCGGGCCGGCTGGCCCCGATGATCGCGGCGGAGACGTTGTGGTTCTGCAGCACCCACGCCACCGCGAGCTCGGCCAGGCCGAGCCCGGCCTCGTCCGCGATCGGCCGGAGCCGCTGGACGCGCTCCAGCACGTCGTCGGACATCCACCGCTTGATCATGTCGGCGCCGCCGCTCGCGTCGGTGGCGCGCGAGCCGGCCGGCGGCTGCTCCCCCGGCCGGTACTTGCCGGTGAGCACGCCCTGGGCGATCGGCGACCAGACGATCTGGCCGATGCCGAGGTCCTCGCAGGTGGGCACCACCTCGGCCTCGATCACCCGCCACAGCATGTTGTACTGCGGCTGGTTCGAGACCAGCGGGATCCGGAGCTCGCGGGCCAGGGCGTGCGCGGCGCGGATCTCTTCCGCCCGCCACTCCGAGACGCCGATGTAGAGCGCCTTGCCCTGCCGCACGACGTCGGCGAAGGCCTCCATCGTCTCCTCGAGCGGGGTCTCGTAGTCGTAGCGATGCGCCTGGTAGAGGTCGACGTAGTCGGTGCCGAGCCGCGAGAGCGAGCCGTCGATCGACTCCATGATGTGCTTGCGGGACAGGCCGTGGTCGTTGTGCCGGCCCGGGCCGGTCGGCCAGTAGACCTTCGTGAAGATCTCCAGGCCCTCGCGGCGTTCTCCCGCCAGCGCCTTGCCCAGGACGCTCTCGGCCTTGGTGTTGGCGTAGACGTCCGCGGTGTCGAACGTCGTGATGCCTTCGTCCAGGGCCTGTCGAACGCACGCCGTCGCGGCATCCTCCTCGACCTGGGAACCGTGGGTGAGCCAGTTGCCGTAGGCGATGGCCGAGATCTTCAGGCCGCTCGCTCCGAGGTTGCGAATCTCCATGGCCCCGACCCTAGGTCGCGTCCCCAATGCCGGGAACCCGCTCGACCGGCAGGGTGCCGGGCGCTGGTTGGATGGCCCCATGAGCAGCCCGACCTCCGACGTCTCCGTGCGCGTGGCCTGGGCCGACGACGCCCCCGCGATCGCCGAGCTGCAGCTGCGCGCCTGGCGCCACAAGTACGCCGGGCTGGTGCCCCCCGAGGCCCTGCCGGACGACGTGGAGGCCGCCGCGGCCGCGTGGCGCGCGTCGATGTCGAAGCCCGGCGACGCCCGCAACCGGGTGCTGGTAGCGCTGGAGCGCAACCGGGTCGTCGGGTTCGCGATCACCTCCCCCGCGGGCGACCCGGACTGCGACCCCGTCGCCGACGCCGAGATCCAGGAGCTGACCGTCGACCCGACGGAGCGCGGCCGTGGCCACGGCTCGCGGCTGCTCCAGGCGGCCGTCGACACCATGCGGGCCGACCGCTTCACCCGGTCGGTCCTGTGGGCGATCTCCACGGACGACGCGCTGAGGGGATTCCTCACCGGTGCCGGTTGGGCCGCCGACGGGGCGCACCGCGAGCTGGACCTCGACGGCGACGGGGCCACCCTCGTCCGCGAGGTGCGTCTGCACACGGCCCTGGACTGAACCACGGCGATTTCCCCCATTCTGCCCCTTGATTTTTCGGCGCCGGGGGCGACGATGGAGGTCGGCCGCCGCGGCACCCATCCCAGGGCGCCGCGGCCCGCCTGGAACGGGGTTCTCGTGTTCGGTCCACTGCCACAGCTCCACCGACTCCTGCTGGTCGCCGCCGCGCTCCTGGTCGGCATCGCGTCCGGCGCCTGGGTCGCGCACTTCACGCCGCTGCCGGTCGCGGCGTCCGTCGGCGCGCTGGTGGGCGCCGTCGCCGGGGTCCTGCTCGCCTACGCGCTGGTCCACGACTTCCACGCCCGCGCACGGCCGCTCCGGGTGCGCCGGCACTGACGCCGGCGCCGCCACCGGCGCGGGGCGTTGTTACGGTCGGCCCGTGTCCGAGGAGACCCTGAGCGCCGCCGAGCGCACGGCGATCCTCCGCGACAGCCTCGGCGTCGGGCTCGCCACCGGCGCGTACGGCGTGTCCTTCGGCGCCGTCTCGGTCGCCGCCGGGCTCTCGGTCGCGCAGACCTGCGCGCTCTCACTGGTGATGTTCACCGGGGCCTCCCAGTTCGCCTTCGTCGGCGTGCTCGCCGCCGGGGGGACGCCGTTGTCCGGCGGGCTCACCGCCCTGCTGCTCGGCACCCGCAACACGCTCTACGGCCTGCGGCTCGCTCCCCTGCTCCGCTGGCGAGGCGTCCGCCGCCTGCTGGCCGCCCAGGTGCTGATCGACGAGTCGACCGCGATGTCGATGACCCGGCCGACGACCGCCGCGGCCCGGGTCGGCTTCCTCGGCACCGGGGTGTCGATCTTCGTGCTCTGGAACCTCGCGACCTTCCTCGGCGCCATCGCCGGCCGCACGCTGGGTGACCCCCGCAGCTACGGCCTCGACGCAGCCGTCGGTGCGGCGTTCCTCGCCCTGCTCTGGCCCCGTCTCACCGATCTGCGCAACCGCCTCGTCGCCCTCGCGGCGGCCGCTGTCGCCCTCGGCATCGTCCCGGTCTCCCCCGCCGGCGTGCCGGTGCTGGCCGCGGCCGGGGTGGCGCTGCTGGCCGGGGTGCTGACCCGTCAGCCGGACCCGACCGAGTTCCCGGAGCCGCCACGATGACCTGGGCTGCCATCCTGCTCGCCGGCGCCGGGTGCTACCTGCTCAAGCTCGCCGGACTGTCGGTGCCCCCGCGCGTCCTCCAGCGGCCGGCGGCCGAGCGGGTCGCCGACCTGATCCCGGTGGCGCTGCTGGCCGCGCTGGTGGCCGTCCAGGTCTTCGCGCAGGGCCCGCACCTGGTGCTCGACGCCCGGGCCGCCGGGCTCGCGGTCGCGGTGGGGCTGCTGGTGCTGCGGGCACCGTTCCTCGTGGTGGTCTTCGGGGCCGCCCTCACGGCCGCCCTGCTGCGGCTCTGAGCGCCCCGGGCAAGGACGAGGGCCCGCACCCGTGTGGCGGGTGCGGGCCCTCCCCCCGTTCGTGGGGTGGAGCGGGTCAGCTGACGTTGACCGCACTCCATGCGGCGGCGACCGCGTTGTACTGCGTGCTGCCGGCGCCGTACAGGTCCTTGGCCGCATTCAGGGTCGCGGTGCGAGCCCCGGAGTAGTCGGTGCTGGAGGTCATGTAGACCGTCAGCGCGCGGTACCAGATGTCCGATGCGGCGGTGCGGCCGATCCCGGTCACCGTCAAGCCGTTGCAGGTCGGGCTGTTGTAGGACACCCCGTTGAGGGTCTTCGCCCCCGACCCCTCGGCGAGCAGGTAGAAGAAGTGGTTGCCCACCCCGGAGGAGTAGTGCACGTCGTCCTGGCCGACCAGCGTGGACCAGCAGTCGTACGACGCACCGTCACTGCTCGGCTTGTCCATCCGGCGGAAGCCGGAGTGGTTCGTGAGGTCGAACTCCTCGCCGATCAGGTAGTCGCCGGGGTCGTTGCTGTTGGCGGCGTAGAACTCGACCATCGTGCCGAAGATGTCGGAGGTGGACTCGTTGAGGCCGCCGGACTCGCCCGAGTAGGTCAGGCCGGCGGTGTTCTCGGTGACGCCGTGCGACATCTCGTGGCCGGCCACGTCGAGCGAGGTGAGCGGGCCGTAGTCGACGCCGTCACCATCGCCGTAGGTCATCTTGGTGCCGTCCCAGAAGGCGTTGACGTAGCCCGAGCCGTAGTGGACCCGGTTGTAGGAGCCGGTGCCGTTGCCGAAGATCCCGTTGCGACCGTAGGTGGACTTGTAGAAGTCCCACGTCATGTCGGTGCCGTACTGCGCGTCGACCGCGGCGGACTCCCGGCTGCTCGTGGCGCCGTTGCCGAACTGGTTGTCGGGGCTGGTGAACAGGGTGCCGGTGGCGCAGCCGCTGCCGAAGAGCTGGCACAGGTAGGAGTCGGACTTGTTGTTCATGTCGGTCGTGTAGGTGTTGCCCCGGGTCGGGTCCTTGAGCTGGTACGTCGAGCCCGAGAGCGTCAGCTGCAGCGGCACCGTGCCGCCGTACAGCGACTGCCCGGAGCCGTCGACGGTCTCGATCTGCTCCTCACGACCCAGGACCGAGCCGGTGCGCGCGTCGACGTAGGTGGCGAGCCGGCTGGGCGTGCCGTCCTCCTGCACGCCACCGGTGAGCACCTCCCAGGCGAGCCGGGGGGTGCCGCCGGTCGCGTCGACCACGAGCCGCGGGTCGCCGGCGGCCCGCATGTTCGCGATCGTCCGCGTGGCCCTCGCCGGGGCGAGGGCCACCGCGGAGGCCCGGACGGCGGTCACGGCCGGGGTCGTGGAGAGGTGCAGCGGGGCCGGCAGCGTCTGGCTGACGCCCCGCCAGCCTGCCTGGGCGCCACGGTGGACGACGAGGTCCCCGCCGAGCACCGGCACGCCGTCCAGCGTGCGCTGCATCCGCACGTGCGTGCTGCCGTCGGGGTCGGTGATGGTGTCGGTGACCCGGAAGTCCTGCCCCGCGGTGTCTCGGGCGGCCACGGGGTGCTGCTGGAGTGCCGCGACCGCCTCCGCCGCCGTTCCCGGCGTGCGGGCGGTCTCACCGCTGGCGGTCCCGGCCTGCACCCCGATGGTGCCGGCGGCCAGCACCGCGGCGGTGGCGAGCCCCAAAGTCCTGCGCATGTAGATCCCTCTCGTCGTACCCGAAGTTGACTGGCCCCGCCCCCGGGGGGCGAAGGGCCTGCAGAGCCTTGCAAGGGCACAACGACGGAGGGAACGAAGCGTCACCTGCAGGTTCGTGCAACGCAGGAACCTGCAGGTACCGAGGGGCGATCAGTCCAGGTCGAGGCTCAGCCCAGATCCAAGAAGTTCTCGAGGCCGACCGTGAGGCCGGGGTGCGCCGCGATCGCGCGCAGCCCGGTCAGCACGCCGGGGGTGAAGGAGGCGCGGTCCATCGAGTCGTGCCGGATGGTGAGGGTCTCCCCCACGCCACCGAGGATGACCTCCTGGTGGGCCACCAGGCCGCGGATCCGCAGGCCGTGCACCCGGATGCCCGCGACGTCCGCGCCCCGGGCGCCGTCCAGGGCCGTGCTCGTCGCGTCGGGGACCGGGCCGCAGCCCGCCGCGGCCCGGGCCGCGGCGATGAGCTCCGCCGTACGCCGCGCGGTGCCGGAGGGCGCGTCGGCCTTGTCCGGGTGGTGGAGCTCGACGACCTCCACGGACTCGTAGAACGGGGCCGCGACGGCGGCGAAGCGCATCATCAGGATCGCGCCGATGGAGAAGTTGGGGGCGATCAGCACGCCGGTCCCCGGGGAGTCCGCGAGCCAGCCGCGCAGGGTGTCGAGTCGCCCGTCGTCGAAGCCGGTGGTGCCGACCACCGCGTGGACTCCGTGCCGCACGCAGAACTCCAGGTTGTCCATCACCACGTCGGGATGGGTGAAGTCGACGACGGCGTCGGCACCCGCGGAGACCAGGTCCTCGATCGCGTCGTCCGCGTCGATCCGCGCCACCAGCTCGAGGTCCTCGGCGGCCTCGACCGCCCGGCACACCTCGGAGCCCACCTTGCCGCGGGCGCCCAGCACGCCCACCTTCGCCACGTTCTGCTTCGCACTCACCCGCCACAACCTAGGCCATCCCCCGTCGCGGCGAGGGTCGGTGACTGCGCCGCGGACCTTCTGGCAGGCTGTGACCCATGGTGGTGCAGACGATTCCGGCACGGATCCGCTGGGCAGTCGATCTCATGGACGTCCAGCCCGCGGACCACGTGCTCGAGATCGGGTGTGGCCCCGGGGCCGGCGCGGAGCTGATCTGCAGCCGGCTGCAGACCGGCAAGATGTTCGCGATCGACCGCTCGGAGTCCGGCGTGGACCGGACCAAGCGGCGCAACGCGAAGTTCGTCGAGGCCGGCCGGCTGACGGTGCGCCAGATCGACCTGGCCACGCTGCGGGTGCCCGTGAAGCGCCTGAACAAGGTGTTCGCCTTCAACGTGAACCTGTTCTGGGTCCGCGAGTGCCCCGACGAGATCGCCCTCCTGCACGAGCGGGTGCTGCCGGGCGGTGCGGTCTTCCTGTTCTACGAGGCCAACCGCGCCGAGCTCGTCCCCACGATCGTCCAGAAGGCCTCCGCGGCCCTCTCCGGTGGCGGCTTCCGGGTCTCGGTCGTGGAGCAGAAGGCCCCGGCCGTGGTCGGCATCATCGGCCGACGCTGAGGCTATTCCCTTAGGTCGGGATTGCATTAGGCCATTCCCTAATGTACGGTCGGCATCAGATCGAGACCGAGGAGACCGCCGTGCCCGTTGCCGTCCTGACCGTGGACCAGCGCGGCAGCCGCACCAGCGACGACCGGGTCCCGGCCACCCTCGAGGCGCTCGCCGGCGCCACGCTGCTGCGCCCCTTCGAGCGCACGGCCGGCGACGAGTTCCAGGGCGTCCTGGCCGAGCCGGGAGCCCTGGCCCCGGTCGTGGAGGCGCTGCTGCGCGAGGACGCCTGGAACATCGGCATCGGCGTCGGCGAGGTCGAGGAGCCGCTGCCGGCCCATGCCCGGGCGGGCCGCGGCGCGGCGTACCTCCGGGCCCGCGACGCGGTGACCGCAGCCAAGAACAGCCCCTGGCGCTTGCGCGTGGTCGGTGACGCCGCGGGCGTCCGGGCCCTGGAGACGGCGCTGTGGCTGTGGGCGGCCGTGCTGGCGAGACGGACCGCCCGGGGCTGGGAGGTGGCCGACCTCGTCGACCAGGGGCTGTCCTACGAGGAGGCGGGTCGGCGCCTGGGCATCAGCCAGTCGGCGGTCAGCCAGCGCGCCCAGGCCGCCGGGATCGTCGAGGGCCGGCGCGCCCGCGAGCTGGTCACGCACCTGGCCTCCGGCCTGCTCGACGGTGCGGAGGCCCCGGCGTGAGCGCCGACAACTACGGGCAGCTCGTGGTCGCGCTCCTCGCGGCCGCCCTGGTGGCGGCGTCCTGGGGCTGGTCGCGGCTCGGGGCCCGGGTCTGGACACCGGCCGCCCTCGCCCTGCTCGCGGCGGCCGCCGCGGTCGCCGCCGTGCCGGCCGAGGTGGCCCTGGACGGCCGCGGCGGACGCGCCGCCCTCGCGACCGTGGCCGGAGCGCTGGCCGTCGTCGGCGGCGGCCCGGTCACCGCCCGGGTCTTCGCGCTCGTCGACCGCGGCGAGACGGCCGCGCAGTCGATGGACCGCGCGGGCCAGGTGCTCCGGGGTGGGGCCTGGATCGGGGCGCTGGAGCGCGCCGCGATCTTCGCCTCGCTCGTCGGCGGCTGGCCCGAGGGGCTGGCCGTGGTGCTGGCCCTCAAGGGCCTGGGCCGCTACCCCGAGCTGCGGGCCGCCGAGGACGGCGTCCGCACCGGCGCCGCCGAGCGGTTCATCATCGGCACCTTCACCAGTGTCCTCTGGGCCGCCGCCTGCGCCGGCGTCGTCGTCCTGGTCGTGTGACCCCCGGTCAGCGGGGTCCGACCACGGCGAGCACCTCGGACCGGGAGAAGACCTCGGCGGCGATCTCGCGGATGTCCTCCAGGGTTACCCCGTCGATCCGTGCGATCACCTCGTCGATGCTCAGCAGCTCGTCGTAGACCAGCTCGGCCTTGCCGATCCGTGACATCCGGGAGCCGGAGTCCTCCAGGCCCAGCACGAGCCCGCCGCGCAGCATGCCCTTGCCCCGGGACAGCTCCTCGGCGCTGATCCCGTCGGCCGCCACCTTCGCGAGCTCGGCACGGACCACGGCAAGCACGTCGTCGAGCTTGCTGGGCAGGCAGCCCACCGAGACCCCGACCAGGCCGGAGTCGGCGTGGTGGCTGGCGAACGAGTAGACCGAGTAGGCGAGGCCGCGGTGCTCCCGCACCTCCTGGAAGAGCCGGCTCGAGGTGCCGCCACCCAGGGCGGTGTTGAGGACGCCGAGCGCGAATCGGCGGTCGTCCTGGCGGGCGAGCCCCTCCATGCCGAGCACCACGTTGACCTGCTCGAAGGGCCGGGTCGCCTCGATGGTGCCGGGCGTGACCCGGCGCGGCCGGGCGACGTGGCGCGGCGCGACCGGCGCCTCCTCCCGGTCCAGCCAGCCGTTGCGACCGAAGGCCTTGCGCACCTGGCGGACCAGCGCGGTGTGGTCGACGTTCCCGGCAGCGGCGACGACCATGGTCGCCGGCCGGTAGTGCCGGCGGTAGAACCGCGCGACCTGCTCGCGGGTCAGCGCGGTGATCGACTCCTCGGTGCCGGCGATCGGACGGCCGAGGGGCGAGTCGCCCCAGGCCTGCGCCGCGAACAGGTTGTGCACCACGTCGTCGGGGTCGTCGTCGTGCATCGCGATCTCGTCCAGGATCACGTCACGCTCGGCCTCGACGTCCGCGGGCTCCAGCCGCGAGCTGGTGATCATGTCGCCGAGCACGTCGACCGCCAGCGGCAGGTCCTCGTCGAGGACCCGCGCGTGGAAGCAGGTGTACTCCTTGGCGGTGAAGGCGTTGAACTCGCCGCCCACCGCGTCGAGGGCGATCGAGATGTCCAGCGCCGAGCGCTCCGCCGTGCCCTTGAACAGCAGGTGCTCGAGGAAGTGCGAGCAGCCGTGCAGCGCCGGCGTCTCGTCGCGGGAGCCGACGCCGACCCAGACCCCGATGCTGGCCGACCGGACGCCTGCCATCTCCTCGGAGATGACGCGCAGCCCGCCCGGCAGGACGGTACGGCGTACGCGCGAGGTGACCTGCCCCGCGCCGTCGGTGACCGTCTGCAGGGTCCGGGTGGTCCCGCTCTTGCGGGCCTTGGTGGAGGTAGAACCGGACGACCGGCCAGCAGAAGCCTGCTGGCCGGTCGTCGGAGCGTTGAGCTTGCTCACGCAGTGATCACTCCGCTGCCTCGTCCTCGGCCGGCTCGGCCGCGGCCTCGGACTCCTCGACCACGGGGATCAGGGACAGCTTGCCGCGGTCGTCGATCTCGGCGATCTGGACCTGGATCTTCTGGCCCACCGAGACGACGTCCTCGACGGCGTCGACGCGCTTGCCACCGGCCAGCGGGCGCAGCTTGCTGATGTGCAGCAGGCCGTCCTTGCCGGGCATCAGCGAGACGAACGCGCCGAAGTTGGTCGTCTTCACCACGGTGCCGAGGTAGCGCTCGCCGACCTCGGGCATCGTCGGGTTGGCGATCGCGTTGACGGCGGCGCGGGCGGCCTCCGCCGCCTCGCCGTTGGTGGCACCGATGTAGACGGTGCCGTCGTCCTCGATCGACAGCGTCGCGCCGGTGTCGTCCTGGATCTGGTTGATCACCTTGCCCTTGGGGCCGATGACCTCGCCGATCTTGTCCACGGGGACCCGGACGCTGATGATGCGCGGGGCGTGGACCGACATCTCCTCGGGGGTGTCGATGGCCTCGGCCATGACGTCGAGGATCGCCATGCGGGCGTCCTTGGCCTGGGTCAGCGCCTGGGCGAGGACCTCGGCCGGGATGCCGTCCAGCTTGGTGTCGAGCTGCAGCGCGGTGACGAACTCCCGCGTGCCGGCGACCTTGAAGTCCATGTCGCCGAAGGCGTCCTCGGCACCGAGGATGTCGGTCAGCGCGACGTACTCGGTCTTGCCGTCGACCTCGCCGGAGATCAGGCCCATGGCGATACCGGCGACGGCCGCCCGCAGCGGGACACCGGCCTGGAGCAGCGACAGCGTCGAGGCGCAGACCGAGCCCATCGAGGTCGAGCCGTTGGAGCCCATGGCCTCGGAGACCTGGCGGATCGCGTAGGGGAACTCCTCGCGGGTGGGCAGCACCGGCATCAGCGCCCGGCCGGCCAGCGCGCCGTGACCGATCTCGCGGCGCTTCGGCGAGCCGACGCGGCCGGTCTCACCGGTGGAGAACGGCGGGAAGTTGTAGTTGTGCAGGTAGCGGCGGCTCGTCTCCGGGGAGAGCGTGTCGAGCTTCTGCTCCATGGTCAGCATGTTCAGCGTGGTGATGCCCAGGATCTGGGTCTCGCCGCGCTCGAACAGCGCCGAGCCGTGCACCCGCGGGATCACACCGACCTCGGCGTGCAGCGGACGGATGTCGGCGAGGCCGCGGCCGTCCATGCGCACCTTGTCGCGGAGCACCCGCTCGCGGACGAGCTGCTTGTTCAGCGAGCGGAAGGCCGCGCCGATCTCCTTCTCGCGGCCCTCGAAGTCACCGGCCAGCTTCTCGAGCAGGCCGGCCTTGATCTCGTCGAGCTTGTCCTCGCGCTCCTGCTTGGGGCCGATGGTCAGCGCGGCTGCGGTCTCGGTCTTCACCGCGGCCTCGACGGCGGCGTACACGTCGTCCTCGTAGTCGAGGAAGATCGGGAACTCCTGGACCGGCTTCGCGGCCTCCTTGGCGAGCTCGACCTGCGCGTCGCAGAGCTGCTTGATGAACGGCTTTGCCGCGTCGAGGCCGCCGGCGACGATCTCCTCAGTGGGGGCCTGGGTGCCGGACTGGACCAGGTTCCAGGTCTGCAGGGTGGACTCGGCCTCGACCATCATGATCGCGACGTCGCCGGTCTCGGTGACCCGGCCGGCCACGACCATGTCGAAGACGGCGTCCTCGAGCTGGCTGTGCGTCGGGAAGCCGACCCACTGGCCATCGATCAGGGCCACCCGCACGCCACCGACCGGGCCGGAGAACGGCAGGCCGGAGAGCTGGGTGGAGATCGAGGCGGCGTTGATCGCGAGCACGTCGTACGGCGTGTCGGGGTCGAGCGCGAGGACGGTGATGACGACCTGGACCTCGTTGCGCAGGCCCTTCTTGAAGGTCGGGCGCAGCGGACGGTCGATCAGGCGGCAGGTGAGGATGGCGTCCTCGGAGGGGCGACCCTCGCGGCGGAAGAACGAGCCGGGGATGCGACCCGCGGCGTACATCCGCTCCTCGACGTCGATCGTCAGGGGGAAGAAGTCGAAGTGGTCCTTGGGGTGCTTGCCGGCCGTCGTGGCCGACAGCAGCATCGTGTCGTCGTCGAGGTAGGCGGTCACCGAGCCGGCGGCCTGACGGGCCAGCAGGCCGGTCTCGAACTTGACGGTGCGAGTGCCGAACTTGCCGTTGTCGATCACGGTCTCGACGGCGGAGATCACGGGACCCCCGGCGTTGGAGTCAGTCAAAGGGGTTCATTCCTATCGATTCGCGGAGCGATCCGCGGCGTCCCGCTCGAGGGGCGGGGCTCGAAGAGCTCGAGGTTCCCGCCGGGTCCCTTCCCTGGCATTTTCCCGGAAGGGGGCCGGTCTTCGATCGAGGCCCGCAGCCCGTGTCGGTGTCGACCTTGTCGAGACCGGACCCACGTCTGAGAGCCACTACCGAGGACCGGGCCGAAACGTGCGGGTCGCTCCTGGTTGCTGATGCGTTGTTTCAGTTGTGTGCTTCAGGTCCGACCCTAGCGGTTACGGACCGAAATGTGACGGGAGCGGCTGCCCGGACGGGCAGCCGCTCCTCAGGTCATCGACGCAGGCCGAGACGCTCGACGATCGAGCGGTAGCGCTCGATCTCGGTCTTCTGCAGGTAGTTCAGCAGGCGACGGCGCTGACCGACGAGCAGCAGCAGGCCACGACGGCTGTGGTGGTCGTGCTTGTGCGTCTTCAGGTGCTCGGTGAGGTGGCTGATGCGGTGGCTGAGCAACGCGATCTGCACCTCGGGCGAACCGGTGTCGCCCTCGGTCGTGGCGTGCTCGGCGATGATCTTCTTCTTGGTCTCCGCGTCGGTACCGATCGACATGCGGGGCTCCTTCCGGTTCTCTGCTGCGCGGCGCGCCGGGGCCTGTTCACCCGGGCACTCTGGATCCGCGGCCGTTGGACGGCAGTCGCCCGCACTCGGGCAACCGGAAGAGACTACCAACGCCCGGACGGGACCGCCGAATCGCGGTCCCGCACCGGGCGCCGGGGTGCTGTGCGAAGGAGCGTGGCTCAGACGGCCGGGGGCGGCACGTCGTCGCGGCGCTCGGTGACCGTGCGCGAGCCGTCGGCGTGAGTCGTCACGGCGGCGGAGCGCCGGGCCCGGTTGGCCTGCACCGCGGTGAGCACGATGACCAGCGCGCCGGCGAGCGTGAGGATCCAGCCGACCATGGTCAGGTCCACGCCGCTGAGCGAGTCCGTGACCGCGAGCGCCAGGATCAGGCCGAGCGCGAGCAGGAAGACTCCGAGTCCGTATCCCATCGGTTTCCCTTCGTTGTGCCGCCCCGGTGGGGCGGATCTGAGGCAGGCTAGCGGGCTCGTACCCCGTCGGGGGTGCGACGATGCCGTGGTGGAGACCACTCGGATCGGCGTGTGCAACCTGTGCGAGGCCATCTGCGGCCTCCGGATCACCCTCGAGGACGGCGTGGTGACCGGCGTGCGCGGGAATCCGGACGACCCGCTGTCGCGGGGGCACATCTGCCCGAAGGGTGTGGCGATCGCCGACGTCCACGCGGACCCCGACCGGCTGCGCCGTCCGGTACGCCGGGTCACCGGCGCCTCCGGGGAGACCTCCTGGCAGGAGATCGGCTGGGACGAGGCCCTCGACCTCGCCGCCGAGGGGATCGCCGCCTCCGTCAACCGGCACGGCCGGCAGGCCCTCGGCATCTACCTCGGCAACCCCAACGTGCACAGCCTGGGGGCGATGACGCACGGGACGGCGATGGTCCGGGGCTTCCGGACCCGCAACACCTTCAGCGCCACGTCGGTCGACCAGCTCCCCCACCAGCTCGTGGCCCACCTGATGTACGGCCACCAGTTGCTCCTGCCGGTCCCCGACATCGACCGCACGTCGTACTTCCTGGTGTTCGGGGCCAACCCGATGGCCTCGAACGGCTCCCTCATGACGGTGCCCGACTTCCCGGGTCGGCTGCGCGAGCTGAAGGCCCGCGGCGGGCGGATGGTGGTGTTCGACCCGCGGCGCACCGAGACCGCCCGGGTCGCCACCGAGCACCACTTCGTCCGGCCGGGCACCGACGCGCACGTGCTGCTGGCGATGGTGCAGGTGCTGGTCGCCGAGGGCCTGACCCGGCCCCCGTCGTACGTCGAGGGGCTGGACGCCGCGGTCGCGGCCGTCGCCGACTTCACCCCGGAGCACGCCGAGGCCGCCAGCGGCGTGCCCGCGGAGGAGATCCGCCGTGTTGCCCGGGAGTACGCCGCCGCCGACGGCGCGGTGGCCTACGGGCGGGTCGGGGTCTCGACGCACGCGTTCGGCACGGTCTGCCAGTGGGCGGTCCAGCTGCTCAACCTGCTGACCGGCAACCTCGACCGGGTCGGCGGCGCCATGCTGACCTCGCCGGCGATCGACGCGGTCGGCACCGGGCTGATCGGGCGGGGCCACCACGACCTGTGGCGCAGCCGCGTCCGCGGGCTGCCTGAGTTCGCCGGGGAGCTCCCGGTCGCGGCGCTGCGCGAGGAGATCGAGACGCCGGGCGACGGGCAGGTCCGGGCCCTGCTGACGCTGTCCGGGAATCCCGTCCTCTCCACCCCGGACGGGGCTGCGCTGGACCGCGCGCTCGACGGGCTCGACTTCATGGTCGCGGTCGACATCTACGTCAACGAGACCACGCGGCACGCCGACGTGATCCTGCCGCCGACCACGGCGCTCGAGCGCGACCACTACGACCTGGTCTTCCACCTGCTCGCGGTGCGCAACACCGCGCGGTTCACCCCGGCGGTCCTCGAGCCGGCGAAGGGCGCGCTGCACGACTGGCAGGTCTACCGCGAGCTGGCCCGTCGTACCGCTCGGCGGCTGGACGCCAGGCTGCCGCTGCGCCGGAGGCTCACGCAGCGTGCCCGGCTCTCCGCGAGCCCGACGCTCCTGATCGGCCTGCTGCTCCGGCGCGGCGGCTCGGGGGTCACCCTGCGCAGGCTCCGGGCCAACCCCTCCGGGGTCGACCTCGGCCCACTCCGCCCCGATCAGCTCCCGGGCCGCCTCCTGCGCCGGGACCACCTCGTCGACGCGGCGCCGGAGCTGGTGCTGGCGGACCTCGACCGGCTGCGCGCCCAGCCGACGCCGGCGCCCGACCAGCTGCTGCTCATCGGGCGACGGCACCAGCGTGACTGCAACGGATGGCTGCACAACGCCGAGCGGCTCACCCGGGGTCGACCCCGCCACCAGCTGCTGATGAACCCGCGCGACCTCGGCGAGCGCGGGCTGACCGACGGCGCCGTCGTCACCGTCTCCTCCCGGATCGGCTCGGTGCAGGTCGAGGTGCAGGCCAGCGACGACCTGATGCCGGGCGTGGTGTCGCTCCCCCACGGCTACGGGCACGGCCGGCCCGGCTCCCGGATGTCCCGGGCCGCGGAGGTCCCGGGCGTGTCGATCAACGACCTCACCGACCCGGCCATGCTCGACGTCTCGGGCAACGCCGCGTTCAGCGGGGTCCCGGTGACCGTGACCGCCTGAGCGGACCCCGGCCCGCGCCCCGGGCGGTGGGCCAGCCACCCATCACGCGGCAGGAACGGTGGCCCAGCCACCGCCGGCCACCCAGCAGGGCGGCCGGTGGAGCTCAGGAGTCGAGCAGCGCCAGCACTGCCTCCCGGGCCGCCCGCGGGTCCGAGGCGGCGAGGGCAGCCTCGGCCGCGTCCTCGCAGGTCTCCATCGAGACCGTCGCCAGCCGGGCGCCCACGGGCCGGACGGCGGCGGCCGCCATCGACAGCGAGGTGATCCCCATGCCGACCAGTGCGCAGGCCAGCAGCGGGTCGGCCGCGGCCTCACCGCACACGCCCACGGGCTTGCCCGCCCGGCGACCGGCCTCGGCCGTGATCGCGATCAGCTGCAGCACCGCGGGCTGCCACGGGTCCGTCAGGTGGGCGAGGTCGGTGGCCATCCGGTCGGCGGCCATCGTGTACTGGGTGAGGTCGTTGGTGCCGATCGAGAGGAAGTCGACGACCTCCAGCATCCGGTGCGCCAGGAGCGCGGCGCTCGGCACCTCCACCATCACCCCGGGCTTGAGGCCGCGGCTCCGGACGCCCTTCGAGAAGTCCGCGGCCTCGGCGACGGTCGCGACCATCGGGGCCATCACCCAGGCCTCGGTGCCGGTCTGCTCCGCCGCGGCCGCGATGGCGTCGAGCTGGCGCTCGAGCAGGGCGGGATTGCCGAAGGACAGCCGCAGCCCACGAACGCCGAGCGCGGGGTTCTCCTCCCCCTCGTGGGTCGCGAACGCGACCGGCTTGTCCGAGCCCGCGTCCAGGGTGCGGACCACGACGTACCGGTCCTTGCCGAAGGCACCCAGCACCTCGGCGTAGATCCCCGCCTGCTCCTCGACCGACGGCTCCTCCTTGCGGTTGAGGAAGCACAGCTCGGTCCGGAACAGGCCCACGCCCTCGACGGGGGCGTCGGCGGACGAGCGGGCCGAGTCGCCGTCGGCCACGTTGGCGAGCAGCTTGACCGGCGTGCCGTCGGCGGTCCGGCCGGGGCCGGTCCAGGACGCCAGCGCCGCCCGGGTCTCGCGGTCGGCCTCGACCCGGCGGGCAACCAGCGCCTCGTCGGGACGGGTCTCGACCGTGCCCGCGGTGCCGTCGACGAGCAGCGGTGTGCCGGCGGCGACCGTGAGGGCGCCGGCGGTGCCCACCACGCACGGGATCCCGAGCTGGCGGGCGATGATCGCGGTGTGGCTGGTGGGGCCGCCGCGCTCGGTCACGAGCGCCACCACGACGGCCGGGTCCAGGCCGGCGGTGTCGGAGGGTGCGAGGTCCTCGGCCACCAGGACCGAGGGGCGGTCGGGGGTCGGTACGCCGGGCTCGGGCTCACCGACCAGGTGGGCCACCACCCGGCGCTCGATGTCGCGGAGGTCGGTCACCCGCTCGGCCATCAGGCCGCCCATGCCGGTGAAGACCGTGACGAACTGCTCCACGCCCGCGTGCACCGCCGCCAGCAGCTCCTCGCCGGAACGGAGGGACTTGCGGACCGCGCCCCGCAGACCCTTGTCGCGGGCCAGGCCCGCGCTCGCGGTGAGGACCTCGGCCGCGGCACCCGCGGCGGCATCGGCCTTGCGCTGGAACCCGTCGGCGACGGCGGCGACCGCCCCGTCGTACGCGGCCAGTGCCTCCTCCTCGTCCAGGGCGGCGCCGTCGAAGGCCGCCACGGCGTCCGGGGAGACCTCGGCCCGGACGACAAGGGCGGGCCCGAAGGCCACGCCGGGCACCACCGGGGTGCCGTGCAGGAGGGCGGGCTCGTGCGCCTCGGAGGCGGAGCCGTGCGGGGCGTCGGTGCTGGTGACCATGGTCACAAGTTAACCCCTCGGACCCCTTGACAGTCAACACGTTCGGGCGTAAAACAACATATACACAGATTCATCCACCGGGCAGCACGAGAGGAGGACGCCGATGACCATGTACGCCGAAGAGCGTCAGCAGGCGATGGCCCAGCTCGTGGCCGAGCGCGGCCGGCTGTCGGTCACGGTGCTGGCCGAGCAGTACGACGTCACCACCGAGACGGTACGACGCGACCTCTCGACCCTCGAGCGCATGGGACTCGTCCGCCGGGTCCACGGCGGGGCGGTCCCGGCGAACAGCCTGGCCGTCATCGAGGCCGGACTGGTGGAGCGCGACGCGGCCAACACCGGCGAGAAGGACCAGATCGCCCGCGCGGCCCTGGACCTGCTGCCGCCGGCGGGCGCCACGATCCTGCTGGACGCGGGGTCGACGACCAACCGCCTCGCCAGCCTGCTCCCGCGCGACCTGCGGCTCACCGTGGTCACGCACGCCGTCCCCGTCGCCGCCCGGCTCGCGGGCAACCCCCAGGTCGAGCTGCACCTGCTGCCCGGCCGGGTCCGGACCACCACGCAGGCGGCCGTCGGGCCGGAGACCGTCTCCGCGCTGGCCAACCTCCGGGTCGACGTCGTCTTCCTGGGCACCAACGGGATCACCGCCGACCACGGGCTGACCACGCCGGACTGGGACGAGGCGGCGACCAAGCGCGCGATGGTGGCGAGCGCTCGGCGCAGCGTCGTGCTCGCCGACGCCAGCAAGATCGGCACGGAGTCACCCCACCGCTTCGCGTCGCTCGACGAGGTCGACGTCCTCGTCACCGACGACGCGATCAGCTCCGCCGACCGGCGGGAGCTCACCCGGGCAGGCCTGGAGGTCGTCGTCGCATGATCGTCACCCTCACCCCCAACCCCAGCCACGACCGCACGGTCGCCCTGGCCGGCCGCCTCGAGCGCGGCGCGGTGCAGCGCGCGGAGTCGGTCACGTCGCAGGCCGGCGGCAAGGGCGTCAACATCTCCCGGGCCTCGGTGTCCGCCGGGATCCCGTCCATCGCGGTGCTGCCCGCACCGGCCGAGGACCCGTTCGTGCTCGAGCTCCTCGCCGCCGGCATCGACTGCCGCCCGGTCCCGACCACCGGCACGCTGCGCGTCAACATCACGATCAGCGAGCCGGACGGCACCACCACCAAGCTGAACAGTCCCGGACCCACGGTCACCCCCGCCGTGCTGGGCGCACTCACGGAGTCACTGTTGCGCCGGGCCGCGTCCGCCGACTGGATCGTGCTCGCCGGCTCGCTGCCGCCGGGCGCCCCCGTCACGTGGTACGCCGAGCTGGTCGGCGCACTGCGCGAGCACGGCGCCCGCATCGCCGTGGACACCAGCGAGGCCCCGCTGCACGCCCTCGTCGACGCACTCCCCGCCAGCGCCCCCCACCTGATGAAGCCCAACGGCGAGGAGCTCGCCTCGTTCACCGGCGGCGACGCCGACCTGCTCGAGTCCGACCCGCAGGCCGCCGCGAAGGCGGCGCGGACCCTGGTCGACCGCGGCGTCGAGACCGTGCTGGCCACCCTGGGCGCCCACGGTGCGGTGCTGGTCACCGAGCACGGCGCCTGGCACGCCACTCCCCCGCCCACGTCGGTCGTCAGCACCGTCGGCGCCGGCGACTCCAGCCTCTTCGGCTACCTCCTCGGGGACGTCCGCAACCGGACCCCCGCCCAACGACTCGCACTCGCCGTCGCCTACGGCAGTGCGGCAGCCGGGCTGCCCGGCACGACCATCCCGCAACCCTCGCAGGTCACGCCCGAGCTCGTCTCGGTCCGCGACCTCGACCTCACCCAAGGAGGGTGACGATGTCCGACCTGATCACCACCGATCTGGTTCGCCTCGACGTTGACCTGGGCACCGACAAGCTCGACGTCATCCGGGCCCTCGCCGACGTGGTCGGGGGCGCGGGCCGCGCCACCGACACCGCCCGGCTGGCCGAGGACGCCCTCGCGCGCGAGTCGACCTCGACCACCGGGCTCCCGGGCGGCATTGCGATCCCGCACTGCCGCACGGCAGGTGTCGAGGACCCGACCCTGGTCTTCGCCCGCCTCAGCCCGCGCGTCGACTTCGGCGCCAAGGACGGGCCGGCCGACCTGGCCTTCCTGATCGCGGCCCCGGCGGGAGGCGACACCACCCACCTGCAGCTGCTGACCAAGCTCGCCCGCGCGCTGGTCAAGCCCGCGTTCACCGACGCGCTGCGCGAGGCGGAGACCCGCGAGGACGTCGTCGGGCTGATCGAGCACGAGCTCGGCCTCACCCCGGCTGCCAGCGCCGCGCCGGCGAAGGCGGCTGCGGCCGCCACGACCGGGGCCGCCGGGGCCGCCGCGGTCGCCGAGGCACCCGCCGGCACCACCACCGCCGGCGCGGCCGGCGGGCGTCGCAGCCTGGTCGCCGTCACCGCCTGCCCGACGGGCATCGCCCACACCTACATGGCCGCCGAGGCCCTGGAGGCGGCGGCCGCCCGGGCCGGCGTCGACATCCTGGTCGAGACCCAGGGGTCGGCCGGCTCGACCCCGCTCCACCACGACACGATCGCCGCGGCCTCGGCCGTGATCTTCGCCGTCGACGTCGGGGTCCGCGACCGGCACCGCTTCGCGGGCAAGCCGGTCGTCTCCTCGGGCGTGAAGCGTCCGATCGACGACGCCGACGCGATGATCGCCGAGGCGCTGCGGTACGCCGACGACCCGCACGCGCCCCGCGTGGAGGGCACCGTGTCGGCGGCCGAGGAGTCCGCGGGCGGCGAGAAATGGACCCACCACGTCCGCCGCATCCTGATGACCGGCGTGTCGTACATGATCCCGTTCGTGGCCGCGGGCGGTCTGCTGATCGCGCTCGGCTTCCTGTTCGGCGGCTACGAGATCGTCGGCCCCGGCGGCGACATCGTCGTCAAGAACACCCTGTGGAACCTCCCCGACCCCTCGGCACTCGGGCTCGACCACGCCCTGCTCGACAGCGGCTTCTTCGCCTACCTCGGGGCGATCTTCTTCGTCCTCGGTGCCACGGCGTTCAAGTTCCTGGTGCCCGCGCTGGCCGGCTACATCGCCTTCGCGATCGCCGACCGGCCCGGGATCGCCCCCGGCTTCGTGATGGGCGCCCTGGCCGTCGACCTGGCCGGCTTCGGCCTCCCCCAGAGCGGCTTCCTCGGCGGCATCATCGGCGGTGTCCTGGCCGGCTTCATCGCTCTCTGGATCACCCGCTGGAAGGTGGCGCCCTGGGCCCGCGGCCTGATGCCGGTCCTGCTCATCCCGCTGCTGACCACGCTGATCAGCGGCATCGTGATGCTCGTGGTGCTCAGCAAGCCGCTCGGCAAGCTGATGGACAAGCTCAGCGAGGGCCTGACGAACATGAGCGACAACTCGAGCCTGTCGATCCTGCTCGGCGTGATCCTCGGCCTGATGATGGCCTTCGACATGGGTGGTCCGCTCAACAAGGTCGCCTACGCCTTCGCGACCACCGGCCTCGCGGCGGCCGCGACCGCGTCCGACGCCCCCGAGCTGAAGGTCATGGCCGCCGTCATGATCGCCGGCATGGTGCCCCCGCTCGGGCTCGCCCTCGCGACCGTCGTCCGCCCGGGGCTGTTCAGCCTGCCCGAGCGGGAGAACGGCAAGGCGGCGTGGGCGCTCGGCGCGTCGTTCATCACCGAGGGGGCGATCCCGTTCGCGGCCGCCGACCCGCTGCGGGTCATCCCGTCCATCATGGCCGGCAGCGCGGTGGCCGGCGGACTGGCCATGGCCCTGGACGTCACCCTGCGGGCGCCGCACGGAGGGATCTTCGTCCTCTTCGCGGTCGGCCACACCTTCGGCTTCCTGATCGCCCTGGCTGCCGGGACCGTCGTCGCCGCCGCCTGTGTGGTCGCCCTGAAGTCGCTCGGTGAGAGCGACGCCGAGCTCGAGCCGGTCTGAGCCGGCCCCGACCACGCGTAACCTGCGAACCGTCCACCAACGAAGGAGAACCATGCCCACCAAGTCCGTCGTCGTCGGCTCGGCCGTCGGCCTGCACGCCCGCCCCGCCGCGATCATCTCGGAGGCAGCCGCCGACCTCGACCACGAGGTGCTCATCGGTCTCCCCGGTGACGAGGCGGTCGACGCCAGCTCGGCGCTGCTGATCATGACCCTCGGCGCCGGCAAGGGCGACACCGTGGAGGTGTCCGGGGACGACCAGGCCGCGGTCGACGCGATCGCCGCCCTGGTCGAGAAGGACCTCGACGCGTGAGGTGAGACGCGCCAGCGGATCAGCTCGTCGGTGGTCGAGCAAGCGGCGCGACTGAGCTTGCGAAGTCGCGACCCGCGTGTCGAGACCCGGTGAGCCGCCAGCGGATCAGCTACCCGGACCGGCCCGCCGTCACCCGACGGCGGGCCGGTCCCGGTCGCGCAGGGCGAGGTAGACCGCGCGAACCCCCACGGCCCGCTCGAGCTCGCGCGAGACACCGCCGAAGAACTGCTCGCGGTAGGTCTCGTCGGTGACCGTGGAGACGGTCAGGTAGAGCCCCGAGAACGCCGAGAGGAACGTCGCGACCTGGAGGAGCGCCACGGAGATGCTGTCGACCCCGGGGATGCTGTGCGTCGGGGACGTGAGCCACGCGCCCATCACGGGCTCGGTCATGATCAGCGCGCCGAAGACCATCAGGAACACGAAGACCGACAGCGTCACGAGCAGCACCTGGACCGACTGCACGATGATCAGCACGAGCACGAGGTTCCACCGCTCGAAGCCGGTGATCTCGGCGTACGCCGCGGGGTCGGCGTCCGGGTCCTCGACCAGGTCGCGACAGGCCTCCTCCAACGGCGTGCCACGACAGGTGTCGAGCAGGAACTGGTCGTTCACGTTGTCGTCCGTGCGGTCGACCTCCTCCGGCAGCCGCACGAGCAGGAACCCCACCGCCAGGACCAGGAAGAGCACCACGGTCAGCCACAGGGCGCCGGCGGTCAGGTTGGACGCGACCTGCCACACCTCGGTGTTGATGAACAGGAACGTGATGAACAGCAGCAGCAGCGGCAGCGCCCGCGTGGTCATCGGCAGCAGCGAGCGCAGGCTCCCGAAGGTGCGGGTCAGCGCCCAGGTGACGATCGGTGCGGCGTGCAGCGCCGTGAGGGCGTACCAGGCGGCCGCCAGCAGCAGCAGGGACGCCAGCGTCGCCGGGCCGAGGGTGAGCTGGTCGGCGAACCACGCCACCAGTCCCCCGGCGCCGGTGGCGACCACGGCGACGACGAGCAGGAACGGTACGACGCGTCGCGCCCGTGCCGCCTGGCGCACGTGGGCGCGCTGCTCCGGCACGAAGTAGGTCAGGCCGTGGTGCAGGAACCAGCTCTCGGTGGCCGGGAGCGCCCCGGCATCGACGTCGGGCCGGGTCACGCAGACGCCCCCAGCAGCTCGCGGGCACGGTCCACGTCGTCGCGCATCTGCTCCACCAGCTCCTCCACCGATCCGAAGGCCACCATGCCCCGGAGCCGCTCGACGAACGAGACCTCGACCTCCACGCCGTAGAGCTCGAGGTCGGTCCGGTCGAGCACGTAGCTCTCGACGCGGCGCTCGCGCTGCCCGTCGAAGGTCGGGTTGGTGCCGACGCTGATCGCGGCCGGGAACGACTCGCCGGTGTCCAGCCGCCGCAGCCACCCGGCGTACACCCCGTCGGCCGGGGCCGCGGTCAGGGTGCTGGTCGGGACGTTGGCGGTCGGGTAGCCGAGCTCGCGGCCGCGCCGGTCGCCGCGGACGACCGCGCCGCGCACGGCGTACGGGCGTCCGAGCGCCTCGGCGGCACCCGCGACGTCGCCGGTCGCGAGGCAGGTGCGGACGTAGGTGGAGGACCAGACCTGGGGTCCGCCGTCCAGCGCGATGCCCTCCGCCTCGAAGCCGTAGGTGGCGCCCGTCTCGCGCAGCGTGGCCACGTCGCCGGCGGCGCGGTTGCCGAACCGGAAGTTCGCGCCCACCACGACCACGGCCGCGTGCAGGTGGCTGAACAGGACCCGCTCCACGAACTCCTCGGGCGTCCACGCCGCGACGGCCCGGTCGAACGGCAGCGCCAGCACGGCGTCGGCGCCGCACTCGCCCAGCAGCTCCGCACGCGTCTCGACGGAGGTGAGCGAGGTGGGCGCGTGCTCGGGGCGCAGCACCGCCATCGGGTGCGGGTCGAAGGTGATCGCCACCAGCGTCAGGCCGCGCTCGTCGGCGACCTCCCGGGCGCGCCGGAGCACGTGACGGTGCCCGAGGTGGACGCCGTCGAAGTTGCCGATGACGACGACGGTCGGGCCCAGATCGGGCGGGACCTCGTCGATGGATCGCCAGATGTGCACGGCGAGAACACTACTGGCGGGGTTCAGACGAAGACCGCGACGGGCTTGGCGGCCCCGTTGCGGGGCTCGTAGAGGGCCAGGAACTCCCCCGCCGGGTCGAAGACCGCGGTCACCCCGTCGACCGCGACGTCGAGGGGCCGGCCCACGCGCACGTCGGCGGCGTGGGCCGCGTCGAGCTCACGGACCGGGAACGCCCGGCGTGCGGCCTCCGCGATCGGCATCAGCGCGAACTCCTCGCCGAGCTGGTCGAGGGTCCGCGCGACGCCGAGGTCGTAGGGGCCCACGGCGGTACGCCGGAGCGCGGTCAGGTGCCCGCCCACGCCGAGCCGGGCGCCGAGGTCGCGCGCGATCGCGCGGATGTAGGTGCCGCTGGAGCAGCGCACCGAGATCTCCACGTCGAGCTGCTCACCCTCGCGGACGACGTCGTGCACGACCAGCTCGTGGACCGTCACCGGCCGCGCCTTCAGCTGCACGTCCTCGCCGTCGCGGACCCGTTGGTAGGCGCGCTTGCCGTCGACCTTGATCGCCGAGACCGCCGTCGGGACCTGCTCGATCTCACCCACGAACCCGGTCAGCGCGGCGCGCACGTCGGCCTCGTCCACACCCGCGGTGGGGGCGGTCGCGACGACCTCCCCCTCCGCGTCGTCGGTGGTCGTCGCCACGCCGAGCCGCACGGTGGCGTCGTACGCCTTCTCGGTGAGCATCAGGTGGCCGAGCAGCCGGGTCGCCCGGTTGACGCCGAGCACCAGCACGCCGGTGGCCATCGGGTCCAGCGTGCCGGCGTGGCCGACCTTGCGGGTGCCGGCGAGCCGACGCAACCGCGAGACGACGTCGTGCGAGGTCAGGCCGACGGGCTTGTCCACGACGACCAGCCCGGAGGCGGTGGCCGTCACCGGTCGAGGTCGTCCTGCTCGTCGGCGTCCGCCCCGTCGAGGTCCTCCTCGCGCGGCTTCTTGTACGGGTCGCTCTCCCCGGCGTACGCCGAGCCCCGCTGCGCCGCGACGGCCTCGTCGGCCGCCCGCGCCCGGGCCAGCACCTCGTCGAGGTGGCGGGCGTTCTCGGGGAGGGCGTCGTGGACGAACGTCAGCGACGGCACGTGACGCATGCCGAGCTGCTTGCCGACCTCGGAGCGGAGCAGGCCCTTGGCCGACTCCAGCGCCGCGGCGGAGCCGACGAGCGCCTCCTCCTCGGCACCGGACTCGCCGAGGACGGTGTAGAAGATCGTCGCCTGCTGGGTGTCCCCGGTGACCCGCACGTCGGTGACGGTCACGAACCCGAGCCGCGGGTCCTTGATCCGGCGCTCCAGCATCTCCGCGACGATCACCTGGATCCGGTCGGCGATCTTGCGCACCCGTGGGTTGCTCATGTTCCTACTCTCTCAAATCGCCGAGTCGGCGCAGCCGCCCCGGGTTGGGGACGGCTGCGCCGACTCGCGGTGGGTCAGCTGCGCGGGATCTCGCGCATCTCGAAGGCCTCCACGACATCGCCTTCCTTGATGTCCTGGAAGTTGCGGAGCACGAGGCCGCACTCGAAGCCCTCGCGAACCTCGGAGGCGTCGTCCTTCTCCCGCTTCAGCGAGGCCAGGTCAAGGCTGTCCGCGATCACGGCGCCGTCGCGGATGACCCGCACCTTGGCGTTGCGCCGGATCAGGCCACCGGTGACCATGCAGCCCGCGATGTTGCCGATCTTGGACGAGCGGAAGATCGCACGGATCTCCGCCTGGCCGAGCACCGACTCCTCGAACTCGGGCTTGAGCATGCCCTTGAGGGCCGCCTCGATCTCCTCGATCGCCTGGTAGATGACCGAGTAGTAGCGGATCTCGACACCTTCCTTGTCCGCCATCTGGCTCGCCTTGCCCTGGGGGCGGACGTTGAAGCCGATGATGATGGCGTCGGAGGCCGCGGCCAGGTCGACGTTGGTCTCGGTGATCGCACCGACACCGCGGTCGATGACCCGCAGGCTGACCTCGTCACCGACGTCGATCTGCGCGAGGGCGTCCTCGAGGGCCTCGACCGAACCGGACACGTCGCCCTTGAGGATGAGGTTGAGCTCCTGGCTCTCGCCCTTCTCCATGGAGGCCATGAAGTCCTCGAGGGTACGACGCACGCGACGCTTGGCCTGCATGGCCGCACGCTCGCGCGCCTCCCGCTTCTCGGCGATCTGGCGAGCCATCCGGTCGTCGTCGACCACGATGAAGTTCTGGCCCGCACCCGGCACCGCGCTCAGACCGAGGACCATCGCGGGACGCGACGGGTCGGCCTGCTGCAGCTCGACACCGTGCTCGTCGAGCATGGCGCGGACGCGGCCGTGGGCCGGACCCGCCACGATCGAGTCGCCCACCCGGAGCGTTCCACGCTGCACCAGCACCGTGGCGACCGGACCGCGACCGCGGTCGAGGTGTGCCTCGACGACGAGGCCCTGGGCGTCCTGGCTGGGGTTGGCCCGCAGGTCCAGGGACGCGTCGGCGGTGAGCACGACGGCCTCGAGCAGCTTGTCGAGGTTGAGCTCGGACTTGGCCGAGACGTCGACGAACATCGAGTCGCCGCCGTACTCCTCGGGCACCAGGCCGTACTCGGTCAGCTGGCCGCGCACCTTGGTCGGGTCCGCCTCCGGCTTGTCGACCTTGTTGACCGCGACCACGATCGGCACACCGGCCGCCTTGGCGTGGTTGAGCGCCTCGATCGTCTGCGGCATCACACCGTCGTCGGCCGCGACCACCAGGATGGCGATGTCGGTGGCCTGCGCACCACGGGCACGCATGGCGGTGAACGCCTCGTGACCCGGGGTGTCGATGAAGGTGATCCGGCGCTCGTCGCCGTCGACGTCGGTCGTGACCTGGTAGGCACCGATGTGCTGGGTGATGCCACCGGCCTCCTTGTCGACGACGTTGGCGCTGCGCAGCGCGTCGAGGAGCTTGGTCTTTCCGTGGTCGACGTGACCCATGACGGTCACGACCGGCGGACGGACCACGAGGTCGCTCTCGTCGCCCTCGTCCTCACCGAACTCGAGGTCGAAGGACTCCAGCAGCTCGCGGTCCTCGTCCTCCGGGGAGACGATCTGGACGACGTAGTTGAGCTCCTCGCCGAGCAGCTCGAACGTCTCGTCGTTGACCGACTCGGTCGCGGTCACCATCTCGCCCAGGCTGAACAGCATCTGGACCAGAGCGGCCGCGTCGACGCCGATCTTCTCCGCGAAGTCGGTCAGGGACGCGCCACGGGGCAGGCGGACGGTCTCGCCGTCGCCCTTGCGGACGCGCACGCCGCCGATCGTCGGGGCCTGCATGGCCTCGAACTCCTGACGACGCGCCCGCTTCGACTTCCGACCACGGCGCGAGGGACCACCGGGGCGACCGAAGGCACCCTGGGTCTGGCCACGCTGGCCGGGGCGACCGCCACCGGGGCGGCCACCGCCGCCGGGGCCGAAGCCACCGGGACGACCACCGGCACCGGGAGCGCCGCCACCGCGGCCGGGCGCACCGCCACGGCCCGGGGCACCACCGCGACCGGGAGCACCGGGACGACCCGGCGCACCGGCACGACCGCCGGGACCGGAGCCGAAGGCGGCCGGGGACTTGGGCATCATCGCCGGGTTGGGGCGCGGCATGCCGCCGCCACGACCCGGAGCGCCACCGTCACGGCCGGCCGGCGGACGCGGCGGACGCTGGTCGCCGCCGCCCTGGGCACCGCCGGCGGGAGCGCCACCGGCCGGGCCACGGTCGCCGCCGGGCGCGGGCCGACGGCCCATGCCCTGGCTGGACGAGAACGGGTTGTTGCCCGGTCGCGGGGTGCCACCGGGACGCCCGACGGGACGGGGAGCCGGCGCCTTGGGAGCCGGCGCGGACGCCGACGCCGCGGGCGCGGCGGGGGCCGCGGGCGTGGTCGGGGGCGCGGTCGGGGCGGCAGGCTCGGCCGGCGCCTTGGCGGCGGGCTTCTCGGCAGCCGGACCCGGCTTCGGGCCGGGCCGGGGGCCCGAGGGCGCCTTGGCGGCGGGAGCCGCGGGCTGGGCAGGCTGCTCGGCAACCGGGGCAGGCTTCTCGGCCGGAGCCTCGGGGGCCTTCGCGGGCGCCGGGGTCGGGGCCTTGGGAGCCGGCGCCTTGGCGGCGGGCTTCTCCGCGGCGGGAGCCTCGGCCGGCGCGGACGCGCCGGCAGCCTTCAGCTGCTCGCCGAACTCCTTCTTGAATCGCATCTCGACAGGAGGCTCGACGGTCGAACTTGCCGACTTGACGAACTCCCCCATCTCCTTGAGCTTCTCGAGAACGAACTTGCTCTCGACGCCGTACTGCTTGGCGAGCTCGTGAACTCGGGTCTTAGCCACGCTTCTCCTTCTGGCCTCAGACCCGGGTCCAGCGGTGCTGGGGGAAACTGAGACCGTTAGTGGTTGTGCAAACTCATCGCGAAGTACTCATCGAGTGCTCATGAGCTGCTGCTCCAGTTTCTGTCGGTCGATCACGGTCGGACTGCGCGCGAGTCGAGGTAGTCACCCACCGGTGCGGTGGACAGCCCCTTCCCGGCCCGGAGGGCACGGGTGAAGGCTTTCCGCCGCACCGCGAGGTCGTAGCACTCGGCGGTGGGGTGCAGGTGTGCGCCCCGGCCGGGTGCGGTGCCGTCAGGATCGGGTACGACGGCGGTGAGGCCGTTCGCGTCCGAGCCGGCGGTCACCCGCAACAACTCGCGTTTCATGGTCCGCTGGCGGCATCCGATGCAGGTCCTGACCGGCACCGACGGGTCGGTGGGATCCGGGCAGGGGGCAGAGACGTGTTCGCGAACCACTGACGACCACCTTACCGTGCCCGGGCAACGGATATCGAACCGAGGTTTCCCGCCCGAGCCGGCCGACGTGGGCTAGCGTGCCCGCGTGCCCGTGCTCTCCGCCCTCCTCGGCCCGGTGACCCGGCGGCTCGTCTACCCCGCGAAGGCCACCCGGATCGCGCCCGACGGCACCACCCTCCACCTCGTGGTGGGCGGCGTCGCGCTGCGCGGCTGGGAGGTCAACCCCGGCCGGCCCCGGGCCCTGGTCTACTTCGGCGGCAACGGCGAGCCGCTGGACTGGCTGCGGCCCGAGCTCGAGGAGCGCTTCCCCGACCACACGGCCTACCTGCTGGCCTATCGCGGGTACGGCGCCAGCGGCGGCCGGCCCGCCGAGCGAGCCCTGGTCCGCGACGCCCTGGCGCTCCACGACCACGTCGCCGCACGCCACCCCGGGACCCGCGTCGACGTCGTCGGCCGCAGCCTCGGCAGCGGGGTGGCCATGCAGGTCGCCGCCCGACGGCCGGTCGAGCGCCTGGTGCTGGTGACGCCGTTCGACAGCCTCGCGGCGGTGGCACAGGACCTGTTCCCGAGGCTGCCCATGGGCCGGCTGGTCCACGACCGCTGGGACTCGGCCGCGGTCGCGGCGGAGGTGCGCGCCCGGATCCTCGTGCTGCGCGCCGGCCGCGACGACCTCGTCCGGCCCCCGCGCACCGACAGCCTCCTGACGGTGCTCCCCGGGGAGCCCGAGGTCGTCGACCTGCCGGACGCCGACCACGCCGACCTGGTCGAGGATCCGGCGTACTGGCGGGCGATCACCGGCTTCCTCGGGTGAGCTCGGGGCCGACTGCCCCGCGCAAGCTCACTGGGTCTCGAGGCGCTCCCGCGCGGCCGTGGTCACCGCCCTGCGCCCCTCACGGGGTCTCGACGCGCTCGCGCGACCCTTCGAGACGCTCGCTTCGCTCGCTCCTCAGGACATCGCTTCGTTCCTCAGTCGCGTCGCTTGCTCGACCTGGGCGACCACACGCGCCGCCTTCGTACCTCAGGCGTCGCTGGTCGCCTCATCGCTGCGGATGTCGATCCGCCAGCCGGTGAGCCGGGCGGCGAGTCGGGCGTTCTGCCCCTCCTTGCCGATCGCCAGCGACAGCTGGAAGTCCGGGACGACCACGCGGGCCGACTTCGCCGCCGCGTCGATGATCTCGACCGAGGACACCCGGGCGGGCGACAGCGCGTGCGCGACCAGCTCGGCCGGGTCCTCGGACCAGTCGACGATGTCGATCTTCTCGCCGTGCAGCTCCGACATCACGTTGCGCACCCGCTGGCCCATCGGGCCGATGCAGGCGCCCTTGGCGTTGACGCCGGACGTCCGCGAGATCACCGCGATCTTGGTGCGGTGCCCCGCCTCGCGGGCGATGGCGGCGATCTCCACGGTGCCGTCGGCGATCTCGGGGACCTCCAGCGCGAAGAGCTTCTTGACCAGGTTCGGGTGGGTCCGCGACAGCGTGATCTGCGGGCCGCGCATGCCCTTGCGCACCGAGACGACCAGGCACTTGATCCGGGTGCCGTGCTCGTACTTCTCACCGGGGACCCGCTCGCCCGACGGCAGCAGCGCCTCGAGCTTGCCGAGGTCGACCATCACGTCGTCGGGGTTGCGCCCCTGCTGGATGACGCCGGAGATGATGTCGCCCTCCTTGCCGGAGAACTCACCGAACCGGATGTCGTCCTCCGCGTCGCGCAGGCGCTGCAGCATGATCTGCTTCGCCGTCGTCGCCGCGATCCGGCCGAAGCCCGCAGGCGTGTCGTCGTACTCACCGACTACGTTGCCCTCGTCGTCGACCTCGGAGGCGAGCACGGTCACGTGGCCGCTCTTGCGGTCGAGCTCGACGCGCGCCTTCTCCTGGGCGCCGGGCGTCTTGTGGTACGCCGTCAGCAGGGCCTGCTCGATGGCCTCCACCAGGACGTCGAAGGAGATCTCCTTCTCCCGCTCCAGCATCCGCAGGATGCTCAGGTCGATGTCCATCAGGCGTCCCCTTCCTCGTCGTCGCCGGTGGCCGGCTTGCGGTTGAACTCGACCTGGACCAGCGCCTTGGCGACGTCGGCGTAGGCCACGTCGCGCCGCTTGCCGGAGACCTCGAGCGTGGCCTTGTCGTCGTCGCAGCCCATGATCCGCCCGGTGACGGCCGAGCCGTCGGCGAGGGTCACCTTCACCAGCCGGTCGGCGTTGCGGCGCCAGTGGCGGGGCAACGTGAGCGGCCGGTCGACACCACGCGAGGTCACCTCGAGGGTGTAGGGCTGCTCCCCCATCACGTCGGAGTCGTCGAGGACGCGGGAGACCTCGCGCGTCGCGTCGGCGACGTCGTCGAGGGTCACGCCCCCGTCCTTGTCGACGGCGACGCGAAGGATCCGCCGCTTGCCGGCGGGCGAGATCTCGACGGCCTCGACATCGAGGCCCAGGGCACTCAAGGGGTCGACGAGCTCTGTCTCGATCCGGTCCCGGGTGGCGTCCTGCCTGGCACTGCTCACGGGTGGGCGACCTCCTTGTGCTGTTGTCGAGGATCCACGATAGCGGCTGCGGCGCCCACGGCTCACCCGGCCGCGACGCCGCCCCCGGCGCCCGGCGATAGGGTCAGCGCGTGCGCCACCCCTTGCCCTCGTTGCCGCGCGCTGCGGCAACCCGACGCACGACCGTCGGCGTCGCCCTTGCCGGCCTGGTCGTGGCCTCGGGATGTGACGCGAGTCGCGACGGCAGCAACGACGGCCCGGGCGTGTCGGCGGCCGAGGATCCGGACGCCGCGCTGGTCGACCGTGTGGTCGCCGAGCTCACCGAGCTGGCCGGGCTCGCGGCGTCCGTCGCGGCGGCCTACCCCCGGCTGCAGTCCGCGGTGCGCCCGTTCGGCGACCTGCACGCCGCCCACCTCGAGGTCCTCGGGGCCGAGCCGCCGAGCGCCGGCGCGGACCGGGGCTCGTACGCCGGTCCCGCGGCCGCGCTGAAGGAGGTCCGGGTGCGCGAGCAGCGGTCCCAGCGGCGGCTCGTCGACGCCTCGCTCGCAGCCCGCAGCGGCTCCCTCGCGCGGGTCCTCGCCTGCATGTCGGCCGGGGCCGCCCAGCGGCTCGCCCGGCTGAGCCCGCTGCCCGCCGGGGAGGAGGCATGAGCACGCTCGACGCGGTCCAGGCGACGCTCGCGGCCGAGCACGCGGCGGTCTACGTGTACGGCGCGCTGGGCGCCCAGACGTCCCGGTCCGCGGAGCCGGGCCTCTACGCCGCGATCTCGTCCGCCTACACCGAGCACCGGGCCCGCCGCGACGTGCTCACCCGGACCGTCGCGGACCTCGGCGGCGACCCGGTCGCGTCGGCGGCGTCGTACGAGCTGCCGGCGCGCCTGGACAGCCCGGAACGGGTCGCCCGGGCCGCGCGGGAGCTGGAGGAGGGATGCGCCGCGACCTACGCCTCGCTGGTGGCGAACACCGCGGGGGTGCGGCGACGCTGGGCGGTCACGGCCCTGAACGACGCAGCGGTCCGGGTACTCGCCTTCCGGGGAACTCCCGAGATGCTCCCCGGAGCCGACGAGTACGCGGACCGCTGAGGCCTGGACAGAGGCCCGGCGAGGAACTCGTCCGATGTGGGGGGGACCGACGAGCTCCTCGTGCAAAATCATGCAACAGACGGCGTACGGGCGCGATGCAGATCGATCCTCACAATCCTGCATTGCACGAACCTGCAACTCAGGGGTGGTTCCGGGCCCCGGTTCAGGCCCAGCCGGAGACGATCGTGTGCACCTCGGAGAGCCGGTGCGCGACCGCGTCCGGCTCGCCCTCGGTGTGACCGACCTGGTGGGCGGGGATGGTGCTCAGCGGGATGTGGACGGCACGCATGCCGGCGTTCTGCGCGCCCCAGACGTCGTCGAAGAGCCGGTCCCCGACGTAGACGCAGCGGGCCGGGTCGGTGGCGCCGACGGCCTGCATCGCGGCACCGAACGCGTTCGGTGACGGCTTCGTCCACGGGATCTCGCTGGTGTAGACGTCACCGTCGATCAGCCGGAGCACGCCGTCGCGCTCGAAGAAGTCGCGGTGCCACGCGCGGGGCCAGATCGTGTTCGAGAGCACGCCCACCCGGATCCCGTCGGCGCGCAGCGCCTCGAAGAGCGGCCCGACCTCGGGGTCGGTCGGCGTGTGCGGCTCCCAGAACTCCCGGTAGGCGCCGAGCAGCTCGGGGTCGTGGTCGAGCCCCGCCTCGTCGAACAGGTCGGCGATGGTCGAGCTCTGCTGGCGGTCGCGGCTGCGACCCCAGATCGCGTCGCCCGCCGCGTGCAGGCGCTGGGCGTGCACGTGGTGCTCGTGGTGGGAGTTCACCACGGCCTGGGCCAGTGCCAGCGACTCGGCGTGGAAGTCGACGTCGTGCCAGCGGGTGAGGGTGCCGCCCCAGTCGAAGATGACGGCGTCGACGCCGCCGGCCTCAGGCACGGACGCGGCGGACCACGTGGTCCACGACGTGGTCGGCCGGGACGTTCTCGCGCTCCCCGGTCGCCCGGTCCTTGACCTCGATGGTGCCGTCGGCGAGACCCTTGCCGACCACCACGATCGTGGGGACGCCGATCAGCTCGGCGTCCTTGAACTTCACGCCGGGGCTGACCTTGGGACGGTCGTCGTAGAGCACCTCGATGCCCTGACCCGCGAGCTCGTGCGCGATCCGCTCGGCCGCGGCGAAGACGTGCTCGTCCTTGCCGGTGGCCACCAGGTGCACGTCCGCGGGGGCGACCTCGCGCGGCCAGGCCAGGCCCAGCTCGTCGTGGGTGCCCTCGGCGATCGCGGCGACGGCGCGGGACGGGCCGATGCCGTAGGAGCCCATCGTGACCGTGACGAGCTTGCCGTTCTCGTCGAGCACCTTGAGGTCCAGGGCGTCGGCGTACTTGCGGCCGAGCTGGAAGATGTGGCCCATCTCGATGCCGCGAGCCGACTCGAGGGTGCCCTCGTCACAGTTGGGGCAGGCGTCGCCGTCGCGCACCTCGGCGGCCTCGATGGTGCCGTCAGGGGTGAAGTCGCGGCCGACGACCAGGTCGACGACGTGGCTGCCGTCGATGTTGGCGCCGGTCACCCACCGGGTGCCCTCCACGACCCGGGGGTCGACGAGGAAGCGGATGCCGGACTCGCCCTTCTCCCCCAGCACGCCGGGACCGATGTAGCCCTTGACCAGCGAGGGGTGCTTCTTGAACTCCGCCTCGTCGAAGGGCTCCACCTCGGTGGGCTCCATCTGGCCCTCGAGGCGCTTGGCGTCGACGTCGCGGTCACCGGGGACGCCGATCGCGATCGGCTCGCGGGTGCCGTCGGGGTGCTTGAGCGTGACCAGCACGTTCTTGAGCGTGTCGGACGCGGTCCAGGGCCGGTCCTCGCGCGGGAACTTCTCGTTGAGGTGCGCGACCAGGCTGTCGATCGTGGGCGTGTCCGGCGTCGCCTCCGCGTGCGCGGCGGGGACGTCGTCGTACGCCGTGGGCCGGGGCGCGCGGACCTGCACGGCCTCGACGTTCGCGGCGTAGTCGCAGTGCGTGCAGCGGACGTAGGTGTCCTCACCGACCGCGGCCTTGGCCAGGAACTCCTCGGACTTCGAGCCACCCATGGCGCCGGAGGTGGCCTTGACGATGACGTACTCGAACCCGAGCCGGTCGAAGATCCGGATGTAGGCGTCGCGGTGGGTCTGGTAGCTGCGCTCGAGGCCGGCGTCGTCGACGTCGAAGGAGTAGGAGTCCTTCATCACGAACTCGCGGCCGCGCAGCAGCCCGGCGCGGGGCCGGGCCTCGTCGCGGTACTTGGTCTGGATCTGGTAGATCGACAGCGGCAGGTCCTTGTACGAGGAGTACAGGTCCTTCACCACGAGGGTGAACATCTCCTCGTGGGTGGGCCCGAGCAGGTAGTCGTTGCCCTTGCGGTCCTTGAGCCGGAAGATGCCGTCGCCGTACTCCGTCCAGCGTCCGCTCGCCTCGTAGGGCTCGCGGGGCAGCAGGGCCGGAAACGACAGCTCCTGCGCGCCGATGCCGTCCATCTCGTCACGGATGATCTTCTCCACCCGGCGCAGCACCCGCAGGCCCAGCGGCAGCCACGTGTAGATGCCGGGGGCGGCGCGGCGGATGTACCCCGCGCGGACGAGGAGCCGGTGGCTCGGCACCTCGGCGTCCGCGGGGTCCTCTCGCAGGGTCCGCACGAACAGGCTCGACATCCGGGAGATCATGGGAGGAAGGCTACTTGTGGCTCGGGGTCGGCTGCGAACCAGTTCCGCCACGACTGCAACCCTCGGGGCCGTTGCCGCGTCCACCTGACGTCACCGGGAACCACCCGGTCCGGACCGGGGAGTCATCGTGAAGCCCATCAAGATCGCCGCCACCGCCACCGCCGCGGCCGCCACCCTCGCCCTCCTCGTCGGGTCCGCAGCTCCGGCGGCCGCCGTCCCGGAGACGGTGCTCAGGCCTGCCGAGCTGAAGCGTGGCCCGGACATCGCCGTCCCGCACGTCGAGGGGCGGACCGTGGTGGACGGCGACGTCCGCATCAAGGTCGAGGCCGCCCGGGTCCACCTGCTCGGCCCCTCGGGCAACGACTACGTGGTCGGCACCAGCAACGCCGACGGCTCCGCCCGGTTCCGGGTCCTGCGGCTGACGCCGTCGGGCGGGCGGACCGTCCTGCTGCGCGGTGTGCCGATCTGGGAGCTGCTGCTCTCCGGCGACGGCACCCAGATCGCCTTCCCGAAGGCGGGCCGTGACAGCAGCCGGGTCCGGGTCTTCGACGCCACCGACGGCACGACGCAGGCCGACCGCACGTTCCGCGGGTCGGTCTCGGTGCTCGACCTCGACGAGCAGCGGATGGTGCTCGGCGGCTGGGGCCCGAACCGCACCTTCTGGTGGAACACCCGCAGCGACGCCACCCGTCGGATCTCCGGGCGGACCGGCTACGAGGCGAGCATCCGCGCGGACCGGGTCGCGTCGTACACCAAGGACCCCTACCTCGGCGGCTGCACGGTGGTGACCACGCTGCGCGGCACCGAGCCGCTCTGGAGGTCCTGCTCGCAGCGCGTCGCGACCTTCGCGCCCCGGGGCACCCGGATGGCCACCATCCACATCCTCAGCGACGGCCTCGGCCCGCGGGACGTGCTGCTGCGCAAGCCGCACGGGAAGGTGCTGGCGCACTACTCGGCCCAGTGGTTCGGCGCCCTGGACTGGGAGTCCGACCGGAAGCTCCTGCTGGACACCAACGGCACCGAGAAGTCCGCCACGGTGCGCTGCGTGGTGGCCGACTGCGAGCGGGCCTCGGACCTGCGGCCCGTGCCGAACCTGCGCAGGACGACGGCCGCACGCAGCTGAGCGGGCGGGCCGGGGCGGGCGAGCCCGTCCGGCCCGGCCCGGCCTGCGTTCAGCGTGCCCAGGTCAGGGTGGCCGGCGACGTGCTCTTCGCCGCCGCGGCGCCGCCCTGCACCGACTGCACCGGGATCGCGTTGAGGTGCGCCACGTCGACGACGTAGTCGTCTCCCCCGGTCAGGCAGGCGAGGTGGACGGTGACGTACTGCGTGCCGATGACGGGCACACCCTTGTAGACGTGCTCCAGGGAGATCGTCGAGCGTGCGGACACGTCGATCTCGCCCATCTCGTCCCACCCGGAGGCACCCCCGCGAAGGAGCTGGCACTGGAGTGCTCCGCTCACCGCGGCCGTGGCGGTGACGCCGGCCGAGACCACGTAGCTCCTGGACTTGTCGAGGGTCAGCTGCCCGAGGAACGTCCCGGAGGCCGTGATGGTCTGGCCTGCGGGCACGGTCGCGCTCAGCACGCTCGTGAGGCCCGCGGGGCCCTGCGGGCCGGTGGGGCCCTGCGGGCCCTCCGCGCCCTGCGCTCCGACGGGTCCCTGCGGACCCTGCTCACCGGCCGGGCCCTGCTCACCGACCGGACCCCGATCCCCCGTCGCCCCGACAGGACCCACCGGTCCCTCCGGTCCGACCGGTCCGACCGGCCCCGCTGCACCCGTCGCCCCGCGACGCCCCTGCACGTTCCAGGTCACCCGTCGCTCACCGGACTTGCAGCGGGTCGACGCGCTCACCAGGCGCATGGTGCCGCTCTTCTTGGACACGCACGCGGTCAGCTGCGTGGTGCCGGACCTCGAGGTCGTCGCCCATGCGGCCGCACCTCCGACCCCGGCGACGAGCAGGAGGGCGAGCAACAGCGAGGACAGGCGCATCAGAGGACTCCGAGGTCACGAGTGGGAGATCGGGCGCCGAGCGCGCCCACTCCTCGACGTCGTCACACCGGGTCCATGACGCCGAACCGGGCGTCGGCGCTCAGGACGTGTCAGAACATGACGGTGGCGAAGGTGGCCGTCTGCCGGAACCCGACCCGCTCGTAGGCGCGGCGGGCCGGGGCGTTCCACTCGTTGACGTAGAGCGAGACCACCGGCGCGACCTCGCGGCGTACCAGCTCCACCACCCCGGCCATCCCGGCCGTGGCCAGGCCCTCGCCGCGACGGTCGGGAGGGACCCAGACCCCCTGCACCTGGGCAGCGCGCGGGGACGCGCAGGCGACCTCGGCCTTGAACACCAGCCGGTCGCCGTCGAACCGGGCGTAGGACCAGCCACGGTTGACCAGCTGGGTGACGCGGGCCCGGTAGAGCTCGGCTCCCCCGCCGTACTCCGGCGAGATGCCGACCTCCTCGGTGTACATCGCCACGCAGGCGGGGTACAGCTCGTCCATGTCCTGCCGGGTGGTGCGACGCACGAGGGGGTCAGGGGCGACCGCGGGGGCCCCGGAGATCTCGAGGTGCGGCTGGTTCCAGCGGATCTCGCGAGGCGTTCCCCAGCCCCGGGCGACGCCGTTCCAGAAGGCCTGGACCGCGTCCTGCGGGCCCACGATCGTCGACACCGTCCGCCCCCGGGTGAGCGCGCGCTCCGCGAAGGCCCGGGCGTCCTCGACGCTCGCCTGGACCGGCACCAGGTTCGCGCCCACGTGGCAGGCGGCCACCAGCTCGCCGTCCTCGAAGCGCCCCCACATCTCCCCGCCGAGCCAGCGCGGCTCGAGCGTGGTGGTGCGCGCCCGGTAGTCCACGAACACGTTCACCACCGGGTCGCGCCCGGCGAGCGCCAGGAAGGCGTCGAGGTCCGGCGGCCCCAGGGGGCGCACCCCGTGGCGGGTCGTGAGCACGAGGGGAGCCTACGCGGCGCCGGGCCGCCCTGCGCCCCCACGATTCAGGAACCAGGTGACGCAGGTCACGGTGCCGGTACCCTCGACCCGTGGAAAGCACCGACGCCCGGGTCGAGCCGGTCACCCGGCTGCATGAGCTGCTCCGTGCCCAGCGCGCCATCGTCGGCGTCCTCGACCTCCAGCCCGTCCTCCACCAGATCGTCCGGGCCGCGTGCGACCTGGTCGAAGCGCCGTACGGCGCCCTCGGCGTCATCTCCCCCGACGGGACCGCCCTCGAGCAGTTCATCCACGTCGGCGTGGACGACTCGACGGTCTCCGAGATCGGTCGGCTCCCCGAGGGCAAGGGACTCCTCGGAGCGCTGATCGAGGACCCCCGGCCGATCCGCCTCGAGGACCTCGGGGCCGACCCCCGCTCGGTGGGCTTCCCGGAGGGACATCCGCCGATGCGCGGGTTCCTCGGGGTGCCCGTCCGGATCCGCGAGGAGGTCTTCGGCGCCCTCTACCTCGCCACGCTGGTGCCGCGAGGGTTCAGCGCCGAGGACGAGGAGCTGGTCACGTCGCTGGCCGCCACGGCCGGGGTGGCGATCCAGAACGCCCGGCTGTTCGAGACCGCCAGCCGTCGCCAGAGCTGGCTGCAGGCCTCGACCGACACGACCCTGCAGATGCTGACGGGCTCCCCCGACGAGGTGTTCGCGACGATCGGGCACAAGGTCAAGGAGCTGGCCGGCGCCGACACCGTGACCTTCGTGCGCCCCGCGCCCGAAGGCGACACACTGGTCGTGGAGGCCGCCGTCGGGGTCGGCAGCCAGGAGCTGATGGCATCGGCCTACCCCATCGAGAACACGCTGAGCCAGTACGTGCTCGATACCGGCACCCCGCTCGTCGTCGACGTGAGCCGGGACGAGCTGCCGCTGCAGGGCAGCGTCTTCCTCTCCTCGGTGGTCCCGGTCGGGCCCGTGATGGTGCTGCCGCTGATCGGCGGGCGGACCACCCGCGGCGTGCTCTTCGCCGGTCGCCTCCGGGGCCGGTTGCGCTTCACCGAGGACGAGGTGGAGATGGCGACCGTGTTCGCCAACCACGCGTCCATCGCCCTCGAGCTGGTGGACACGCGGCGCGACCAGCAGCGGATGCTGCTGCTGGAGGACCGGGCCCGGATCGCCCGCGACCTCCACGACCACGTGATCCAGCAGCTGTTCGCCGCCGGCATGGGCATCCAGGGGGTGGCCGCCGGGCTCGACGAGCCACGCGCCGAGCAGCTCGAGGAGGTCGTGGGGCGGGTCGACGAGGCGATCCGCCAGATCCGGTCCTCGATCTTCCAGCTCACCCCGCACCGCTTCGGTGGTCACCTGCGCACCGCGGTCATGGAGGTGGTCGCCGAGGTCACCCCCGTGCTCGGGTTCTCCCCGGACGTGAGCTTCAGCGGGCCGGTCGACATCCTCAGCGACCCGCAGCTCACCGGCGACGTCGCCGCGGTCGTCCGGGAGGGCCTGACCAACATCGCCCGGCACGCCTCCGCGACCCGCGCCCAGGTCACGGTCTCCGGCAACGCGGACCGGATGACGGTCTGCGTCCGTGACGACGGCGTCGGCCTCGGCGAGACGGGACGCCGCAGCGGGCTCGACAACATCCGGCGCCGCGCCGAGCAGCGGTCCGGCACGCTCGACATCGAGGACGCCGCGCCGGGCACGCAGATCACCTGGACCGCGTCAGTCGTCTGACCCGGGGTGGCCGGGCACCACGGCCACGGCGCAGGAGGCGTGCTCGGCCACCGCGCGGCGTACCCCCCCGAAGCCCCAGGGGCCGGGGCCGTGCCGCGGCCTGCTGCCGACCACGACCATGCTCGCCCCCTCGGACACCCGGGTCAGGTGGCCGGCGGCGGACCCCCGGCGCAGCTCGGTGTCGACGCGGACCTCGGGGTGCCGCTCGGCCAGCCTGGACACCTGGTCCTCCAGCGCCCGACGCTCGGGGCAGTCGCCCTCGACCGGCCCCTCGTGGGCGCGGTGGAGGCCCCCGACCTCGACGGGGAGGCAGCGTACGACGGTGAGGCGGGCGTCGCGCCTCGACGCCTGCGCGAACGCGAACTCGACCGCTGCCTCGGCCGCGGGTGTCCCGTCCGTGCCGACCACGATCCAGCGGCGGTCGACGTACTCCCCCGCGGCGTCGAGGTCACCCCGGACCACGACCACCGGGCAGGGCGCGTGCTGGGAGATCCACAGGCCCACCGAGCCGAGGAGCAGATGGGCCATCCTGCCGTGCCCGCGCGACGCCACCACCAGCAACGAGGCGGCCTTTGCCGACTCGGCGAGGGCCTCGCGCGGGTCCAGCGTGCTCCAGACCAGCGTCACCGGCAGCTCCGGGGCCTGCTCGCGGGCCAGGTGCCGGGCCCGGTGCAGCACCTCCTCGGCGGCCTTGTCCAGCGTGTCGGACAGGTCGACCCCCGGGAACGTCGCTCCGACGCCCGAGTAGACCGCCGGCCGCGGGTCGTAGGAGTGCACGATGCACAGCGGACGTTGCTCGAGCTCGGCCTCGCGCACGGCCCACCGCAACGCCACGAAGCTGGCGTCGGAGTCGTCGATGCCGACGGTGACCGCGCCGGCCGGGACCTCACCTGTCATGTCCCCCAGCGTCGGCGATGGCGTCGGGCCCAGGCAGCGCCGGACGACACCTCGGCGGCGGACCAAAGGCCCTGCGGGCGGATCCTCACAGCGAGTCGAGGATCGCGGCCCGCCGGGCGTCGTACTCCTCGACGGTGACCAGGCCCTGGTCCCGCAGGGCCTGCAGCTGCTGCAGGCGCTCGGACACGGTGCGGCCCGCAGCGGGCGGCGGTGCCGGCGCAGCGTGGGTGCGGTCCCGCAGGTTCGCCGCCAGGTAGGTGGCCCCGAACCCGTCGTCGGTCAGCAACGTCATCGCGGTGGCGTCGCCGGCGCTCATCCCGGACTCCCGAGCCATCCGCCGCGCGGTGCTGACCTTCCAGACCAGGACCCCGACACCGCCGAGCAGCACGAGCACGAAGAGCGCGACGAACCCGGCGGGCGGGCCGCCGGTGGACATGCCACCGCCGAAGGAACGGTGCCAGCTGGTCCCGTCCCACGTGCACGTGGGGAGCTCGCCGTACCGGTTCGGCCGCAGGCACCGGGCAGGCGGGTTGTCGCCTCCGGCAGCGGACGCCGCGCCCGCCACCGCCAGCACGGCGAGCGCCGCCCCCACCAGGCCGAGCAGCAGGCGACCCGCGGGGCGCACAGTCCGAGACATGCCGCGAACGATAGGCCACCCGCGCCGGGCCGGCGCGAAGATCCGGGCCCCGTGCCCGAACGGTGACCTGGGCGAACAGTGACCTCGGGCGCGCGGTCGCCGGCTAGGAGACGGTGACCTGGGCGCCGGAGCCGTCGACCGACTCCATGCCCTCGGCGATGCGCATGGCCTCCTCGATCAGGGTCTCGACGATCTTGGACTCGGGCACCGTCTTGATGACCTCGCCCTTGACGAAGATCTGCCCCTTGCCGTTGCCGGAGGCGACGCCGAGGTCGGCCTCGCGGGCCTCACCGGGCCCGTTCACGACGCAGCCCATCACCGCGACGCGGAGCGGCACCTCGAGGCCGTCGAGACCGGCCGTCACCTCGTCGGCGAGCTTGTAGACGTCGACCTGGGCCCGCCCGCAGGACGGGCAGGACACGATCTCGAGGCGGCGCGGGCGCAGGTTGAGCGACTCGAGGATCTGCAGGCCGACCTTGACCTCCTCGACCGGCGGTGCGGACAGGGAGACCCGGATGGTGTCGCCGATGCCCTTGCTGAGCAGCGCCCCGAAGGCGGTCGCCGACTTGATCGTGCCCTGGAAGGCCGGCCCGGCCTCGGTCACGCCGAGGTGCAGCGGCCAGTCGCCGCGCTCGGCGAGCATCTCGTAGGCGCGCACCATCACGACCGGGTCGTTGTGCTTGACCGAGATCTTGAAGTCGTGGAAGTCGTGCTCCTCGAAGAGGCTCGCCTCCCAGACGGCCGACTCGACGAGGGCCTCGGGGGTGGCCTTGCCGTACTTCTCCAGGAGCCGCTTGTCCAGGGAGCCGGCGTTGACGCCGATCCGGATGCTGGTGCCGCGGTCCTTCGCGGCAGCCGCGATCTCCTTGACCTGGTCGTCGAACTGGCGGATGTTGCCCGGGTTCACCCGCACCGCCGCACAGCCGGCGTCGATCGCGGCGAAGACGTACTTCGGCTGGAAGTGGATGTCGGCGATCACCGGGATCTGCGAGTGCTGCGCGATCTCCGGCAGCGCCTCGGCGTCGTCCTGGCTCGGGCAGGCCACGCGCACGATGTCGCAGCCCGACGCCGTCAGCTCGGCGATCTGCTGCAGGGTCTTGTTGACGTCGGCGGTGAGCGTCGTCGTCATCGACTGGACCGAGATCGGCGACTCGCTGCCGACGCCGACCTTGCCGACCTTGATCTGGCGGGTCGGACGACGGGGGGCGAGCACCGGCGGCGGTGCGGCGGGCATGCCCAGGCTGATCTCGGTCATGGGTTCAGGTTACTGGTGGCCCCGACAGGCTCGACCACCGACGGCCCGACCCCCTCAGGAGTCGATGTGGAGCGGGACCACGAGGTCCCCGACGATCAGCACCAGGCCCATCACCAGCAGGCAGGCGGCGACGCCGTACGCGATCGGCAACAGCTTCGCCACGTCGACGTAGCCGGGGTCCGGACGCCCGCGCAACCGGGCGAACGCCCGGCGTACCGCCTCCCACAGCGCGCCGGCGATGTGCCCGCCGTCGAGCGGCAGCAGCGGGATGAAGTTGAACATGCCGATGAAGAAGTTGAAGCCGCCGATGAGCATCAGCAGGAACACGGCCTTGTCGACCAGCGGGAAGCCGTGCTCGGAGACCGTCTCACCCGCGAGCCGGCCGCCGCCCACGATGCTGACCGGGCTGTCGATCGCCCGGTCCTTGACGCCCGCGATGGCCTCGGCGACACCCCAGACCTTCACCGGGAGGGTGCCCAGTGCCTTGACCGTGTCGACGGTCATCGTGCCCATCTGGTCGAGCGTGTAGACCGGACCGCCCGTCCCGAGGTGGGAGGTCGGAGTGAAGCCCAGGAAGCCCACCGGCTTGAGGGTCTCGTCGGTCGCCGACGTGGGCCGGGGCGTGACCATCGTGTTGGTGGTGAGGACCTGGGTACGGCCGTCGCGCTCGACGGTGATCTTCGCGGTGCCGGCGGCGTTGGCCCGGATCAGGTCCTGGAGCTGCTGCCACTGGGTGATCTCGGTGCCGTTGAACGCGACGATCCGGTCGCCCTCCTGCAGTCCGGCCTTGACCGCGGGGCTGACCGGGTCCTGGGCGGTGCAGACGCGGCCGGACTCGGCCGCGGGGACGACGCACGCCTCGACCCGGTCGACGACGGGCGAGATCCGGACGTCGCTGGGGTTGCCGTAGGTGGCGAACACCGCGGCGAAGATCCCGAACGCGATCAGGATGTTCACCGACGGCCCGCCGGCCATCACGATGACCTTCTTCCACCAGGGCATCTTGTAGAAGAGGCGGTCGGAGTCCTCGGGACGGATCGTCTCCCACTCGGCCGCGCGGGCGTCGGAGATCAGCTGGGTGAACATGCCGGTGTTGGACTTGCGGACCCGGACGACCTGGTTGCCCATGGCGTCCTCGGTGACCTCCTCGGCCCCCGCTGGACCGGCAGCCTGCTCCGCGCCCGGGGGCAGCATCCCGACGATCTTGACGTAGCCGCCGAGCGGGACGCCCTTGACGCCGTACTCGGTCTCGCCGATCCGCTTGCTCCACACGGTGGGGCCGAAGCCGATGAAGTACTGGGTGACCTTCCCGCCGAACTTCTTCGCGGGAATCATGTGGCCGAGCTCGTGCAGGCCGATCGAGGCCAGGATGGCGACCGCGAAGATCACCACGCCGAGCAGGTAGTACAGGGCAGTCATTCGCCACCTTCACAAGCCGAGCCGTCGATGGTCCGCTGGGCCTCGTCCCGCGCCCACGCGTCGGCGGCGAGGACGTCCGCCACGTCCAGCCGCTGGTTCGAGGGTACGTCGTGCCGCCCGAGGACGTCGGCAATCGTCGTCACGATGTCGTTGAAGGCGAGCCGCCCGCGGCGGAACGCCTCGACGCACACCTCGTTGGCGGCGTTGTAGACCGCGGGCGCGGTGCCGCCGGTCTCCCCCGCCCGCCGGGCCAGCGCGACCGCCGGGAACGCCTCGTCGTCGAGCGGGAAGAACTCCCACGTCTCGGGCCGGGACCAGTCGACCGCGGGCGCCGCGTCGGGCACCCGGTGCGGCCAGTCCAGGCCGAGCGCGATCGGGATCAGCATCGTGGGCGGGCTGGCCTGGACCAGCGTCGAGCCGTCGACAAACTCGACCATGGAGTGCACGACGCTCGTCGGGTGCACCACCACGTCGATCCGGTCGAAGGGGATGTCGAAGAGCAGGTGCGCCTCGATCACCTCCAGCCCCTTGTTGACCAGGGTCGCGGAGTTGATCGTGATGACCGGTCCCATGTCCCAGGTGGGGTGGTTCAGCGCCTGCTCGGGGGTGACGCCCGCCAGCTCCGCGCGGCTGCGCCCGCGGAAGGGTCCGCCGCTCGCGGTGAGCACCAGCCGGCGTACCTCCGAGGCGGCGCCGCCGCGCAGGCACTGGGCGAGGGCCGAGTGCTCGGAGTCGACGGGCACGATCTGGCCCGGCGCGGCACGCTCGAGCACCAGCGGGCCGCCCATGATCAGCGACTCCTTGTTCGCCAGCGCGAGCGTGTTCCCGGCATCCAGCGCGGCGAGCGTCGGGCGCAGGCCCACCGCTCCGGTGATGCCGTTGAGCACGACGTCGCAGTCGTGCCCCGCGGCCTCGACGCTGGCCTCCTCGCCCAGACCGTGGAGGGCGGGCGAGAACTCGGCCACCTGCTGCTCGAACAGCTCGGGGTTGGAGCCGCCCGCGGTCAGGCCGACCACGCGGAAACGGTCGGGGTTGGCGCGCACCAGGTCGAGGGCCTGGGTGCCGATCGAGCCGGTGGAGCCGAGGACGACGACATCGCGGGGCTTGCTCACCGGGCCATCCTCGCAGCACCCACATTGAGGTATCGAACGGGCGCTGGAGGACACCGGCACCGCGAACTGCGCACGATGGGACCGTGCGTCGCTTGCTGCTCGCGGCGGTGCTGGGGCTGGCCCTGCTCACCGCACCGCCCATCGGTGTCGGGTCCGCTGCGGCCGCCGCCGGTTCGGCCGCATGCCCCTCGGGGTACGTCGCGCTGACCTTCGACGACGGGCCCTCCGCGGCGAACACCCCGCGCCTGGTCCGCATCCTGCGGCGCGTCCACGCACCCGCCACGTTCTTCATGGTCGGCCAGCAGGTGGCCGCGGCGCCCGCCGCGGCCCGGCTCGTCGGGAAGTCGGGATTCCTGGTCGGCAACCACAGCTATCGGCACCAGAACATGACCACCCAGACCCGGGCCCAGATCCGCCACACGCTGCGTGCCACCGAGCGCCGGTTGCGCGCGACCGGGCTGCACCCCAGCGACCTGATGCGCCCGCCGTTCGGCGACATCGACCGCCGCGTCCGCCGGGCCGTGCGCAGCGTCGGGCTGGTCCCGGTGCTGTGGGACGTCGACGCACAGGACTGGTCGGGGGGATCGAGGAAGGCCATCGCCAGGCGCGTCCTCGCGGGGCTACGGCCGAACCTGAGCAACATCGTGCTCCAGCACGACGGGGCCGCGGGCTCCCGCGCCTCGATCGCCGCGGTCCCCCGGATCGTCCGCGTCGCCCGCAAACGCGGCTACTGCTTCGTGGCGCTCGACGCGCGCGGGCGGCCCGGCTCGCCGCCGTGACGGCAGGCGGCGGTCGGCGCATGAACGCGGCATCAGAGCGACGAAAAGCGCGGTGTCGATCGAGGCCGACGGCGGGATCCGTCGCCATGTCGCCGATCGGCAACTAGTCTCGATCCATGGCTTCCCACCTCACCGGCGGCCCCTCGCTCCCCCAGGAGCGCCGCCTCGTCACCCAGATCCCCGGACCCGCCTCGCTGGAGCGGCTCGACCGCAAGAAGCAGCACGTCGCGGACGGCGTCGGCACCACGCTCCCCGTCTTCGTCACCGCGGCCGGCGGCGGGGTGCTCGTGGACGTCGACGGCAACTCGCTGATCGACCTCGGGTCGGGCATCGCGGTGACCAGCGTCGGCAATGCGGCGCCCGACGTGGTCTCGCGGGTCCAGGAGCAGGTGGCGGCGTTCACGCACACCTGCTTCATGATCACGCCGTACGACGGCTACGTCGACGTCTGCGCGGCCCTCGCGGAGCTGACGCCGGGCGACCACGCGAAGAAGTCGGCCCTGTTCAACTCCGGCGCCGAGGCGGTCGAGAACGCGGTCAAGATCGCCCGCGTCGCCACGGGCCGGGACGCGGTCGCGGTCTTCGACCACGCCTACCACGGGCGCACCAACCTGACGATGGCGATGACGGCCAAGAACATGCCGTACAAGCAGGGCTTCGGGCCGTTCGCGGGCGAGGTCTACCGCGCACCGATGTCCTACCCGTTCCGCGACGGGCTCTCCGGCGAGGAGGCCGCGGCCCGGGCCATCGACGTCATCGAGAAGCAGGTCGGCGCGAGCAACCTCGCCTGCGTGGTGGTCGAGCCGATCCAGGGCGAGGGCGGCTTCGTCGTCCCCGCGCGCGGCTTCCTGCCGGCCCTCACGGAGTGGTGCACCCGCAACGACGTGGTCTTCATCGCCGACGAGATCCAGACCGGCTTCTGCCGCACCGGCGACTGGTTCGCCTCCCACCACGAGGGCGTGGTCCCGGACCTGGTGACCACCGCCAAGGGCATCGCCGGGGGGCTGCCGCTGGCGGCCGTGACCGGGCGCGCGGACCTGATGGACTCCGTCCACGTCGGTGGGCTCGGTGGGACCTACGGTGGCAACCCGGTCGCGTGCGCCGCCGCACTGGGCGCGATCGAGGAGATGCATTCCCACGACCTCGCCGGCCGGGCCCGGCAGATCGGTGCGCTGATGCACGAGCGGCTCACGGCGATCGCCGGCGACCACCCGGTGATCGGCGACCTGCGCGGCCGCGGGGCGATGATGGCGATCGAGCTCTGCGAGCCGGGCACTACGCTGCCCGACCCGGTCCGCACGGCCGCGGTCTCGGCGTACTGCCACCAGCAGGGGGTCGTCACGCTCACCTGCGGCACCTGGGGCAACGTCCTGCGCCTCCTGCCCCCGCTCGCGATCTCCAACCCCCTGCTCCACGAGGGCCTCGACGTGCTGGCCGAGGCCTTCGCCGCCACCGCCTGACCCGTGCCCCCACGCCGACTCGGCACCATCCGCGGGTACAACTGCGCCGAGTCGGCCTTGTCAGCGGGCGCCGGTGAGCCCCTCGGCGGTGCTGCCGGAGAGGCGCTGGGCGAGGTAGATCGGGATCGCGGAGAGGAGCACCAGGACCGCGGCGACCACGTTGACGACGGGGCCCTGGTTGGGGCGGAAGAGGTTCTGGAAGATCCAGATCGGCAGCGTCTGGTCGGTCGCGCTGATCGTGAACGTGGTCACCACGATCTCGTCGAACGACAGTCCGAAGGACAGCAGCGCCCCGGCCAGCAGCGCCGAGCGGAGCATCGGGAAGGTGACGAGCCGGAACGTCGTGAACGGCCCGGCCCCGAGGTCCATCGACGCCTGCTCGAGGCTGCCGCCCAGCCGCTGCAGGCGTGCCTGCACGTTGTTGAAGACGGTCACGATGCAGAAGGTGGCGTGCGCCACGACCACGGTGAACAGGCTCAGGCCGACGCCCAGGATCGTCGTGAACGCGTTGCTGAGCGCGATCCCTGTGACGATGCCGGGGAGCGCGATGGGGAGGATGATGACCAGGGAGACGACGTTGCGCCCGAAGAACCGGGTCTGCCGCAGGGCCAGCCCGGCCAGGGTCCCGAGCACCATCGAGACCGCGGTCGCCGCCAGCGCCACCTCGACGCTGGTCCACAGCGCAGACCGCGCCGCCGTGCTGTGCAGCGCCGCGTCCCACCACTTCAGGGTCAGGTCCGGCGGCGGCCAGGTGAAGGTGCGGTCGACGTTGAAGGAGTTGACCACCACGAGCGCCAGCGGGATGTAGACCAGCACCAGTACCAGCACCGTGAACCCGAGCAGGAAGACCCGCAGGCCTCGCGACATGGTCATGGCCCGCCCTCCCCTACAGGTTGTCCAGCGCGCCGGTGCGGCGTACGGCGGCGAGGTAGACCAGCATGACGGCGATCGGCACCGTGGCCACCGCGGCGGCGAACGGCAGGTTGTTGGCCGCCCCGATGTTGTCGTACACCACGTTGCCGAGCAGCTGGCTGGTGCCGCCCACGATCCGCACCGCGATGAAGTCGCCCATCGTCAGCGAGAACGTGAAGATCGACCCGGCGACCAGCGCCGGGAACGCCTGCGGGAGCACCACCCGCAGCACCGTCGTCCAGGAGCGAGCCCCGAGGTCCGCGGACGCCTCCAGCAGCGAGTCCGGCAGGCGCTGCAGGCCGGCGTACACCGGCAGGATCATGAAGGGCAGCCACAGGTAGGCCAGCGTCATCGTGAGTGCGAGCAGCCCGTAGCCGGGTGACTGCAGGCCGAACGGGCCCAGCACCCAGTCGAGGAGCCCGCCCTCGGACAGCATCCCCCGCCAGGCGTAGGCCTTGACCAGGTACGACGCCCACAGCGGCATCAGCACCGCGATCACCAGCAGCCGCTGGGCGCGCGGGGAGGCGACCTTGGCCATGTAGAGGGCGACCGGGAACGCCAGTACCGCGTCGATCACCGTGACCAGGGCCGCGATCTCGAGAGTGCGCACGGTGATGGTCCGGTAGACGTCGATGGTGAACAGGTCCCGGAAGTTGTCCAGCGTCCACTGCCGCTGGATCTCGCCGGTGAAGTCGTCCTGGGTCCACAGCGAGGTGATGAGCAGCGCGGCAAGCGCGGCGAGGTAGGCCACACCGAGCCAGAGCATCGGCGGCAGCAGGAGCAGTCCGGTGCGAAGGCCCTGCCTCGGCGCGCGTGCCACCGGCTCAGCCCTTGATCTCGGTCCAGGCCTGGGTCCAGTCGCCGTAGTCGGTGCACTGGACGTCCGTCCGGCCGTCGAGGCAGTCGGAGATCGGCGTGGTCCAGTACCAGAGCTTGTCGGAGTAGGCCTTGTCCTCGGCGTGCCAGTCGTCGCAGAAATTCTTGTCGACGGTCAGGGCGCAGGCCTTGGTGTTGGCCGGTGCCTCGCCGAAGTACTCCGCCACCTGCGCCTGCGGCCCGGGGCCGGCGATGTAGTCCATCCACGCATAACCGCAGTTGGAGTGCGACGACTTGGGGTTGATCATCCAGGTGTCCGACCAGCCGGTCGAGGTCTCCGAGGGGAAGACCGTCTTGATCGGCGCGCCCTCGGCCTGGGCGGTGAGCGCGTTGTACTGCCACGCCGTCCCGATCACCGTGTCGCCCGTCTTGAAGCCCGACACCTCCTGCAGGTAGTCCGACCAGTACTCCCCGACGTACTTGCGCTGGTTCTTCAGCAGGTCGACCGCGGCCTGCAGCTGGTCCTGGTCGAGCGCGTAGGGGTTCTTGATGCCGAGGTCCGGCTGGTGCTTCATGAGGTAGAGCCCCGCGTCGGCGATGTAGATCGGCGAGTTGTAGGCCGTGACCTTGCCGGGATAGTCAGACGCGCCCCCGAAGACCGCGCCCCAGCTGGTGGGGGCGGGCTTGACCACTTCGGTGTTGTAGGCGAGAAGGTTCGCTCCCCAGCCGTGCGGGATGCCGTACATCTGGCCGTTGACGGAGTTCCAGTCGCGGTCCTTGAGGAAGGGCGCGATGTCGGCGTAGTTCTCGATCAGGTCGGTGTTGACCGGTGCGGCATCACCGGAGGCGATGAGGCGTAGTGAGGCGTCACCGGAGGCCGAGACCACGTCGTACTCGCCGGTCTGCATCAGCTTGACCGCCTCGTCGGAGGTGTTGAAGTACTTGACGTTGGCCTGACAGCCGGTCTTCTTCTCGAACGCCGTCACCCAGTCGTAGTTCGGGTCGTTGCTGCCGTCCTCCGCGTAGCCCGGCCAGGCCAGGATGTTGACCTGCCCCTCCATGTCGCCGATCGACTGCTTCATCGGCAGGTCCGGTGGCGTGAACCCGCCGTTGCCGCTCGAACCGCTGTCGGAGCTGGTGCCGCATCCCGAGACCGCGACCAGGAGGGCTGCGGCGGCCACCGCCGCGAGCCGCCTGGGACTGATCTTCTTCATGCTCTCTCCTCCTCAGGGGACGCCACCGGGCCGGGACGGGGTCCGCCCAGGGGGACGAGGTTGTCGCGCTGCCAGACCAGCGCGACCGGGTGGTCGCGGCGCTCGAGCGCGGCGTCGATGGTCTTGTCGGCGTTCTGGTGCGACACGGTGAGGGTGACGCCGGCGTCGAGGTCGACCACCGAGTGCGTGGTGGCGCCGAGGTAGACGACCTCGCGAACCACGCCGCGGGCGACGCAGGTGCCGTCACCGGCGGCGGGGGCGGCCTCGGGGGCGGTCATGGTGACCTTCTCCGGGCGGATCACGAAGGTGCCTTCCGCGCCCACGAGCTGCTCCGCCACCTCGCCCTGCAGCAAGTTGGAGGTGCCCACGAAACCCGCGACGAAGGCGCTGGCCGGGTGCTCGTAGAGCTGCACCGGAGTTGCGAGCTGCTCGATGCGCCCGTTGTTGAAGACCGCGATGCGGTCGCTCATCGTGAGCGCCTCCTCCTGGTCGTGGGTGACGAACACGAACGTGATGCCGACGTCGCGCTGGATCTCCTTCAGCTCGATCTGCATCTCCCGCCGCAGCTGGAGGTCGAGCGCGCCGAGCGGTTCGTCGAGCAGCAGCACCTTGGGACGGTTGACGAGGGCGCGGGCCAGGGCCACGCGCTGCCGCTGGCCGCCGGAGAGCTGGTGCGGCCGACGGTCGTCGTACCCGGCGAGCCGGACCGTCTCGAGGGCGTGCTCGGCCCGCTTGCGCCGCTCGGCCCGCGGCACCCTCTTGACCCGCAGGCCGTACTCCACGTTCTGCCGCACGCTCATGTGCGGGAAGATCGCGTAGTCCTGGAAGACGGTGTTGACGTCACGGGCGAACGACGGCCGCCCGCTCACGTCCTCGCCGCCGAGGGTGATCGTCCCGTTGGTCGGCTGCTCGAACCCGGCGATCAGCCTCAGCACCGTGGTCTTGCCCGACCCGGACGGGCCGAGCATCGAGAAGAACTCGCCGTCCGCGATCTCGAGGTCGAGGCCGTCCACCGCGCGCACTTCACCGAAGTGCTTGCTCAGTCCCCGGAGCTCGATCGCGGTCGACATGGCTGAACGGTAGCGCCACCCAACTGCGAGTTCCATCGTCAAAGGTCATGAAAACAACGGTTTTCGCAGGCGCAGCCACTGCGTGACGGACTTTTGCCCAGCCCCAGCCGGTCAGAGCTCCTGCAGGCCCCAGGGGCTGCCGTACTCGGTGAGAAGGTCCAGGAACGGGACAGCGTCGAAGGCCTCCGGCCCGAGCACCCCGGAGCCCGACCAGGTGCCGTTCGCGAGCAGCTCGAGGGCGACGACCGGGTTGATCGCGGTCTGCCACACGACGCACTGGTGGCCGTACTCCTGCATCGACCACTCGTTGTCGACCACGTGGTAGAGGTACGTCGACCTCGGGGCGCCGTCCTTGCCCTTGCCGATGACCCACAGGCCGGCGCAGGTCTTGCCCTTCATCCGCGGGCCGAGCTCGGCCGGGTTCGGCAGGCAGGCGGCCACCACGTCGCGCGGGCTCACCTCGACTCCCCCGACCTTCACCTTGTCGGTCCGGTCCAGCCCGAGCTTGTGCAGCGTCTTGAGGACCTCGATGAACTCGTCCCCCAGGCCGTACTTGAAGGTGGCGCGCCGGCAGTCGACCCAGCGCGGCATGAGGAGGACCTCCTCGTGCTCGACGTTGACGCACTCGACCGGTCCGATCCCCTCGGGGAAGTCGAACACCTCCGGCTCCGAGAAGGGCGGGGTGGTGCGCCACTCGCCGTTCTCCCAGATCACCGGCGGGTTGAGGCACTCCTCGATCGTGGTCCAGATGGAGAAGCTGGGGGCGAAGTCGTAGCCGTCGACGGTGAGGTTCGCCCCGTCGCGGGTCCCGAGCTCGTCGATCTCGCTGAACAGGTGGTCCGCGGCGTACCGCGCGAACACGTCCGAGAGGCCCGGCTCGACGCCGATCCCCACCAGCGCGAGCCGCCCGACCGACTCCCAGTCCTCGGCCCTGGCGAACTGCTCGTCGCCGAGCTTGACGCCGGTCTTCTCGTACGGCGCCTCGGAGTGCGGCCGGGAGAGCGACATGGCCATGTCGAGGTAGTCCGCGCCGGCGGCGAACGCACCCTCGAAGATCGGCATCACGAACCGCGGGTCCACGGCGTTCATCACGTGCGTGATCGCGTGCTCGCGGCACAGGTAGGTCACCGAGTCGGCGCTGCTCGCGTCGACCCGGGCGGCGCTGAACCGGTCGTCGGCGACGGCGGCCTTCTCCGCGCTCTCGACGTTGTAGTCCGCGATCACCACGGCCTCGAAGAAGTCGCGGCGCGCGGCGATGGCAGCGAACGCCGCACCGACGCCGCCGGCGCCGATCAGCAGGATCCTCATCTCACTCCCCGATGTAGGACATCACGTGCTTGACGCGCGTGTAGTCCTCGAGGCCGTACATGGACAGGTCCTTGCCGTAGCCGCTGTGCTTGAAGCCGCCGTGCGGCATCTCGGCGACGATCGGGATGTGGGTGTTGATCCACACCGCTCCGAAGTCGAGCTTGCGCGCCATCCGCATGGCGCGCCCGTGGTCCTTAGTCCACACCGAGGACGCCAGGCCGTACTTGACGCCGTTGGCCCAGCGCAGCGCCTCGGCCTCGTCGCTGAACCGCTGCACGGTGATGACCGGGCCGAAGATCTCGTCCTGGATCTGCTCGTCGTCCTGCCGGAGGCCCGAGAGCACCGTCGGCTCGTAGAAGTAGCCGCGGTCACCCTGCCGCCTGCCGCCGGCCTCGACCCGCGCGTGGTCGGGCAACCTGTCGACCATGCCCGTGACGCGATCGAGCTGGTTGACGTTGTTGAGCGGTCCGTAGAGCACGTCCTCGTCGTCGGGGAGCCCGGTCCTGGTGCTGCGGGCCTGCTCGGTCAGCGCCGCGACGAAGTCGTCGTGCACGCCCGGTCCGGCGAGCACCCGGGTCGCCGCGGTGCAGTCCTGGCCGGCGTTGAAGTAGCCCGCGCCCGCGATCCCCTCGGCCGCGGCCTCGACGTCCGCGTCGTCGAAGACGATCACGGGGGCCTTGCCGCCGAGCTCGAGGTGGACTCGCTTGAGCTGGTCGGCCGCCGAGTGCGCGACCTGGACGCCGGCGCGGACCGAGCCGGTGATCGCGACGAGCTGCGGGATCGGGTGCTCGACCAGGGCCCGGCCCGTGTCCCGGTCACCGGTGACGACGTTGAACACGCCCGGCGGCAGGAACTCCTGGGCCATCTCGGCGAACAGGGTGGTCGAGGCGGGCGTGGTGTCGCTCGGCTTGAGCACGACGGTGTTGCCGGCCGCCAGCGCCGGGGCGATCTTCCAGACCATCATCATCAGCGGGTAGTTCCACGGCGTCACCTGGCCGACCACACCGATCGGCTCGCGGCGGACGAAGGAGGTGTGGTCCTTGAGGTACTCCCCCGCGGCCCTGCCCTCCAGCACCCGGGCGGCCCCAGCGAAGAAGCGGATCTGGTCGATCGCCGGCGGCAGCTCCTCGTCGACGGTGAAGCCGATCGGCTTGCCGGTGTCCTTCGACTCGACGTCGACGAACTCCCGGGACCGCTTCTCCAGCTCGTCGGCGATCTTGAGCAGGGCGCGCTGGCGCTCCGACGGCGTGCTGTCGGCCCAGGTCTCGAAGGCCTGCTCGGCGGCCTTGTAGGCACGGTCGACGTCCTCGCCGCCGGATGCCGGCGCGGTCGCGTAGACCTCGCCCGTGGTCGGGTCGATCACGTCGTAGGTCTCCCCCGACGCTGCGTCGACGAGCTCGCCGTTGATGACGTTGCGGAACGTCGTGTCAGCCATGGTGCAGCCCTCCGGTGTTGTCAGCGGTGGCAGTGAGCCTAGCCATCACACAACGGAATCTGTAGGGGCCCGCGTTTCCAATGACGGATTCCGTCACTGCGAGGGACTCACGCTTCGAAGACCTTCCGTCCGTCGATCCACGTCGAGACGACCTTGGTGGCCCCGATCTCGCTCGCCGGACCGGCGAACGGGTCCCGGTCGAGCACCACCAGGTCGGCCGCCCTTCCGGCCTCCAGCACGCCCGCGTCGTCGCGGTGGTTCACCCAGGCCGAGCCCGACGTGTAGGCCGCGAACGCCGTCTCGAGCGCGAGGGCCTGCTCGGGCAGGAAGGGCACCTCCCCGGCCGGTCCCGGCTCGTCGTACGCCGTGCGGTTGACCGCGACGTGGATCGCGGCGAGCGGGTCGGGACTGCTGACCGGCCAGTCGCTGCCGGCCGCCAGCCGGGCGCCGGCCCCGTGCAGGTCGCCGAACGGGTACTGCCGGCGCGCCCGCTCCGCACCCAGGAACGGCAGCGTCAGCTCCGTCATCTGCTCGTCCAGGCACGCCCACAGCGCCTGGATGTTCGCCACGACCCGGAGCGCCGCGAACCTGCCCACGTCGTCGAGGTCCACGAGCTGGAGATGGGCGATGTGGTGCCGCAGGTCCCCGTCGCCGAGGGCGCGACCGGTGTGGGCGAAGGCGTCGAGCGCCTCCCGGACGCCCCGGTCCCCGATCGCGTGCACGTGTACCTGGAACCCCTCGGCGGCGAGCGCCTCGACGTACCTCCCCAGCGCGGCCGGATCGACGAACGAGTGCCCGGCGTTGGCGGTCGGGTGCCCGCAGCGGTCGAGGTAGGGCGAGGTCATCGCAGCCGTGCCGTTCTCCGCCACGCCGTCCTGCATGATCTTGACGCTGGTGGCCCGGAACCTGCCGTGGGTGTACTCCGCGCGCCGGGCGACGAGCTCCGCGACCTGCTCCGCACCGCGGTCCCGGTCCCACCACAGCGCCCCGACCACGTGGGCGGTCAGGTCGCCGGCCCGGGCGGCGTGCAGGTACGTCGGGCCGGGGTCGTCCATGCCGGCGTAGGCCCCGACGATCGCGTCCTGCCACCCGGTCACGCCGACCGAGTGGAGGTGGGACTGCCCGGCCAGCAGCGCCTCGTAGTACTCCGGGGCGCTCGTCGCGGGCAGGTGCCGCGCGACGGCGTGCATGGCGCCCTCGTGCAGGGTGCCGGCGGGTCGCCCGTCGGCATCCCGCTCGAACCGACCGTCCGACGGATCCGGGGTGTGCGCGTCCACCCCAGCGATCTCGAGGGCGCGGCTGTTCACCCAGGCGCCGTGGTGGTCACGGTTGGGCAGGAACACGGGGCGGTCCGGGACCACGAGGTCGAGATCGGCCGCGGTGGGGGTACCGCCCGGGAAGGCCGCCATCGCCCAGCCGCCGCCGAGGATCCACGGCAGCTCCAGGTGCCGTCGGGCGTAGTCCCCCACCCGGGCCAGGTAGTCCTCGCGCGTGCGCCCCTCGGACAGGTCGCAGCGGAGCCGCTCGAGACCGCCCTGCACGGCGTGGACGTGGGCGTCGACGAAGCCGGGCGCCACCAGGCCGCCCCCGAGGTCGACCTCGGTCACCGGCGCCCCCGCCCCTTGATCGAGCTGCCCCAGCCGGTGATCGAGCCCGTCGAGATCAGGCCCCGTCACGACGGCGGCGATCCGGCCGTCACGGAGGACCACCGCGCCGGGCCCGGCGTACCGGTGCCCGTCGAAGAGCGTCCCGTTGCGCAGCACCACCGTCGTCATGGCCGCATTCAAGCAGCGTCGCCCTCCCAGACACCCGACCCCGCGTCGAATCGCTGCGGATTTCGCGGCGTGGGACGCGATTCACCACGGATTCACTTGCCCGGAGGCGATTCTTTGGCGACCATGGGGGCATGCACCCGGACTACGACCATCTGCAGCAGGCCGCGAAGGACCACCTGTGGATGCACTTCACGCGGCATTCGACGTACGACCACGCGGACGTGCCCGTCATCGTCCGCGGCGAGGGCGCCTACATCTACGACGCGCAGGGCAAGCGCTACCTCGACGGGCTGGCCGGGCTCTTCGTGTCCCAGCTGGGCCACGGGCGCACCGAGCTGGCCGACGCCGCCGCGAAGCAGGCCCGCGAGCTGGCCTTCATGCCGCTGTGGTCCTACGCCCACCCCTCGGCGATCGAGCTGGCCGCGCGGGTCGCGGGCTACGCGCCGGGTGACCTGAACCGGGTCTTCTTCACCAGCGGTGGCGGCGAGGCGGTCGAGAGCGCCTGGAAGCTGGCCAAGAACTACTTCAAGCTGACCGGCAAGCCGACCAAGCACAAGGTCGTCAGCCGGGCCATCGCCTACCACGGCACCCCGCAGGGCGCGCTGTCCATCACCGGCCTGCCGGGCATGAAGGCGCAGTTCGAGCCGCTGGTGCCCTCGACGTTCCGGGTGCCGAACACCAACTTCTACCGGGCCGCGGAGCACGGCGCCGGCGAGGCGGCGCGCGACGAGGAGGCCTTCGGTCGCTGGGCGGCCGACCGGATCGCCGAGGCCATCGAGTTCGAGGGCCCCGACACCGTGGCTGCGGTGTTCCTCGAGCCGGTGCAGAACTCCGGCGGCTGCTTCCCGCCCCCGCCCGGCTACTTCCAGCGGGTCCGCGAGATCTGCGACGAGTACGACGTGCTGCTGGTCTCCGACGAGGTCATCTGCGCGTTCGGGCGCCTGGGCCACATGTTCGGCGCGGAGCGGTACGGCTACCAGCCCGACATCATCACCTGTGCGAAGGGCCTGACCTCGGGCTACTCGCCGCTGGGTGCGATGATCGCCAGCGACCGGCTGATGGAGCCGTTCCTGCACGGGCACGAGTCGTTCGCCCACGGCTACACCTTCGGTGGGCACCCGGTCTCGACCGCGGTGGCCATGGCCAACCTCGACATCTTCGAGAGCGAGAAGATCAACGAGCACGTCCGCGACACCGAGGGCGCGTTCCGGGCCACCCTCGAGAAGCTCACCGACCTCCCGATCGTCGGCGACGTCCGCGGCGACGGCTACTTCTACGGGATCGAGCTGGTCAAGGACAAGGCCACCAAGGAGACCTTCAACGACGACGAGGCCGAAAAGCTGCTGCGCGGCTACCTCTCCAAGGCGTTGTTCGACGAGGGCCTCTACTGCCGGGCCGACGACCGCGGCGACCCGGTGGTCCAGCTCGCTCCCCCGCTGATCTGCGACCAGGAGCACTTCGACGAGATCGAGCAGATCCTGCGCGTGGTCCTCGACAAGGCCTACTCCCTGCTCTGATCCCCACGCCGAGTCGGCGCAGTTGTACGCCGCGAACCCGCCGAGTCGGCGCAGCTTGACCGGCCGGGCCGGCCCGGTCGTACGACGCGCCCGCCGAGTCGGCGCAGTCTGACCCAGCCGAGCCGGCGCAGTCGTCGTGGCTGGCCCTGGTTCTCCACAGACTCGAAAAAGCCAGTGGCGGCCCCGGCGTCGTCGGGAACAAGTCTCGGCATGACTCGAGACAACGCACTGTTCCTGGATGACAGCTTCCCGCTGCCGGTCGACCGACCCTTCACTCGCAGCATGGCCCTCGGCGCCGGCCTCACGGACCGGCGGCTGGGGGCCCTCGTGAGGGATGGCTGCCTCAGACGGTCGATCGAGAGCGTCTACGTGCCCACACAGGTGCCCGACGGCCTCGACCTGCGGGCGGAGACCCTGCTCCTCGTCGTGCCGGACGGCTGCTTCGTCTGCGACGAGACCGCGGCCTGGTTGCACGGGGCGCCCATGGCCATGGCCCCGAACTCACACCTCGAGGTGCCGAAGGTGTCGTACTTCCGGCCCGCCGACGCGGGCCGGCTCCGCAACAAGCTGGTCACCAGCGGCGAGCGCACCCTCACCGAGGACGACCTCATGGAGGTCAGGGGGATCCTCACCACGACGCCCTTGCGGACGGCCCTCGACCTGGGCCGACTGCGTCGACGGGACCAGGCGCTGGCCGCGCTGGACGCCCTGCTGCGGCTGGGTGTCTTCACGCACGAGGAGCTGCTGGCGTCGATCGAGCGCTTCGCTCGCCAGCGCGGCGTCGTACAGCTGCGCTGGCTGGTCCCGCTCGCCGACGGACGTGCCGAGTCTGCGGGCGAGTCCGCGCTCCGCCTGCGCTGGTACGACGCCGGGCTGCCGCGGCCCCAGCTGCAGATCGAGATCGTCGTGGACGGCAAGGTGGTGTTCCGGCTGGACCTCGGGCTCGAGGAGCTGCTGTTCGCCGCCGAGTACGACGGCGTGGAGTGGCACTCCTCGGACGACCAGGTCGAGGCAGACGACTCGCGCCGCGGGTGGCTGGCCGAGCAGCGTCGTTGGCTCATCGAGGTGTTCGGGAAGGCCAACGTCCACGGTTTCCACCAGGACGCGGACCGGCGCCTCGCCGCGGCGTTCCAGCAGGCGAAGGCCACCTACGGCACACGCACCTTCATCATCTGAGCTCTACCGCCTTGTGCGTACAACTGCGCCGACTGGGCCTCCTGCGCGGGTGAAACTGCGCCGACTCGGGCTCCCGTCCGGGTGAAACTGCGCCGACTCGGCCTTACGAGGGTCGTCTGGCGCTTGCGAGCTCCGCGCCGACGGGGCCCTCGGTCAGGCTGCGTCGCCGTTGCCGGTTCCGGGCCTCGCCGCCCAGGACGATCGCGATCGAGATCACGAACATGACGGTGCCGACGACGTTGACCTGCATGGGTACGCCGCGCTGGGCGACGCCCCAGACGTACATCGGGAAGGTGGTCGTGTTGCCGGCGTTGAGGTTGGTGATGATGAAGTCGTCGAAGGACAGCGAGAAGCTGAGCAGCGCCGCGCCGAGGATTCCGGGGAAGACCAACGGGAAGGTCACCCGCCAGAAGGTCTGCGACGGCGTGGCGTAGAGGTCCATGGCCGCCTGTTCGAGGTTGTCGTCGAGCCCGGCGAGCCGGGCCCTGACGGTCACGACCACGAACGACAGGCAGAACATGATGTGGGCGATGAGGATCGTCCAGAACCCGAGCTGACCCGCGAAGCCGGAGGCGACGAAGAGCGCCAGCAGCGAGGACCCCATCACGATCTCGGGTGAGGCCATCGGCAGGAAGATCAGCAGGTTGGAGGAGGACCGCCCGGCGAAGTCGTAGCGGACGAGCGCGAAGGCGGCCAGGGTGCCGAGGATCGTCGCCACCAGGGTCGCGGCCAGCCCGATCTCGACGCTGCGGCCGAGCGCCTCGCACATGCTCGGGTCCTCGCAGGGATTGAGCCAGTTGTGCAGGGTGAACGCGTCGAACTGGTAGACCAGCCGGCTCTGCGGGTCGTTGAAGCTCATCAGGACCACGACCGCGATCGGGATGAAGGTGTAGGCGAGGACCACCAGGCCCAGCAGCAGGACGAGGTGGTCGCGGAGCCAGCGGATGCTCACAGCAGCTCCTCCGTCCCGGCGCGGCGGATGTAGGCGAAGACCATCCCGACGATGATCACCATCAGGATCATCGAGAGGGCGGCCGCGGCCGGATAGTCGTTGGCATCGGTGAAGAGGCTCTGGATCACGCTGCCGACCATCCGCTGGTTGGGGCTGCCGAGCAGCTGGGCGTTGATGAAGTCACCCGCGGCCGGGATGAACGTCAGCAGCGTCCCGGACACCACCCCGGGGAGCGAGAGCGGCCAGGTGACCTTGAAGAAGCCCACCACCGGGTTGGCGTAGAGGTCGCTCGAGGCCTCGATCAACCGGTGGTCGATCTTGTCGATGCTGGCGAACAGCGGCAGCACCATGAACGGCAGGAAGTTGTAGGTCAGACCAGCGACCACCGCCACCGGGGTGGCCAGCAGCCGTCCGTCCGGCCCGAGCAGGTGCACGGCCTGCAACGTGTTCACCACGAGCCCGTCGTCGGCCAGGATCAGCTTCCAGGACAGGGTCCGCACCAGGAAGCTGGTGAAGAACGGCGCGATCACCAGCACGAGCATCAGGTTCTTCCACCGCCCCGCCTTGAACGCGATCGCGTAGGCGAGCACGTAGCCGAGGACCAGGCACAGCAGCGTCGCGACGCCGCCGTACACGAGCGACCGGACCAGTGGCCGCCAGTAGTCCTGCAGCGCGTGCTGGTAATTGCTCCACTGGTAGGTCATCTCGTACCCGCGGAAGTCCGAGCCGGCCGGGTCGTAGAGGCTGGTCGCGAGCAACGAGTAGAAGGGGATGACGAAGAACAGCACCAGCCACAACGCGGCCGGGATCAGCAGCAGGTAGCCGATCGCGCCGCGGCGGCGCGTGAAGTCGCTCATGGCAGGTCAGTCCTCGCTGCCGCGTTGCGCACCGGCCGCAGCGTCCTGGCTGTAGTCGAGCAGGAACGCGTAGTCCGGTCGCCACGAGAGCTCGACCCGTTCACCCTGCCGGAACAGCCTGCGGTGGCCGGTGTTCTGCTGGAAGACTTGGAGCTCCTGCCCCCACGGCATCCGGACGAGGTACTGGGTGCTGACCCCGACGAAGCTGACGTCGCTCACCACCCCGCCGGGGACGCTGTTGCCGGGCGCGTCGAGCTCCTCGCCCTCCTCACCGATGAGCACCTTCTCGGGCCGGATCCCCACCCAGCCCTTGTTGCCGTCAGCGTGTGCTCGCGTCAGCGGGATCGAGACCCCGATGCCGTGCATGTCCACGGTCACGACGTCGGCCGAGCGGTCCTTCACCGTGCTCTCGATCAGGTTGGACTGGCCGAGGAAGTTGGCCACGAACGTCGACCGCGGGTTCTCGTAGAGGTCGGTCGGCGAGCCCATCTGCTCGATGATGCCCGCGTTCATCACCGCGACCGTGTCGGCCATCGTCATGGCCTCCTCCTGGTCGTGGGTGACGTGCACGAAGGTCTGGCCGACCTCGTTCTGGATCCGTTTGATCTCGATCTGCATCGAGCGGCGCAGCTTGAGGTCCAGGGCCCCGAGGGGCTCGTCGAGCAGCAGCACCTGCGGCTCGTTGATCAGCGCGCGGGCCAGGGCGACGCGCTGCTGCTGGCCGCCCGAGAGCTGGGCGGGCTTCTTGCGCGCCTGGCTGGTCAGCTCGACCAGCTCGAGCATCTGGTTGACCTGCGCGTCCACGTCCGACTTCTTGCGCCGGCGCAGCCCGAACGCGACGTTCTCGAAGATGTCGAGGTGCGGAAACAGGGCGTAGCTCTGGAAGACCGTGTTCACGGGCCGCCGGTAGGGCTTCGCGGACGTGATGTCCTCACCGCCCAGGGTGATGGACCCCGACGTGGGTGTCTCCAGCCCCGCCACCATCCGCAGGGTCGTGGTCTTCCCGCAGCCCGAGGGCCCGAGGAGCGCGAAGAACGACCCGCTCGGGATGTCGAGGTCCAGCATGTCCACCGCCGTGAACGCGCCGAAGGACTTGGTCACCTCCCTGAGCCGGAGCCCGTCGAAGCTGTCGTCCCCGGGGACGGATGTCGCGTCCTGCTCAGCCACCTGTGACATCGGAGAAATCCCTTTCGTACTCGACCGTCTGGCGGTCGTCGAGCGGCATGAAGTCGAAGGCCACGGACAGCGTCTTCTCGTCGGGGAAGATCAGCTGGTTGTCGACCAGGGACGGATCGATCTTCTCCATCTCCTGGCGGGCGCCCTCGACCGGACAGATGTAGTTGACCCACGCCGCCAGCTTCGCGGCGACCTCGGGCTCGTAGTAGTAGTTGATCCACTCCTCGGCGTTCGCCTGGTGGGTCGCGTGGTTGGGGACCATCATGTTGTCGCTCCAGAGCGACAGCCCCTCCTCGGGCGTGACGAACTTGATGTCCGGGTTGTCGAACTGGAGCTGGATCACGTCGCCGGACCACGCCTCGCAGGCCACGATGTTCCCGGCCGCGAGGTCCTGGATGTACTCGTTGCCGGTGAAGGCCCGGACCTGCCCGGCCGACACGACCTCCTGCAGCCGGTCGATCGCGTTCCCCCACTGTGCCGAGGTGAACTTGGTCGGGTCGGCGCCGACGACCTTGAGCATGAACCCCATCGTGTCGCGCATCTCGGAGAGCAGCGTGATCCGGCCCTTGAGGTCGGAGCGGCTGATGAGCTCGTCGAAGCTCTTGACCTCCCCGGTCTTGGCCGCGTTGTAGGCGATGCCGGTCAGGCCACTCTGCCACGGTGCGTGGTAGGTGAGGTCGGGGTCCCACTGCCGGTTGCGCAGCGGTTCGATCAGGTTGTCGTGGAGGTTCGGGACCTTCGCCTTGTCCAGCGGCTGGATCCAGCCCAGACCGATCATCCGCGCGGCCATCCAGTCGGTCAGGATGATCATGTCCCGCCCGATGGTCTCGCACGCGCCGAGCTGGTTCTTCACCTTGGCGTAGAACTCGGCGTTGTCGTTGACGTCGTCGGTGTAGTCCACCGTGATGCCCGTGCGGTCCTCGAAGACCTGGAAGGTGGAGTCCGACTTCTTCTTCGGATCGATGTAGCCCGGCCAGTTCGAGATCACGAGCTGCTTGTCGCTCGCGGACGCGTCGGTCGACCGGCACTCCGCCGGCTTCTGCTGCGCTCCGTCGGTGGCGAAGAACGGGAGCTTCAGGGCGGCCAGGCTCGCGCCGACGAACGCGACACCGCCGGCGCCCTGGAGCAACCCGCGTCTGGTGAGCCCCCGAGTGTTCGGCATGTCCGGCGTCATCGAACTCCCTTCGAGTGTCTCCCCCTCGATGCTCGGATCGTGCCATGTCCCGCGCCCCTCGACAAGCGATCCCGTCGGTTCGAAACCTCTACGCAACGAAATCCCTCGTCCGCGACCCACCGGAAATCTTTGACCGGCAGTCCTGCACCCTGCGAGCATGCGTCGCATGAACCGCAAGAACGACCACCCCGTCATCCAGCTCGACGAGGTCTCCAAGGCGATCATCGAACAGCTCCAGCAGGACGGTCGCCGGTCGTACGCCGCGATCGGCAAGGTGGTGGGCCTCTCCGAGGCGGCGGTCCGCCAGCGTGTCCAGCGGCTCATCGACAGCGGGGTCATGCAGATCGTGGCCGTCACCGACCCGCTCGAGCTCGGGTTCGCGCGCCAGGCGATGGTCGGGGTCAAGGTCACCGGCCCGCTCGAGCCGGTCGCCGACAAGGTCGCCGAGCTCGCCGAGGTCGACTACGTCGTGGTCACCGCCGGCGCCTACGACCTGCTGGTCGAGGTGGTCTGCGAGAGCGACGAGCACCTCCTCGAGCTGCTCTCCTGCCGGATCCGCACCATCGAGGGCGTGGCCGCGACCGAGACGTTCATGTACCTGCGGCTGCGCAAGCAGACCTACTCGTGGGGCGTCCGCTGAACCAGCGCCCGGCGTACGACCGGCTCTCGTTCTGGCACGAGACGGCCGGGAACGACCCGACGCCGCGTGCGTCGCTGCCGGGCGACCTCGACGTCGACGTGGCCGTCGTGGGCGCCGGCTTCACCGGGCTGTGGACCGCCTACTACCTCGCCGAGGCCGACCCGTCGCTGCGGATCGCGGTGCTGGAGGCCGAGGTCGCGGGGTACGGCGCGTCGGGCCGCAACGGGGGCTGGTGCTCCGCCCTGTTCCCCGCCTCGCTCCCCTCCCTGGCCGCGATGTCCGACCGGCCGGCGGCGCTGGCCCAGCACCGGGCGATGCGCGAGACCGTCGACGAGGTCGCGCGGGTCGCCGCCGCCGAGGGCATCGACGCCCACCTCGCCAAGGGCGGCACGATCACCCTGGCCCGCAACCGGGCCCAGTGGCAGCGCGCCCGGCAGGAGGTCCGCGACGCCCGGGCGTGGGGCCGGGGCGAGGACGACCTGCGGCTGCTGGACGTCCGTGAGGCGACCTCGGTCCTCGCGGGTGCCGGCACCCGGGGCGCGACGTACACACCGGACTGTGCGGCCATCCACCCGGGCCGTCTCGTCCGCGGGCTCGCCGAGGCCGTCGAGCGGCGCGGCGTGCGGATCTTCGAGCAGACCCGCGTCACCGACATCGACGCCGGCCGGGTCCGCACCGAGCACGGCACCGTCCGGGCCGGCACGGTGGTCCGCGCCACCGAGGGCTACACCCCGATGCTGCCGGGCCACGCCCGCACCGTGGTGCCCGTCTACTCCCTCGTCATCGCGACCGAGCCACTGCCGGCCGAGACCTGGCAGCAGATCGGGCTGGCCCGGCGCGAGACGTTCACCGACCACCGGCACCTGATCGTCTACGGCCAGCGCACCGCCGACGACCGGATCGTCTTCGGCGGCCGCGGCGCGCCGTACCACCTCGGGTCCCGCGTCCGGCCCGAGTTCGACCGCGACGAGCGGGTCTTCATGAAGCTGTACGCCGCCCTCCTCGACCTGCTCCCCGTGCTCGCGGGCACCCGCGTGACGCACGCCTGGGGCGGCGCGCTCGGGATCCCCCGGGACTGGTGCGCCTCGGTCGGGCTGGACCGCGGCACCGGCCTGGGCTGGGCCGGCGGCTACGTCGGCGACGGGGTCAGCACCACCAACCTCGCCGGGCGGACCCTGCGCGACCTCGTGCTGGGCCGCGACACCGACCTCACCGCGCTGCCGTGGGTCGGGCACCGGTCACGGCCCTGGGAACCCGAGCCGCTGCGCTGGCTCGGCATCAACACCGGGCTGCGCGCGATGACGCTGGCCGACGGCGAGGAGCGGCTGACCCGGCAGCAGAGCCTGGTCGCCCGGGCCGTCGCGCCCCTGCTGGGACACTGACCCGATGAACCGCGCGCTGGTCCGTCGCCCGAGCCCCCGCCTCGCCGAGGGGCTGCTCACCCACATCGCCCGTACCCCGGTCGACGCGGACCTCGCCCGCACCCAGTGGGAGGGGTACGTCGCGGCGTTGCGGGCCGAGGGCTGGGAGACGGTGGAGGTGCCGCCGGCCGACGACTGCCCCGACGCCGCGTTCGTCGAGGACACCGTGGTCGTCCTCGGCGACCTCGCGGTCATCAGCCGGCCCGGTGCGGACGAGCGGAAGCCGGAGACCGCCGGCACCGAGGAGACCCTGGCCGGGCTGGGCTACCGGATCGCGCGGATCGAGGCGCCCGGCACCCTCGACGGGGGCGACGTCCTCAAGCACGACCACACCGTCTGGGTCGGCCTCGGCGGCCGCACCAACGCCTCCGGCGTCGAGCAGCTCGCCGCCCTGCTCGGTCCGGAGGGTGCCACCGTCGTGGGCGTGCCGGTGAGCCGGGTGCTGCACCTGAAGTCCGCGGTGACCGCGCTGCCGGGCGGCACCGTGGTGGGCTACCAGCCGCTCGTCGACGACCCCGCGGTGTGGGACGACTTCCTGCCGGTGCCGGAGGAGCCGGGCGCCCACGTGGTGCTGCTCGACCACGAGACGGTCCTGATGTCGACCAGCGCTCCTCGCACCCGCGCCCTGTTCGAGGATCGCGGGCTGCGCGTCGTCGCGGTGGACATCGGCGAGTTCGAGAAGCTCGAGGGCTGCGTCACCTGCCTGTCCGTGCGGCTGCGCGGCTGAGCGCTCTCAGGCCAGGCCGTTCGCGGCGGTCCGGGCCGGACGCGCGCCGTCGCGCAACCAGGCCTGGAAGAACCCGTCGAGGTCCTGGCCACTGACCTGCTCGGCCAGCGCGACGAAGGCCTCGGTCGAGCCATTTCCGCCACGGTTGTCCCGCAGCCACTGGTGCAGGAGCCGCCAGAACGCGTCGCTCCCGATCCGGTGCCGCAGCGCCTGCAGCGTCATGCCGCCACGCTCGTAAACCGGCCACTCGAAGAGCCGGTCCGGTCCCGGGTCGGCGATGTCCAGGCCCCAGAACCACGAGTCGTCGGCGTGGTCCTTGTAGGTGTCCAGCAGCCAGCTCTGCGCGGGCAGACCGCCGTGCGCCTCGGCGTACCGGGCCTCCATGAAGGTCGCCGCCCCCTCGTTGAGCCAGATGTCGCGCCAGCTCTCCACGGCCACCGAGTCACCGAACCACTGGTGCGCGAGCTCGTGCACCACGGTGCTCGGGGAGCTGAGGTGCATGTCGTAGGTCGGCCGGGTCTGGTTCTCGAGCGCGAAGCCCGAGCTCAGGCGCGTGGTCAGGCCCCCCGTGGTCGAGAACGGGTAGCGCCCCAGCTGTCCCTGCAACCAGTGCACGATCGCCGGCGTGCGCTCCATCAGCCGCAGCAGGCGCGCACGGTCCGGGCGCGCGATCTCTCGGGACACCGCGACCAGCCACGGCACGCCGTGGTCGCGGCCCTGCCGCACCGCGAAGTGGCCGGCCGCGAAGAACGCCAGGTAGGGAGCCATCGGCTCGGCCGCCCGCCAGTGCGTCGTCGCGCGGTCGCCGTGCACGGTGCGGGAGACCCGCTCCCCGTTGGCGATCACGTCCATGTCCCGGGGCACGGTGACGTGGATGTCCATGCGCGCCTTGTCCCGGGGGTGGTCGTTGGCCGGGAACCACCAGGCCGCGATGTGCGGCTCGTTCATGGCGACGACCTCGGTGTCGTCGGCGAGCCAGTTGCGCTCCCCGTCCCAGCCCCTAGCGGCGGGGCGGCCGGAGTACCGCACCACGACGTCGTACGTCGAGCCGCTCCGGATCGGGGCCGCCACCGTGACCTCGTGCGGGTTCGGCCGGGACCACTCGGCCCGCCGACCGTCGACCCGGACGTCGCGCACCGGCAGCAGGAAGTCGAGCTGGAAGCCACCGAGGGTCTCCGTGGCGCGGAGGGTGAGGCGGGTCCAGCCCGAGATGCGGCGGTCCTCGAAGTCGTAGGCGTCGTGGATCTCGTAGCGCCGGACGTCGATGCCGCCGTTGCCGTCGAGCGGGAAGTAGGGGTCGCCGATCCCGTCGCTGCCGTACGGCGCGGAGGTCCCCGCCACCGACTGTCCCGGGAGGAGGCCCAGCACCATCCCCGCGGCCGCCAGCGCGACGGTTCGGCGCAGCCGGGTGCCGGGCCGGGCGGGACGTCCGCCCGGGTGTCGTCGCTGCACGGCGTGAACCTAGCCGACTCCCGGCGTAAATCAGTTGTGCCGCTCGGACGCCGGCCAGCACCATGGTGGGACCCGGGCGCTTGCGCCATCCCGCAGCCGTGCCCATGACCGAGAGGAGCCGTGACATGTCAGCCACTGTCCTCGGCCTGTCCGCAGACCGTCCCTCTCTCATCTCATGGAGCACCCACACCGATGTCCCAGGACTTCACGCACCACGAGCAGTACACCTCTGACAACCTCGTCCGGCTGCCGGGCAACGACGCGGCCGACGACACGCTCGACGGGATCGACCCGTCGTTCGTCTTCGACTTCGCCGCGTACGACGAGATCGACGACTCCTCCCAGCGCTGGTCCACGTGGCTCAGCGTCGAGCCGCTCTCGCGCGGCCCGGAGCCCCGCCCCGACTGGGTGGTGACGTCCCAGGGCGCCATCGACACCGAGCTCGGGATCCTCAAGACCGGCAAGGAGGCCGACGTCTTCCTGGTCGAGCGGGCCGACCCGGCCGACCCCGGCGGCGCCGTCGTGATGGCCGCCAAGCGGTACCGCAGCAACGAGCACCGCAGCTTCCACCGCGCCGCGGCGTACACCGAGGGCCGCAGCACCAAGCGTTCCCGCGACGAGCGCGCCCTGAAGCGCAAGAGCACCTGGGGCAAGGTCGTCGCGGCGGGCGAGTGGGCGGTCTCGGAGTGGGACGCCCTCAAGCGCTTCTGGGAGATCGGCCTGCCGGTCCCCTACCCGGTGCAGATCGACGGGACCGAGATCCTGATGGAGTGGATCACCACCGACGGTGACACCGCGCCGCGGCTGGCCCAGACCCGCCCCGAGCCCGGCCTGCTGGCGTCGTACTTCGAGCAGCTGCGTGAGGCGATGGCCACGATGGTGCAGCACGGCGTCGTCCACGGCGACCTCTCGGCGTACAACATGCTCGCCGCGGGCGAGCGGCTCGTGATCATCGACCTGCCGCAGATCGTCGACCTGGCCGGCAACACGGCGGGGATGGACTTCCTGATGCGGGACTGCGCCAACGTCTGTGGGTGGTTCCGCGGCAAGGGGCTCGAGGTCGACGAGCACGAGCTGTTCGGGGAGCTGGTGGCACACGCGTTCTGAGGTCGCGACGGCGTAGGTTTCCGGTGTGAGACACACCCGGGGCCGCGTCGTCGAGATCGAGACGCTGGAGGAGTTCGACCGCCGGATGGCCCGGGGCACCACCAACCTGTCGGGATGGTGGGTCCGGGCGGTCGACCTCTCGGCACGAGGGGCGGACCTGGCACGGTGCGAGGTCGCCGGCGCGTCCTTCCTCGGCTGCACGTTCGCCGACGGGGACGCCGGGCGGATCGAGTCACGCGGCGGGATGGTCTTCCCAGCGATCCCGGAGGTGCCGGTCGACCCCTACCGCTCCTCGCTCTACACCGCTCGCGAGCTGTACGACGCGACGTCCTACCCCGCCAGCCTCGACGCCCGCGCGTACGCCTGGTCGAAGGGCCCGGGCGACCAGGACGCCCTGCTCGCCCGGGCCCTGCACGACCACGCCATCGACCAGGCGCTGGTCGACTGGGTCCGACCGCGCCACCTGGTCGGGGTCATGGGCGGGCACGCCCTGCGACGCGACGAGCCGGCGTACGCCGACGCGGCCCGGCTGGGTCGGCTCCTGGGGCGGCGCCACGTGGTCACCACCGGTGGCGGCCCGGGCGCCATGGAGGCGGCCAACTTCGGCGCCCGCCTGGCCGACCGTCCCGTCGAGGACCACGAGAAGGCGCTGGCCCAGCTGGCCGCGGTGCCCGGTTACCGACCCTCCGTCGGAGCCTGGGCCGACGCCGCGCTCGACGTCCTGGACCGCTGGCCGGGCGCCACCGAGTCGCTGGGCATCCCGACCTGGCACTACGGTCACGAGCCGCCGAACGTGTTCGGCACCGCAATCGCGAAGTACTTCCGCAACGCCACGCGCGAGGCGATCCTGGTCGAGGTCTGCGACGCCGGCATCGTGTTCCTGCCCGGCGCCGGCGGCACCGTCCAGGAGGTCTTCCAGGACGGCTGCGAGAACTTCTACGCCGACGAGTCCTCGGTCGCGCCGATGGTGCTGATCGGCCGCAGGTACTGGACCGAGACCGTGCCCGCGTGGCCGCTGCTCGCGTCGCTGTCGCGCGGTCGCGTCATGGAGCCCCACGTGCACCTCGTCGACACGGTCGAGGAAGCCGCCGACCTCATCGAAAACACCACGCGGGAGGCTCGCGAAAACTAGGGTTTCGGCTCGTGACCCTGAGCCGTCGTGACCTCTTCCGTTCCGCTGGCGCCGTGGGCGCCGCCGCTGCCCTCGCCGGTCTCGGCGGGCTGGCCGACGCCGCCGTCGCCGGCACCGCGCGTCACCGTGGCAGCATCGACAAGGTCATCGTCAAGGGGCCGGCCGGACGCGGCGGCTGGGTTCCGCTCGCGCACGCCCAGGGCGAGGGGCACGTCGTGCGCACCGGCCTCGGCGCCACCGCCAAGGCCGGACGCAAGGACCGCCGCCGGGCGCTGCTGGCCTTCGCCCAGCTCTCCGACGTGCACGTCGTCGACGCGCAGTCCCCCGCCCGGCTCGAGGGCGGGGACGTCGTGGTCTCGGCCGCGTACCGCCCCCAGGAGGTCCTCACCGCCCACGTCGCGGAGGCGATGGTGCGGGAGATCAACCGGGTGGGCCGCGGCCCCGTGACGGGCAAGGGCCTGGCCTTCGCGATCCAGACCGGCGACAACTCCGACAACTCGCAGTACAACGAGATCCGCTGGAACATCGACCTCCTCGACGGCGGGCGGATCCGCCAGGACTCCGGCGACCTGACGCGGTACGAGGGGGTCATGGACGGCGACCCGGACTTCTACGACACCAGCTTCTGGCACCCGCACGGCACGCCTGCGGGCAAGCAGCCGGACAAGTACCGCGCCCAGTACGGCTTCCCCCGCGTCCCCGGCCTGCTCGACGACTGCCGCCGCCCGTTCAAGGCGCACGGCCTGGACGTCGAGTGGTTCGCGGCGCTGGGCAACCACGACCAGCTGATGCAGGGCAACGCACCCCGCACCGAGGCGTTGGCGGCCCAGGCGACGGGCGACAAGAAGTCGACCTCGATGGGCGTCCGCACCGTCACCCCCGACCCGGACCGCCGCCCCCTCGGCCGCGCCGAGACCGTCGCCGAGCACTTCACGACCGCGGGTCTTCCCGTCGGGCACGGCTTCACCGAGCAGAACCGCACCGACGGGACGGCGTACTACACCTTCGACCGCGGGCTGGTCCGCTTCGTCGTGATGGACACCGTCAACGAGAACGGCGGCGCCGAGGGGTCGATGGACCAGGCCCAGTTCGCCTGGCTCCAGCAGCAGCTCGCGGCCGCGACCGACCGCCTGGTCGTGCTCGCCAGCCACCACACCTCGTGGACGATGGACAACGCCACGCCCGGAGCCACCGGTCCCCGGGTGCTCGGCGACGCGGTGGTGGCCGAGCTCCTCGCGCACGAGAACGTCGTCGCCTGGGTCAACGGCCACACGCACAGCAACTCGGTGCGGGCGCACGCCCGTGCGGCGGGTGGCGGATTCTGGGAGGTCAACACGGCTTCGCACATCGACTGGCCGCAGCAGTCCCGGCTGGTCGAGATCGTCGACAACCGGGACGGGACGCTGTCGATCTTCACGACGATGCTCGACCACGCCTCACCGCTCAAGCCGGGCCCCGACCTCGACGGACCGATGAAGCTGGCCTCCCTGGGGCGGCTGCTCGCCGCCAACGACCCCCAGGAGCGCACGGAGAACCGGCGCGGCACCCGCAAGGACCGCAACGTGGAGCTGCTGCTGCCGGCGCCGGCGTTCCTGCGCTGACGTCGCGGGGCGTCAGGACTCGGTGGCGGCCAGCTGGCCGCAGGCCCCGTCGATCTCCCGGCCCCGGGTGTCGCGGACCGTGGTGGGGATGCCCTTGGCCTCGAGCCGGCGCACGAACTCGCGCTCGTCGGCCGGGTCCGACGCCGTCCACTTCGACCCAGGGGTCGGGTTGAGCGGGATCAGGTTCACGTGCACCCAGCCCCAGTCACCGTAGGACCTCAGCACGTCGGCCAGCAGGTCCGCGCGCCAGGCCTGGTCGTTGATGCCGCGCATCATGGCGTACTCGATCGAGACGCGACGCTTGGTCGTCCGGGCGTAGTTCCAGGCGGCCTCGACCGTCTCGGCGACGGAGAAGCGGGTGTTGATCGGCACCAGCTCGTTGCGCAGCTCGTCGTCCGGCGCGTGCAGGCTCAGCGCCAGCGTGACCGGGATGCCCTCCCCGGCGAGCTGGTTGATCCGCGGCACCAGGCCGACGGTCGAGACGGTGACCCCCCGCGCGGACATGCCCAGGCCGTTGGGCGTGGGGTCGGTGAGGCGGCGTACGGCGCCGATGACGGCCTTGTAGTTGGCCAGCGGCTCCCCCATGCCCATGAACACCACGTTGGAGACGCGCCCTGGGCCCCCTGGCACCTCGCCGCGGGCCAGCGCGCGGGCGCCGGCGACGACCTGCTCGACGATCTCGGCGGTCGACATGTTGCGCTGGAGGCCGCCCTGACCGGTGGCGCAGAACGGGCAGGCCATGCCGCAGCCGGCCTGGCTCGAGACGCACATGGTGGCGCGGTCCGGGTAGCGCATCAGCACCGACTCGACGAGCGCCCCGTCGAACAGCTTCCACAGGGTCTTGCGGGTGGTGCCCCGGTCGGCCTCCATCGTGCGCAGCGGTGTCATCAGCGGCGGCAGCAGGGCCGCCACGAGCTCGTCACGCTGTCCGGCGGGGAGGTCGGTCATCTGCGCCGGGTCGTCGACCAGCCGCGCGAAGTAGTGCGTCGAGAGCTGCCTGGCCCGGAAACCGGGAAGGCCCTGTTCCTCGAGCAGCGCCTTGCGCTCGTCGGCCGCGAGGTCGGCGAGGTGGCGCGGCGGCTTGCGGCGTCCGCGCGGCTCGTCGAACACGAGCGGGAGCGTAGTGGCGCCCTCGGCCGCGGCGGGCGGCTCGGGAGCGGCGGTCTGGGGCGTGGCGTCGTCAGACATCAGACCCCGATCATCGCATCCGGGCGGTGAGGACCTCTAAAGCGAGGTGGAGAGATCCGCGTCACGGTAGACGAGGATCCACAGCACCAGCAGGGCGACACCGATGACCACCAGGGCGGTGGCCACCACCCCGAGCGACATGTACAGCCCGAACCGGCGGGTCCGCGGCGAGACGACGAGGCCGAGCGGCACGGCGAGCGACACGAGGACGAACGGGAAGAGGTCCTCGGCCTGCCGGTCGTCGAACGTCCAGCTGAGCACCGCGTAGTACAGGCCCGGCACCACGATGATGTAGGCGAGCCCCGTGAAGAAGCCGGTGATCGCCGTGAACGTCGGGTGGTCGCGGTGCCACCAGTCCGGCTGGCGTGCCGGACCGGCGTCCTCGTGGGTCTGCTCGGTGCTCATCGTCTCGATACTTGCAGAACACGCCGTCGGAGTCAGCAGTCCTCGCCGTACGCCGACTGTGTCTTGTGGCACCTCGCCGACCCGGCCACGCTGTCCTCATGGAGGTCCGGTTCGTGGATGCGTCGGGGGCCCATCCGCGCGAGCCCGAGGACGTCGTCGAGCTGTTCGGCCACGAGCAGGGCTTCTTCTGGGTCGACGTCCCGGTCTGGGACGACGCGAGCGAGGCGCTGCTCACGGGCCTGGGCTGCCACTCGATGGTCGTGGAGGGGTGCCGGCAGCGCAACTACGTCCCGACCGTGCACGGGTACGACGACCACGTGTTCGTCACGACCCAGTCGCCCTACCTCGGGGACGCCGGGCACGTGCACCTGCTCGAGCTCGACCAGATCATCGCCCACCACTACCTCGTCACCGTGCACGGACCGATCAACCCGGGGCTGCACCAGTCCGTCGCGCAGGTCGAGACCGACGGGGTGCTGGCCCGGATCGAGGCGGGCAGGTTCCGGCCGGGCAGCCCGGCGGAGCTCTCGTACGCGATCACCTCGGCCGTGGCCCGACGCCAGAGCGGCCTCATCCGGGAGGTCGCCCAGAGGCTCCCGGGCCTGGAGCGACAGGTGATGGCGTCGCAGCTGCGCGATCCCGAGGCTCTTCTCGAGCAGCTGTTCCTGATCCGGCACGAGCTGATCACCACCCGCACGATGGCCGCGCAGTGCCACGACATCTGGGTCCGCATGGCCGGCATCCACCGGATGGCCGACGACCCGGACGCGACCCGGGCCCGCGATCTGGCCGACCAGTTCGACCGGGTCCGGTCCCTGGCCGACGGCGAGGCGCACTTCCTCTTCGGCGTGATCGAGCTCTACCAGACCAAGGTGCACACGAAGATGACGGTGGCGATGGAGCGGCTGGCGGTCATCGCCGCGGTCACCCTCCCGATCACCGCGATCGCGTCCGTCTACGGCATGAACGTCATCGTGTCCGAGCACACGCACTACACCGAGCTCGTCTTCGTCCTGGTCGTCATGGCCGCGATCAGCCTCGCCCTGCTCCGCTGGGCCCGTCGGCAGGGCTGGTGGTGAGGAAGCCCGGACCGGCGTAGCGTGCGAGAGGACAACGCGGCTCTCTGAGGTCCCGGCGTCGCACGTCGCGTCCGGTGACCCGTTCCAGGCGGTGAGTGATGGCGGACGCACGGGCAGTTCCCGACGAGGTGCAGATCCACGACACGCCAAGGGAGCCGGTCACCGACCCGACCCTCGGCGTCGACGTGGCCCGCGGGGGCGCCGCCCCGGCGAAGCACCGCCTGGTCACCGTGGGCGACTCCCTCACCCACGGGTTCATGAGCGCGGCCATCCATCGCACCGACCTCTCGTGGCCGGCGATCACCGCCTACGAGCTCGGCCTGACCGCGGAGCAGTTCACCTACCCCACCTACGAGTGGCCCACCGGGCCGGGCGGGCTGCCCCTCGACCTCGAGCGGCTCGCCCGGGCCTTCGAGGAGCGCTACGGGGACCGGCTCGACTTCTGGGAGATCGTCGGTGCCGCGGCGTGGCTGCGCTCCTACATGGACGACGTCGAGGACTACTGGGAACGCGGCGCCGGCGCCGTCGTCCCGCCCGCCGGGGCGCCGTTCCACAACATGGCGGTCTACGGCTGGGACCTGCTGGACCCGCAGCTGCAGACCGCCGCCTCGGTCGCCGCCCGGCTCCGGCGCCCGGCCAGCGACGACTTCCTGGCCCAGCTCGTCGAGCACCACCAGGACCGCGCGGCCTGGCCGGTCCTCCAGCGGGCGCGCAAGGGCAACCGCGGACGCTCCGTGCTCGACGCGGTGACGGACCTGGCCCGGGTGGGCGAGGGGGTGGAGACGCTCGTCGTGGTCCTCGGGTCCAACAACGCGCTGGGCTCGGTGCTCAGTCTCAGCCCCGCGTGGACACCGGCCGACTACGCCACGCTGTCGCCCGAGCAGCGGCTCGAGGCGCGAGTCGGCTGCAACGTGTGGCGGCCCAGCGCCTTCGCGGCCGACTGGGAGCTGCTGGTGGAGCGCCTGCGCGGCGTGGGGGCGCAGCACGTGATCGTCGCGACGGTCCCCGCTGTCACGATCGCGCCGATCACCCGCGGCGTGTTCCGCAAGGTCCGCCCCGACTCGCGGTACTTCCCCTACTACACCCGGCCGTGGATCACCGACGACGCCTTCGACCCCAGGCACGACCCGTACCTCACCGGCGAGGAGGCGCGCGCGATCGACTCGGCCATCGACGCGTACAACGAGGCGATCATCGCCTCGGTCGGCGCCGCCCGCTCCGACGGCCTGGACTGGTACCTCTTCGACATGGGCTCGATCCTCGACCGGCTGGCCACCCGCCGCTACGTCGAGAGTCCGTGGGCCCGGCCGACCTGGTGGACGCCGTACGAGCTGCCGCCGGCGCTCGCCGCCCTCGACCCGGTGCCGTCCACCCGCTTCTTCCGGTCCGGGCCGGAGGGCCGCACCGACGGGGGCCTGTTCTCCCTCGACGGGGTGCACCCGACCACCGTCGCCTACGGCATCGTCGCCCAGGAGGTCATCAAGGTGATGGAGCTGGCCGGCGTCGCCTTCCAGACCCGGGACGGCCGGCCCCGCGCCGAGCCGGTGACCGTGGACTTCGAGCGGCTGCTGCGCGCCGACACCCTCATGAGCCGGCCCCCCGCGTCCATCGGCAACACGTTGAGCCTGCTCGGCTGGCTCGACGACCGGCTCGACTGGGTCCGCACGTTCCTGCCCTTCGTGCCGTCACCGCTGTGAGGCCACGGGGCCTGCTCAGGCCTCGACGACGATGAGGTCGGGCATCGCCAGGCTGCGCCAGCGGGCGAGGTCGGGCTCGCGGCCGGTCAGCTCGGCCACGAGGACGGTCCACGCGGTGCCGTGGCCGACCAGCACGACGTCCTCGCCCCGGTGCACGTCGAGGATGCCGCGCACGGCACGGACGACCCGGTCCCGGCAGGCCGCGAGCGGCTCCCACCCGTCGTACGCCGGGGAGTCGGGCTCGGCGAAGGCCCGCGCGACCGTGCCGGTGAAGTCGTCGATCCAGTCGCCGGACTCGCGGACGTGCTCGCGCAGCGCGTCCACGACGCCGATCTCGGCCTCGGTGAGCAGCTGGGCCGTGGCGGTCGCCTTGGACTCCGGCGAGCAGAACCAGACCGCCGCGTCCGGCAGCCGGCCGGACTCGCGCAGCGCCCAGACCTCGTCGAAGCCGACGGGGTCGAGCTCCCACTTGTGCGCGGGTACGCCGGGGCGGGGCGCGGAGCGTCCGTGCCGGACCAGGAACAGGGTCACGTCAGAAGACGAGGTAGTGCAGCAGCAGCCAGACCGGTGCGATCGTGGCGAGCAACGAGTCGAGCCGGTCCATCAGGCCGCCGTGACCGGGGATCACCTGGCTCATGTCCTTGATCCCGAGGTCGCGCTTGATCACCGACTCGCACAGGTCGCCGAGCGTGGCCATCACGACCACGATCAGGCCCAGCAGGACGCCGACCCACCAGTCGCCGTCGAGCAGGTGGACGACCAGCGCCCAGCCGACCACGACGCAGAAGACCACCGAGCCGGCAAAGCCCTCCCACGACTTCTTCGGCGAGATCACCGGCGCCATGGGGTGCTTGCCGAACAGGACGCCCGCGACGTACCCACCGATGTCGGAGGCGATCGTGACCAGGACGAACGTGATGATGCCCTGGACGCCCTCGTCGTCGAGGCCGCCGCCGGTGATGCCGCCCTCCGCGAGCATCAGCGCCACGAACGAGCCCAGGAACGGCACGTAGACCAGCGTGAAGACCGAGGCCGTCGAGTTCATGACGTAGCCCTCGATGCCGCGACGCAGGAGCCACAGCATGATCACCAGGGCGGTGACGGCGGTCGCGGTCACCAGGGCGGCGGAGCCCCACACGTAGGCGACCACCACCATGACGACCCCGCCCAGCATCAGCGGCTGCTCGGGGAGGTCGATGTCCTTGGCCCGGAACCCCTGGTGCAGCTCCCACACCGCGACCACCACGGCCGCGGCCACGATGAACATGAACGCCGTCTTCCAGACGGCGAGCGACGCCGCGATCGCGGCGAGCAGCACGACCGCCGAGGCGACCGCCTTGCGGAGGTCGCGGCCCGCGCGGCCGTAGCTGGGTTGCGGCACCGGCGCAGGGCCGGGCGAGGTCTCGGTCATGAAGCTGCGAGCTCGGAGGTCCTCAGACCTCGAGCAGCTCTGCTTCCTTGTGCTTGAGCATCTCGTCGATGGCGTCGGTGTGCTGCTTGGTGATCGAGTCCAGGCGCTTCTCGGCACCGGTGACGTCGTCCTTGCCGACCTCGCCGTCCTTCTCGAGCTTCTCGAGGTTCTGCTTGGCGGTACGACGCAGGTTGCGCACGGCGACGCGGCCGTCCTCGGCCTTGGCCTTGGCGACCTTGATGTACTCCTTGCGGCGCTCCTCGGTCAGCTCGGGGAACACGCACCGGATGAGCTTGCCGTCGTCGGCAGGGTTGACGCCGAGGTCGGAGTCGCGGATCGCCTTCTCGATGTTCTTCATCGCGCCGGCGTCGTAGGGCTGGATCAGGATCACGCGCGCCTCGGGGGCGGTGAACGACGCCAGCTGCTGCAGGGGCGTCGGCGACCCGTAGTAGTCGACGACGATCTTGTTGAACATGCTCGGGTGCGCCCGGCCGGCCCGGATCGCCGCGAACTCCTCGCGCGTCGCCTCGACCGACTTGTCCATCTTGCTGTCGGCCTCGTTGAGGATGTCGTTGATCACGGCTGCTCCTGATTCGTCACGTACGTCGATGGTGTCACCGGTCGAGCCTCCCCACGCCTGGTGGTCTCGCCCACGCCCGGTGGTCGAGCCTGTCGAGACTCAGCCGGCGCTGACCAGTGTTCCGATCTTCTCACCCTGCACCACGCGAAGGATGTTGCCCTCGGGCTCCATGCCGAAGACGACCATGGGCAGCTTGTTCTCCCCACACAGCGCGAAAGCGGTCTGGTCCATGATCCGCAGGCCACGGCTCATCGCCTCGTCGTACGTCAGGTCGTCGAACTTCGTCGCGGTTGGGTCGATCTTGGGGTCGGCGGTGTAGACGCCGTCCACCCCGCTCTTGGCGACCAGCACCACGTCGCACTTGCTCTCCAGCGCCCGCTGCACCGCCACGGTGTCGGTGGAGAAGAAGGGCATTCCCATGCCTGCGCCGAAGATCACGACGCGGCCCTTCTCCATGTGCCGGATCGCCCGGCGCGGGACGTAGGGCTCGGCGACCTGGCCCATCGTGATCGCGGTCTGCACCCGCGTCTCGACGCCCAGCTTCTCGAGGAAGTCCTGCAGCGCCAGGCAGTTCATGACGATGCCGAGCATGCCCATGTAGTCGGCGCGCACCCGGTCCATGCCGCGCTGCTGGAGCTCGGCACCGCGGAAGAAGTTGCCGCCGCCGGTGACCACGGCGATCTGGACGCCGGCCCGGGAGACCGCGGCGATCTCGCGGGCGATCTTCTGGACGACGTCGGGGTCGACGCCGACCTTGCCGCCACCGAACACCTCACCGGACAGCTTGAGCAGGACTCGCTTGTACCCGGTCACGGGCGGCTCCTTCGTGCGTGTGGGTGTCGGGGGCTGGCGTGCGAGGAGGCCGGTCCGATGATCAGGGTCTCTGTCATCGAACCGGCCTCCTCATCCACGACTGGCGCCAATCTATTGCATCAAGCGCTGCGGATCAGGCTCCGACCTCGAACCGGGCGAACCGCGTCAGGCTGGTGCCGGCCTCGTCGAGGACCGCCTTGACGGTCTTCTTGTTCTCGGTGACCGACGGCTGCTCGAGCAGCACGACGTCCTTGAAGAAGCCGTTGAGGCGACCCTCGGTGATCTTGGCGATCGCCTGCTCGGGCTTGCCCTCCTCGCGCGAGGTGGCCTCGGCGATCTCGCGCTCCTTGGCGACGACGTCCGCGGGGACCTCGTCGCGCGTGAGGTACTGCGGACGCATGGCGGCGACCTGCATGGCGGCACCCTTGGCGGCGTCCTCGTTGCCGTCGTACTCGACCAGCACGCCGACGGCCGGCGGCAGGTCCGCGGCACGCTTGTGCATGTAGGCGACGACCGGGCCGTCGAAGTAGGCGACGCGACCGAGCTCGATCTTCTCGCCGATGGTCATCGCGAGGTTCTCGACGACCTCGCCGACGGTCTTGTCACCGAGCTGGACGGCCTTGAGCGCCTCGGCGTCGCCGGCCTTGGCCTCGGCGGCCGCGTCGACGATCTGCTGGGCCGCGGCGACGAAGTCGTCACCCTTGGCCACGAAGTCGGTCTCGCACTTGAGCTCGACCAGCGCGCCACCGGAGGTGGCGACCAGGCCGGCCGAGGCCTCGCGCTCCGCACCGCGCTCCTGCATCTTCTTGCCGAGCTTGATGCGGATGAGCTCGGCGGCCTTCTCGAAGTCGCCGTCGGCCTCGGTGAGCGCCTTCTTGCAGTCCATCATGCCGGCGCCGGTGAGCTCACGGAGCTTCTTGACGTCGGCGGCGGAGATGTTCGCCATGGTCCTTCTTCCCTAGACGTGTCTGTGAGTGGGGCGGTGCACGGGCGCCGTCGCACGCCGGGCCGGGGCCGGGCGCACGACGGCGAGCCGTGGAACCGTCAGGCCTTGGCCTCGTCGGAGGCCGGGGCGGCAGCCTCGGTGGCCTCGGCGGGCGCAGCAGCCTCGGTGGCCTCGGCGGGCGCAGCAGCCTCGGCGGCCTCCGCGGGCGCGGCGGACTCGGCCCCCTCGGACGAGGCGCCGGTGGCCTCGGACGCGGGGGTCTTCTCGGCGGCGTCGCCACCGGTCGCCTCGACGGCGGCCTTCTCGGCGTCGCCACCCAGCAGCTCGCGCTCCCACTCGGCCAGCGGCTCCTCGGCGCCGACCTCAGCGGTCTCGGCGCCGGACTTGCCACCGGAGCGGGCGATGAGGCCCTCGGCGACGGCGTCGGCGACCACGCGGGTCAGCAGGCCGACGGCGCGGATCGCGTCGTCGTTGCCCGGGATCGGGAAGTCGACCAGGTCCGGGTCGCAGTTGGAGTCGAGGATGCCGATGATCGGGATGCGCAGCTTGCGCGCCTCCTCGACGGCGAGGTGCTCCTTGTTGGTGTCCACGATCCACACGGCCGCGGGGGTGCGGCTCATCTCGCGGATACCGCCGAGCGACTTGTTCAGCTTGTCGCGCTCGCGGCGCATCTGGAGCAGCTCCTTCTTGGTGCGGCTGCTCCCGGCCACGTCGTCGAAGTCGATCTCGTCGAGCTCCTTGAGGCGGTTGATCCGCTGGTGCACGGTCTGGAAGTTGGTGAGCATGCCGCCCAGCCAGCGCTGGTTGACGTAGGGCATGCCGACGCGGGTCGCCTGCTCGGCGATCGCCTCCTGGGCCTGCTTCTTGGTGCCCACGAACATCACGGTGCCGCCCTTGGCGACGGTCTCCTTGATGAAGGCGTACGAGCGGTCGATGTAGGCCAGCGACTGCTGCAGGTCGATGATGTAGATGCCGTTGCGCTCGGTCATGATGAAGCGCTTCATCTTCGGGTTCCAGCGACGGGTCTGGTGTCCGAAGTGCACGCCGCTCTCGAGAAGCTGGCGCATGGTCACGACTGCCATGTGAATCTCCTGTGTGGTGAGCGCGCCGCCGTGTGCCCGCCCTTCAATCAGGACGAGCCGGCGACGGGCTCTGCGTTTGTTTTCAGTTGCTGCACCCGACGGGTGTCGGTTGCCCTGACGCTCGCACGAGGCCCGACCCGCTCCGTCGCCGGAGAGGACTGAGGGACTCGCCCACGGGTGACCGGAGTCCAGAAGTCAGGCTCCGTCGCGGTCAGCGAGCGTGCGAAGTCAATCCGCAAGGATTGCTGCGACCAGAGTAGTCGACGGCTGCGGTGGTCGGCCAATCAGCGAGGAGACGGGCCGGCAACCCTGCACAGCGGCTCCCGACGCCCCGTTCCTCCCCAGCCCGGACGGTACGCCGCGTGGCGGGCCTCCGCCCCGGGCAGGCTGCCGGCATGCGCCCCGGCACCCCCTCCTGCACAGCCCGCCGCACCCGGCTCCCCGGGCTCGCCCTCGTCGTCGTCCTGGGCGCCGCGCTGGCCCTGTCCGGTGCCGGCGCGGCGCCCGGCGCGCCCGGGGAGCCCTTCGAGACGGCTCGTCCCTCGCCTCCTCAGGAGCCACCGGATCCGGTGGGCGTGTGGCCGCTGGAGCCGGTGCCCGAGGTCGTCGCCGGCTTCGACCCGCCCTCCTCGACCTGGGGCGCCGGGCACCGGGGCGTGGATCTGCTCGGCGCCGTGGGCCGGCCGGTGCGCACGGCGCTGGCGGGCACCGTCTCCTTCGCCGGCTCGATCGCGGGGCGCGGTGTGGTCGTGGTCGACCACGGCGACACCCGCACCACCTACGAGCCGGTGCGCGCCGAGGTTGCCGTGGGCGACGCGGTGGCTGCCGGCGACCGGATCGGGGTCCTGCAGCTGCCCGGCTCGCACTGCTTCCCGCGGGCCTGCCTGCACTGGGGCTGGCTGCGCGGAACGACCTACCTGGACCCGCTGGGACTCGTGGGCGCAGGTCCGGTGCGACTGCTGCCGCTGTGGCGCCAGGTGCCGGTCGACGCCCTCCCGGACGAGGTGCCCAGCCCGCTGCCGCGGCCGAGGTCTCCCTACGCCGGGTGGCGGCCGCTGGTCGAGCTGCTCCTGGCCGCGGACTGACGTCCTGAGTCACTCGCTCAGGGTCACTCACCGGGTCTCGACACGCCGGACGCGACTTCGTTCCTCAGCCGCTCGGCTTGCTCGACCACCATCGACGAGTCCGCTGGCGCGTCGTCGTCAGGCGCGCGGGTGTGCCTGCTGGTAGGCCTTCCGGAGCCGGTCGGTGGTCACGTGGGTGTAGAGCTGCGTCGTCGCCAGTGAGGCGTGCCCGAGCAGCTCCTGGACCGAGCGCAGGTCCGCGCCCCCCTCGAGGAGGTGGGTGGCGGCGGTGTGCCGAAGACCGTGCGGGCCGATGTCGGGCGCTCCGGGGACCTCGGCGATCCGCCGGTGGACCAGCGTGCGCACCGCGCGCTGGTCGATGCGGCGTCCACGCGCCCCGAGGAACAGCGCGGACCCCGAGCCCTCGACCACCAGCCGGGGTCGCCCCTGCTTGAGCCAGAAGTCGAGCGCCCGCGCGGCCGGCCGGCCGAACGGCACCGACCGCTCCTTGCGCCCCTTGCCGAAGACACGCACGACGAACCGGTCCCGGTCGATGTCGTCCACGTCGAGCCCGACCAGCTCCCCCACCCGGATGCCGGTGGCGTAGAGCAGCTCGAGCATGGCGACGTCGCGCAGCCCCACCGGGCTGCCGTCGTCGGCGATCTCCGCTGCGGCGCGGATCAGCTCGTCCGCCTCGTCGACCCGCAGGACCGCGGGCAGGTTGTGGTGGGCCTTGGGCGACCCGAGGCTGGCACCCGCGTCCACCGGCGCCCGGCCGGTGCGCGCGAGCCACGCCGTGAACACCCGAGCGGCGGTGGCTCGTCGGGCCAGGGTGGTCCGGGAACGGCCCAGGGTCTGCTGCTTGGCCAACCAGCTGCGCAGCGTGCGCAGGTCGAGACCTGCGACATCCGTGTGCCCGAGCCGGGCGGCGTGGTCGAGCAGGCCTGCGATGTCCGCGACGTAGGCGCGCACGCTGTGGTGGGTGAGGTCGCGCTCGGAGACGAGGTGCCGCTCGTACTCGCCGAGCACCCGGGCCATCGGCTCCGGGAGCTCGTCGGCTCCGGCACCACCGGCCTCGACAGCCTCCTCCGTCACACGGCCAGTGTAGGAGCCCGGGCGCCGTCAGGTGTGTGCCATCGCGGCGAGCCGCCACCCGCCCTCGACGCGCTCGACGAGGCCGTCGCGCGCGAGCCGGTCGAGGGCGGTCTGCACCTCCCGCAGCCCGATGCCGGCCGCGCGGGCGATGGAGTCGGTCCCCGCGCACCGCTCGGCCGGCACCGCGTCGAGCACCTGCTGGTGGCGCACCGTGAGCCGGTCCCTGGGCCGGGTCCTCCCCCGGGGCTCGTCCACGAGGTGCTCCCCCGCGTCGCCGAGCAGCTCGAGCACGTCGTCGCCAGAGGTGACGAGCGTGGCGGCGCCCACCCGGATCAGCTGGTGCACGCCCTGGGAGGGCGCGCTGGTGACCGGTCCGGGCACTCCCATGAGGGGACGGTTCACCCGGGTGCACCAGTTCGCCGTGTTGAGCGCCCCGCTGCGCACCGCCGCCTCCACGACGACGGTCCCCCGGACCAGCGCCGCGATGATCCGGTTGCGGGACAGGAAGCGCAGCCTGGTCGGCGCACCACCGGGCGGCGTCTCGGAGACCACCGCTCCCTCGGCGGCGAGATGGTCGATCAGGGCCCGGTGCGCGGCGGGGTAGACGCGGTCGGCGCCGCACGCCAGGACCGCGACGCTCCGCCCGCCGGCCGCCACCGCGCCGCGGTGCGCTGCCTGGTCGATCCCGAAGGCGGCCCCCGAGACGAGGACGAAGCCTGCCCGCGCGGTGCCCGCTGCGACGTCGGCCGCGATGCCGGCCCCGTAGGTCGTCGCGGACCGCGACCCCACCACCGCGACCGAACGGTCGAGCTCGTCGAGGCGCAGGGGTCCGCGCACCCACAGCCCGACGGGCACGCCGCCGCGCTCCTGCACCGGCTCGGCGCCGGCGAGGGCGTCGAGCTGGTGCGGCCACTCCGGGTCGCCGGGGACCACGAAGCGGACGCCGAGACGCGCGGCCTGCTCCAGCTCTCGCACGGGGTCGACGGCCACCAGCCTCGCCGCCACGTCGGTCAGCACCCCCTCGAGGGCGCGCTCCAGCCGGAGCGCGCCGTAGAGGGTCTCGGCCCCCAGCTCGTCGACCAGCCGGGCGATCCGCAGGTCGCCGGGCTCCGTGACCCGGGAGAGCGCCGCGCGCGCCAGACGGTCGTCGTCGGCCGGGCTCATCCGGCGCGCCTCTCCAGCGCCGACAGCAGGAGCGGCTCCCCGGTCCTCAGCTGTAGCGCCACCGTGACCTCGTCCGCTCCGGGCTGCCGTAGGCCGCGCAGGTCGGCGACGGTCCAGGCCACCCGGTGCACCCGGGCGGCGCCCCGCTGGGTGAGCCGGCCGGCGTAGGCAGCGTCGTCGACCAGGCCCTGCCCGGCCCGCTCGAGGGGCCAGTGCTCGCGCAGCATCGGCCCCGGCGCCTGGCCGTTGAGCCGCCAGCTGGTGCCGGCGTACCGCTCCGCCTGGCGGAGCCGCGCCTCCTCGACCCGCGCGCGCACCGCGGCGCTCGTCTCCGGCGGGTCGAACAGGTGGTCCCCGTCGTGCGGCCGGATCGGGGTCAGGTGTCGCAGGATGTCGATGCGGTCGGCGACGGGGCCGTTGATCCGCGCCCGGTAGTCCCGGCGCTGCACCTCCCGGCACTGGCACTGGTTCTGGCCGACCTGGGGCGCGAACTCCCCGCAGGGGCAGGGGTTGCACGCCAGCACGAGCATGCCGCGCGCGGGCAGCGTCACCGACTCGTCGCGTCGCGCGACCGTCACCTCACCGCTCTCGAGGGGCTGGCGCAGCGCGTCGATGACGTCGGTGCGGAAGAGCGGGAACTCGTCGAGGAAGAGCACCCCGGCGTGGGCGCGGCTGAGCTCGCCGGGACGGACCTGTCCGAGACCGCCGCCGAGCAGGCTGGCCTTGCTCGCGTCGTGGTGCGGGGCGCACCAGGGCGGCCGGACCAGCATCCCGTCGCCAGGCTCCAGCGCCCCCGCCAGCGAGTGGATCGCGGTGAGCTCCAGCGACTCCTCCGGGGTGAGGTCCGGCAGGATGCCCGGGATCCGCTCGGCGAGGCTGGTCTTGCCCGACCCCTTGGGCCCCGAGAGCATCAGGTGGTGCCCGCCGGCGGCGGCGACCTCGACGGCGTACCGGGCGTCGGCCATGCCCCTCAGGTGGGACAGGTCGAGCTCGTCGCGGCGCTCCGACCCCCGCCAGGACAGCAACCGGCTGCCCGACATCGGCGCCACCGGAGCCGCCTCGGGCACCTCCTCGCCACGCAGCTCGGCGACCACCTGGCCCAGGGAGCGCATCCCGATCACGGTCATCCCGGGCACCATGGTCGCCTCGCGGGCCTGGGGCTCCGGCACGAACACCCGGCCCACGCCCCGCTCCGCGGCTGCCAGCACCATCGGAAGCACGCCGGGCACCGAGCGCAGCCCCCCGTCGAGGGTGAGCTCGCCGATGAACGCGGTCCCGGCGAGGGCCCGCGGCGGGACGGTGCCGGCGGCCGCCAGGATGGACACCGCGACGGCGAGGTCGAAGTGAGTGCCGCGCTTGACGAGGTCTGCCGGGGACAGCAGCACCGTGATCCTCCGGGTCGACGGCCACTCCAGCCGACTGTTGAGGACCGCCATCCGGCACCGGTCCCGGGCCTCGTTGAGGGACGGGTCGGGCCGCCCGACGAGGGTGAGGCCGACCTGGCCCGGCGACACGTCGGTCTGCACGTCGATGAGGTGGCCCAATGCCCCGTGCAGGGACACCGTGTGGGCCGTCGCGAACGGCATCAGGCGAGCCCCCGGACGTGCTCGAGGTCCGAGGGTCCGCGGAGCGGCCGGAGGACGGCCACCAGGTCGATGCGCACCTCCGCGGGCCTCAGGTCGTGGGCGCCCGCCCAGCGCTCGGCGAGCCGCCGCAACCGGTCGAGCTTGACCTCGGTGACCGCCTCGTGCGGCGTCCCGCAGCCGACCCCGCTGCGCGTCTTCACCTCGCACACCACGAGGACGTCGCCGTCTCGCAGCACGAGGTCGATCTCACCCTCGTCGCAGCGCCAGTTGCGGTCGAGGACGACCAGTCCCTGGGCGCACAGATGGCGCTCCGCGAGCCGCTCGCCGTACGCCCCCAGCGCCTGCCTGCTCGCTGCCGTTGCCGATCCCGTCATCATCCGACCTCCTGCGCCCAGCGTCGCCGGGAGCGGGGACGGCGCCGGTACGGCGGGGGCGGGGCTGTGGACGGCGGGGACAGGATGCCGGGCTGTGCACGACTCGTGGCCCGGTCAGCGGGAGTCCGGCGGGCTCAGGCCTTCGACGGGTCGATGTCGGCGGGGCTGAGCTCCTCCACGTTGACGTCCTTGAAGGTCAGCACCTTGACGTTCTTGGCGAAGCGCGCCGGCCGGTACATGTCCCACACCCAGGCGTCGCTCATCGAGACCTCGAAGAAGACCTCGCCGGCCTCGGTGCGCGCCTTCACGTCCACCTGGTTGCACAGGTAGAACCGGCGGTCGGTCTCCACGACGTACTTGAAGATCGAGACGACGTCGCGGTACTCGCGGTAGAGGGTGAGCTCCATCTCGGTCTCGTACTTCTCGAGATCCTCGGCACTCATCAGCTCTCCTCGGTCGCGTGCGGCCAGCGGCGGTTCCGGGGCGGTGTTCCACCCCGACTCGCATCGTAGACGGGTCACCGAGGATGCCGGCGGCGTCGTGGCGGGTGGCGTGGCCCCCGTGCCGGGGACGACCAACCGCGGTCAGCCGACCGGTGACTCCTCGGGCACCTCGACCCCCGGCACCGCCGGCTCGATCCCGGCGGCGCGGCGGACGTTCACGAACCGCATCCGGTGCACCGGCGACGGACCGTGCTCGCTGAGCGCGGCCGCGTGCACGTCGGTGATGTAGCCCTTGTGGGTCTTGAAGTCGTACGCCGGCCAGTCGGCGTCGAGCTCGCACATGATCCGGTCCCGGGTCACCTTGGCGAGCACGGACGCCGCCGCGATGCAGGCCACGACCCGGTCGCCCTTCCACACCGCGAGCCCGGGCACCCCCAGGCCGTCGACGGGGAACCCGTCGGTGAGGACGTACTGCGGTGCGACGTCCAGCAGCGCGACGGCGCGCCGCAGCGCCTCGACGTTCGCCACGTGCATGCCAAGCCGGTCGCACTCGTCGGGCCCGATGACCACCACCGACCACGACAGCGCTCGCTTCATCACCTGCTGGTAGCAGCGCTCGCGCGCCTTCTCGGTCAGGAGCTTGGAGTCGGCGAGCCCGGGGATGATCCCGGCCTTGCCCGCAGGGAGGATCGCTGCACCGGCCACCAGCGGCCCGGCGCAGGCACCGCGGCCGGCCTCGTCGACCCCGGCGATCGGCTCGATGCCGTGCCGGCGCAGCGCGCGCTCGTAGCCGTACAGCCCGGCGTCACGCCGGACCGTGGACCCTCGGGGAAGTGCACTCACGGCGACCAGCGGACCTCAGGAGGCGTCGGGCACGTCCGCGAAGGTGTCGGGACGCTGGATCCAGCGGAAGTGGTCACTGGGCCAGAGCAGCACGAACACCTTGCCGACCACCAGGTCCACCGGGACGTACTCGTCCCCCGGGACGCAGTCGGTCTGGTTGTTCTGGCACATGTGGACCGTGGAGTCGGCCGAGTGTCCCCGGTTGTCGCCCATCACGAAGATGTGCCCCTTCGGCACCGGGCCGGCGGTCCAGGAGTTCCGGGAGCAGTCGCCGATCATCGGGCCGTCGCAGTCGATCCCCTTCTCCTTGACGAAGGAGTCCTCGTCGAGGGGCTGGCCGTTGACCGTGATGCGGCCCTGCTTGTCGCAGCACTTGATGACGTCGCCCTCGACCCCGATGACGCGCTTCACGAGATGCCCGCCGGAGGGGTAGAGGCCGATCTTGGCCATCAGCTCGGTGACGCCGCTCTGCGGGCCGGTCTTCTCCGTGGGGCTGAGCCAGTCGCCGGGGTCCTTGAAGACCACCACGTCGCCGCGCTCGGGGCTGCCGCCGAACCAGTAGGAGACCTTCTGGACCAGGATCCGGTCGTTGTTGACCAGCCCGGGCTCCATCGACTCCGAGGGGATGTAGAAGGCCTGCACGAACAGCGCCTTGATGACGATCGCCAGCACCAGCGCGATGCCGAGCAGCAGGATCGTCTCCTGCCAGACCGGCAGGTGCTTCTTCTTCTTCTTGCGGGAACGCGAAGACCGCGACCCCTCGCCGTCTGGTTCGACGACGGATGTGGAGTCGCGGTCTTCGGAAGTCACGCGCAGAGCGTATAGAGCGGTTGGCTGGGACTCGCTCAGGCCTCCCGGCGCTCCTTGATCTTGGCCTTCTTGCCGCGCAGGTTGCGCAGGTAGTAGAGCTTGGCGCGGCGGACGTCACCGCGGGTGACGACCTCGATCTGCTCGAAGATCGGGGAGTTGATCGGGAAGGTGCGCTCGACACCGACGCCGAAGGAGACCTTGCGGACGGTGAAGCTGCGGCCGACGCCGGAGCCCTGCACGCGGATCACGACGCCCTGGAAGATCTGGACGCGGGAGCGGTTGCCCTCGACGACCTTGACGTGGACCTTGACGGTGTCACCGGCGCGGAAGGCGGGGACGTCGTCGCGCTTGATCGAGTTGCCGAGCTCGGCAATGACGTTGCTCATTGTCTCTCCTCGCGAGTGCCACAGGTCAGCCGCGGTACGGGGAACGTTCTGTTGTGGGCCCGTCGTGGTGGCCGGCGGCGTCATGCTCCCCCTGCGGCAGGAACCGACGCGGACCCCCCGATCGGAACGTGTCCTCGGGGCGATCCCTGTTTGGCCGACTGGCCGAGGCGCAAGTTTGCCACAGCCCGGTCCGGCGCCGGTAATCCGACTATCGCTTCCCGACGTTCTTGGTCAACCGGACCACGCCCGGCTCGACCTCGCCGCGGGCCCGGTAGCCGGCCTTCTTGTACAGCTTCTGGTTGCGCAGGCTGCCGGTGCCGGTGACGAGGGCGTACGCCGTGACGTGGGGCGGCGCGGCGGCCTCGATGCGCTGCAGCAGCACCCGGCCCAGGCCGCGACCCTGGAGGTCGGGGGCGACCATCAGCCGTCCGATCTCCCAGGCGCCCCCGTCCAGGCGGGCTCGCACCGCACCGACCAGGCGGCCGGCGGACCGGGCCACCAGCACGGTGTCGCGGGCGATCCAGTCGCGCAGGTCCTCGAGCGTCTCGTGGAGGGCCGGGATCTCCACGCCGGGGTTGTCCTGCTGCTCCTGCACCCAGCAGGCCCGCTGCAGGGTGAACAGCTCCCCCGCGTCGCCGGGCTGGACCAGCCGCACCTCGACGTCGTCGAGCAGCACCGAGGGGTGGGCGAGGTCGGGACGGCGCTCGGCGGTCCGGCGTACCGCCTGCTCGTGGCGCCACGCCCGGATCGCGGCGTGGTCGCCCGAGAGCAGCACCGGGGGCACGTCGTGCCCCCGCCAGGACACGGGCTTGGTGTACACGGGGTACTCCAGCAGGCCGTCCTCGTGGGACTCCTCGGCCAGCGACTCCGGGTTGCCCATGAAGCCCGGGAGCAGCCGGACCACGGCCTCGGTGATGGCCAGCGCGGCCACCTCGCCCCCGTTGAGCACGTAGTCGCCGATCGAGATCTCGCGCACCTCGGTGCGGGTGCGGGCCTCGTCGAGCACCCGCTGGTCGATCCCCTCGTAGCGGCCGCACGCGAAGACCAGCCGCTCGCGGGTCGCCAGCTCCCGGGCGAGCGCCTGCGTGAACGGCTCGCCGGAGGGGGTCGTGACGACCAGCGTCGCCCCGTCGAGCCCGAGGTCGTCGAGCGCCTCGCCCCAGGGCTCGGGCTTCATCACCATGCCGGCGCCACCGCCGTACGGCGTGTCGTCGACCGTGCGGTGGCGGTCGTGCGTCCAGCCGCGCAGGTCGTGCACGCGGATGTCGAGCAGCCCCTTGTCCCGCGCCTTGCCGGCCAGCGACAGCTCCAGCGGCGCGAGGTAGTCGGGGAAGATGGTGACGACGTCGATCTGCACGGGGCTACTCGTCCTCGGGCAGCGGCGTCACCAGGCCGGGCCGGTCGGCGACCACGACGCGGCGGGCGACGAGGTCGACCTCGGGCACCAGCGCCTTGACGAACGGCACCAGCGCGTCGCGGCCGTCGGGGGTGCGGATCGTGAGCAGGTCCTGGGCGCCACCGTGCACGAGCCCGCTCACCTCGCCCAGCGCGGCGCCGTCGAGGTCGTACGCCGCGAGCCCGACCAGCTGGTGGTCGTAGAACTCGTCGGGGTCCTCGGGTGACTCGTCGGCGGGGATCGTCGCGTGCAGCACCAGGCCGCGGGCGGCCTCGGCGGCGTTGCGGTCGCCGATCTCCTCGAAGGTGACCAGCAGCGTGGTCTGGTGCCAGCGGGCCCGGGCCACGGTCACCGACGACAGGGCGGTGGCCGACCCGCGCGGCGGCTCCGCCCGGAGCACCGCACCGGTGACGAACCGGCGCTCGGGCTCGTCGGTGCGCACGTCGAGGGTCACCTCGCCGCGGACGCCGTGCGGCTTGCCGATCCGGCCGACCACGACCTCGATCGAGCCGCCGCCGTTCAAGCCGTCATCGGTCGAGCTTGTGCGGGCCACGGTTGCCTTCCTGATCTGGGAACCACGAATGGGTGCCACCCGGGGGCGGCACCCATTCGATCGCGTTGCGTGCGGTGGTCTCGCCAGGCTCGACCACCGATGAGGCTCAGCGGCGGCGGTCGACGTCCACGAAGTCGACCCGGGCCCCGCCACGACCGGCCAGCGCGGAGATCACCGTGCGGAACGCGGTCGCGGTGCGGCCACCGCGGCCGATCACCTTGCCGAGGTCGTCGGGGTGCACCCGGACCTCGAGGATCGAGCCGCGTCGCAGCTGCTTGTCCCGGACGCTCACGTCGTCCGGGTGCTCGACCACGCCGCGCACCAGGTGCTCGAGCGCCTCGGCGAGCATCATGCTCAGGCCTCGCTCTTGCCGGCGTCCTCGGCGGTGACCTTCTCGGCGGCCTCGGCCTCGGCGGCCGCACCCTCCGGGGTCTCCGAGGCGGGCACCTCGGCCGGGGCGTCCTCGGCGGGCTTCTCGGCCTTCTTCGAGGCGGCCTTCTTGGTCACGGCGCCGCCCTTGGGCTCGCTCGCGGCCTCCTTGAGCGCCTCGTTGAAGATCTCGAGCTTGTCGCGCTTCGCCTCGGCGGTCTTCAGGGTGCCCTCGGTGCCCGGCAGGCCCTTGAACTTCTGCCAGTCACCGGTGACCTTGAGGATGGCCTCGACGGCCTCGGACGGCTGCGCGCCGACACCGAGCCAGTACTGCGCCCGGTCGGAGACGACGTCGATGTACGACGGGTCCTCCTTGGGGTGGTACTTGCCGATCTCCTCGATCACGCGACCGTCACGCTTCTTGCGCGAGTCGACGATGACGATGCGGTACTGCGGCACCCGGACCTTGCCGAGGCGCTTCAAACGGATCTTGACCGACACGTTGGTGGTGTCTCCTTGACGACTGGTGTGTGGTGAGGGGCCCGCGAACCTGAGTGGGGACACTGGTTCGGGTTCCTCGTGGGCACTGCGGCGTCCGGATGAGAGGGTCCGGGCGCACAGGACTCAGCGGGTGATTCTGCCAGATCGGGTCCATCCCGCCGAAATCGGGCAGGGTGAGGCCATGAGCCAGTACCCGCCGCCACCGTACGGCGCTCCGCCACCCCCGCCGTACGGCGGCCCCGTCCCGCCACCGCCGCCGCGGAAGCCGCGGCCCAGCGGCTGGTGGTTCGTGCTCGGCGGCGGGATCGTCCTCGCGGGGCTGGCGATCGGGATCGGGATGTTCGTCTGGACGCTCCGGGGCTTCCTCGAGACCGACGCGACGATCCCGGCCGACGGGCGGCAGCACGCCGTCTCGATCGGGACCGACGGCGACCGGATGCTGTGGGTGCACGAGTACGACGCCGCTGACTGCTCGATCGTCGACGCGGCGACCGGCCGGGAGGTGTCCTACTCCCCCGTGACCGGCAGCTTCACAAAGTCCGCCGGGAGCGGGGAGTGGGTCGGCGACCGGCGGTTCGACCCCGGCTCGGGCGACCTGCGCGTGATCTGCGCGCCGACCGGCGGCCCCGCCCAGATCGGGCCCGCCCCGGAGATCGGCAGCTTCATCGGGGGGATCCTCGCGACCATCCTGGCGCCGCTCCTGCTCGGTGCGGTCGGACTGGTCGTCCTGATCGTGACGGGCGTGAGGTTCGCGAACGGCGCGCCCCGGAGGCCGCGCAACGTCGTACGAGGTCGTCGCCCGGACAACCGGAGCGGATGACGTCCCGGCGGCGAGGTCGGGCGGTTGTACCCGCCTGATACCGCGGGGCCGGACCGTCGGACGAGAGCCTTTCGCGGCTCGCTGCCCGAGGAGGACGTCATGGCCCGACCCAGCCACCCCGTCACGGGCCGCGCGGCGGCCGTCGGGACCGCCGTCACGCTGGCGGCGACCCTGCTCGTCGCGACACCGGGCGCGGCGAGCGCGAGCGCGTCCCGTGCCTGTGCGCTGTCCGCTGACGCGGCCGAGCGGCTCGCGCTCAGCGCCGGCGCCACCCTGGTCTGTGACGGGTACCGCGGCTTCGTCACCGTGGCACCTGCCTGCGCCGTGTCGGCGGACGCCGCCGAGCGTCGCGCCGCGCGGCACCCGGGCGACGTCTGCCGCGTCTGATCCGACAGGGGTCCGGCCGCCGACGTCATCCGGTCACGTCGCGCCCGCGACCAGCCCGGATGACCTCCCCGGGCGGGCTCAGGCGACGACGCGCCCCCGGAGCACGACCCGCGACGGGGTGCGCAGGACCGAGAGGTCCTCGAGCGGGTTCCGGTCGAGCACGACGAAGTCGGCGGGGGCGCCCTCCTCGAGGGTGGCGTTCCAGCCGAGCCACGCGCGGGCCCGCCAGGAGGCCGCGCCGAGGGCGTCCTCGGGCCTGAAGCCGTAGGCCGCCAGCTCCAGCACCTCGCCCGCGATCCCGCCGTGCGGGAGGACTCCCCCGGCGTCGGTGCCGGCGTAGATCGCCACCCCGGCCTCGTAGGCGGACATGATCGTCTCGCGGCGGTGCGCGTGGAGGTCACGCATGGTGGCGGCGTACGCCGGGAACCTCGCCTCGCCGGCGTCGGCGTAGTCGGGGAAGTTGTTGAGCTGCACGACCGTCGGCACCAGCGCGGTGCCGCGCTCGACCATGGTGTCGATGAGGTCGGTGGTCAGCCCGGTGCCGTGCTCGATGCAGTCGATGCCGGCGTGGATCAGCTCGGGCAGCACGGTGGTGCCGAAGCAGTGCGCGGTCACCCGGGCGCCGTGCTCGTGGGCGGTGGCGATCGCCTCGGCGAAGGCCTCCTCGGGGAACGACGGCGCCAGGTCGCCCTCCTCCCGGGAGATCCAGTCCCCGACCAGCTTGACCCAGCCGTCGCCGCGCTGCGCCTCCTGCGCGACGTACGACGCCAGCTCGGCGGGCTCGACCTCGTGGGCGTAGTTGCGGATGTAGCGCTTGGTCCGCGCGATGTGCCGGCCGGCCCGGATCAGCCGGGGCAGGTCCTCCCGGTCGTGCACCCACGCGGTGTCCGCGGCCGACCCGCAGTCGCGCAGCAGCAGCGCGCCGGCGTCCCGGTCGGTGATCGCCTGCTGCTCGGTGGTGGCCTCGTCGACCGCGCCGTGGTTGTCGAGCCCCACGTGGCAGTGCGCGTCCACCAGGCCGGGCACGATCCAGCCGCGGCCGCCGTCCTCGGCGCTCGCGACGGGCTCGTAGGTGACCCGCCCGTCGACGACGTAGAGGTCCCGGGGCTCACCGTCGGGCAGGACCGGTCCGCTGAACCTCAGGGCAGGCGTGGAGGCAGTCATGCCCGGACGCTACCGCGGGCTCAGTCCAGCTGGTCGAGCAGCCACGACGGGCCGAGCGCGATCGCGCCGAGCCCCTGCACCCGGGCCTGCAGCATCCGGTCGGCGGTGACGACCGTGACCCGGTCGCCGCGCTCCGCGGCCGCGCGGGCCTCGGCGACGATCGTGTCGTCGCCGCTGCGTGGCGCGTGCACGGTGCGCAGGTGGCCGTCGCGGCCCGGGCGCACCCCGCCCTTCGCGGCACCCTCGAGGACCAGCACCACCTCGTCGTACGGCGTGTCCGCCACCGCGAGGCCCTCGTGCAGCCGGCGCGCGGCGCCGGCCCGGTCCTTCCACCAGCCGTCCGGCCGGCTGCCCACCACGTTGGCGGCGTCGACGACGAGGACTGTGGGCATCAGTGGCCGCCCTCCATCAGGTCCATCAGGTTGCTCTTCGGCTCACCGGGTCTCGACGCGCTCGCGCGACCTCGTTCCTCGGTCGCGTCGCCTGCTCGACCTGGCCGCCCCCACGCCGTGCACTCGCTCCGCTCGTGCACGGCTGGGCGGCTCATCACTTCAGGAACTTGGAGAAGTCCTTGGGCAGGTCGAGCGCGGCGGCGGCCTTCTCGTAGTCGACGTCCTCGCCGGCGGGCGCACCGAACGGGTTGCCACCGGAGGCGGCCTTCTCCTTCTCCGCGGCGGCCTGCTGGGCGGCCTTGGCCGGGTTGCCGGAGCGCTTGGCGCCCTTGCCCTTCTTGGGCTGGGCCTTGGTCTTCCCGCGCTTGCCGCCCACCCCCGGCATACCCGGCATCCCGGGCATCCCCGGCATGCCGCCACCGCGGGCCATCGACATCATCATCTTGCGGGCCTCGAAGAACCGGTCGACGAGGCTGTTCACGTCGGAGACCTGGCGGCCCGAGCCCTTGGCGATCCGGGCCCGGCGGGAGCCGTCGATCATCTTGGGGTTGGCCCGCTCGGCCGGGGTCATCGACTGGATGATCGCCTGGATCCGGTCGATCTCGCGCTCGTCGAAGTTCTCGAGCTGCTCGCGGAACTGCCCCATCCCGGGCAGCATCCCCATGATCTTCGACATCGAGCCGAGCTTGCGGACCTGCTGCATCTGCTCGAGGAAGTCGTCGAGGGTGAACTCGCCACCCTGGCCGGTCAGCTTCGCCGCCGCCTTCGCCGCCTGCTCCTGGTCGAAGGCCTTCTCCGCCTGCTCGATCAGGGTCATCACGTCACCCATGTCCAGGATGCGCGAGGCCATCCGGTCCGGGTGGAAGAGGTCGAAGTCGGTCATCTTCTCACCGGCGGAGGCGAACATGACCGGCTTGCCGGTGAGCGAGGCGATGGAGAGCGCCGCGCCACCGCGGGCGTCACCGTCGAGCTTGGTGAGGACCACGCCGTCGTACCCGACGCCCTCGAGGAAGGCCTGCGCCGTGACCACGGCGTCCTGGCCGATCATCGCGTCGACGACGAAGAGGACCTCGTCGGGCTGGACGGCGTCCCGGATGTCGGCAGCCTGCTGCATCATCTCGGAGTCGATGCCGAGGCGGCCGGCGGTGTCGACGATGACCACGTCGTGCAGCTTGCGCTTCGCCTCGTCGATCGACGCCCGGGCGACGCCGACCGGGTCCCCCACCCCGTTGCCGGGCTCGGGGGCGAAGACGGGGACGCCCACGCGCTCGCCGTTGACCTCGAGCTGCTTGACGGCGTTGGGGCGCTGGAGGTCGCAGGCGACCAGCATCGGGGTCTTGCCCTGCTCCTTGAGCCACAGCGCCAGCTTGGCCGCGAGCGTCGTCTTGCCGGCACCCTGGAGGCCGGCGAGCATGATGACGGTGGGGCCGCTCTTGGCGTACCGCAGCCGGCGGGTCTCGCCGCCGAGGATGTTGACGAGCTCCTCGTTGACGATCTTGACGATCTGCTGGGCCGGGTTGAGGGCCTGGCTGACCTCCTCGCCGCGGGCCCGCTCCTTGACCGCGCCGACGAACTCCTTGACCACGGGCAGGGCGACGTCGGCCTCGAGCAGCGCGATCCGGATCTCCCGGGCGGTCGCGTCGATGTCGGCGTCGGACAGCCGGCCCTTGCCGCGGAGGTTCTTGAAGGTGTCGGCGAGCCGGTCGGAGAGTGTGGCGAACAAGTCGGTCCTCGTCAGTCGTACGTCGGCCGGGTGGCGGCCAGTCGAGGGTCAAGCCTAACCGGCGTCGCCCGAGAGTGCGGCGCGCACGGCATGGGCGGCCTCGGCGGCCCGGGCGTCGCCGAGCACTCCGGCCGAGTCCTCCTGGAGGTAGAACACGTCCACCGCCTGCGGACCGAGGGTGTCGACGTGGGCGGAGCGGACGGCGATGCCGAGCCGGGCCAGCACCGCGCAGACGAGGTAGACGACCCCGGGCCGGTCGGCCGCGCGGACCTCGAGCACGGTCGCGTGCGCGGAGGCCTCGGGGCGTACGGCGACCGTGGGCGCGAGCGTGTCGACGTCGGCGGGACGCAGCCGGCCGGCGGGATCGAGCCGACCCTCGACCACGGCGTCGTACCGCTGGCGGAGCACGGCGGCGTCGAGGTGCTCCCCGGCGACCTCCCACACGGAGAGGCCGTAGCCGTCCTGCGCCCAGGCGCGGGCCGCCCGCACCGGGATCCGCTGGAGCGCGAGGACGGCCGCCGCGTCGGCGAGCAGGCCGATCCGGTCCGGCGCGACCACGGTGACCCGCGACCCGTCAGGCACCGCGTCGACGGTGACCGAGGCCGCCCCGCGGAGCACCTCCGGAGGGATCGCGACGTCGTCGGCGACCACCCTCGGCGGGCTGGCCCCGGCGTCGAGCGCGGCCGCCGCGCGCCGGGCGAGGTCGCGGACCAGCCCGGCCCGCCACCGTGTCCAGGCCTTGGCCGAGGTGGCCCGGGCGTCGGCCTCGGTCAGCGCGGTCAGCAGCGACAGGGCCTCGGCACTGCCCACGCCGGCCGCCACGAGGTCGACGGTCGCGGGGTCGTCGGGGTCCCGCGTGGTGGCGGTCTCGGCGAGGAGGAGGTGGCGCCGGGCCAGCGTGCCGATCAGGTCCACGGCCTCGGTGTCGAAGCCCATCCGGGTCGCGATCGCGCGGGCGATCGGCTCCCCGGCGACGCTGTGCTCGGTCAGGTCGCCCTTGCCGATGTCGTGGAGCAGCGCCGCCACCATGAGGACGTCGGGCCGGGCGACGCTGCGGATCAGCGCGGAGGCCTCGATGCAGGTCTCCACGACGTGCCGGTCGACGGTGTACCGGTGGATCGCCGAGGCGTGCGGGAGCAGCCGGATCCGCTCCCACTCGGGCAGCACCAGGGCCAGCGCACCGGTCTCCTCCAGCGTCTCCCAGACCGGCAGCAGCCCGCGACCGGACGCGAGCAGCCGCACCAGCAGCCGGCGCGCCTCGGCGGGCCAGGGGTCCGGCAGCGGTGGGGACTCGCGGACCAGTCGGGCCGCGGTCGGCGGCGCCAGGAGGGCGTCGTTCTCGGCCGCGGCGGCGCAGGCCCGCAGCAGCAGCACCGGGTCCTCGGCCGGCCGCGCCCGTCCGTCGAGGACCACCTCCCCCGACGACAGGGCGACGCCGGGTGCGAGCGGGGTCAGCGCGGGGCGCCGCGCGCCGCGCGTCGCCGGGCGCGAGAGCACGCCGTCCACGCGCCGCCACGTGAGCCGCGACAGGTGCGTGATCCGGCGGCCGAGCTCGCGCACGTGCACCTGCGCCGCGCGTGCGTCCGGCAGGTCGAGGCCCGCGGCGAGCTCGGGCCACATCTCGGGACCGACCCGGTCGGCGGCGCGCCCGGCGAGCGCCTGGACCACGTCGCGGACGTCGAGCAGGGCCAGGCGGGTGCGCTCCAGGTCGGCGTGCGGCACGTCCACCAGCCAGGTGGCCACCAGGGCCTTGAGCACGGTGGCGTCCCGCAGCCCTCCCTCGGCCTCCTTGAGGTCCGGCACCGAGAGGTGGGCCAGCTCCCCCACCAGCGCGTGCCGGGCCCGGACCAGCTCGCGCAGCGCCGGCAGCTGGTCGCGGGCCTGGCGCCGCCAGTGGGCGAGCATCGTGGTCCGCAGCCGCAGGGTGAGGTTCGGGTCGCCGGCGAGGTGGCGCAGGTCGAGCAGCCCCAGGGCCACCCGCAGGTCTCCCCCGGCCGCGGCCACCATCTCCGGCAGGGTCCGCACCGAGTGGTCGATCTTGGAGCCCGAGTCCCACAGCGGGTACCACACCCGCTCGGCGACCTCACCCAGCCCGACCCCCTCGTCGGAGACCAGCACCAGGTCGAGGTCCGAGTGCGGTGCCAGCTCCGAGCGGCCGTACCCCCCGACGGCGACCAGCGCCACCCCGGTGTCCGGGCCGCCGCACTGCTCGTACGCCGCCGCGCACAGCGCGTCGGCCGCGGCGGTGCGCTCGGCGCGCTCGGGGGCGGTCACGGCGACCGGTCAGATCGCGGCGTCGTCGCGGTCGCCGGTGCGGACGCGCACGACCGACTCGATGGGGGCGACCCAGACCTTGCCGTCACCGATGCGCCCGGTGGCCGCGCTGGTGACGATGGCGTCCACCACCGCGTCGGCGTCCTCGTCGTTGACGACGATCTCGACCCGGATCTTCGGGACCAGCGCGATGTCGTACTCCGCGCCGCGGTAGACCTCGGTGTGCCCCTTCTGGCGGCCGTAGCCGCTCACCTCGCTGACCGTCATGCCGGTGACCCCGACGGTCTCGAGGGCGGCGCGGGTGTCCTCCCACTTGTGCGGCTTGATGACGGCGGTGACCAGCTTCATGGACGTGGTTCCTCTCGCTGCTGGGTGAAGGGACCCAGGATCCCGTGTCCCGCCGAGCGGGCCCCGGCGGTGGCGTGCAGGTCGTAGGCGGTCTCGGCGTGCACGACCAGGTCGATGCCGCTGACCTCGTGCTCCTCGTCGATCCGGAAACCGAGGAGCTTGTCCACGACGATGCCGATGATGCCGGAGACGACGAAGGCGTAGACCAGGACCACGCCGCCGCCCAGCAGCTGGCGACCGAGCTGGTCGACCCCACCGCCGTACAGCAGCCCGTCGACGCCGGTGGGGGCAGCGGCCGTCGCCAGGAGCCCGATGCCGAAGGTGCCGACCAGTCCCCCGACCAGGTGCACGCCGACCACGTCGAGGGAGTCGTCGTACCCGAACCGGTACTTCAGGCCGACGGCCCAGGCGCACACGACGCCCGCGGCCGCGCCCATCACGATCGCGCCGACCGGGGAGAGCGAGCCGCAGGACGGGGTGATCGCGACGAGGCCCGCGACCATGCCCGAGGCGGCGCCCAGCGAGGTGGCGTGGCCGTCGCGGAGCCGTTCGAGCACCAGCCAGCCCAGCGCGCCCGCCGCGCCGGCGACCAGGGTGGTGGTGAACACCACGGCGGCGGCCTGGTCGGCGCCGAGCGCGGAGCCGGCGTTGAAGCCGAACCAGCCGAACCACAGCAGCCCGGCGCCGAGCATCACGAGGGTCAGATTGTGCGGGCGCATCGGGTCCTTGCCGAAGCCGACCCGGTGGCCCAGCACGAGCGCGAGGGCCAGCGCCGAGCCGCCCGAGCAGATCTCCACCGCCGTGCCGCCGGCGAAGTCCACCAGGCCGACCCGGTTGGCCAGCCAGCCGCCGACGTGGTCACCGGAGGAGAAGTCGAAGACCCAGTGCGCCACCGGCGCGTAGACGAGCAGCGTCCAGACGGCGACGAAGACCAGCCAGGCGCCGAACCGCGCCCGGTCCGCGATCGCGCCGGACACCAGCGCGCCGGTGATGACGCAGAAGAGGCCCTGGAACACGGCGAACAGGATGAGCGGGACGGTCGAGTCACCGTTGCTGTCGGGCGACATCAGCTGCCCGAGGCCGGCGTACTGCGCCGGGTCGCCGAGAAGGCCGCCACCGAGGTCGTCACCGAAGGCCAGCGAGTAGCCGACCAGGACCCACAGCACGGTGATGACCGCGAGCGACCCGAAGGTCATCATCATCATGTTCAGCACGCTCTTGGAGCGGACCATGCCGCCGTAGAAGAGGGCCAGGCCCGGGGCCATCAGCAGCACGAGGGCCGAGGCTGCCAGGAGCCAGGCGGTGTCACCGGTGTCGAGGGCGGCGGGCGCGGCAGCGGCGAGGGCGGTCATGGGCGCCCAGCCTCGCCAGAGCCTGTTACGGACGCCCGCCGGATTTGTTTCGGTCGCGTTAACGAGTCGGAGGGGCGGCGCATGCAACGCGGTGCCCACGGCTCTGGTGCGGTGCTGCGGCACCGCGGTAGGGGCGTGGACACCGCGTCACATGGGGTGGTTGTCCTCAGAGGGCCGCCTCGTCGCGGTCGCCGGTGCGGACCCGGACGACGGTCTCGATGGGGCTGACCCACACCTTGCCGTCCCCGATCCGGCCCGTCTGGGCGGTCTTGACGACGATGCCGACCACGTCCTCGGCGTCGCCGTCGTCCACGACGATCTCGATCCGGATCTTCGGGACCAGCGCGATGTCGTACTCGGCTCCCCGGTAGACCTCGGTGTGGCCCTTCTGGCGGCCGTAGCCGCTGACCTCGCTGACGGTCATGCCCGTCACGCCGAAGGTCTCGAGGGCCTCGCGGACGTCCTCCCACTTGTGCGGCTTGATGACCGCGGTGACCAGCTTCATGCCGGTGCTCCTTCCGTGACCGTCGACTCCTTGACCGTGCCGGTCGCCAGGACCGAGCCGGGGCGGCGGGCGCCGCCGGGACCGAAGAGGTCGTACGCCGACTCGCCGTGCTCGGTGAAGTCGATGCCCTCGACCTCGTCCTCCTCGCTGAGCCGCCAGCCGATCGTCGCCTTGATGGCCAGGCCGACGAGCAGCGTCCAGAAGCCGGACCACACGATGGCGAACAGGGCGGTGAGGACCTGGATGACCAGCGGCTTCAGGCCGCCGCCGTAGAGCAGCCCGTCGACGCCACCGGGGGCGGAGGCGGTCGACACGAGGCCGATGAGCACCGTGCCGACGATGCCGCCCACCAGGTGCACGCCCACCACGTCGAGCGAGTCGTCGTACCCGAGCTTGTACTTCAGCCCGACCGCCCAGGCGCACAGCGCACCGGCGGCCACGCCGACGAGCAGGGCGCCGTACACGTCGACCGCGCCGCACGCGGGCGTGATGGCCACGAGGCCCGCGACGATGCCGGAGGCCGCGCCGAGCGAGGTCGCCTTGCCGTGCATGACCCGCTCCACCGCCAGCCAGGCCAGCATGGCGGCGCAGGTGGCCAGCGTCGTGTTCATCCACGTCACGCCGGTCTCGGTCATGAACTGGGCGGTGTCCTTGGCGCCGCCGTCGCCGGCGAGGAACACGATCGAGCCGACGTTGAAGCCGAACCAGCCGAACCACAGCAGGCCCGCGCCGACCATGGTCAGCGTCAGGTTGTGCGGCCGCATCGGCTCGGTGCCGAAGCCGAGCCGCTTGCCGATGAGCAGCACGAGCACCAGGCCCGCCATGCCGGCGTTGATGTGGACGACCGTGCCGCCGGCGTAGTCCTGCGGCACGATGTTGGCGACACCGTCCGCGAAGCCGAACAGCCTCGCCGACAGGCCGTCGGGGTTGGCGCCGGAGAGGAAGCCGCCGCCCCACACCATGTGGGCCAGCGGGAAGTACGACAGCGTGATCCAGATCGGCAGGAACACCATCCAGGCCGAGAACTTCACGCGGCCGGCGATGGCGCCGCTGATCAGGGCCGCCGTGATGACCGCGAACGTCATCTGGAATCCCACCGCGATGTAGCTGCCCCAGTCCACGCCGTCGAGCCCGAAGGCGTCGAAGGGGTTGGCGAACAGGGTCGCGACGTCGCCACCGGCGAACGACATCGACCAGCCCCACAGCACGTAGACGATGCCGATCACGCCCATGGCGGAGAAGGACATCATCATCATGTTCAGCACCGACTTCGACCCGCTCATGCCGCCGTAGAAGAGCGCCAGCGCAGGCGTGGTCATCATCAGGACGAGCGAGGTCGCCATCAGCATCCAGGCGTAGTAGCCGTCCACAGAACCTCCAAGGGTTTCGATCCTTCGAGGACGGAGCACTCCCGCCGAGCCCGTGATCTCGACCGCCGACCGCGCTGTCGGCCAGGGCTCCCGCCCCATTGCCCGAAACCTTCGGGGGCGCAGGTTTCGACGTACGCCGCCGCGTGTTGCGGCCAGGAAACGAGTTCCGGGGTTGTGTTACTTCGGTGTGAACGACGACGGGCCCCGCGCCGTGCGCGGGGCCCGTCGTGGGCGTGGTTCAGCTCGGGACCGCTCGCTGCTCAGGAGCCCCCGAGCAGCGCGTCCACGAAGGCGGCGGCGTCGAACGGCGCGAGGTCGTCGGCGCCCTCGCCGAGGCCGACGAGCTTGACCGGTACGCCCAGCTCACGCTGGACGGCGACGACGATGCCGCCCTTGGCGGAGCCGTCGAGCTTGGTCAGCACGATCCCGGTCACGTTGACGACCTCGCTGAAGACGCGGGCCTGGATCATGCCGTTCTGGCCTGTGGTGGCGTCGAGCACGAGGAGGACCTCGGTGACCGGTGCCTGCTTCTCGATGACCCGCTTGACCTTGCCGAGCTCGTCCATCAGGCCGGCCTTGTTCTGCAGGCGCCCGGCCGTGTCGACGATGACCGTGTCGGCCTTGGTGTCGATCCCCTCCTTCACCGACTCGAAGGCGACGCTGGCGGGGTCGGTGCCCTCGGGACCGCGCACCACGTCGACCCCGACCCGCTCGCCCCAGGTCGCCAGCTGCTCGACCGCGGCCGCGCGGAAGGTGTCCGCCGCGCCGAGCACGACGCTGCGGTCCTCGGCGACCAGGATCCGGGCGATCTTGCCGACCGTCGTGGTCTTGCCGGTGCCGTTCACCCCGACGACGAGGACGACACCGGGGGTGCCGTCCGCCCCGCTGACCTGGAGCCGGCGGTCCATGTCGGGGTCGACCAGGGCGATCAGCTCCTCACGGAGCACGGTCCGGGCGTCCACGGTCTGCCCGCCCTCGACCCGCAGTCGGGTGCGCAGCTTCTCGACGAGCTCCTGGGTGGGGGCGACCCCGACGTCCGCGGTCAGCAGGACGTCCTCGATCGCCTCCCAAGTGTCCTCGTCGAGGCGGTCGCGCGAGAGCAGGGACAGCAGGCCGCGGCCCAGCCCACCCTGCGAGCCGGCGAGACGCTGCCGGAGCCGGACCAGCCGGGAGGCGGTGCCCTCCGGCTTCTCCAGGACGGGCGCCTCGGGCACCTCGACCGCGGGGGCCGTCTCGGCCGGGGCCTCCACCTCGGTGGGCGGCGGCGCGATGACGTCGGTGCCGCCCGTGGGGGCGGGGGGCTGCTTGCGGCCGCCCCGAACGAGCAGCCCGACACCCGCGCCGATGGCGAGCACCGCGACGACCGCGATGAGGGCGATGAGGTACAGGAGGTCCATGGGCGCAATCCAACCAGAGGCGGTCAGAACACCGGGCCGGTGTCCTTCCGGGCGGCGGCCGGCCGCTCGGCGCCCCGGCGCGGGGTCTCCTCGGAGGCCGTCCCGTCCACGTTCTCGATGGTCGGGAGGGCGTCGGCCGCCTTGGTCATGGCCTCCCCGAGCCACGGCGCCGCCGGCACCTCCTCGCCCCGGTGCGGGAAGGCCGCGAACGTCACCACCAGGACGGCGAGGACGACGATGGCGAGCATCACGAGGGCGATCAGCAGCATGAGGTGTCCTCCGGGGAAGGTGGGTCGGGTTCGGCGTACCCCGAATTCCACGGTCCCACACGCCACCAGCGCGGCGTGCGGCACCCGGCCCGGGCTTCCCGGCCCGGTGGCCGAGGTCACGGGGGTACGACGCCCCGGGGGGTACGAAGGGGCAGGGGTGGCTCAGCCGCGCAGCAGCGGCTCGACCGCGGCCCGGACCACGTCCGGCATCGGCGTGACCGGGCGGGCCGGGTCGGTGTTGTCGACGTACACGTGCACGAACCGGCCCTCGGCGGCCGCCTCCTCACCCTCACCCTGGAACAGGCCCACCCGGTAGACGACGCTGGACGTGCCGACCTTGTCGACGACCACCCCGAGGTCGACGGGCTCGGGGTAGCCGACCTCGGCGAAGTAGCGGCAGGAGACCTCGGCCACCACACCGATCGCCGGCAGCTCCCGGATGTCGACCCCGATGGCCTCGGCCAGGTGGTTGTTGACGACGGTGTCGATCAGCTCGAAGTAGCGGGCGTTGTTCATGTGCCCGTAGACGTCGATGTCGGCCCAGCGGGTGGTGACCCGCTCCCATCGGACGTAGTCGGCGCGGGTCGGGATCGAGCGGGTCACGGCGCCGAGCCTAGGGGATGCCTCACCTCCTAGGGTGTCGGCGTGCTGCCTTCCGAGCGCGTCCTCGACCTCTTCGCCGTGCCCGGTGACGTGCAGCCGTTGCCGGGTGGGCAGGGCGCAAGCGTCCGGGCCGGCGACCTGGTCCTCTCCCCCGGCCGCGACGCTGCCGTGTGCGCGTGGCTCAACCCGGTGCTGGCGCGTCTGGCGGTGCGCCTCGACGAGCGGCCGGGCCGGTCGCAGCGTGGCCTGCGCATCGCGATGCCCGTCCCGGCGCGCGACGGCGAGTGGGTCGTCGATGGCTGGGGAGCCAGTCGCTGGGAGCCGGGCACCACGTCGTGCTCCGAGCTCGACGTGCTGGTCGCGTCCGGTCGGCTGCTGCACGCCGAGCTCGCCGACGCGGTGCCGTCGAGACCCGAGAGCCTGTCCCGCCGCGAGGACCGGTGGGCGCAGGCCGAGCGGGCGGCGTTCGACGGCCTGCCCTCCGGCGCCGACCTCGTAGGCCGCCTCGCGGACCTGCGCGACGACACCCCGCTCGGCCCCGACCAGCTCGTCCACGCCGATCTCGCGGGCAACGTGCTGCTCGACGCGGCCGGCGCTCCGGTGATCCTCGATGTCTCGCCCGCCTGGCGCCCGCCGCGCTGGGCCGAGGCGGTCTGCATCCTCGACGCGGCGATGTGGCTGGGGGCACCTGCCGCCCGCCTTCGTGACTGGGCCGGCGGAGCCGCCCGCCAGGCGATGGTCCGGGCCGCCCTGTTCCGCCTGCTCAGCGACACCGATCCACCGCTCGACCGCTACGAGGACGTGCTCGCGCCGGTGCTTTGCTGAGTCGTCAGCGACGACGCCGGCGACCGGCCCGTCTGCGCGCCCGTGGGCCAGCACGGCGGTCAGGCCGGCTCGGCCTCCCGCAGCCGCTGGCTGATGACCGCCGAGACCCCGTCACCGCGCATGGTCACGCCGTACAGGGCGTCGCCGACCTCCATGGTCCGCTTCTGGTGGGTGATCACCAGCAGCTGGGAGTTCTCCCGCAGCTCCTCGTAGATCTCGAGGAGGCGGCCGAGGTTGGTGTCGTCGAGCGCGGCCTCGACCTCGTCGAGGATGTAGAACGGCGAGGGCCGGGCCTTGAACAGCGCGACCAGGAACGCCACGGCCACCAGGGACCGCTCGCCTCCGGACAGCAGCGAGAGCCGCTTGACCTTCTTGCCGGGCGGGCGGGCCTCGACCTCGACGCCGGTGGCCAGCATGTCGTGGGGGTCGGTGAGGACCAGCCGACCCTCGCCGCCCGGGAAGAGGCGGGCGAACGTCGAGTCGAAGGCCCTGCTCACGTCGGCGTAGGCCTCGGTGAAGACCTGCTCGACCCGGGTGTCGACCTCCTTCACGATGTCGAGGAGGTCCTTGCGGGTCTTCTTGAGGTCCTCGAGCTGCTCGGTCAGGAACTTGTGCCGCTCCTCCATCGCGGAGAACTCCTCGAGCGCCAGCGGGTTGACCTTCCCGAGCATCGCCAGCGCGCGCTCGGCGGCCCGCAGCCGCTTCTGCTGCTCCTCGCGCACGAACGGGACCGGCTCGGGCTGCTCCGCGGTCTCGTCCTCGGCCGCGTCGGGGCCGGGCTGGACCGGGATGAGCTGGTCGGGTCCGTAGTCGGCGACCAGGCCGTCCGGGTCGAGGCCGAGCTCCTCGAGAGCGCGCTCCTCGAGCTGCTCGATGCGCATCCGCTGCTGGGTCCGGGCCATCTCGTCGCGGTGCACGGAGCTGACCAGCTCGTCGTGCTCGCGGCCGAGGTCGCGCAGGCTGGCGCGGACGCTCAGCAGCTGCTGCTCCCGACCCTGCCGGGCCTGCTCGACGGCGGCGCGGGCCTCGGCGGCCCGGTGCACCGAGACCTCCAGGCGGCCCAGCACGTAGGCCACGGCGGCGCCGACCGCCTCGGCGGCGCGCCCCTCCCGCACCAGGCGCTCGCGACGCTCCGCGGCCCGGGCGCGGGCCTCGCGCTCCGCGCGGGCCGCCCGCACCAGCGAGTCGGCCCGGCCGTGCAGGGCGCGGGCACGCTCCTCGGAGGTTCGCAGCGCCAGCCGCGCGTCCATCTCCCCCTGCCGGGCGTCGCGCGCCTCCGTGGCGAGACGTTCCCGGCCGGAGGTGTCGGGCTCCTCCTCGGGTGCCTCCTCCGCACGGGTCAGCCGGGCCTCCAGCTCGGCGAGCCCGGCCAGCGCCTGGTCCCGCGCGGCCTCGGCCTTCTCGATGGCCTGCGCCAGCCGCTCGGCCTCGCCGCGGGCGGCGCGAGCCTGGGAGCCGTACTGGCCCAGCTCCTCGGCCACCGCGGCCAGGGTCGCGTCCGACTCGTGCAGCTTGGCCAGCGCCACGTCGGCCCGCTTCTGGGCCTCGAGCCGCTCGCTCTCCAGGCGCGACATGTCGAACGCCAGCCGCTCGGAGGCGGCGACCGCCTCGGCGAGCTGGTCGGCGGCCTCGTCCACGGCCGCCTGGATCTCGATCAGGCTCGGCTGGCTCGAGGAGCCGCCGGAGGCGAAGTGGGCCCCGAGGACGTCTCCCTCGCGGGTGACGGCGGTGACGTCGGGCAGGTCGGCGACCAGGCTCCGGGCGGCGGCGAGGTCGTCGACCACGGCCACCTTGAACAGCAGCCGGGCCAGGCCGGGCCGCAGCGCCTCGGGGCACTCCACCACGTCCACGGCGTACGACGCGTGGTCGGGCAGTCCGGGCCACGCCCGGTCGTGGGCGCCCGCCTCGGCGCCCAGCAGCAGGCCGGCCCGGCCGAGGTCGTCGTCCTTGAGCAGCCCGATCGCGCGGACCGCGGCATCGGCGTCGGCGACCGCCACCGCGTCGGCGGCCGAGCCGAGGGCGCCGGCCACGGCCGCCTCGAAGCCCGGACGGACCGAGAGCAGCGCGGCCACCGAGCCCAGCAGTCCGGAGACCGAGTCGGAGGCCGCCAGCAGGGCGCCGGCCCCGTCCTTGCGGTTGAGCCCCATCTCGAGGGCGTCCTTGCGGGCCAGCAGCCCGGTCCGGTCGCGGTCGGCCTGCTGCGCCTCGTCACGCGCCTTGGCCAGCCGCTCCTCGATGTCGTCGAGCAGGGCGCTCGCGGCCTCGTGCTCGGCGTCGAGCCCCTCCTCGCCGGCGTCGAGCCCGGCGACCCGGGTCTCCAGCGCGGTGAAGTCGCGCTGGGCCCGCTCGGCGCGGGCCAGGGCGTCCTCGCGGGCCAGGGTGAGCCGGCCCAGCTCGTCGTCGGCGGCGGCGGCGCGGGACTTCAGGGCGTTGACCTGGCCGTGCAGCCGGGCCAACCCCTCGCGCCGGTCGGCGGCCGCACGCTGGAGCCCGGCGATCCGGCGCTCCTCCTCGGCGGCGGCGTCCTCGGCGGCCTTGCGGGCCGTGACGGCCTGCTCGAGGGCGGTGCGGTGGCCGTCGACCTCGGCGGCGATCCGCTGCTCCTGCTCGCGCGCCCGCTCGGCCTCGGCCTCGAGCTGGTCGGGGTCGCGCCCCGACCGGGTGTCGTCGGACTCGGCGGTGCCGGTCGCGTTGCGCACCCGCTCGGCGGCCAGCGACTGGGTGCCGCGCAGCCGCTCGCGCAGCCCGGACAGGGAGAACCAGGTCTCCTGGGCCGCCGACAGCGCCGGCAGGTCCTCGCGCAGCGCGGCCTCGAGCGCGGCCTCGGTCTCGCGTGCGGCGGTGATCGCGGCTTCGACCTGCGTGCGGCGCTCGAGCAGCACCGACTCGTCGGCGAGCTCCTGCTCGAGCGAGGTGCGGGCCGCGACCAGGTCGTCGGCCATCAGGCGGGCCCGGGCGTCCCGGACGTCGGCCTGCACCGCGGCGGCCTTGCGCGCCACCTCGGCCTGACGGCCCAGCGGCTTGAGCTGGCGCCGGATCTCGTTGAGCAGGTCGGCGAGCCGGTTCAGGTTGCCCTCGGTGGAGTCGAGCTTGCGGAGCGCCTTCTCCTTGCGCTTGCGGTGCTTCAGGACGCCCGCGGCCTCCTCGATGAAGCCGCGCCGGTCCTCGGGGGTCGCGTGCAGGATCGTGTCGAGCTGGCCCTGCCCGACGATCACGTGCATCTCGCGGCCGATGCCCGAGTCGGAGAGCAGCTCCTGGACGTCGAGCAGCCGGCAGGAGCTGCCGTTGATGGCGTACTCCGACCCGCCGCTGCGGAACATGGTGCGGCTGATGGTGACCTCGGCGTACTCGATCGGGAGCGCCCCGTCGGAGTTGTCGATGGTCAGCAGCACCTCGGCCCGGCCCAGGGGCGGGCGGCCGGAGGTGCCGGCGAAGATGACGTCGTCCATCTTGCCGCCGCGCAGCGACTTGGCGCTGGCCTCGCCCATCACCCAGGCGAGCGCATCGACCACGTTGGACTTGCCCGAGCCGTTGGGCCCGACGATGCAGGTGATGCCGGGCTCGAGCGCCAGGGTGGTCGAGGAGGCGAAGGACTTGAACCCCTTCAGGGTCAGGCTCTTCAGGTACAACGCGGCTCCTCAGCATCGTCGGGGCGACGGTCTGTCCGTCGGCCCGTCACGGGGCACTGAACGAGAGCTGCCTCATCGCAGCACGCCGTGGGGAAGCTCAGCGTCGCTCACACTACCGGCCCCCTCCCCCGGTTCCGGGAATCTCCGTCGTTTCCGCCGGTCAGCGGCCGACCAGGGCGAGCCGCGGCGCGACTCAGGCCGGTGCCGGCGCCGGCTCCTCGTCGGCGTGCGCGATGTGGGACAGCTGTCCCCAGATCAGCACCACGAAGAGGGCCGAGCCCGCGAACGCGAACCAGAACGGCGCCGTCACTCCCCAGTGCTGGGCCAGCAGGCCGCCGATGCCCGACCCCACGACCAGCCCGCCGAAGACGCCGACCAGGTTGACCCCGCCGACCCGGCCCTGGAGCTCGGAGGGCACCGCCCGCTGGCGCACCGTGATCGAGGTGGTGCCCCAGATGAACGCGTGCGCGCCGAAGACGAAGAAGATCACCATCGCCACCCAGGGCCGGGTGGTCAGCGCCAGCGCCAGGTGCGTCAACGTCTCGATCAGCAGCCCGATCCGCATCAGGTCGCCCAGCCTGACCCGCCGGGTGATCCAGCCGTAGGACATGGTGCCGATCAGGCCGCCCACGGCCGAGACGGTCGTGAGCAGGCCGAAGCCGATCGCCCCCATGCCGAGGTGGCGGGTCGCGTAGAGGACCAGCACCGACCAGGCGGCGCCGAAGGTGATGTTGAAGACGAAGATGGTGAGCACCAGGGTCCTGACCGCGGCGTGGTGCAGCACCCAGCGGAACCCCTCGGCGATGTCCTGGCGGACGTGGCTCTCGGTGCTGCGGTCGCGGCCGTGGGCCGGCAGCACGATCCGGGAGACGAGCACGGCCCCGAGTGCGACGAGGACCGCCTGGGTCACGAAGGGCAGGGCCGTCCCCGCCGCGAAGAGCGCCGCACCGATCGGCGGCCCGGCCAGCTGGTTGACCGTGATGAAGCCGGTCTGGAGCCGGGCGTTGCCCACCGCGAGGTCCTCGCGCCGCACGAGCATCGGCAGCAGCGTGCTCGAGGTGTTGTCCGCGAACACCTCCGCCGTGCCCAGGAGGAACATCGCCACCAGCACGAGCCCGATGGACACCGTTCCGCTGACCACCGAGAGCGCCAGCAGGACCAGGACGGCCGCCCGCAGCAGGTCGACGGTGACCACGATCAGCCGGCGGTCGAGCCGGTCGGCCAGCGCCCCGGCGTACAGGCCGAAGAGCAGCGGGGGCAGCCACTGCAGCAGCGCCGCGAGCGCCACCAGGAGCGCGTCGTGGGTCAGGGAGGCGACGAGCAGCGGGCCGGCCGCGATGGCGATCCCGTCGCCGAGGTTCGACACCCACGACGAGGCCAGCAGCCAGCGGAAGCCGGCGCCGAGGCGCTGGGGTACGACGGTCTCGACGAGGCGGCTCACAAGCAGGCAACGCTAGCCGTCGAGGGGCCGCCCCGTCATGGGAATTACGGGTCGCGCCGGCGGCGTCGCAGCGCGACCGTCAGCGCCATCGCGGACCCGACCAGGCCCAGGGGTACGACGCCCTCGCGGGCCCGATCCGCCACCGTGCCCGCCGGCACCGCGGACGGTGACGGCACCGCACCCACCCCGTCGCCCGGCACGTCGACGGCGTACACGTCGAGGCCGCGGACCAGGTCGATCGCGTAGACCACGTTGGTCCTGGCACCGGTCTGCCGACCGTGGCCGTCGTAGACGGGGACCCACATGCTGTCCCACACCTCCGAGGCGCCCCAGACCGCGTAGCCGTAGGACTTCAGGTGCCGCGGGTCGCGGGCGTCGACGAACTGGGTGCCCCCGCCGTAGTAGCCGACCGCGACGATCCCCCCGGGACGGAAGTCGAACCAGTGCGAGGAGCAGAAGGCGCCCCGCGGCAGCGGGAAGTCGCCGAGGTCGGAGAGCTCGACCTTGTCCAGCGGGACGATGGCGGACCTGGTGCCGTCGAGACGCTTGACCCACCAGGTCTGGAAGGAGCCGGCCTGCGTGCAGTCGGTCTGCTCGTAGTCCTCCTCGGTGGTGAGCAGGACGTTGCCGTGGGCGAAGGACGGCGAGCTGCCGGGCTTGAAGGCCCGCGCGTGGGGGCGGAACGAGTTGTGCAGGATGAAGTCGTTCCAGCCCGGGTGGCGCGGGTCGGTGCCCCGGCCCGCGCGACCGGTGGTGGTGATCAGCCGGGGGTGGGTCGGGTCCGTGGTGCGCCACATGGACGCGCCGTTCCACCCCGTGTGGGTGCCGATGCCCGCGGCGTCGAAGTTCCACTTGTGGCCGGCGGTCGGCGACCAGTACGGCTGCACCCCGTCCTTCCCGGGCCGCGCGTCCACCTCGCGCGGGCGGCCGAGCCGGCGCAGGTCGAAGATCGAGAAGTGGCTGCCCTCGCCGGCGGAGTAGACGTAGGTGCAGTCGGCCTGGTCCACGCAGGCCACGGTGTGCGTGCTGGTGGTCCCCGGCGCCCGCGACAGGACGTGCGGCGCGGCGGGGTCGGTGACGTCGACGACGACCAGCTCGCCGCCGCCGACGTTGGCGTGCTGGATGTCGTCGGGCGAGGCCTGCACGGAGTCGACACCGATCAGCGCGAACCGCCGGGTGCCGTGCTTCGTCCTCCGCTCGCCGCAGTTCATCGCCTCGTTCTCGAACTGCGCGCTCGGCAGCGTGCCCGTGAGCTGCGGATGCGCGGCGTCCGAGACGTCCCAGACCCGGACCGAGTCCAGGCCGCTGGTCACCAGGATCGGCGCCGTCCGCATGAAGCAGCCGGAGATTCCGACCTGGGACGGGTTCGCGGACAGGTGCGTCACGTTCGGGCTGGAGAGCAGGGCGCTCCCCGACTCACCGGCGAGCGCCGACTGCGCGTGACGTGGACCGGTGTGGTCCCCGTGGGCGGCGGCGGGGTCGGCGACACCGAGGGTGGCACCGAGTGCGAGGACTGAGCAGGCGAGCGCGACGACGGGACGCATGGCGGCTCAACGAGCCACCGTGTCCACGGTCACGCCGTGGACTGCGAGGGTGCGCCCGGGATCAGACGGGCTGCATCTCCTGCATCGACGCGGACTCCAGGTCGAGCATCGCGGCTTGGGTGGCCGCCAGCTTGTCGTTCTCCTCGGAGAGTCGGCGGACCAGAGTCTCCAGCTCACCCACGCGGGTGCGCAGCCGGTCGTTCTCGGCCACGAGTCGCGCGGGGGTCCGCAGGTCGCTGTTCATGTAGCCGATCAGCGCCTTGGCCATGGACAATCCTCCCGGGTGGGTGGTAAACCCGCGGTGGCGGGCCGTCTTCAAGAGTCTCACCGGATCCGCGCCCGGTCAATCGACGGCAGGCAAAGCCTGGGGCAACCTGCGGCGACGCCTCGGCACGGGCTGGCAGGTCGGGCAGAAGTACGACGACCGGTTCATGAACGAGACCCGCCGGATCGGGGTCCCGCAGCGCTCGCACGGCTCACCCTCCCGCCCGTACGCGTGCAGCGAGCGGTCGAAGTAGCCCGACTCGCCGTTGACGTTGACGTAGAGCGCGTCGAACGACGTGCCGCCCTGGCCGAGCGCGTCGGACATGACGGCGCGGGCGTTCCCGAGCAGCTCGTGCACCTGCCGGGCGGTGAGCCGCTCCCCCGGGCGCTCACCGTGCAGCCGGGAGCGCCACAGCGCCTCGTCGGCGTAGATGTTGCCCACGCCGGAGACGAGGTTCTGGTCGAGCAGCTGCCGCTTGATGCCCGACGTGCGCCGTCGTACCCGGCGTACGAACTCGTCGTCGTCGAACTCGGGGTCCAGCGGGTCGCGCGCGATGTGGGCGATCTCGGGAGGCAGCTCCGCGCCCCCGGACGAGACCGACAGCCCCCCGAACATCCGCTGGTCGACGAACCGCAGCTCCGTGTCCTGAGTGGGCGAGGGACGAGCCGTGTCGAAGGGGTTGCCCTCGTCCGGGCCCTCGAGGACGAGCCGCACCCGGAGGTGGCGCTCGTCGGGGGCGTCGGACGGCTGCACCAGCAGCTGGCCGCTCATGCCGAGGTGGCCGAGGAGGGCGTCGCCGTTGTCGAGCGGCAGCCAGAGGTACTTGCCGCGCCGGCACGCGGCCTCGATCCGGCGTCCGGTCAGCGCGAGCGCGAAGCCGTCGGGGCCACGCACGTCACGGCGCACCGGGCGTGGGTGCAGCACGTCGACACGGGTGATGGTGGCGCCGAGCACGTGGCGCTCGAGGCCGGCCCGCACGACCTCGACCTCGGGCAGCTCCGGCACCGGTGCCAGCCGCGGGTCAGTCCGAGACCGCGGCGCCGCGCGCGGCCTTCACGGCCGGGTCGTCGACCCCGAGGTCGTTGGCGATCTCGCCGTACGCCGTCTCGGCGGCGGCCTGCTCGGCCTCCTTCTTCGACCGGCCCACGCCGTTGCCGTAGAGGCCGTCGCCCACCCGGACCTGGGCGGTGAAGGTCTTCATGTGGTCGGGGCCGTCGTCCTCGATGACGTACTCGGGGACGCCGAGACCGTGCTCGGCGGACAGCTCCTGCAGCGAGGTCTTCCAGTCCAGGCCCGCACCGAGGGCCGAGGCGGCCTCGATGAGCGGGTCGAAGAGGCGGTGCACGACCTCGGCCGAGACCGCGAAACCGCCGCTCAGGTGCACGGCACCGAGGACGGCCTCGACGGTGTCGGAGAGGATCGAGGCCTTGTTCCGGCCCCCGGTCGACTCCTCGCCCCGGCCGAGCTTGACGTGCTCGCCGAGGCCGATGCGGCGGCCGACCTCGGCGAGCGCGCGGGCGTTGACGACCGCGGCGCGCAGCTTGGCCAGCCGACCCTCGGAGAGGTCGGGGTGTGTCCGGTACAGCGTCTCGGTCACGACGACGCCGAGCACCGAGTCGCCCAGGAACTCCAGGCGCTCGTTGGTCGGCAGGCCGCCGTTCTCGTAGGCGTAGGACCGGTGGGTGAGGGCGCGCTCGAGCAGCTCGGGATCCAGCTCAGGGTTCCCGAGCGCCGCTCGGAGCTCGCCGTAGTTGGTCAGCGGACCGGAATCGTGATCAGAGGACCTGACGACGGTCGGCGCGGGCGCCGTACTGGCCACACTCGCCGCACGCGCGGTGCGGAAGGTGCTTGGCACCGCAGGCGGGGTTCGCACACGTCACCAGGGACGGCGCGACGGCCTTCCACTGCGAGCGACGGTGACGCGTGTTGCTGCGCGACATCTTCCGCTTCGGGACAGCCACTGTTCTCTCCTCTACCAGGACCGGGACGTCCGGCCGTACGTGTTACTCGGGTTGTTCGGGGTCTTGCTCGAGCCCGGACAGCTTCGCCCAGCGCGGGTCGATCGCAGCCTCGTGGCCATGGTCGGGGTCGTCGGCCAGACGGGCCCCGCACTCGGGGCACAGTCCGGGACAGTCGTCCTGGCACAGCGGCTGGAACGGTAGTGCGAGCACCACCGCGTCCCGCAGCAGGGGCTCGAGGTCGAGCAGGTCGCCCTCGAGCAAGCTGGCCTCGTCGTCCTCCTCGGAGGTGGCGTGGTCGTCGTAGACGAACAGCTCCTGGAACTGACCCTCGAGCTCGTCGGTGATCGGTTCCAGGCACCGTACGCACTCGCCCTCGAGCCCGGCGTGTGCCGTGCCCGTGACCAGGACCCCCTCCATGACCGCCTCCAGACGCAGGTCAAGCTCGACCTGCGATCCTTCGGGGACACGGAGAACTTCGATGCCCAGATCTGCCGGTGCCGGCACCGTTCGTGTCACCTCGCGCTGGGACCCCGGGCGGCGGCCGAGCTCGCGTGTATCGAGCACGAGCGGCGCTCTCGGGTCCAGTTTGCTCAGGGGATTCACTTCCGGGTCCGGACAGGACAGATCGCCAAGAATGTTAACCGTCCGGGGCACGGGACAGCAAAACCGCCCCCCGTCCGCTCATCTGCCGCCGGAGCCGGCGTTCTCCGCGAGGCGCTGCAGCAGCCGCTCGTGCACCATCGGCGGGACCAGGCCGGACACGTCGCCGCCGAACGTCGCGACCTCCTTGACCAGGCTCGAGGCCAGGAAGGAGTACTCGGGGCTGGTGGGCACGAACACGGTCTCGACGTCGGCCAGCGAGGCGTTCATCTGCGCCATCTGCAGCTCGTAGTCGAAGTCGCTGACCGCCCGCAGGCCCTTGACGATGGCGTGGATGCCCCGCTCGGCGCAGAACGTCGTCAGCAGCCCGTCGAAGCTGTCGACGGTCACGTTGGGGAAGTCGCCGCAGACCTCGCGGAGCATCGCGATCCGCTCCTCGGGGCTGAACAGCCGGTTCTTGGACTTGTTGACGCCGACGGCGACCACGACCTCGTCGAAGAGGCCGGAGGCGCGGGAGATGATGTCGAGGTGTCCGTTGGTGACCGGGTCGAAGGATCCGGGGCAGACGGCTCGGCGCACGGGTTACTCCTCGGGGGCTGGCGTGGACGCGGCGTGACCGTACCAAAGCACGGTCTCGCCGTAGCGCTTCTCCCGGATGCCGGTGAAGCTTCCGGGCCAGCCCGGCTCGGGGCTGCGCGAGGAGCGCTCGACGACCACCAGGGCCCCCGGCACCAGCCACGCGTGGTCCACGAGCGCGTGCAGGTCGTCGGCCACCGCCTCGTCGGCCAGCGGGTAGGGCGGGTCCAGGAACGCGACGTCGTACGGCGCGGCCGGGGGCCGGCGCAGGGTGCCGGCCACGGAGGCGGCCAGCACGTTGGCCCTGGCGAACCCGAGTGCGCGGGCGTTGGAGGAGATCAGGGCCGCGGTGCGGCGGTCCTGCTCGACGAGCGTGACGACACCCGCGCCGCGCGACCACGCCTCGAGGCCGACCGCGCCGGACCCGGCGTACAGGTCGAGGAAGCGCAGTCCGTGCAGCGACCCGCACCAGGACTCCACGGCCGAGAAGAGCGCCTCGCGCACCCGGTCGCTGGTGGGGCGGGTGCTCGCCCCACGGGGCGTGGTGATCCGGCGGCCCCCCGCGGACCCGCCGATGATGCGGGTCATGACTTCTCCATGAAGTCGGAGTGCCGGGACTGCTCCATCTCCGCCACGGCGGCGGCGAGCCCCGGGCTGGAGCCGAGGCCGGGGTCGGCCTCGAGGAGCGCGTCGGCCGCCGACCGGGCCTCGACGATCGTCTTCTCGTCGCGGAGCACCCGCAGAGTCTGCAGGCTGGAACGGAATCCTGACTGCGATTTGCCGAGAACGTCCCCCTCCCGGCGCTGCTCGAGGTCCACACGGCTGAGCTCGAAGCCGTCGGTCGTGCCCGCCACGGCCTCCAGCCGTGCCCGGGCGTCCGTGTCCGGCTCGGCGCGCGAGACGAGCAGGCACAGCCCCGGCAGGCCGCCGCGGCCCACGCGACCGCGCAGCTGGTGCAGCTGGGAGACGCCGAACCGGTCGGCGTCGAGCAGCACCATCGCGGTCGCGTTGGCGACGTCGACACCGACCTCGATCACGGTCGTGGACACGAGCACGTCGATCTCGCCCGCGGCGAAGGCCCGCATGGTCCGGTCCTTCTCGTCGGGCGGCAGCTTGCCGTGCAGCACCCGGACCCGCAGTCCGGACAGCGGCCCCTCGGCGAGCTCGGCCGCCACCTCCTCCACCGCGCTCAGCGACCCGGCGGGGGCGACGACCTGGCCCTCCTCGTCGACGTCGAGCTGGTCGGTCTCCCCCTGCTCGGGCTCGTCACCGGTGATCCGCGGGCACACGACGTAGGCCTGGTGCCCCTTGCCGACCTCCTCGCGGACGCGTTCCCAGACCCGGCCGAGCCACTGCGGACGCTCGGCGAGCGGCACGAGACTGGTCTGGATGGGTGCCCGGCCGGCGGGCAGCTCGGTGAGCGTGGAGGTCTCCAGGTCGCCGAAGACGGTCATCGCGACCGTGCGCGGGATCGGGGTCGCGGTCATCACCAGGACGTGCGGCGGGGATCCCGCCTTGTCCGTCAGGGCCGCCCGCTGCTCCACGCCGAAGCGGTGCTGCTCGTCGACGACCACGAAGCCGAGGTCGGCGAAGGAGACCTTCTCCTCGAGCAGGGCATGGGTGCCGATCACGATGCCCGCCTCACCGCTGGCGATCCGCAGCAGCGGCTCGGTGCGCTGCGCCCGGGTCATCGAGCCCGTGAGCAGCACGACCTCGGTGGCCTCCTCGGCGCCGCCGAGCATGCCGCCGGCGGCGAGGTCCCCCAGCATGGCGGTGATCGAGCGGTGGTGCTGCTGGGCGAGCACCTCGGTCGGGGCGAGCAGCGCGGCCTGCCCCCCGGAGTCGACGGTGCGCAGCATGGCGCGGAGCGCGACCAAGGTCTTGCCCGAGCCGACCTCGCCCTGGAGCAGCCGGTTCATCGGGTGGGGCTGGGCCAGGTCGTGGTCGACCTGCGCGCCGACGTCGCGCTGCCCCTGCGTCAGCTCGAAGGGCAGCCGGGCGTCGAAGGCGGCGAGCAGCCTGCCGTCGCCGCCGGTGCGCGCCTGCGCCCCCTGCCGGCGCAGCTCGCGGCGGCGACGCGCCAGCACCAGCTGGGTGACGAGAGCCTCCTCGAAGCGGTAGCGACGCTGGGCGCGCGAGACCTGGCCGAGGTCGGCGGGCGCGTGGATCCAGTCGAGGGCGGTGCGGGCGTCGACGAGGCCGAAGTCACGGCGGACACCCTCCGGCAGCAGCTCGGGCACGTCGTCGAGGACGGTGCGGGCGAAGGTGATGGCGCGCTGGAGGTCCCAGGAGTCGACCCCCTGGGTGAGCGGGTAGATCGGGTAGTACTCGCCCATCGTGTCCAGCGACATCTTCGCGGCGTCCTCCTCGGCGGTGCCGAACAGCGCCATCTGGGGGTTGGTGAGCTGCCACTCCCCGCGAAAGCTGCCGACCTTGCCCAGGAAGATGCCGCGCCGGCCGACGCGCAGGCGGGAGGCGTTCCACTCCGAGACGCGCTGGGACTTGGCGAAGAACGACATCCGCAGCGACGGACCGTCGGTCTTGAGCACGGTGTCCAGGCGGTACGCCGTGCGGCCGGTGCGACGGTCGCTGTACTGGTTGACCCTGCTGCTCACGATCTCGCCGACCAGCGTGAGCATCTGGCCCTCCTCGAGGTCGTCGACCCGGGTCAGCTCACCGGTCTTGACGTAGCGACGCGGGTGGTGGTCGAGGAGGTCGCCGACCGTGCGCAGGCCGAGCTTGTCGACGATCTTGTCGCGCTTGGCCTTCTTGTCCCCCAGCACGGTCTCGATCGGCGAGTCGAGGCTGATCATCCCTCTCCCCTCACTCGACTGACATGAGCAGCTGGTAGCGCTGCTGGCCACCGTCGTACACCACGACGTCGACAGCGGGGTGGTGCTCCTCCACCCAGGCGGCGCTGCGGGCCGCCAGGTCGGCCGGGCGCACCTCGGCGTACGCCGCCGCGTGGGCGCCGTCGTCGAGCGACCCGGCCACGATCGTGACCAGCTCGCCACCACCGCCGAGGAGCCGGTCCAGCACGGCCGTGGCGACGTCGTACAGGTCCTCGCCGACCAGGGCGAAGTCGCCCGCGACCACGCCGAGCACGTCGCCCGGCTCGCACGGACCGGCCATCGTGATCGCCTGGCGGGCAGCGACCGTGACCGCTCCGTGGCGGGCGTGCCGGGCCGTGGCGGTCATCTCGAGCACGTCCTGGTCGAAGGTGCGTCCGGGCTCGTGGACGGCCAGCGCGGCCAGCCCCTGGACCTGGGCCTGGGTCGGGATGACGGCCACCCGGAGCCCGTGGTCGCCCTCGGCCGTACGGGCGGCGACCTGGGCGACGCGCACCGAGTCCGCGTCGTTGGGGAGCACGACCACCTCCGCGGCACCGCAGGAGGTGATCGCCTCCAGCAGCTGTCCGGTGGAGGGGCGTCGGCCGGGGCCGGCCTCGACCACGACCGCGCCGGCCTCGGCGAAGAGCGCGGCCAGCCCCGGTCCGGCGGCGACCGTGACGATCCGGCGCCCGGAGCGCTCGCTGGCGCGCCGTCTGGCCTGTTCCCGGGCCCGGTCGACCTGCTCGGCGAAGTGGGTGACGCGCACCCGGTGCGGACGGCCGGCGTCGATCCCGGCCTCGATCGCGGCGCCGACGTCGTCGACGTGCACGTGGACGTTCCAGAGTCCCTCGCCGCCGACCACGACGAGCGAGTCGCCGAGGCCGGCCAGGGCCTTCTTCAAGGTGGGGATGTGGTCGTCCTCGGCGTCGAGGAGGTACATCACCTCGTAGGAGGGCCCGTCCTCGGTGAGGTCGCCCTCCTGCGGTCCGGCCGGTTGCGGGATCGGGATCGCGTGCCGCCCGAACGGCGAGGTCACCGGCGCCGGCCGGCGGCCGGTGAGGACCGTCTCGGCGGCGTCGAGGATCACGCTCACGCCGCGCCCGCCGGCATCGACGACGCCGGCGTTGCGGAGGGCGGGCAGCTGCTCGGGGGTGTGGGCCAGGGCCTCACGCGCCGCGGCCGCGGCGGCGGTGAACACGTCGCGGGCCCGGGCCCGGGGGTCCGCGGCGCGCTCGTTCGCGGCGTCCGAGGCCGCGCGGGCGACGGTCAGCATGGTCCCCTCCACCGGGGTGCCGACCGCGGCGTAGCTGGCGTCGGCCGCCTGCTGGAGGGCCTCCGCCATGACCACGGCGTTGCGCTCGCCGGGCGCGGAGGCGGCGATCCGGTGGCAGATCGCGCCGAGCATCTCGCTCAGGATGACGCCGGAGTTGCCCCGGGCACCGAGCAGCGCGCCACGGCTGCACGCGGCGAGCGCCGTACCCCGGTCACTGTCCGGGTCTCCCCCCGTCGCCTCGCGCATCGCGTCGCGGGCGGCGGACACGGTGAGGAACATGTTGGTGCCCGTGTCGCCGTCGGGCACCGGGTAGACGTTGAGCGCGTCGATCTCCTCGCGGGCCGCGGCGAGGGCGTCGGTGGCGATGTCGACGAAGCGCAGCACGACGGCGAGCCCGATCGTGCCCCCGTGTGGAACTTCCATCGCCGTGCCTCGTGTCCCGTCGCTTCGCGTCGGCGTGGTGCGCTCCACGCCGGGTGAAGGCCACAGGATAGGGCGTGGCACCATGGTCCCGCCCGTGCCGCCCGGTGGTGAACACGTGGATCAGTCCGCGACAAGCGGTCCGATCCCCCACGATTCGCACCCGGCCCGGGGCATCGGATACTCTGATGCGGTTGCCCGCTCGTCGGGCCCTCAGTTCTGAAACCTCGATTTTCCAGGAGTTCACGGTGGCTGCCGTCTGCGACATCTGCGCCAAGAAGCCCGGCTTCGGCAACAACCGACCGTGGTCGCGCAAGATTACGAAGCGTCGCTTCAACCCCAACATCCAGCGCGTGCGGGCGACCGTCAACGGCACCCCCAAGCGCATGAACGTGTGCACCGGCTGCCTCAAGGCCGGCAAGGTCTCGCGCTGATCTGACGCATCGCCGAGAGGCCGTCACCCATCGGGTGGCGGCCTCTCTGCATGCCCGCGCACTGCCCTACCGGCTCCTCCGGTAGGCCCAGAGCACGCCTCCGCCGATGATGGCCAGGAACACGAGCGCCAGGATCAGGTAGACACCAGCGTGTCCGATCATGACCACCATCGGCGACACCTTCCCTCGTCTTGTGTGCACACCTTTCCCATGGATCACACCGTTCGCCTCCCCCGGCGCGGATGATTCGGGGAGGACGCTCGGCCGGCCCGAGACGCGGACCGGTGGACCGGCTAGGGCGTGTCTCCCAATTCTGGGCCGTCGCGAGCGTCGTCCCACGGAGTGCCTGGCAAGGCGGAGGAGGGAGACGTGGCGGAGCCACGGCGACCGACGACAACGCAGTCCAGGCGCCCGTGGAGCGGCGCGCAGCAGGCCATGGAATTGGGAGACACGGCCTAGAAGTGCACCCAGCCCGTCGGACCCTCGTAGGCCGCGCCGTCGACGGTGACCGCGGGCCCGTCGGGGCCGGGCGCGGCGACCGACCCGATGACCGACCAGCCCTCGGGGACCGACCTCTCGGGGAAGGTCGCGAGCAGGGCGTGGTCGTCACCACCACCGAGGATGAACTGCAGCGGGTCGGCCCCCAGCGCGGCGCCGACCGCCTGCAGCGGCTCCGGCACCTCGAACGCCGCGCGCTGCACGTCGATGGAGACCCCGGAGTCCTGCGCCACGTGGCCGGCATCGGCGAGCAGCCCGTCGGAGACGTCGATCATCGCCGTGGCGCCGGCCTCGGCGGCGAGCCGCCCCGCGTCGTACGGCGGCTCCGGGCGGCGGTAGGCCTCGACCAGCACCCGCGGCGAGCGGAACCCACGCCCGAGCACCGCCAGGCCGCCCGCGGCCCAGCCCTGGCGGCCGCAGAGGGCCAGCACGTCGCCCGGCTCGGCACCGGAGCGCACCACGGGTGCCTGCGTGCACGCGCCGAGCACGGTCACAGCGATGACCAGCTGGTCGGAGCGGGTCACGTCCCCCCCGACCACGCTCGCGCCCACGAGCGCGCACTCGTCGGCGAAGCCCCGGGCGAAGTCGAGCGCCCACTGCACCGGCAGGTCGGCGGGGGCGGCCAGCCCGATCGTGAGCGAGGTGGCGCGGCCACCCATCGCGTTGACGTCGGAGAGGTTCTGCGCGGCGGCCCGGTGGCCCACGTCCTCCGCGGACGCCCACTCACGACGGAAGTGCCGCCCCTCGACCATCAGGTCGGTCGAGACCACGACGTGGCCGTTCTTCACCCGCAGCACCGCGGCGTCGTCGCCCGGACCGATCAGCACGTGCTCACCCTGGGTGAACACGTCGGTGAGGGCGCTGATGAGTCCGAACTCGCCGGCGTCGGTGAGCGTGGCGTCGGGGGGAAAAGCCATGCGCTCATCCCACCAGATCGGGCTGCGCAGCCAGTGCATGGGCGCACCTATCGACACACGCGTCCCGCACGGTAGGTTGACCGGCACACGAATCCCCGCGAAGAACGAGGAGCCCACGATGGTCGTCCAGGCGTACATCTTGATCCAGACCGATGTCGGCAAGGCGGCCGAGGTTGCCTCCGCCATTGCCCAGGTCAAGGGCGTCACCCTCGCCGAAGACGTCACCGGACCGTACGACGTGATCGTGCGCGCCGAGGCCCGCAACGTCGACGAGCTCGGCAAGCTGGTGGTCTCGAAGGTGCAGAACCTCGAGGGCATCACCCGCACGCTGACCTGCCCGGTCGTGCACATCTGAGTGCCTGACCGCACCGCCCGTCGGCGACGCCCCGTGTCCACCCGGACGCGGGGCGTCGCCGCGTCCGCCTGCGCGCTGCTGCTCGCCGGGTGCGGGGGCCCCGGACCGGTCGGGATCGACGCGCCCTCGATGTCCGACGCCGACGCGGCCGCGTGCCGCAACCTCGTCGAGGACCTCCCGGAGCAGGTCGCCGGGGAGGAGTCGCGCACCGTCTCCGGTGACACCGACCTCGGCGCCGCCTGGGGCGACCCGGCCATCGTCCTCACCTGCGGCGTCCCGGTGCCGTCGGGCTTCGACGACACCTCGACGTGCATCGAGGCGGCCGGGGTCGGGTGGTACGTCCCCGACGAGGTGCTGCTCTCCGACGACCAGTCGAAGGACGTGACCATGACCGCGGTCGGCTACCGGCCCCGGGTGCAGGTGTTCCTGCCCGGGAGCTACCGGCCGGACGGGTTCCCGAACACGGCCGCCACGATCGGTGCGGTCGTCGACCGGGACCTGAGGCTGGTCGAGCGCTGCAAGTAGTAGGTCAGCGCAGACCGGTGTCGCGCTTGAGCGCGAGCTGGATCAGCCGGTCCACCAGCGCGGGATAGTCCAGCCCACTGGCGGCCCACATCTGCGGGAACATCGACGTCGGGGTGAAGCCGGGCATCGTGTTGATCTCGTTGATGACCAGCGAGCCGTCGGACATCACGAAGAAGTCCACGCGGGCCAGGCCCTCGCAACCGACCGCCTCGAACGCGCGCGTCGCGAGCCCCTGCATCTCCTTGGTCTTCCCGGGAGGCAGCGGCGCGGGGATGTCGAGCTCGGTGGCCTCCTCGGGGAGGTACTTCGCGGTGAAGTCGTAGAACTCGTGGTCACCGGTGACCCGGATCTCCGCCGGCACGCTGGTCTCCGGGGTGCCGTCCAGGGCCTGGAGGACACCGCACTCCACCTCGCGGCCGCCCTCGGCCGAGACCTCCACGAGCACCTTGGGGTCGTGGCGCATGGCCTCCTCGAGGCACTCGTCGAGCTCGGAGGGGTCGTGCGCCTTGGAGATGCCGTAGCTGGAGCCGCCGCGCGCGGGTTTCACGAACAGCGGGTAGCCCAGGGTGGCCGCCCGCTCCCGGCAGGTCTGCGGGTCCGCGGCCCACTCGCGTGCCGTCACGGTCACCGACGGCAGCACCGGCAGGCCGGCGGCCTGCAGCACGATCTTCATGTACGCCTTGTCCATGCCGACCGCGGAGGCCAGGACCCCCGCGCCGACGTAGCGCACGCCGGCCATCTCGAACATGCCCTGGATGGTGCCGTCCTCGCCCCACGGCCCGTGCAGCAGCGGGAAGACGACGTCGACCTCGCCCAGCGTTCTCGGGGGCTGCGACGGTTCGGAGACGACCAGGTCGGTGGAGCCGACGTGCTGGGCCAGCGCGACGGAGGCGCCCGCGCCGTCGACGCTGGGCAGCTTGTCCGCGCTCTCGATCCGCAGCCGGTCGGGATCCCCGGACTCCAGCACCCAGCGGCCGTCGGTCGCGATACCGACGGGGACGACGTCGTACTTCTCGCGGTCGATGGCCTGCAGCACGCTGCCGGCCGTCACGCAGGAGATGCCGTGCTCGCTGGAGCGCCCACCGAACACGACGGCGACGCGGGGCTTGCGGTTCGGGGTGGGCTCGTTCATCGGCTCGACCCTAGCGGCCTAGGCTCGGGCCCATGTCCGAGGACTCGCCAGCCAGCCCCCAGCCCGTGTCCGCCCCCACACCCGACCCCGGGTGGCGGCCGTCGACGGTCGCGGTCACCGCCGGACGACCCGAGCACCGGCCGGACCAACCGCTCAACGAGCCGATCGTGATGGCCTCGACGTACGTCGCCGGCGGGGACCTGGAGTACGGCCGCTACGGCAACCCCACCTGGGCGGCGTTCGAGGAGGCGCTGGGCGCGCTCGAGGGCGGGCGCTGCCTGAGCTTCGCCTCCGGGCTCGCCGCGGTCGCGACGGTGCTCGACCTGGTCGGCGGGGACGCGAAGGTGGTTGCTCCCCGGCACGCCTACAACGGCACCGTGCTGCAGCTCGGCGACCTCGAGGCGCGGGGCCGGCTGCGGACCGAGCTGGTCGACGTCACCGACACCGACGCCGTCGTGAAGGCCTGCGAGGACGCAGCCCTGGTGTGGCTGGAGTCCCCGACCAACCCGGCACTGGAGATCGCCGACATCGAGACCATCCGCGAGGCGGCGCACGACGCGGGGGCGTACGTCGTGGTCGACAACACCTTCGCCACTCCCCTGCTGCAGAAGCCGCTGGACCTCGACGTCGACCTGGTCGTGCACTCGGCGACCAAGTACCTCGCCGGCCACAGCGACGTCCTCATGGGTGCGGTCGCCACCCGGGACGAGGAGCTGTACGCCGTGCTCAAGGGCCGGCGCGACCTGCTCGGCGCGGTGCCCGGCACCCTCGAGGCCTGGCTGGCGCTGCGCGGGCTGCGCACCCTGCACCTGCGGGTCGAGCGGGCCCAGGCGAACGCCCAGGAGCTCGTGCGCCGACTCTCCGCGCACCCGGCGGTGGGCGAGGTCCGCTACCCCGGGTTCGGCGGCATCGTCTCGATCGTGCTGGCGCAGGGCGCGATGGCCGCCGACCTGCTGACCCGCAAGACGCGGCTCTGGGTCCACGCCACCTCGCTCGGCGGGGTCGAGTCCACCTTCGAGCGGCGGCGGCGCTGGAAGTCCGAGCCGGCGACGATCCCCGACGGCCTGGTCCGGCTCTCGGTGGGCATCGAGGACGTGGACGACCTGTGGGACGACCTGCGGACCGCGCTCGACGACGTGGTCTGAGGGTCCCTGACCGTCCCGCACTCGCCGCCCTGCGCATCTCACCGGGTCAGTCCGCCTCGGCCTTGGTGTCGCGGGCGATGAAGGAGTCCATCATCTCCTGCGCGGTCATCCGGCCGGCCACGACGGCGTCGACGTGCTCGGCGATCGGTGCGTCGATGCCCGTCTTGCGAGCGAGGGCGAGCAGCGAGGAGCAGGACTTGGCGCCCTCGGCGACCTGACGCGTCGACGCGTAGATCTCCTCGGTGGTCATCCCCTGGCCGAGCTTCTCGCCGAAGGTGCGGTTGCGCGAGAGCGGCGAGGAGCAGGTCGCCACGAGGTCGCCCAGGCCGGCCAGCCCCATCAGCGTGAGCGGGTTCGCACCGAGCGCGGTCGCCAGCCGAGCCGTCTCCGCGAGGCCGCGGGTGATCACCGATGCGGTCGTGTTGTCGCCGAAGCCGAGCCCCACCGCCATGCCGACGGCCAGGCCGACAACGTTCTTGTAGGCGCCGCCGAGCTCGCAGCCGAGCACGTCGGTGCTCGTGTACGGGCGGAAGGCCGGCGAGTGGATGCGGTGCTGGATCATCTTCGCCACCTCCTCGTCGGCGCACGCGACCACGGAGGCGGCCGGCTCACGCCGGGCGATCTCCGGGGAGAGGTTCGGCCCGCTGACCACGGCGATCCGCTCCGGACCCGCACCCGTGACCTGGGCGATGACCTCGCTCATCCGCTCGAGCGTGCCGAGCTCGACACCCTTCATGAGCGAGACGATGACGGCGTCCTTCTCGATGTGGGGCGCCCACTCGGTCAGGCCGGCCCGCAACGACTGCGACGGGGTGGCCAGGACCACCATGTCGGCGCCGTGCAGCGCCTTCTCCACGTCGGAGGTGGCGGAGACGGCGGGGGGCAGCTCCACGCCGGGCTGGTAGTCCGGGTTCTCGTGGTGCTCGTTGATCTCGCGCGCCAGCTCCTCGCGGCGCGCCCAGAGCACGACCTCGTTGCCGGCGTCGGCGAGCACGATGGAGAAGGCCGTCCCCCACGACCCGGCGGTGAACACGGCGACCTTGCCGTGCTTCGTCGGCACGTGGCTCATGGGCGCTCCTTCTTCGACTTCTTGGCCTTCTTGTACGGGTTTCCGGTCTCGGGGAGGCCGGCCTTGCGCATGTTGAAGCGCTCCGCGGGGGCCTTCTCGCCCCGGACGTCCTCCACCAGCGCGGTGATCGCGGCCATGATCCGGTCGGTCGCCCGCTGGGTCACGTCGTGCGACGGGGGCAGCCCCAGCAGGTCGGACAGGTCGACCGGGTCGCCGACCTTCATCGTGACCAGCTTCCGCGGGAACAGGTCCGGCTTCTTGGCGTACGGCGCGAGCAGGTCCTGCGCGCCCCACTGCCCCACCGGGATGACCGGGCAGCCGGTCGCCAGGGCGATCCGGGCGGCCCCGGACTTGCCCGTCATCGGCCACTGCCCCGGGTCACGGGTGATCGTGCCCTCGGGGTAGACGACCACGCACTCGCCCTGCTGCACGGCGCGCACGGCGGCGTCGTACGCGCCGATGGCGTTGCGGCTCAGCCGTTCGACGGGGATCTGGCCCGCGGCGCCGAGGAAGTAGGCGAGCGCCTTGTTCTTGAACAGCCCGGACTTCGCCAGGTAGCGCGGGAGCCGACCGTGGTCGTAGACGACGTGCGCGGCGGTGAGCGGGTCGATGTGCGAGACGTGGTTGAGCACCAGGATGAAGCCGCCGGACGCGGGGATCTTCTCCCCGTCGATCCAGTCGTGCCGGGTCGTCGCGAGCAGCGCCGGCTTGACGATGGCGACGGCGATGCTGAACGCCCAGCCACGCCGCTGCTGCAGCTTGCGAACCTTCACATGCGTCCCTGTCGTTTCCTGCGGCCGGCGACCGCGACGCGCTCTACGTCGAGTGAAGGCTATCCGGTCGGACCGGCCGGAGGTCCCGCCGGACACACCCGCAGCCGGTTGGTGATCGCGGCCTGCGAGGATCGATCCGATGACGCCTCAGCAGTACGCCGCGCTGGTGCCGGTGAAGCCGCCGGCCCACGGCAAGTCCCGGCTCGTCGGCCCCTCCGACGACCGGCGACGCGACCTGGCGGCGGCGTTCGCCCTGGACACCGTCGCCGCCTGCCTGACCGCCGACCACGTCGTCGCCGTGCTCGCGATCACGGACGACGCCACCTTCGCCCGACGGCTCGCCGACCTCGGCTGCGCCTCGATCCCCGACGCGGTCACCGGCGACCTCAACGCGACCCTGCGCCAGGCCGCGGCCGAGGCGCTGCGCCGCTGGCCGGACCTGGTGCCGGTGGCCGTGTGCGCCGACCTCCCGGCGCTGCGTGCCCGCGACCTCGACACGGCGCTCGACCGCACGGCTGCGGAGGTGCCTTCCTTCGTCGCCGATGCCGCGGGCGTCGGCACCACGCTCTACACCGCCCCGCACCCGCTGTTCGACCCGCGGTTCGGGCCGGGCTCGCGCCTGGCGCACCTCGACGCCGGGGCCGAGGAGATCAGCGGGGCCCTGCCGTCCTTGCGACGCGACGTCGATGACCTCACCGACCTCCAGGAGGCCCTCGCGCTGGGGGTCGGCCCCCACACCACGGCAGCCGAAATGCAGTGATGGTGGGCCTCCCGAGGGAGGCCCACCATCAGGTGCCGATCGTCAGGACTTCTTGGCAGCCGACTTCTTCGTCGTGGACTTCTTGGCCGCCGACTTCGTGGCGGTGGCCTTCTTCGCCGGCGCCTTCTTCGCCGGCGCGGACTTCTTGGCGGCCGTGGTCTTCGCCGTTGTCGTCTTCTTGGCGGGCGTCGACTTGGCGGCCGTCTTCTTCGCCGGCGCGGACTTCTTGGCGGCCGTGGTCTTCGCCGTCGTCGCCTTCTTGGCGGGCGTCGACTTGGCGGCCGTCTTCTTCGCCGGCGCAGTCTTCTTGGCCGCGGCGGACTTGGTCGCGGTGGCCTTCTTCGTCGGAGCCGCCTTCTTGGCAGCCGAGGCCGCGGCGGCGCCGGAGGCGGCCGCCTTCTTCGCGGCCGTGCCCGACGCGGCCAGCGTCAGCTTGGGGAGCTTCTTGGCGCCGGAGACGACGTTCTTCAGGTCGGCGCCGGGGCTGAACTTCGGCACGGCCTTCTTCTTCGCCTTGATCCGCTCGCCCGTCTGGGGATTGCGGACCCAGCGGGCCTCGCGGACGCGCTTCTCGAAGGATCCGAAGCCAGTGATGGCGACCTTCTCCCCCTTGGCGACCTCGCGGGTGATCGTGTCCAGGACGGACTCGAGCGCGTGCGCGGCTGCCTTGCGATTCCCCTCGTAACGCTGGGCCAGTGCATCGATGAGCTGAGACTTGTTCACTAGCTTCCCTTCCAATGAACCTGTGAGGCCGAGCCCGTGCTCGACTTTCTTCAACGCACGCTAGGTATTCGTGGCCTTGGTCACAATCACCACGCCGACTTTTCAACGACCTTTTTTCCCTGTCTGGACGGCTTTCTTCGATCGAAAACCCCGGAAAACACGAGGAATTGGCGTTGTGCGCCCAACCGGTCGTGCTCGAATCCCCAGTCCTGCTTGGGTTTTGCGCACTTCGGTGCCCTGCTCCTCATGTGGGATCGGCCCCGGGTCGCCGTCGGCGACACGTTCCGCGCTCCGACGAGATTTCGTGGCGCGTCCCGGCCCGCGCCTATCGTCGGCACGGTGCAGCGACAGACGGAGGAGTACCTCCACCAGTGGTGGGCCGACCGGTTCGGCATCGAGCGGTCGGCGGTGTGGGCATCGGTCACGGCGCGACCGCACGGGATGCTCGGTGACTACCCGGGCTTCTTCGTCGCGTGGCGCGACGCGGGGCTCCACGTCTCGCTCCCGGCGGGTGTGGGCCCCGGCGTCGAGCGGGAGCTGGCAGGGCACCCGGTCGAGGACCTGCAGCAGCCGGGGTTCTGGCACGACTTCGCGGCGACGCGTGGCATCGAGGTGATCGGTCCGAGCACGCACCTCTACCTCGACGTGGACCCCGGCAGCGGTGGCGGCCTCCGCACCCCGACGGTGGACGAGCTCGCGTCGCTGCGGGCGCGCGCCGGCGACGAGGACTGGCGCGAGTCCGGGTTCGCGGACGCACCCGCCGACCGCACGTTCGGGGTGCACGTGGACGGCCTGCTGGTCGCGGCGTCCAACCTCAACCTCTTCGACGGACACCCCCGCGACATCGGGGTCCTCGTCGCCCCCGAGGCCCGGGGCCGCGGCCTCGCGCCCGTGGTCGCGCGGCACGCCGCGTCGTACGCCGTCCGCGAGCACGGCCTGGCCCGGTGGGGCGCCCGTGACACGAACCTGGCCTCGCTCGCGACCGCGCGCAGGCTCGGGTTCGAGCCCTTCTGCACGCAGCTCGCGATGCGCTGAGCGTGCCTACAGGGTGGCGGGCTTGAAGCTCGGTCGCGCCGCCTCGTAGGTCTCGATGGCGCCCTCGTGCCCGAGGGTGATGCCGATGTCGTCCAGCCCCTCGAGCAGGCGCCAGCGCGTGTAGTCGTCGATGCCGAAGGAGTCCTCGATCGCGTCGGGACCCTCGCCGGCCCGGACCGTGCGCGACTCCAGGTCGAGGGTCACGGTCGCGCCCGGGTGCGCCTCGAGGTGGTCCCAGAGCCGCTGGACGACCTTCTCGTCGACCTGCGCCGCGAGCAGGCCGGCCTTGCCGGCGTTGCCGCGGAAGATGTCGGCGAAGCGCGGCGAGACCACGGCCTTGAAGCCGTAGTTCTGCAGGGCCCACACGGCGTGCTCGCGCGAGGAGCCCGTGCCGAAGTCGGGCCCGGCCACCAGCACCGAGCCGGCGGCGTACGCCTCGTTGTTGAGCACGAACGACGGGTCGTTGCGCCAGGCGGCGAAGAGTCCGTCCTCGAAGCCGGTGCGGGTCACGCGCTTGAGGTAGACGGCCGGGATGATCTGGTCGGTGTCGACGTTGCTGCGGCGCAGCGGCACGCCGACGCCGGTGTGGGTGGTGAACTTCTCCATGGCTGGCTCCTTTCCGGAGGTCGAGGTCAGTCGAGGTCGGCAGGCGACGACAGCGTGCCGCGGACGGCCGTGGCGGCGGCGACGGGCACGGACACCAGGTGGGTGCGTCCGCCCTTGCCCTGCCGGCCCTCGAAGTTGCGGTTCGAGGTCGACGCGCTGCGCTCACCGGGGGCGAGCTGGTCGGGGTTCATGCCCAGGCACATCGAGCAGCCCGCGCCGCGCCACTCGGCGCCGGCCTCCTTGAAGATCACGTCGAGGCCCTCCTGCTCCGCCTGGAGCCGGACCCGCACCGAGCCCGGCACGACCAGGAGCCGGGTGTCCTTGTCGACGTGCCGGCCCTTGATGACGGCGGCAGCGGTGCGCAGGTCCTCGATGCGGCCGTTGGTGCAGGAGCCCACGAAGACGGTGTCGACCTTGACCTCGCGCATCGGCGTACCGGCCTCGAGGCCCATGTACTGCAGGGCCTTCTCCGCGCCGATCCGGTCGCTCTCGTGCTCGAAGCCGGCGGGGTCCGGGACGGCCGCACCCAGCGGCACGCCCTGCCCGGGGTTCGTGCCCCAGGTGACGAACGGGGTCATCTCGCCGGCGTCGAGCACGATCTCCTCGTCGAACCGGGCGTCCTCGTCGGTGACGAGGGTCTTCCAGTGCGCGACCGCCGCGTCCCAGTCGGCCCCCTCGGGCGCCTCGGGCCGGCCCTCGATGTAGTCGAACGTCTTCTGGTCCGGCGCGATCAGACCTGCCTTGGCGCCCCACTCGATGCTCATGTTGCACACCGTCATCCGACCCTCGATCGAGAGCTCCTCGATGGCCTGGCCGCGGTACTCGACGATGTAGCCCTGCCCCCCGCCGGTGCCGGTGTGGGCGATCAGGGTGAGCACCAGGTCCTTGGCGGTCACGCCTTCGGGCAGGCTCCCGTTGACCGTGACGGCCATGGTCTTCGGCCTGGCCTGCGGGAGGGTCTGCGTCGCGAGGACGTGCTCGACCTCGGAGGTGCCGATCCCGAAGGCGATCGCGCCGAAGGCGCCGTGGGTGCTGGTGTGGCTGTCGCCGCACACGATGGTCATGCCGGGCTGGGTCAGCCCCAGCTGCGGGCCGACCACGTGGACGATCCCCTGCTCGATGTCGCCGAGCGGGTGCAGCCGGATGCCGAACTCCTCGGCGTTGCGGCGCAGCGTCTCGACCTGGGTGCGGGAGACGGGGTCGGCGATCGGCTTGTCCCAGTCGACGGTGGGGACGTTGTGGTCCTCCGTGGCCAGGGTCAGGTCGGGACGACGGACCGTGCGTCCGGCGAGCCGGAGACCGTCGAAGGCCTGCGGGGAGGTGACCTCGTGGAGGAGGTGCAGGTCGATGTAGAGCAGGTCCGGCTCTCCGTCGGCGGACCGGACGACGTGCTCGTCCCAGACCTTCTCGGCCAGGGTCTTGCCCATGACTGTCTCCCTCACTTGTTCGGTGCTCGTGCTGTCGCCTGCGGAGCAGGTGCCACCCTCGGAGCCGAGTGCGGCCCACCCTCGCTGCTCGAGTGCGGCCCACCCTCGCTGCTCGAGTGCGGTCCACCCTCGGTGGTCGAGCCTGTCGAGACCACGCTCCCGGCGACGTCACACAGCCTACGCTTGCATCCCATGATCTGAGACGGCAGTATTGCCATATGGACAACACCAGTGGAGTCGGCGTCCTCGACAAGGCCGCCCTCGTCCTGACCGCCCTCGAGTCGGGCCCGGCCACGCTGGCCGGCCTGGTCTCCGGCACCGGGCTCGCGCGCCCGACGGCGCACCGCCTCGCCGTCGCGCTCGAGCACCACCGCCTGGTCGCCCGGGACATGCAGGGGCGCTTCGTCCTCGGCCCGCGGCTCGCCGAGCTCAGCGCCGCAGCGGGCGAGGACCGGCTGCTGGCCACGGCCGGACCGGTGCTGGCCCGGCTGCGCGACATCACCGGTGAGTCCGCACAGCTCTGGCGCCGCCAGGGTGAGCACCGCGTCTGCGTCGCCGCCGCCGAGCGCCCCAGCGGCCTGCGCGACACCATTCCGGTGGGTTCCCAGCTCACCATGCGGGCCGGCTCGGCCGCCCAGGTGCTGCTCGCGTGGGAGGACCCGGACCGCATGCACCGTGGCCTGCAGAACGCCGCCTTCTCCGCGGCTGCGCTGTCGGGCATCCGCCGGCGGGGCTGGGCCCAGTCGGTCGGCGAGCGCGAGCAGGGCGTGGCCTCGGTCTCCGCCCCGGTCCGCTCCCCCAGCGGCAAGATCATCGCCGCCGTCTCGGTCTCCGGCCCGCTCGAGCGGCTCTCCCGCCAGCCCGGCCGGATGCACGCTCCCGCTGTCCTCGCCGCCGCCGAGCGGCTCTCGGAGTCCCTCCGCCGGGCCGCCGCGGAGTGAGGTGCCTCGGACCGAGCCTGCGAGGTCCGAGAAGCAGCACCCAGGTCGAGCGCGACCGCGACCGAGCCTGCGAGGTCGCGACGGAGCCGTCGAGACCTCAGAGGTCGCCTTTCGCCTCACCCGGTCTCGACACGCTCCCCGCGACCTCCTTCGTCGGTCGCGTCGCTACTCGACCTGTCCTCTCGTTCCGACCCGGCCTCGTGCCTCGGCCGGCTCAGAAGAGGGCATCCTGCTCGAGGTCGAGGAGGGTCTGCTTGCGTTCGATGCCGCCGGCGTAGCCGGTCAGGGTGCCGTTGGCGCCGACGACGCGGTGGCAGGGGATGACGATCGGGATCGGGTTGCGGCCGTTGGCCAGCCCGACGGCCCGGGCCCCGTGGCCGGTCAGGCCGAGCCGCCCGGCGATCTGGCCGTACGACGCGGTCTCGCCGTAGCCGATCTGCTGCAGCTGGTCCCACACCCGCGCCTGGAAGGCCGTGCCCACCGGCGCGAGCGGCAGGTCGAACTCCTTGAGGTCGCGGTCGAAGTAGGCCCGCAGCTGCCGCACCGCCTCGACCAGCACGGGGTTCGTGTCGTCGCGGTCGCCGCGGGGACGGCCGTCGACATCGCTGAACGGCGAGAACTCGATCGCGACGATCGCCCCGCCCTGCTCGACGATCAGCAGCTCGCCCACGGGGCTGTTCATCAGGATCCACATGTCAGGTCTCCTCGGTCGCCACGGGTGGCATCAGGGTGTTCCAGAGGTGCATCAGCGCGTAGGAGCGCCAGGGGCGCCACGCGTCCTGCCGGCTCGACGCCACCACGGGGTCGTGCCCGAGCCGGGTCAGCGCGTTGCGCACGCCCACGTCGGTGGGCAGGAAGACATCGGGGTGCGCGAGCGCGCGCATGGCGACGTAGTCGGCCGTCCACGGTCCGATGCCGGGCAACTCCAGGAGGGCACGGCGTACGTCGTCGCGGTCCGGGCCACGGTCCAGGGCCACGTCGCCGGAGGCCAGGGCCTGCGCGAGGCCGACGAGGGCGCGGCCCCGGGCCCGCGGCATCGGGAGGGTGGTGGGATCGAGGCCGGCGAGCATCGCGGCGTCGGGGAAGAGGCTGGTGAGCCCGGGGATCGCGCTGGTCACGGGCCGGCCGTGCTCGGCGACGAGCCGACCGGTCACCGTGCAGGCGCCGACCACGCTCACCTGCTGCCCGATCACGGTGCGGATCGCGACCTCGTCACCGTCGACCTGGCCGGGCACCCGCAACCCGGGGTACCGGCGGGCCAGCGGCCCGATCACCGGGTCGCCGGCGAAGTGCTCGGCCACCGCGAGCGGGTCGCAGTCGGCGTCCACGAGGCGGCGCGTGCGCTCGACCGCCGCCGCGGTGTCGCGCAGGTCCTCCAGCTCGAAGGTGGCGCTCACGAACGCGGTCTGCCCGGCCTCGGGGGCGTCGTCGATGTCGAGCCGCACCGTGCCCGGGCCGTGCGGTAGGTCCAGCGTGCGGGCGTACCAGCCGTCGCCGGCCACCTCCACGCCCGGGACCAGGTGGTAGGCCAGGAAGTCCAGCAGGGCCCGGCCGGCGAACGGCGTGCGCACGGCCAGGCGCATGCTGACCGTGCCCGTCACGGGGTGGCCCCCGCGCCGGCCCCGCAGCTCGGTCGGCGTCGCGGCGTACACCTCACGCACGGTGTCGTTGAACTGCCGCACGCTGGAGAAGCCCGACGCGAAGGCGATGTCGGCGTAGGTCAGCGACGTCGTCTCGATCAGGACGCGCGCGGTCTGGGCACGGCGGGCCCGCGCCAGCGCGAGCGGCCCCGCGCCGAGCTCCCCGGCGAGGATGCGGCTGAGGTGCCGAGGGGTGTACCCGACCCGGCGCGCCAGCCCCTCCACGCCCTCCCGATCGACGACCCCGTCCGCGATCAACCGCATCGCCCGGCCGGCCGCCGTGGCCGCGACGTCCCAGTCGGGACTCCCCGGCGTCGCGTCGGGCAGGCAGCGCTTGCAGGCCCGGTAGCCCGCGGCCTGGGCGGCGGCCGCGCTGGGGTGGAAGGTGACGTTCGCAGAAGCGGGGGTGCGCGCGGGGCACGACGGCCGGCAGTAGATGCCGGTGGTGCGGACCGCGGTGTAGAAGACACCGTCGAAGCGGCGGTCGCGCGACTTCACCGCGCGGTAGCAGGACTCCGGGTCGAGTCCGGTGCCGATGACGGGTGCTGCGCTCATGGGTCCATCATCACCCACGCCACCGACCGTCTCTCGCGGGAATCGGACACGGCCCTCGCGGCGGTGCCAGTCCCGCCATTCAGCAGCGGACCCGCGCCCACCTTGGGAGTATCGGCGCGTGCCCGCCGACGAGACGCCCGCGACCGATCAGCCCCCCGGGGCCGGCCGCCCCGGGCTCGAGCCCCACCACCGCCGCACGGTGCTGCGGGTCATCCTGGCCACCAACCTCTGCCTGGCAGTGGTGACCGCAGTCGCGGTGACCTTCGCCTACCGGCACCTCGACGGCAACATCATCGTGGGGCCGCCGATCCGGCACCACAACACGAAGGCGGCGAAGGAACCGGGACAGCCGCACGAGCCGCTCAACATCGTCGTCATGGGCAGCGACACCCGCGACTGCGCGGGCTGCCACGTCGACGGCGAGGCGGGCGGCGGCGTCTCCGACACGACCATCCTGCTGCACGTCGCCGCCGACCGCAGGTCGGCCTACGGCGTCTCGATCCCCCGCGACCTGCTGGTCGACCGTCCCGACTGCACCGTCGACGGCACCCTGGTGCCGGGCGGGTCCGAGCAGATGTGGAACCAGGCCTTCGCACTGGGCGGCCCCGAGTGCACGGTCGAGCAGGTCGAGTCCGTCTTCGCGCCGGTCTACGTCGACGAGTACCTCACCATCGACTTCGGGGGTTTCAAGGCGATGGTCGACGCGATCAACGGGGTCGACGTCTGCATCCCGGTGCCCCTCGACGACCCGACCTACCTGCACGTCCACTTCGACGCCGGCGAGAGCGTCCACCTCGACGGCACCGACGCCCTCAGCTACGTGCGACTGCGCCACGTGCTGAGCGGCACCGACATCGGCCGGATGAAGCGCCAGCAGTCGTTCATCGCCGCCCTGACCCACAAGGTCCTCTCGGCCCACACCCTGACCCGTCCCGATCGGCTGCTGGGCTTCGCCGACGCCCTCACGGGCTCGCTCCAGGCCAGCCCCGACCTGGCCGGCGCCGGCGCACTGGTCGACCTCGCACAACAGCTGCGGGACGTGGACCTCGCCCACATCAGGTTCGTGACGATGCCCAACTTCCTCTACGCCGAGGGCACCCCTGGCTATCCGCACGTGGGGCTGTCGCCGTCGTACCGGTCACTGGTCCGGCGCGTGCACGAGGACCAGCCCCTGGGGAGCTTCGTCCGCGGCTCCGTGTCCGCCAAGGGCCGCGACCAGCACCCGAGCCGGGACCAGGTGGACGCGGCCGCGGCTGCGGGCATCTGCGCCTGAAACCGGCTGCACGGCAGGCGCAGCAACCGCACAAATGCAGAAAGCCCGGTCCACTGGACCGGGCCTCCTGAAGGTGTACCCCCGACCGGATTCGAACCGGCGCTACCGCCTTGAGAGGGCGGCGTGCTAGGCCGCTACACAACGGGGGCTTGCCTTGCATCTGCTCTTCAGCAGCGGGTGAAACCTTAGCGAAACCGCCCGTTTCACACCAAATCCCGGCCTGCTGACCGGGACTTCGCTGGGATACTAGGACTCGAACCTAGACTAACTGGACCAGAACCAGTCGTGCTGCCAATTACACCATATCCCAATGGTCTGGCCCTTCCGGAACGCCGTTCCCGAGCCGAGGAGAAACCTTACACAAGTCCTCTCGGGGCCACCAAAACGGCCGGGTTCGTGGCCGTTTCGAGCCCCCTGCGGCGGGCCACCAGCAGCGCGAGACCGAGGTAGACCAGCGACTGGGTGAGGGTCACCGGCAGGCTCCACCAGCTCCCACCGGTGGGGTTGAGGGTCGAGCCCATGTCGCCGAAGGCGAGCGCCAGCCCGAAGGCCAGCCAGTTGTTCAGCACGTGCATCGCGATGCCGGCCTCGAGCCCGCCCGTCGCGATCACCAGGACCCCCGCGACCACCCCGAACGCGAACCGGTCGAAGAAGACCGGCGCGCTCTGCGCCCCGTGCGCCAGCGCGAAGAGCAGGGCCGGCCCGAGGATGGCGGCCACCCGGTTGTTGAAGAGGCCGCCGAACGCCTGGGTGAGGTAGCCGCGGAAGGCGTACTCCTCCCCGGCCGCCTGCAGCGGCGTCAGCAGGAGCACGACGAGCAGGAAGTCGCGCGTGGTCCTGGTGAAGTCGTTGAGCGAGCCGCTCACCTGGGGATCGCTGGAGGACGCCGGCATCATCGCCGAGACCACCAGGGTGGCGAGGAGCGAGACGACCGCGAGCCCCAGGCAGGTCGCGAACCACCGCCACCGGATCCGCGGTCGGACCGACGCCAGCCAGCGCGGCAGCATCCCGTGCACGAGCCGGACGATCACCCAGGTCACCGGGATCGCGGCGGCCAGGACCAGGTTCAGGTAGGCCAGGCCCAGCGGCGTGGGGTCCTCGAGGTCGACGAGGCGCTGCATGCTGTCGCCGACCGGCTCGCCGGAGAGTGCGAACCAGCCGGCGAACGGGACCTGCAGCAGGAGCGGCACCAGCCCCAGCATCACCACGACGAACGCGAGGGTGCCGAGGACCGGTCGCCACCAGCCGGGACGACCGGCCCGCAGGACGAGGTGGTAGGGCAGCCCCTCCCCCGGGGCGGACGGGCTGCTCATCTCACGCCAGTGCGCTGCTCAGGCGGCCGAGGCCGCGCTCGCGACCCAGCAGCTCCAGCGACTCGAACAGCGGCGGCGAGATCCGGCGCCCGGTCACGGCCACGCGCACCGGCCCGAATGCGTGGCGGGGCTTGAGGCCCAGCTCGTCCACGAGCTTGGCCTGGAGCGCCTCGTGGATCGCCGCGGTCGACCACTCGTGCAGCCCGCTGAGGGCGTCGTACGACGCCTGCACGACCTGCCGGCCCTGCTCGTCGAGAAGCTTGGCCACGTCGGCCTCGTCGCGGGTGAAGGAGTCCTCGTCGACGAACAGGAAGCCCAGCATGTCGACGGCCTCGGTGAGCTTGTTGATCCGCTCCGCCACCAGCGGCATCGCCAGGTCCAGCAGCTGCCGGTCCGGCAGGCTGGTGGGGTCCAGGACACCGGCCGCCTCGAGGAACGGCAGCACCCGCTCGGTCATCTCCTCGACCGACAGCAGTCGCATGTGCGCGGCGTTGATCGCCTCGGCCTTCTTCAGGTCGAAGCGCGCCGGGTTGGGGTTCACGTCCCCGATCTCGAAGGCCTCGACCATCTCCTCGAGGCTGAAGATGTCGCGGTCGCCCGAGATCGACCAGCCGAGCAGGGCCAGGTAGTTGAGCAGCCCCTCGGGCAGGAAGCCCTGGTCGCGGTAGGCCATCAGATGGGCCTGCGGGTCGCGCTTGGACAGCTTCTTGTTGCCCTCGCCCATCACGTAGGGCAGGTGGCCGACGCGCGGCACGGTGCCGTTGCCGACGCCGATCTGCGCGAGCGCGTCGTACAGCGCGAGCTGGCGCGGGGTGGAGCTGAGCAGGTCCTCCCCGCGCAGCACGTGGGTGATCTCCATGAGCAGGTCGTCGACGGGGGCGACCAGCGTGTAGAGCGGGGCCCCGCTCGCGCGGCAGAGCGCGAAGTCGGGGACGAACTCGGTCTGGAAGGTGATCTCGCCGCGGACCAGGTCGTCGAAGGTGATCTCGCCCTCGGGCATCCGGAACCGGACGACCGGGTCGCGGTGCTGGTCGCGGAACGCCTCGACCTGCTCCTCGGTCAGCTCGCGGCAGAACCCGTCGTACCCCATCACCTTGGAGCCGGACGCCTTGCGCCGTGCCTCCACCTCGTCGGTGGTGCAGTAGCAGTCGTAGGTGAACTTGCTCTCGCGCAGCTTCGCGAGGACGTCGGCGTAGATGTCCGAGCGCTCCGACTGGCGGTACGGGCCGAACCGGCCGCCCTTGAGCGGGCCCTCGTCCCAGTCGAGGCCGAGCCACTGCATGACCTCGATCAGGCCCTCGTAGGACTCCTCGGTGTTGCGGGCGGCGTCGGTGTCCTCGATGCGGAAGACGAACGTGCCCTGCCCGCCCTTCAGCGCAGCGTGGCGGGCGAACGCCCAGTTGTAGAGGGCCGTCCGGGCCAGGCCGACGTGGGGGCTGCCGGTCGGGGACGGTGCCATCCGGACGCGGACGGGCCGATCGTTGGTCGAGCTTGTCGAGACCATTTAGCGCAGTGCCACCTTGTTCGTGAGAGTGCCGAGTCCGGCGATCGAGACCTCGATCTCGTCGCCGACGTTCATGGGGCCGACACCCTCGGGGGTGCCGGTGAGGATGACGTCGCCGGGCAGCAGCGTCATCACGCTCGAGACGTGAGCGATGAGTGTGGGGATGTCGAAGATCAGGTCCTTCGTGCTGCCGTCCTGCACGAGGTCGCCGTTGAGGAACGACTGGATCTTCACGCCGTCGGCGAAGGCCTGCGGGTCGAGGTCGGTCTCGATCCACGGCCCCAGCGGGCAGAACGAGTCGAAGCCCTTGGCGCGGGTGAACTGCACGTCGGACTTCTGCAGGTCGCGCGCGGTCACGTCGTTGGCGATCGTGTAGCCGTGGATCACGTCGGTCGCCTGCTCCGGCGGCACGTCGCGACAGATCCGGCCGATCACGACGGCCAGCTCCCCCTCGTAGTGGAGGTTCTGCGTCTGTGGCGGGTAGAAGATCGGGTCACCCGGGCCGACCACGCTGGTGTTCGGCTTGAGGAACATCAGCGGCTCCGCCGGCACCTCGCCGCCCATCTCCGCGGCGTGAGCGGCGTAGTTCTTGCCGATCCCGACGACCTTGCTTCGCGGCAGCACGGGCGCGAGCAGGCGCACGTCCTCGACGCGGTGCTCCTGGTCGAGCAGCTTGACCCCGACGTAGAGCGGGTCACCCGCCAGCGCGACGATCATGCTGCCCTCGGCGGGCTGGCCGAACTCGTCGAGCTCGCCGGTCACGACGCCGTAGAGCGGGTCTTCTCCCGTGGTGAACCTTGCGATGCGCACGGGGCCGAGCCTATCGACCGGCCGGGCACCACCTACCCTGCGGGGCGTGGACATCGAGGTGCTCGACGAGACGGCGTGGCGGGCGCGCGCCGCCGGGCACGCGGAGCGCGTCGACGCGTTCGTGAAGCCACACCTGGCGCGCCGCGAGTCCCGGGTCAAGCATCCCGTCCACGACTTCCTCTTCACCTACTACTCGCAGCGGCCGGCACAGCTGCGTCGGTGGCACCCGGGGTACGGCGTGGGGCTCGGCGGCGACGCCTCGGCGTACGCGGGGTTGAAGGGGTACGTGGTCGAGCCCGTCGAGACCACCACGGTGAGCGAGGAGTACGTCGCCTCGCAGCGGCCGCTGCTCGAGTCGCTGCACCGGCTGCTGGCCGCCACAGCGGGTCGCGCGCCCAACTTCGGCTGCTTCGGCATGCACGAGTGGGCGATGGTCTACCGACTGGCCGAGGACGAGACCCGGCACGCCGACTGGCCGCTGCGCCTGGGTCCGGCGGGCACGGACGCCGTGGTGGAGTCGCACCGGATCGCGTGCTCGCACTTCGACGCCTACCGGTTCTTCACCGGGCCGGCGCGACCGCTCAACACGCTCTCCCCCACCTCGGCCGACCGTCCGGCCTTCGAGCAGCCGGCCTGCCTGCACGCCGGGATGGACCTCTACAAGCACGCCTTCAGGCTGACGCCGATGATCTGCTCCGACCTGGTCGCGGACTGCTTCGAGCTGGCGCGGGACATCCGGGCCCTCGACATGCGCGCCGCGCCGTACGACCTCGCCGACCTCGGCTTCGAACCGATCCGGGTCGAGACCGCCGAGGGCAAGCAGGAGTACGCCGCGGCGCAGCGTGGGTTCGCCGAGCGCGGCGCCCCGCTCAGGGCCAGGCTCGTCACGGAGTGCGAGCGACTGCTCGCCGGATGACCCGGGGTCGGGGCGGGCTGCCCACGCAGCACCGCAGCGGAGCCCGCACGACCACCGTCTCCTTCTTCCAGCAGCGGGTCACCTCGGCCACCTTGCAGCGGCTGCAGTGGTAGCCCGCGTCGTCGGCGTAGAACGTCTGGACCTTGTCCCCGTTGCGCAGGAACCTCAGGGGCCCAATCGTCGCGCGGCGTCGGCGCCGTCCGGGTTAGGTTGGGGCGCATGCGCTCGGTCGTCGCACGTCTCACCGCCCTCGCCGTCCTCCCACTTCTGGTGGCGACGCTGCTCGCGCCGCCCGCCGACGCCGATCCGCGGTGGCACTTCTACACCAAGGACAAGACCCGCTACACCTCGCCGTGGTACGCCGGCGCGCACCGCATCATGGTGCCGTTCGGGTGCACGACCGCGCCGTACTACGACCCCGACCCCCGTTGCGAGCACGACCGCGGGTTCCACCACGGCATCGACATCGCGATGAAGTGCGGGACCAAGCTCTTCGCGCGGTACGGCGGCCGGGTCGTCTCCCACGAGTCGCTGGGGCCGGCGTACGGCGACAACCCGATGCTGATCCGCAACCGTCACCGCGGCTACGACCTGGTGATCGGGCACACCCGCAAGGTGTTTGCCCACCCCGGTGAGCGGATCCACCGCGGCCAGAAGATCGCGCTGGCCTCCGACAACGGCGCCCCCGACGGCTGCCACCTGCACTTCGAGAAACGCGACGTCAAGGGTGGCCTCGACACCGCCACCAAGCCCCGCAAGCTGCTGGGGCTCACGCCGTCTGAATAGTCGGGTGCGGGCCGTCGCCACCCGCACCTACGGTTGGGCGCATGGACGAACGCGATCGACGAGTGCTCGGCAACTTCCTCACCGACGACGGCCGGCTGCACACGATCCCCTCGAAGCGGTCCAAGCTGCTGGTCGTGCTCGACCACCTCGCCCAGGGCTTCGAGCCGGGCCGGCGCTACCCCGAGTCGGAGGTCAACGACGTCCTCGGCCGGGTGCACCCCGACCACGCCGCGCTGCGCCGCTACCTGGTGGAGAACCAGTTCATGGCCCGCGAGGACGGGGTCTACTGGCGCAGCGGCGGCACCGTCGATGTCTGAGACGGCCGTCGGCCACCACTTCCGCGGGGACGACTGGTACGGCGAGGACCTCGGCGCCGCGCGCTTCGAGGAGTGCACCTTCACCGACGTCGACCTCTCCGAGGTCAGCACGGCCGGCGCCGCCTTCGACCGCTGCACCTTCCACGGCTGCCGGCTCAACGCCTCGGTCCACCAGAGCTCGGCGTTCGTGGCCTGCGACTTCCGTCGCACCAGCTTCTTCGACGCGGTCTTCGAGGGCTGCAAGCTGCTGGGCTCGGTCTTCGCCGAGTGCACCCTGCGTCCGATCCGGGTGGTCGGCGGCCAGTGGCAGGGCGTCACCATCCGGGGCGGCAACCTGTCGAAGCTCGACCTGACCGGGCTCGACCTGCGCGAGGCCGACCTGTCGCTCGCGAACCTCAGCGGCACCTCGCTGCGCGACGCCCGGCTGGACGGCGCCACCCTGCGCGACACCGACCTCGGCGCCGCCGACCTGCGGGGGGCGAGCCTGGACCGAGTCGATCTCGCGGCCGCCCGGCTGCGGCGTACGAAGCTGGACCTGGCCGGTGCCGTGCTCCTCGCCGAGCTGCACGGCGCCGACGTGGACGCGTCAGTCCCGGGCTAGTCCGACGACACCCCGGAGCCTGCGGGCTGGTGCAGCCGGATCCCGTCCACCACGAGACCCAGCCCGAGCTCGAAGTCGGAGCCCTCGCGGGGGGCTCCGTCGATCGCGCCGGCGCTGCCGGCCTGGAGGTGGGTCTGCTCCTCGGAGACGTGGCCGAAGACGAAGTGCAGCAGGGTCCGCGCCGCGGTGCGGCCCAGCTCGGGAGGGAATCCTCCGTCGGCGAGCGCCTCGTCGAGCTCCTGCGCGGGACCGCCGGCGCCGAGGCCGAAGGCGTGCACGGTCGCGACCACCTCGGCGCCGTCCCGGTAGGCCAGCATCGCGTCGCGAAGCTCGCCGCAGACCGCGAGGACCCGGTCGTCCCAGGTGAGTCCCTCGCGTCGCGGTCGACGACCGCGGGCGAGGATCTCGTCGGCGACGGCGGCCAGCAGGGTCTGTTTGTTGGCGAAGTGGTGGTACAGCGCACTGGGCTGGACGCCCAGCTCGGCGCCGAGCCGCCGCATGGTCAGGTCGGCCAGGCCGTAGGTGTCGAGCACGACGAGGGCCCGCTCGACGATGTCGGACCGTTGGTAGCGCATGGGACTCCTGGGCTCGGGGCGGGGCCCGCTTTGACGGACACCCACCCCGAACCTAACCTGAACGCCGTTCACCTGACCACCGGCCTCGCCGACCAGCCCCCGAGGAACCCACGTGAAGAGCAACGACTCCGCCCGGCGCAGCACCGACCTCGCCCTGGTCGCGGGCTTCGCCGCGCTCGTGGCGGTCTGCGCCGTCCTGCCGTCGATCAACCTGACCGGACCGGTGCCGATCACCCTGCAGACGTTCGGCGTGCTCCTCTGCGGCGCCGTGCTCGGCGCGCGGCGCGGATTCCTGGCGGTGCTGCTCTACCTCGTCGTGGGCGCAGCCGGGCTGCCCGTCTTCGCTGGCGGGGCCGCGGGCCTGAGCGAGTTCACCAAGCCGTCGATGGGATACCTGATCGGCTTCCCGCTGGGTGCCGCGCTCTGCGGGCTGGTCGTGGAGCGGCTGCCCCGCCGCACGATCCAGTCCAGCGTCCCGGCGATCCTCCTGGCCGGCCTCGCCGGCACGCTGCTCAACCACGTGCTCGGGATGGCCGGGCTGGTGCTGCGCATCGACGGCCTGAGCTGGTCGGGGGCCTTCAACATCGACAAGGTGTTCTGGATCGGTGACGTGCTCAAGGCGGTCGCGATGGCGCTGGTCGCCACCGCGGTCCACCGCGCGTTCCCCGACCTGCTCGACCGCAGGGCTCCGGTCGAGGCCCGGGAGAGCTCGCTCACCGCGTGAGCACGATCAGCCTGGAGCGGGCGACCGTCCGGGTGCCCAGCAACGACGGGGACCTGACGATCCTGGAGGAGACCAGCCTCGAGCTCACCGAGCAGCGGATCGCGCTGGTGGGGCCGAACGGCTCGGGCAAGTCCACCCTCGCCCGGCTGCTCAACGGCCTGGTGACCGCCACCACCGGCCGGGTGCTGGTCGATGGCCTCGACGTCGCCCGGCAGGGACGCGACGTACGCCGTCGGGTCGGCTTCGTCTTCACCGATCCCGCGGCCCAGCTGGTCATGCCGACGGTGGTCGAGGACGTCGCGCTCTCGCTGCGCCGCACCCATCGCGACAAGGAGGGCCGCCGGCGGGCCGCCCTCCAGGTGCTGGCGTCCTACGGCCTCGGAGAGCTCGCGGACCGCAGCGTCCACACGCTCTCGGGCGGCCAGCGCCAGCTGCTGGCGCTGGCCGGCGTGCTGGCCACCGGCCCGGGGGTGCTCGTCGCCGACGAGCCGACGACGTTGCTCGACCTCGCGAACAGCCGGCGCATCGGCGAGCTCCTGCTCGGACTCCCCCAGCAGCTGGTGCTGGTGACCCACGACCTCGACCTGGCCGCCCGCTGCGAGCGCGCGCTGCTGGTGGACGGCGGGCGGGTCGTCGCGGACGGCGAGGCGGCCGAGGTCGTCGCGCACTACCGGACGACGGCATGAACATTCCACGGAGCGGGGACCCGGCATGAGCATGCTGGGCCTGCACCGGCCCGGCTCGACGCTGCTGCACCGGGCGCCGGCAGGCGCCAAGCTGCTGGGGCTGCTGGTCGCCGGCGTGCTCACACTGGTCCTGCGCGGGCCGATCAGCAGCGTGGTGGTGCTGGCGTGCGCCGCGCTCCTGGTCGCCTGGTCGGGCGCGGGCGTGCGGATCACGCTCCGGGCGTTGCGCGGCATCCTGCTGATGGCCGCCGCGCTGGGCGCGTACCAGCTCTGGCAGCAGGGCTGGCCGCGCGCGCTGGAGTCGGTGGGCGACCTCCTCGCCCTCGTCCTGCTCGCGACCGTGCTGACCGTGACCACGCCGGTCGACGAGGTCCTCGACACCGTGACCCGGGCCCTGCGCCCGCTGGGCCGGCTGGGCGTCGACGCCGACGGGGTGGCACTGGCCTTCGCCCTGACGATCCGGGCCATCCCCACCACCATCGGGATCGCGAACGAGACCCGGGACGCCGCGCTCGCCCGCGGCCTCCAGCGCGACCCACGGGCGCGGCTGACGCCGCTGGTGATCCGGGTGGTCGCCCACGCCCGCGCCACCGGCGACGCGTTGCACGCGCGCGGGATCGACGACGGCTGACCCGCAGAGGCGTCAGCCGGCGAGCACCCCGTGCTCCACGCACGTCGCGGTCCAGCCGCGCGGGGCGACCTGGACCTTCATCCGGCGTCGGCAGGAGGTGCAGAACCGCGGCGGCTCGAGCTCCAGCCGCGCCGCGCAGCCGGTGTGGTCACGCGCCTCGGCGGGTTCCCCGCAGTGGCCGCAGTACGTCTCCATCTACAGGGTCTTCGCGAGTTCCTTGATCGGCATCTTCAGGTCCGAGAGGAGCGCGAGGTCCTCGTCGGCGTCGCGGCCGAGGGTGGTCAGGTAGTTGCCCACGATCACCGCGTTGATGCCGCCGAGCAGGCCGTCGCGGGTGCCGAGGTCACCGAGGGTGAGCTCGCGCCCGCCGGCGTACCGCAGGATCGTGCGCGGCATCGCCAGCCGGAACGCCGCGATCGTGCGCAGCGCGTCCGCCGAACCCATGAGCGGCAGGTCGCCGAACGGGGTGCCGGGGCGCGGGTTCAGGAAGTTCAGCGGCACCTCGTGCGGGTCGAGCTCGGCCAGCTGGGCGGCCAGCTCGGCGCGCTGCTCGAGGCTCTCCCCCATCCCGACCAGGCCGCCGCAGCACAGCTCCATCCCGGCCTCCCGGACCATCTCGCAGGTCGCCCAGCGCTCCTCCCAGGTGTGGGTGGTGACCACGTGGGTGAAGTACGACCGCGCCGCCTCGAGGTTGTGGTTGTAGCGGTGCACGCCCATCGCGGCGAGGTCGTCGACCTGCTGCTGGGTGAGCATGCCCAGCGAGCAGGCGACGTTGATGTCCACGGCCTCCTGGATCGCCTTGATCCCGTCGCGGACCTGCGACATCAGCCGCTCGTCGGGGCCGCGGACGGCAGCGACGATGCAGAACTCGCTGGCGCCGGTGGCCGCGGTCTCCTGCGCGGCCCGCACCAGCTGCGGGATGTCGAGCCACACCGAGCGCACCGGCGAGGTGAACTGGCCGGACTGGCTGCAGAAGTGGCAGTCCTCGGGGCAGCCACCGGTCTTCAGGCTGATGATCCCCTCGATCTCGACCTCGGGCCCGCAGTGCTTCAACCGCACCGCGTGGGCCAGCTCGAGCAGCTCCGGGACCCGGTCGTCGGGGAGGCGGAGGACCTCCACCAGCTCGTCGTACGACAGGCCCTCGCCGTCGTCGAGGACCTTGTGGGCAGCGCGCTCGAGGATGTCGGTCACGGGCCACAGGGTAGACCGGATCCGGGCCGGAACTGAACAACGTTCTGAACAGTGTTCAGGAAGTGGGACGACCCCCGCTGCCGTCCTCGCCCCGAGCCTAGAATCGGCCCGCGATGACCGCCGTACCGACCGCCAGCAGCGAAGCCCTCCTCGACTTCGACCGGGCCCACCTGTGGCACCCCTACACCTCGATGACCGACCCGGCGCCCACGCGGCTGGTGACCGGCGCGGCGGGCGTCCGGCTGACGCTGGTCGACGGGACCGAGGTCGTCGACGCGATGTCGTCCTGGTGGGCGGCGATCCACGGCTACAACCACCCGGCACTGAACGCCGCGCTCGCCGCGCAGGCGGCCGACTTCGCGCACGTGATGTTCGGCGGCCTCACCCACGAGCCCGCGATCCGGCTGGCGCAGCGGCTGGTCGACCTGGCCCCGGCCGGCCTCGAGCACGTCTTCCTGGCCGACTCGGGCTCGGTCAGCGTCGAGGTCGCGCTGAAGATGGTGCTGCAGTACCAGCGCGGTGTCGGCCATCCCGAGCGAACCCGGATGCTCACCGTGCGCGGCGGCTACCACGGCGACACGTTCGGCTGCATGAGCGTGTGCGACCCGGTGGGCGGCATGCACTCGATGTTCGCCGACGTGCTGCCGGAGCAGGTGTTCGCGCCCCGGCCGCCGGCCGCCGAGGACGGGGTCGCGGCCTGGGCGGAGGCCTTCGAGGCAGTCGCCGCCGCGCACGCCCACGAGCTGGCCGGCATCATCGTCGAGCCGCTGCTCCAGGGAGCCGGCGGCATGCACGTCTACCCCGCCGCCTGCCTGGCCGTGATGCGCGAGGTGGCCGACCGGCATGGACTGGTGCTGGTCCTCGACGAGATCGCCACCGGGTTCGGCCGCACCGGCACGTTCTTCGCCGCCGAGGCCGCCGGCGTGACCCCGGACGTCATGTGCCTCGGCAAGGCGCTCACCGGCGGCTACCTGACCCTGGCCGCGGTGCTCTGCACGCCGCGGATCGCGGTCGGGCTCTCCCACTCCGAGTCCGGCGTCCTCATGCACGGCCCGACGTACATGGGCAACCCGCTGGCCTGCGCGGTCGCGCTCGCCGGACTCGACCTCCTCGCCGACGGCGCCTGGAAGGCCGACGTCGGACGCATCCACGCCGCCCTCACGGCGGGGCTCGCGCCGGTGCGGCACCTCCCGGGGGTCGTCGACGTCCGCACCCTCGGAGCCGTGGGCGTGGTGCAGCTCGACCACCCCGTGGACGTGGCGAAGGCGACCGAGGTCGCGATCGAGAACGGGGTGTGGCTGCGGCCGTTCCGCGACCTGATCTACACGATGCCGCCCTACGTCTCGACCGACGAGGACCTGGCCCGGATCTGCACGGCGATCGGGGCCGCGGCGGGGGTGGCGTGAGCACCCCCTGGGGCGACTGGCTCACGGCGCAGGCCGACCAGCGCGAGCTCGACGGCCTGCGCCGCAGCCTCACGCCACGGGCAGCGGGCGACCGGGTCGTCGACCTCGCCGGCAACGACTACCTCGGGCTCTCCCACCATCCCGCCGTCGTCGCCGCGGCGGCGGTCGCGGCCCGCACCTGGGGCGCGGGGGCCGGGGCGTCGCGGCTGGTCACCGGCACCCTGCAGGTCCACGCCGACCTCGAGGCCGCGCTGGCGGCGTACCTCCGGCAGCCCGCGGCGCTGGTCTTCTCGACCGGCTACCACGCGAACCTGTCCGTCGTCAGCGCGCTGGCCGACCGCGAGTGCCGGGTCGTCTCCGACGCGCACGTCCACGCCTCGCTCGTCGACGCCGTCCGGCTCTCGCGGGCCGCGCTGACGGTCGTGCCGCACAACGCCGTGGCCGCGGTCCGCTCCGCGCTCGCGGGCAGCCGGGGCCGGCGCACGCTCGTGCTGGCCGAGTCCGTCTACTCGGTGCTCGGCGACCGGGCCCCGCTCGTCGAGCTGGCCGCGGTCTGCGAGGAGTACGACGCCCTCCTGGTCGTCGACGAGGCGCACGGCCTCGGCGTCCACGGGGCCGGGCTCGTGGAGCAGCTCGGGCTGGCCGGCCTCCCGCACGTGGTGGTCACCGCGACGCTGTCCAAGTCCCTCGGCAGCCAGGGCGGGGCCGTGCTCGGCTCCTCGGCTCTGGTCGAGCACCTGGTCAACCGGGCGCGGCCGTTCATCTTCGACACCGGCCTCGCCCCCACCTCGACCGCGGCCGCGCTGGCCGCCCTCGAGGTGTTGCGCGCCCACCCCGGGCTGCCCGGGCTGGTGCGCCGCCGGGTCGACGACCTCGCCGCCGCGCTCGGGGTCGAGCCGCCGGCAGGCGCGGTGCTGTCGGTGCCGATGCCGTCGCCGCGGGTGGCGCTCGCGGCCCAGGCCTCGGCGCTGGCCCAGGGGGTGCGGGTCGGGTGCTTCCGGCCGCCGTCGGTCCCCGACGGGATCTCCCGGCTGCGGGTCACGGTCGGCGCCGGGGTGCCCGCGGAGGACTGGGCGCGGGCGACCGAGGTGCTGGTCGCGGTCGTGAAGGAACATTCGTGAGCCGGGTGGTCGTCGTCACCGGCACGTCCACCGGGATCGGCAAGACCGTGGCGACGGCCGCGCTGGCGGCGCGCGCGCTCGCGGCCGGGGAGTCGGTCGTGGTGGTGAAGCCGGTGCAGACCGGCATCGCCGACGGTGACTCCGACGCGGCCGAGGTGCACCGGCTGACCGGGTGCGCGGTGCAGGAGCACACCGCACTCGACGAGCCGCTCGCCCCGGACACCGCGGCACGGCGGGCCGGCGTACGGATCCCGACGGTCGCGGAGCACGCCGATCGGGTGCGGGTGCTCACGGAGTTCCACGACACGGTGCTCGTGGAGGGCGCCGGCGGGCTGCTGGTGCGGCTGGACACCGAGGGCGGCACCCTGCTCGACCTCGCGGCCGAGCTGGCACGGAGCGTGCCGACCGAGGTGGTCGTCGTGGCCGCCGCCGGCCTGGGCACCCTCAACCACACCGAGCTGACCGTCGGCGCCCTGCGCGCCCGCGGGCTGGAGCCCGCCGGGCTCGTCGTCGGCTCCTGGCCCGTCGCGCCGGGGCTGGCCGAGCGGTGCAACGCCGAGGACCTGCCGCGGGTGACCGGCGTGCCGGTGCTGGCCACCCTCCCGGCGGGTGCGGGGGCGCTGGACCGGGAGACGTTCCTCGCAAGGTCCGTCACCTGGTTCGCCTGACCGTCCCCGCGACGTCATCCGGGGCGCCGTCCCGACGACCAGCTCGTACGACGTCCGGCCGCCGGATTCAGGCCAGGGGCTGGTTGAGGAACCACCGGTGCCCGAACGGGTCGCGCAGCACGGCCACGCGTCCGACGGGCGGACTGTCCTCGGGTCCCCGGTCCACCAGCGCACCGGCCGCGCGTGCCGCCTCGGTCATCCGGTCGACGTCCGCGACGCTCAGGTGCAGGGTGACCGGGCTGCCCTCCCCCACCAGCGGTGCCGGGCACTTCAGCTCGGGGTGGGCGTCCGCCATCATCAGCCGGGCCCCGCCGATCTCCAGCTCCACGTGCCCGATCCGCCCGTCGGGCATCTCGATCGGCTCGACGCTCACCACGGCGCCGAGCGCGTCGGCGTACCACCTGATCGCGGCCCGGGCGTCGCCCACCGACAGGTACGGAGTCAGCTCGCTCATGCCGACACTGTCGCACGCGGCGGAGACGACCGGCGCCATGCGGAAGGGCTCACCACCCGGGCGGGCGCCGGTCCGACCAGGGCGCCGAGGTCTCCACCTGGGCCGCCAACGAGAGCAGCAGCTCCTCCTCGGCCGGGCGCGCGGCGAGCATCACACCGACCGGCAGCCCGGCGTCGGTCCAGTGCAGCGGCAACGAGACCGCGGGCATCCCGGTGACGTTCCACGCCGAGGTCCAGGGCGTGTAGTCCTTCTGGGCCGCGAAGTCCGCGGCCGGGTCGTCGTCGTCGCGGAGCGCGCCGACCGGCAGCGGCGGGGTGGCGACGGTCGGCGTCAGCACCGCGTCGTACGGCGCGAGCGCGGTCAGCGCGGTGGCGGCGAAGCGGCGCATCGCCCCGATCGCGAGGCCGAACTCCGGCCCACTGACCGCCCGTCCGCGCTCGGTCAGCCAGCGCGTCAGCGGGCGCAGCAGGTGCTCCCGCTCGGGAGGGACCACCGAGAGCGCGGTGAGCACGGACCAGCAGGTCTCGAAGACGGGTACGGCGTCGCGCGGGAGCGGCACGGCGATGTCGACGACGTCGTGGCCGAGCGACTCCAGGAGTCGCGAGGTGTCCTCCCAGGCGGTCACGCACTCGGGGTCCACGGCGACGTCGGCGATCACCGGCTCCACGAACCGCGCGATCCGCAGCCGCCCCGGTTCGCGGTCGCAGGCAGCCAGGAACGACGCGTCCGGCGGCGGCGCCCAGAACGGGTCTCCCGGGCGACGCCCGGCCAGCACGTCCAGCAACGCCGCGGCGTCGCGCACGGTGCGGGCCAGCGAGCCGGCGGTCGCCAGCCCCACGGGGTCGCCGTACATCGGGTGTCCGCTGATCCGCCCGCGCGACGGCTTGAGCCCGACCAGGCCACAGCACGACGCGGGGATCCGGATCGACCCGCCTCCGTCGGAGCCCTGGGCGACGGGCACCAGCCCGGCCGCGACCGCCGCGGCCGCACCGCCGGAGGAGCCACCCGCCATCCGGCTCCGGTCGTACGGCGTGACCGCGGGCGGTGCCACGGCGGGCTCGGTGTAGCACGGTGAGCCGAACTCCGGGGTGCTGGTCTTGCCGAGGCTGACCATCCCCGCGGCCTCGATCGCGAGCGTGACCCCGTCGGAGATGTCGGGCACGAAGTCGCGGAACGCCTCGGAGCCGAAGGTGGTGCGCACCCCCGCCGTGAGGTTCAGGTCCTTGATCGCGGTCGGCACCCCGGACAGCGGCGACTCCCCCGGCGCCAGGGCCGCGGCCCGGTCGCGGGCCCGCTCGGGGGTGAGCGTGACGAACGCGCCGACCGAGTCGAGCCGGTCGGCGCGTTCGAGGTAGTGCCCGACGAGCTCGAGGGGTGACACCTCGCGGCGTCGGACGAGCTCGCCCTGCTCCAGCGCGGTCAGGTCGTGGAGGTCGCCCATGACCGCACGCTAGCGGCTGACGGCTCAGGCGGCCGCCGCGTCGGCGTCGTACTCGGCGAGCGTGCGGATCGCACCGGCGAGCCGCTCGAGGACCGCGGGGTCGGTGAGCACGTCGACCTCGAGCGCGGACTGCGACACGGTGACGTCCTCGACGACCACGGCACCGGCGATGCCGGCGGAGCGGGCGGTGTCCTGGTGGGCCCACTTCCCGCCGTACGGCGTGGGCGTGGCGCCGATGACGCCGAACGGCTTGCCCCTCAGGGCGCCGACGCCGTAGGGCCGCGACAGCCAGTCGATGGCGTTGTTGAGGACGGCGGGCATGGTGCCGTTGTACTCGGGGGTCACCGCCAGCACGCGGTCCGCGAGCGTCACCTGGTCGCGGAGCGCGGCCGCGGCGGAGGGGACGTTCTCGCCGTCGAGGTCCTCGTTGTAGAACGGCAGCTCGTGGAGGTTCTCGGCGATCTCCACCTCGACGCCGGCAGGCGCGAGCTCCGCCAGCTTCTCGGCGATGCGACGGTTCAGCGAGTCGGCGCGGAGGCTGCCGACGAGGACGAGGACGCGGGTGTTGGTCATGCGGGGGCTCCTGCGGGGGTCGGGGAGACGTTCGCCCGACCAAACGGACCACGGTCCGGTTCTTATTCCCTGCACCCCCAGTTTTCGGCGCGACCACCGCCCGATCCCGCCCCTAGAGTGAGCGACGTCATGTCCGGTCCCCACTTCCTGCACCTCGTCGACGAACCGCACCGCGAGCGTCGCGACGCCGCGCGCAACCGCGAGGCGCTGCTGCGCGCCGCCCAGCAGCTGGTCGACGTCTGCGGGGTCGACGGCGTCACCATGGACGCGGTGGCCACCGCGGCGGGCGTCGGCAAGGGCACGGTGTTCCGGCGCTTCGAGTCCCGCGAGGGACTGATGGCCGCGCTGCTCAACCACTCGGAGACCGAGTGGCAGGCGGCGGTCATGTCCGGGCCGCCACCGCTGGGTCCCGGGGCCGGGCCGTGGGAGCGACTGATGGCCTTCGGCCGGTCGCGGCTGGACACGACGCTGCTGCACGCCGACCTGATCCGCGAGGCGGGTCGCGCCGGAACGCGCTCCTACGCGGCGTACTCCTTCGCCGCGATGCACGTGCGCCTCCTGCTCTCCGAGCTCGGGGTGACCGGCGACCTGCCGCTGCTGGCGACCGCGCTGATGGCGCCCCTGGAGGCGCCGGTCCTGGACCAGCAGGTGCGGATCGAGGGACTCGACGTCGACCGCGTCTACGCCGGCTGGATCGACCTCGCCCGACGCGTCGTCCGCTCACCATCCTGAGCGCCGCTTTACCCACTACCGCAGACGGACTGGGGAAAGACCACCAAATTCAGGCATGACCCGTCCAGACGTCCTTTCTAGGTTCTAACCAAGGGAGGACAGGCCTTCCCACTTGATTGAGGCCTAGGGGGCCAAGACAATGCACAAGACCACGAAGACTGTGGGTGCGGGCGTAGCAGCACTGGCTACGGTCGCCCTCACCGCTGGCGCGGCGAGCGCCGACAACTCCATCATCAAGATCGGCAAGTACGGCGAGCTCTCCGCGAGCCACAAGATCGCCTGGGTCAAGACCAAGGTCGCTTGCTCCGAGGACACCACCAGCGCGTTGCTCCAGACGACGCTGACCCAGGTCACGCACGGCAGCGTGCAGACCAACACCGGTCAGGTCACGTCGATCAACGCGTTCGAGTGCTCGGGCGAGGAAGAGGTCATGTACGTGCCGGTTCGCAGGCCCACCGGCGGTTACAAGTGGGTCAAGGGCGCGGCCCGTGCGTCGAACTTCGTGTTCATCACGCAGGACCCGTCCGGCACCTTCCAGGACACGGCCAAGGGTCGCACGATCTACCTCCGGTGATCGCTGACTCCTGAGAAGGCCCCTCCCTCCCGCTTCCGGGAAGGAGGGGCCTTCTGCTGCTCAGAGGTGCTGGCGGCGCAGCCCGAAGGTGAGCCCGTCGACCAGGGCACCCCAGGACGCCTCGATCACGTTGTGGCCGACGCCCACGGTGACCCACGAGGACTCCCCGTCGCTGGTCTCGATCAGCACCCGCGTGATCGCGTCGGTGCCGTGCCCCTGGTCGAGGATGCGGACCTTGTAGTCGATCAGCTCGAACTTCGCGACCTCCGGGTAGGCCTGCCCGATCGCCTCGCGCAGCGCCTGGTCCAGCGCGTTGACCGGGCCGTTGCCCTCACCGGTGACGACGAAGCGCACCCCGTCCGCCTTGAGCTTCACGGTCGCCTCCGAGACCGCTTCCTCGCCGGCCCGCGACCGGGGCAGCGTCTCGGTGATCACCCGCCAGGACTCGATCTCGAAGTACGACGGCCGCCGGCCCTCGACCTCCTCGAGAAGCAGCAGCTCGAACGACGCGTCCGCCGCCTCGAAGGTGTAGCCGCGGGACTCCAGCTCCTTGACCCGGTCGGTCACCCGGGTCACCAGCTCCAAGTCATGAGACAGGTCGAAGCCCAGCTCGCGGCCCTTGAGCTCGATCGACGCGCGCCCGGCCATGTCCGAGACGAGCAGCCGCATGTCGTTGCCGACGCCCACCGGGTCCATGTGCTGGTAGAGGTTCGGGTCGACCTTGATCGCGCTCGCGTGCAGCCCGGCCTTGTGCGCGAACGCCGAGGTGCCGACGTACGGCTGCCGCGAGGCGGGCGGGAAGTTCGTGACCTCGGCGACCGCGTGCGCGATCCGGGTGGCCTCGCGGAGCAGACCCGGGGGCAGCACCTGCCGCTCCAGCTTGAGCTCGAGGTTGGCGACCACCGTGACGAGGTCGGCGTTGCCGGTCCGCTCGCCGTACCCGTTGATCGTGCCCTGGACGTGGCTGGCCCCGGCGTCGACCGCGGCCAGGGTGTTGGCGACCGCGCATCCGGTGTCGTTGTGGCAGTGGATGCCGACCCGGACCCCCGTCGTGTCGACGACGTCGTGGACCACGTCGGCCACCCAGCCGGGCAGCATCCCGCCGTTGGTGTCGCACAGCGCGACCACCTCGGCGCCCGCGTCGTACGCCGTGCGCAGCACCTCGAGCGCGTAGTCCCGGTTGGCCCGGTAGCCGTCGAAGAAGTGCTCGGCGTCGAGGAAGACCTGCTGGCCCTCTGCGCGCAGGTGGCTGACGGTGTCGCGGATCATCGCGAGGTTCTCCTCGAGCGTGGTCCGCAGCGCCAGCTCGACGTGCCGGTCGTGGGACTTGGCGACCAGCGTGACCACGCCGGCGCCGCTGTCGCGCAGGGCCCCGACCAACGGGTCGTCGGCGGCCTTCACGCCCGCGCGGCGGGTGGCGCCGAACGCGGCCAGCTGCGCGTGCCGCAGGTCCAGCTCCTCGGTGGCCCGGCGGAAGAACTCGGTGTCCTTGGGGTTGGCGCCCGGCCAGCCGCCCTCGATGTAGCCGACCCCCAGGCCGTCCAGCTGCCGGGCGATGCTCAGCTTGTCGGCGACGGAGAGGTTCAGCCCCTCCTGCTGCGCGCCGTCACGCAGGGTGGTGTCGTAGACGTGGAACGCGCCGTGCAGGTCCATCGGTCTGTCTCTTCCGTGATGCGGTCCGGGCAACAAAAAGACCTCCCGGATTACGAGAGGTCTGCGCGTCGGCGGCCCCGGGGTGGGGCGTCGACGCGCTAGGTAATGATCACCTGCTGCTGCATGCCACCCATGCTGCCACGGGCCTCCCAGCGGGGATGCCGGGATCTCGCGATGCGAACCCGCGCGGGCTCAGCCGAGGGGGAGCCCATCCGGCAGGGAGAGCCCGGCGAACGGCTGGTCCCGGGCCGGGGTCCAGGAGATGCCGGACGTGTCCAGGCGGAGCAGCAGCACCACCGCCACCGCGACCACGATCAGGACCGACCCCACCCAGTGCTGCGGCGAGGCCGAGGCGGGGTTGACCACGCGGCCCACCGACGAGCGCACGCGCGAGCCGCCCGGTCCCAGCCACAGCGAGGCCGAGAAGGCGATCCCGCCCACGAACAAGGTGGCCGGCAACCCCGCGGCCACGGCGTAGCAGATCAGGGCCGCGGCCACGGCCAGGCCCAGGCTCCACAGCGCCAGCAGCACGGTGCCGCCGATCGCGCGCACCAGGTGCCAGGGGGCAGCCAGCAGGAACTGGACCCCGTCGTACCACTTGCGGCCGCGCAGCCGACGACGATCGCCCGCCGCGCTGGCGGCCAGCGACCCGCTGCGGAGCAGCCAGGCCAGCAGGAGCAGCGCGGCGGTGGCCGGCCACGGGAACGCCGCGATCCCGGCGCCTGCGGCGAGCGCCGCGCCGCCGAGCAGCACGCCGCGGCGCATCCGTTCCGGCCACGGGACTCGCGTGGGCTGCGGCGGCCACTCCTCGCCCTCGGCGGGCCACTGCTCCGCCAGGGCGCGGGTGGGCAGCTCGCTGTCTCCCGGGTCGACGAGGGTCTCGCGGTGCAGCTGGTCGGTGGGGTCGTACGCCGCGGCCTGGGCCGCGAACGCCAGCGGCACCGTGTGGGGGTCCTCGACGGCGACGGGCGGCACCCGGGAGGTGCTCGGACGCAGCCAGCCGAGCAGGTCCTCCACGCCGGGGCGACGGCCGGGCTCGGGGTCGAGGGCGGCCTCGACGATGCCGCGCAGCTGCGCCGGCAGCCCGTCGAGGTCGTGCTCGCCCCGGCGTACCCGGTCCATGATCGCCATCGACGGACCGCGCCCGAACGGGGGCCGGCCGGTGCCGGCGTACGCCACCGTCGCCGCCCACGAGTGGACGTCGGAGCCGGCGGTCGCGTCGTCGCCGTACAGGATCTCGGGGGCGAGGTACCCGGGCGTGCCGAGCAGCCAGCCGGTGTGGGTGAGCTTGGGGTCGTCGGCCACCCGCGCCAGGCCGAAGTCGATCAGGATGGGGGTCCGCCCCTCCATCAGCACGTTGGAGGGCTTGACGTCACGGTGCAGCACCCCGACGCCGTGCACGGACGCGAGCCCCTCGGCCAGGCAGCCGGCGAACCAGATCAGGTCGGGTCCGGTGATCGGCCCCTCGTCGATGACGTGGTCGTGCAGCGAGAGGCCCGGCACGTAGCGGGTGGCGACGAACGGGATCTCCCCCCAGGGGTCCGCGTCGACGATCTCCGCGACCCACTTGCTCCGGATCCGGCTCAGTGAGCTCACCTCGCGGGCCAGCCGGGCGCGCGCCTCGTCATCGCCCACGATGTGCGGACGCAGCACCTTGAGCGCGACCCGCTCTCCCCCCGGCTTGCGGGCCAGGTGGACCACGCCCATGCCGCCCTCGCCGATGCGTGAGAGCAGGGTGTAGTCGCCCACGGTCCTGCTCTCAGGCAGGTGGGGGCGCGGCGAGGTCGTCACGGACCGAGGTTACTAGCGCCGCCGGCGTCCTTGCCTCGCGCGCCGCGCCGCGCTCCCACCGGAGGAGCCTCGCTCGCGCGTTCTCCCGCGCGAGATACCCGGAATCAGGTTTGCCCCGTCCGGTGGCGACGGGGAATCGTCGAGTCGCGTCCACTCGTCGACATCTGGCCACCCCTGGGGGAGGAACCATGAACCGATTGTCAGCCCGACGCACCATCGCCCCCTGGCTGGCGGGCGCCGCCCTGCTGCTGACCGTGGGGCTCGCCGCACCGGGAGGGGGCACGGCCCCGGCGGACGCCGCGGCCGTCGGCTGCGACGCGGGGCAGTCGGCCGCGCGGGCGACCCGGGGCATGCAGGGCGCCGACCCGAACTCCGTCACCACCCCCGCGTCCCGGCGCATGGACGGGCGGCTGCAGCAACGTGTGGATCGGTTGGTGGAGCGTGGGGTCCTCAAGTCCAACGGCGAGCCGCGCACCGCACGACGCATCACGGTGCCGACGCACGTGCACGTGATCACGGCCCCGTCCGGTGCCGTCGCGGTGACCCGTCAGCAGATCCGGGAGCAGATCCAGGTCCTGAACGACGCGTACGGGGGACGGACCTCGACGTCCTCGGTGCAGACGCCGTTCAGGTTCAAGCTCGTCTCGACGGACGTGACCGTCAACAGGGACTGGTACTTCTGGCACGTCGGCAACAAGGGCGAGAGCGAGACCGCCGTCGCCGCGAAGAAGGCCCTCCACCAAGGCGGCTGGGGCGACCTCAACATCTACATCGCCAGCCTCGACGACACCATCCTGGGCTACGCACAGTTCCCGTGGCAGGGAAACCTGGCCCTCGACGGCCTGGTGCTGTCCAACCAGGCGTTGCCGGGCGGGGCTTACACCGGGTACGACGAGGGCGACACCGCCACCCACGAGATCGGTCACTGGCTCGGCCTGTTCCACACCTTCCAGAACGGCTGCAAGAAGCCGGGCGACCTGGTTGCGGACACTCCGTACCAGGACGACGGCGACAACATCTACGAGTGCAACGAGAGCGACGACACCTGCACCCAGCCGGGCAGCGACCCGGTCCACAATTTCATGAGCTACGGCGACGACCCGTGCCTGGACCGGTTCACGCGGGGTCAGGCCCGACGGATGGTCGCGGCCTGGCTGGCCTTCCGCGCCTGACCCGTACGGCGCGCTGCTCCTCCGGCCCCGTCGGGCCGGGGCCGGGCCTCAGACGATGCGGTGCATCCAGCCGAAGGTGTCCTCGGCACGGCCGTACTGGAGGTCGACGAGCGCCTGGCGGACCTTCATCGTGAGGTCGGTGCTCGCGGGGGCCGGCACCTCGCCGCCCTGCCACTTCAGTCCCCCCACGGGGGTCACGACCGCGGCGGTGCCGCAGGCGAAGATCTCGGTGATCCGGCCGCTGCTGACGCCCTCGCGCCACTCGTCGATGGAGAACTTGCGCTCCTCGACCTGGTGGCCGAGCTTCCCGGCCAGCTCGATGATGCTCGAGCGGGTGATCCCCTCGAGGATGGTCCCGGTCCCGGGGGTCACGATCCGGCCGTCGTCGAAGACGAAGTACATGTTCATGCCGCCGAGCTCCTCGACGTACCTGCCCTCCTGGGCGTCGAGGAAGACGACCTGGTCGCAGCCCTCGGCGGTCGCCTCCTGCTGGGCGACCAGGGAGCTGGCGTAGTTGCCGCCGGTCTTGGCCGCGCCCATGCCGCCGCGGCCGGCCCGGGTGTACTCCTCGGTGAGCCACAGCGTCACCGGCTTGATGCCGCCCTTGAAGTAGGCGCCGGCGGGGCTGGCGATCACCATGAAGGTGACGTGCTGGCTGGGCCGGACGCCGAGGAACTTCTCGGTCGCGATCATGAACGGCCGGACGTAGAGGCTCTTCTCCCCCGCCGCGTCAGGCACCCACCGCTGGTCGACCCTGACGAGCTCGTCGACGGCGGCCACGAAGTCCTCGACCGGCAGCTCCGGGAAGGCCAGCCGCCGGCTGGACCGCACCATCCGCGCGGCGTTCTCCTCCGGGCGGAACGACCAGATCGAACCGTCCTCGTGCCGGTAGGCCTTCATGCCCTCGAAGGTCTCCTGGGCGTAGTGCAGCACCGCCGTGGCCGGGTCGAGGGTCAGCGGCCCGTAGGGCTCGATCCGGGCGCCGTGCCAGCCGGAGCCGGGCGTCCACTCCACGGTGAACATGTGGTCGGTGAAGTGCTGGCCGAACCCCGGGTTGGACAGGATCTCGGCGAGGCGGGCGTCGTCGACCGGCTGGGGGTTGAGGGTGGTGCTGATCTGCATGGAAGGCACGTTAGCCGACCTTATCGGTTGGGCGAGACGCCGAGCACCCCTCGGGTGCCCGGCGTCTCGGAAGGGTGGGGGGCAGCCGTCAGCCGGCTACTCGCGCCGCCACGGCGTCGCCGATCTCCGTCGTACGCCGTGTGGCGCCGGGGGTGCGCGCGGCCAGGTCCTCGATCACGGCGTGCTCGACGGCCGCGGCCGCGTCGGCGTACCCGAGGTGGTCGAGCAGCAGCGAGGCGGAGAGGATCGCAGCCGTGGGATCGGCCTTCTGCTGGCCCGCGATGTCCGGCGCCGACCCGTGCACGGGCTCGAACATGGAGGGTGCGGTGCGGTCGGGGTTGATGTTCCCCGACGCCGCGAGACCGATGCCGCCGGTGATGGCGGCGGCGAGGTCGGTGATGATGTCGCCGAACAGGTTGTCGGTGACGATCACGTCGAAACGGCCCGGATCGGTGGTCATGAAGATCGTCGCCGCGTCGATGTGGAGGTAGTCCACCGTGACGTCGGGGTACTCACGCCCGACCTCGGCCACGAGTCGCGACCAGACGGCGCCGGCGTTCACGAGGACGTTGGTCTTGTGGACCAGCGTGAGCTTCCTGCGCGGCCGGCGCTGCGCACGGGCGAAGGCGTCGCGGACCACCCGCTCGACGCCGAACGCGGTGTTGAGCGAGACCTCGGTGGCCACCTCGTGCGGGGTGCCCACCCGGATCGAGCCGCCGTTGCCGGTGTAGGGGCCCTCGGTCCCCTCACGGACGACCACGAAATCGACCTCGCCGGGCTGTCCCGAGATCTCCGGGCGCAGCGGCGACGCGACACCCGGGAACATGCGGGACGGCCTCAGGTTGACGTAGTGGTCGAGCTCGAAACGCAGCCGCAGCAGCAGCCCGCGCTCGAGGATGCCGGGCGGCAGGTTCGGGTCGCCGGGCTTGCCGCCGACCGCGCCGAGCAGGATCGCGTCCTGCCCGCGGATCTCCTCGAGCACCGAGTCCGGGAGGACCTCGCCGGTCGCCAGGTAGCGCTCGGCACCGAGGTCGTAGCGGGTCGGCTCGAACTTCACCTCACCGGGCGCGGCGGCCTCGAGGACCTTGAGCGCCTCGGCCGTGACCTCCTGGCCGATGCCGTCACCGGGGATGACGGCGAGCCTGAGGGTTCCGGAGTTCGAGTCAGTCATGTCGCGAACGTTAGTTGTCGTCGGGGCGCTGGCCGCCGTTGTCTCGCAGGTCAAGCGAGGCCTGGACGGCGGCCCAGGTGTTCTCGGCGCTGCGGGGGTTCTCGGGGTGGTGGCTGGCCGGTCCCCACTCGGGGTACATGTCGTACATCGGTCGTGCTCCTCTGGGTGATCCTGGGTGGACGTGCTCGGTGTGGGACACCGAAGAAGCCCCGCGGCGGGGGGCGGGTCTGCTCATGGATCACATGAGAGGGAGAACCATCAGGTCTGCGGATCGCGCACGTGCTGTTGGGTGCGGTCCGCCGCGGAGGGCGTCTTCAGATGAGCGTGAAGCCGGTCAACGCCGAACACCGCGGCGAGGTGGCCTCACAAGCAGTGGTTACTGCTGGGCCTCGCCGCGGCACTCGATAAGTACGAAGACGCTCCGCATGGTGAGCCCAGGGTACGACGACCGCGACGGGCCCCGACACGGCTTTTCGGCAACTGTTCACGATGCGAGACGAGATGCTCATGATGAGAGACTCGGCCCATGAGCGCTCCCCCCGAACTCCCCGATGTCGTGTCCCGAGCGTTCGCGGTGTCCCGCAGGTCGGGATACGTCTCGTTCTGCCGCAACGAGACCGGGCGCCTGCTCGCCACGCTGGCCGCGACCCGCGGCGGGACGATGGCGGAGTTCGGCACCGGCTGCGGCGTCGGCACCGCCTGGCTCCGCTCCGGCGTACGCGGCGAGGCCCGGATCGTGACCGCCGAGCTCGACCCCAAGCTGGCCGGCGCGGCCGCCGAGATCTTCGTGGACGACCCGCAGGTCGAGGTGCTCGCGGCCGACTGGTCCACGCTGCTGGACAAGGGCCCCTTCTCGCTGCTGTTCCTGGACTCCGGGGAGCCGACCGAGGTCGGGGTGGACGCCGTCGCCGACCTGGTCGAGGAGGGCGGGATCGTGGTGCTCGACGACTTCACGCCCTGCGAGCTCTGGCCGCCGATCACCAGCGGCCGCGTGGACACCCTCCGCGAGCAGTGGCTCACCGACGAGCGCTTCACCGCCGTCGAGGTGATGGTGGCCTCCGACGCCTCCACCATCATCGCCACCAAGCGCTGACGCGGCCGGGTCGGCGCGCCTACCTGTGCAGGCGCGCCGACCCGGGTCTTCCATCTACTCCCCCCACGGACTCATTTCGCCGTCACCTTGCGCCAGCCGGTCGCCCGGAGCACGTGGTTCTGGCTGTCGAAGCTGATGACCCGCCAGGAGTACTTGCCCTTGGTCAGCGGGCGCACCGGCGCGTAGCTGGTCTGGGCCGTGGTGGCGTACTGCTCGACCGTGGAACCTCGGCGAAGCTCCCAGCGGTAGTACGCCGCCTGGGGCGCGGCCCGCCACGAGAAGATCGCGCGGGTCCGGCTGACGGTGCTCCCGGGCTGCAGCAGCTTGGGCCTCCCGGACGTGACACGGAACCGCTGCCAGGGTCCCCAGGCCCCCGCGTGCCCGTCATAGTCGGTGCGCCGGACGCGCCAGACGAAGTCCTTGCCGAGCGCCTGGAGGGGCTTGCTCGCCGTGTACGCCGCCTGCCGGATGTTGGTGACCTTCAGCGCCAGGTTGCCGGCCGACGCCGTGGTGTCGCTGTTCCGGTACACCTCGAGGTCGTAGTAGTGCGCGTACGTCAGCGGGTGCCACCGGAACGGCTGGACCCCGTTGACCACGGCACCGTCCGTCGGGGACGTCACGACCGGTGTCGGTGACGACTTCGTGAACTGGCGGACGGGGCTCCAGGTCAAGGGGTTTCCGGTGCCGTCGATGGCCTGCACCCGCCAGTAGAGCACCCCCTCGGGGTAGGAGTTCTTGTAGGCCGTGAAGGTCGTCTGGTCGACGATCGCCTCGTAGACCTTGTCGGTCCGGGTCACGACGAACGAGGAGTTCTGGGAGACCTGGATCCGGTAGCTGCGGGCGGCCTGCGTCGGGTGCTCGCCCGTGGCGGGATCCGTCGTCACCTTGTTGGTCGCCAGGTAGTCGGTCCAGTCGAAGGTCGCCTGGTCGGCCAGCACCGCGTTGTCCGCGGGGGACACCAGCGCGACGGGCGCCGACTTCTTCTGGAACGCGTTGGACGCCTCCTCCGGGGTCAGGCCGCACCCGGTGCCACAGGGCCGGATGAACCAGTAGTACGCCTCGCCCGCCTGGGTGTCGGGCAACGCGAAGCTGGGCGGCATGAACCGGGTGTTGGTGGTGTGGAACATCGTGTCCGGGTTCCCCACGTCACCGAAGCCGTCCACCATGTTCGTGAAGTTGCGGTCGTGCGCGAGGTAGACGATGTACGACGTGGCTCCGGGTGCCGGGTCCCAGTCGAGCATCGGGGTGGAGGTGACACCGGAGCACACACCTCCGGAGACGCCCAGAGATGCGGTGCACGGACCGACGCCGTTGCCCTCCAGCACGAGCCGCTCGCCGGTGACCTCGCCCGGGCTCGCGCTCGTGAGAGTGGGCGGCGTCCAGGAGAACGAGCCGACCTCGGAGAAGCGACCGTTGACGGTCGTGTAGGCGCTGGTGTTGCTGTCCATGGCGCGCACCCGCCAGTACCAGGTGCCGGCCTTGGTGGGCATGCACCTGTTGTCGTACAGACCCTGCTTGCTCCATCCGGGCGTGTAGGTCGTCTGGGTGCTCTTGCAGGTCTTGAAGGTGGCTCCGCTCGAGAACCCGGGGTCCGTGCCGACGTCCAGGAGGTACCACGCCGCGTGCGGGACGGGGGTCCACTGGAAGGTCAGGTCGGTGTTGGGGGGCGTCGAACCGGTGGCCGGCGTGACCAGGGAGGGCTTCTCCGGCCAGCTCCGTTGGAAGACCCCGGTCCGGTCGGGGTAGACCGGCCACTCCTCGGTCTGGCCGAACACGTCTCGCGCTCGGACCTGCCACCAGTACGACGCGTTGTCGTATGTGGTCGGCGGCGAGTAGCGGGTGCCGGACACGTACTGGTGGTCGGTGATCACGTTGAAGCCGTTGTCGGTGCTGACCCGGACCTCGTAGTCGACGGCGCCCGGCACCGGGTCCCACTGCAGCACCACGTCCTCCATCGTGGGCTCGGTGGCCTTCAGCCCGACCCTGGGCAGGGCCCCGATGGTGTACGAACGCTCGGTCGAGGGCAGCGAGTTGATCGCGCTGTCGAAGTACGCGCGCACCCGCCACCAGTAGGTACCGGGCTGCTGGGTCTCGGTGGGGACCAGCGAGGTGGTCTCGGTGGTGTACGTCTCGGTGTCGACCCAGTCGCGCTCCTCGCCGTCGATCTCGACCACGTAGCTCCGGGCACCCGGCACCGGGTCCCACCGCAGCACCGGCGGGTGCTCCGGCTGGTCGAGGTCGGCGCCGTCCGCCGGCTCGGTCAGGATCGGGCCGCTGCGCTGGGAGCGGTTGAACGAGGCCGAGGACCACTTGCTCCACCCGCTGCCCCTGGTGGCCGCCACCCGCCAGTACACCTTGCCGAACGGCACCACGGCCGTGGGCGTGGCGTGGGTGTTGGTCGTCAGGACGTCGAGCACCGGGCTGTCGTACGAGCTCGAGGACGCGACCTGTACGTGGTAGGAGATCGCCCCCTTCACGGGCTTCCAGGACAGCACGACCGCGGTCACGCTGGACTGGCTGGTGAGCCCGGACGGCTTGGCCACCGCGGCCATTGCCGGTGTACCCACCAGCCCGGTTACCAGCGGTCCCACCAGAGCAAGAATGAACACCGCAAGCCGCACACGCGACCTCGCGAGAAGAGCCTCGACCATCATTTCCCCCTTGACGTAGGTCTCGGAGGTTAGGCAGCCGGACGGCCTGCCTGATGGGCTAACGCGGGAAGCAGGAGCGGTCGTCCAACGCCACACCACCCGAGTGGGTGGCCCGGCGCTGGCCCCGCGGGACTAGTCCGAACCACCCATCCGGACCGGCGATGCCCCTGGGGCATCCACGGAGACCGTCCAGCGCGGCAGCCACAGCTGGGTGAGCGGCCCGATCGCGAGGGCGTAGAGAACCGTGCCGAGGCCTGCCACACCACCCAGCAGCAGGCCGATCAGCACGACCGCCACCTCCAGGCCGGTGCGGACCAGCCGCAGCGAGAGGCCGGTGCGCCGGTGCAGGCCCGTCATCAAGCCGTCGCGCGGACCGCGCCCGAGCTGCGCGCCGATGTACATCGCGCTGGCCAGGCCGCACAGCGCGACCCCGCCCACCATGAGCCCGCCCTGCAGCACCAAGGCGTCCGGGTGGTGCAGCAACGCGAGCGTGGCGTCGGCGGAGAAGCCGACCACGAGGGCGTTGGAGATGGTCCCGATCCCGGGCGTCTCGCGCAGCGGGATCCACGCCACCAGCACCACGAAGCTCATCACCACGACCGCCTGGCCCAGCGTGATCGGCACGTGTCGGATCAGCCCGGAGTGCAGCACGTCCCAGGGCGCCAGCCCGAGGTCGCCGCGCACCATCATCGCCAGGGACACGCCGTACAGCACCAGGCCGACGTAGAGCTGCGGCAGCCGGCGCCCCAGCCGCCCCGCCCGGAGCTGGGCGACGGGGCCGAGGTCGGTCAGCCCAGGACGGGCGGTGACGGGGCGGGCGATCGTCGACATGGGACAAGCCTGCGTAGCGATTGGCCTTCTCATCAATAGCCAATCGTGAAACAGTGGCCTGCATGACCCAGTCCACTCAACGGACCGTCGGCGCCGCCCGCGTCGCCGCGCTGGTCGACGGCTTCGACCGCTCCCCCGCGTACGCCGGGCTCGCCGAGGCGCTGACCCTCCTCATCGGCGACGGCCGGATCGGCCTGGGCGCCCGGCTGCCCAGCGAACGCGAGCTCACCGAGGCCCTCGGGGTCTCGCGCACGACCGTGACCCGGGCCTACGCCGCGCTGCGGGAGACGGGGTACGCCGAGGCGCGGCAGGGCTCGGGCACCTTCACCCAGGTGCCGGGCGGCCGGGCGCGCGCGCACGACCGGGCCCTGCTCCCCCGCCCTGGGGACGACGAGGCCATCGATCTCAACTGCGCGGCCGCGTCCGCGCCTCCCGGGCTGGCGACGGCGTACGCCGAGGCCGCCGCCGAGCTGCCCGCCTACCTCGGGGGTCACGGGTACTTCCCCGCCGGCCTCCCCCAGCTCCAGCGCGCCATCGCCGCGACGTACGACGCTCGCGGCCTGCCGACCGACCCCGACCAGATCATGGTCACTCCGGGCGCCCTGAGTGCGGCCTCCATCGTGGCGCAGGCCTTCACCGGCCCCGGCGACCGGGTGCTGGTCGAGTCGCCGGTCTACCCCAACGCCACCCAGGCGATCCGGCACAGCGGCGCCCGGCTCACCGGGTGCCCCGTCGACCCCGACGGCTGGGACCTCGACGCGGTGGGCGCCGCGCTGCGCCAGTCCGGGCCGAAGCTGGCCTACCTGATCCCCGACTTCCAGAACCCCACCGGACTCGTGATGACCGACGCCCAGCGCGAGGAGTACGCCGCGCACCTGCGTCGGGCGCGCACGATCGCCGTGGTCGACGAGGCCCACCAGGCGCTCGCGCTCGACGGGCAGCGGATGCCCCGCCCGTTCGCGGCCCACTCCCCCGCGGCGATCACGATCGGCAGCGCCAGCAAGAGCTTCTGGGGAGGTCTTCGGCTCGGGTGGATCCGTTCCCCCGAGGGCCGGATGGAGCAGCTGACCCGGGCCCGGGTGGGGCTCGACCTCGGCGCGCCGGTCATGGAGCAGCTGGTGCTCGTGCGGCTCCTCGAGGACGCCGGCTCGGTCCTCGAGGACCACCGCTCCCGGTTGCGCGAGCAGCGCGACGCCCTGGCCGCCGCAGTCCGCGCCCGGCTGCCCGAGTGGCGGTTCCGGCTCCCGGCGGGCGGGCTCGCGCTGTGGTGCGAGCTGCCGGGCCCGCTCGGCACGGCGCTGGCCGCCGAGGGCGAGCGGCGCCGCGTCATCGTGGCCCCGGGGCCGGTGTTCGCCGCCGAGGGCGGCCTGGACCGCTTCGTACGGATCCCGTGGACCCGTCCCGCGGACGAGCTCGAGGACGCGGTCGACCGGCTCGCCGAGGCGTGGGACGTCGTCCGCGGCCGCCAGGGCGCGCGCGCCACCGGTCCCGGGCGGGTGATGGTCGCCTGAGCCTGGCTCAGGTGAGGTCGACCGCCCGCACGGACGCGGCGGCGATCGCCTCCTGGATCTCGGCCAGCGACTCGTTCGCGATCGCGGAGTCGACCGACAGGGCGACCAGGGCCTGCCCGCCCTTGGCGTCGCGGGCGACCTGCATGCCGGCGATGTTCACCCCGGCGTCGCCGAGGATCCGGCCGACGGTGCCGACCATGCCCGGCCGGTCCTCGTAGCGGAAGAACGCCAGGTGCTCCGTGGGCTCGATGTCGACGTCGAAGCCGTTGACCTCGACCAGCCGCTCCTTCTGGCCGATCCCGATCAGGGTCCCGCTCACCGAGACCTGCGAGCCGTCCGCGAGGGTGCCGCGGATCGTGATGAGGTTGCGGTGGTCGGGGCTCTCCGGGTCGGCGACCAGGCGTACGGCGCAGCCGCGCTCGGCCGCGAGCAGCGGTGCGTTCACGTAGGACACCTGCTCCTCGACGATGTCGGCGAAGACCCCCTTGAGCGCGGCCAGCTCCAGCACCTTGACGTCGTAGTCGGTGATCTCCCCGCGGACCTCGACGTCGATCGACTCGGCCACGGACCCGGCGAGGCCGGTGAAGATCCGCCCGAGCTTCTCGGTGAGCGGGATGCCGGGGCGGACGTCCTCGGCGATCACACCGCCCTGCACGTTGACCGCGTCGGGCACCAGCTCGCCGGCGAGCGCGAGCCGCACCGAACGGGCCACCGCGAGCCCGGCCTTCTCCTGGGCCTCGTCGGTGGAGGCGCCGAGGTGCGGCGTCGCGACCACGTTGTCCAGCTCGAAGAGCGGGCTGTCGGTGCAGGGCTCCGTGGCGAAGACGTCGAGCCCGGCGGCCGCGACCCGGCCCTCCTTGAGCGCGGCGTACAGCGCGACCTCGTCGACGATGCCGCCCCGGGCGGCGTTGACCAGCACCAGCGACGGCTTGACCCGGGCGAGCTGTTCGGCGCCGATCAGGCCGATCGTCTCGGGGGTCCTCGGCAGGTGCACGGACATGAAGTCCGCCTCGGCCAGCAGCGTGTCGAGGTCGACGAGCCGGACGCCCATCTGGGCGGCCCGGCCGGCCTGCACGTAGGGGTCGTAGGCCACGACCCTCATCCCGAACGCCGAGAGGCGCTGGGCGACCAGCACCCCGATCCGGCCCAGGCCGACGATCCCGACCGTCTTCTCGTAGAGCTCGGTGCCGGTGTAGCGCGACCGCTTCCACTCGCCGTGGCGCAGCGCCTGGTGGGCGGGCGAGAGGTGCCGGGCCGCGGCCAGCATCAGCGCGACGGCGAGCTCGGCGGCCGAGACGATGTTGGACGTCGGCGCGTTGACGACCATGACACCGGACTGGGTCGCCGCCCGCACGTCGACGTTGTCGAGGCCGACGCCGGCCCGGGCCACGACCTTCAGGTGGTGCGCGGCTGCCAGGGCCTCGGCGTCCACCTTGGTCGCCGAGCGGACCAGCAGCGCGTCGGCGTCGGCGACGGCCGACAGCAGCGCACCCCGGTCGGCGCCGTTGCAGGTGCGGATCTCGAAGTCCGGGCCGAGCGCCTCGACGGTGGCCGGGCTCAGCTCCTCGGCGATGAGTACGACGGGCTTGGTCACAGCGGTGTCCTCGCTCCTGGTGTGGGGGAAGGCATGCACGACGCTGTGCGGATTTCCACACTACCCGAGCACGACGCCGTAATTCGGTTGTGTCCGCGCCCGCCCGCGCGGCTAATCTTCCGCCGTGGACATCGCCTGACGACTCCGAGCCCGCCCGCCCGCGCGGGGCCCCTTCGTCACTCCTGGAGCAACATGTCCACGACCCTCACCATCGCCGGCCTCGACGTCAGCTTCGCTGCGCGCACCCTCTTCACCGGGCTCGACCTCGTGCTCGCCGACGGCAACGTCACCGCCGTCGTCGGGGCCAACGGCTCCGGCAAGTCCACGCTGATGCGCACGATCGTCGGGGAGCTGCCGATCGAGTCCGGCACGATCCAGCTGGCCCCTCGCGACGCCACCATCGGGTGGCTCCCCCAGGTGGTGCCGGACCCCGCCGAGTCGCTGCTCGCGTACGCCCGGCGGCGGACCGGCGTGGCCACGGCCGACCGCGAGCTCGACCACGCCTCGACCGCCCTGGCCGAGGGCCGCCCCGGCGCCGACGAGGAGTACGCCGCCGCGCTGGAGCGCTGGCTCGCGCTCGGCGCGGCCGACCTCGAGGACCGGCTGCCCCAGGTGACCGCGAAGGTGGGCCTGGAGGTCGCTGCCGACCGGCCGCTCGGCAGCCTGTCCGGAGGTCAGGCCGCCAGGGCCGCGCTGGTCGCCGTGCTGCTCAGCAGGTACGACGTGCTGCTCCTGGATGAGCCGACCAACGACCTCGATGCGCGCGGCCTCGCGCTGATCGTCGAGTTCGTCACCGGCCACCGGGGCCCGATCCTGATCGCCAGCCACGACCGCAGCTTCCTGGACCGGGTCACCACCCATGTCCTGGAGCTCGACCTGGCCCAGCAACGGATCGGGCACTACACCGGCGGCTGGTCGGAGTACGTCGCGGCGCGGGACCTGACCCGCCGCCACGCCCGCGAGGCCTACGACACGTACGCCGCGCAGCGCGACGACCTGCTCGCCCAGGCCCGGCGCCGCGACGACTGGGCGACGAAGGGGCACCGCAACGTCGCCCGCGGCGGCGAGCCGGACAAGCACGTGCGCGAGAAGCACAGGGCGCGCGCCGACCGGCAGTCGGCCAAGGCGGCCCGACTCAAGAACGCCGTGGACCGGCTGGACGTGGTCGAGCAGCCGCGCAAGGAGTGGGAGCTGCGCTACTCGATCACCCCGGGCCCGGAGCCGGCCGCGGTGGTGGCCACGCTGGACGGGGCCGAGGTCGTCCGCGACGGGTTCCGGCTCGGGCCGGTCGACCTGACCGTGGCCCGCGGTGACCGGGTCGCGATCGCAGGTGACAACGGCAGCGGCAAGACGACGCTGGTCAAGGCACTGCTCGGCGAGATCCCGCTGACGGCGGGCCGGCGTTCCCTGGGCACCCGGGTCCGGGCCGGCGTCCTGGACCAGCGGCGCTCACTGCTCGACTCCGACGCCTCGGTCGTCGACGTGGTCCGCGCCGAGCTCGCCGACACCGGGCAGCAGGAACCCGACCGGGGCGAGGTCCGCACCCTGCTGGCCAAGTTCGGACTCGGCAGCGAGCACGTCGACCGTCCGGCGCGGACCCTGTCGATGGGTGAGCGGACCAGGGCGGTGATGGCGGTCTTCCAGGCGCGCGAGGTGAACGTGCTCGTCCTCGACGAGCCGACAAACCACCTCGACGTGGCGGCGATCGAGCAGCTGGAGGAGGCGCTGGCCGACTACACCGGCACGCTGCTCGTGGTCAGCCACGACAAGGCCCTCGTCGAGTCGCTGGGCGTCACCCACCACTGGCAGGTCGCCGACGGCCGGGTGACGGTCAGCCGGCGGTGACCGCGGGCGCGTCGTCCCAGCCGCTCAGCCCTCCCGTGGGATCGCCAGCCAGTCCGCCCAGCTGAGGTCGCGGCCGACGTACCGCGGCGCGGTGAGCGGCCAGTCCGACGCGATCCACGCGGGCACGAGCTCGTCCAGCGCGGCCTCGACCGGCGAGCCGACGTGCTCGTCACGCACCCACCACGAGATGTCGGCGTCCGCGCCGGCCTTGTCCGCGGGGTCGATGTAGACGCAGCCGACCAGCTCGGTCTCCCCGGCGTCGAAGAGGGCGTAGTTGAACGACTCGTGGGACTGGATCTCCTCCCAGTGGTGCTGGAGGTCCTCTCGGTCCTGCTCGGCGGTCATGTCGGCCGGGGGCCAGCCCCAGGCCTCGCCGTAGATCGACCAGAGCCGCTGCCGCGACCCCATCACCGCCGGCATGTCGAGCTCGGTGTCGTCGGGGTGGATCGGACGCAGGTGGTGGCCGGTCGGCAGCTCGACCCGGGTGGGGTGCTGCCAGTCGGCGGGCAGCCAGGGTGCGGTCGTCATCGCGTCGGTCCTCTCGAGGTGCGGACCGGCATCGTAGGAGCGTCCGGCTCCCGGCGCAGGAGAATCGACGTCGATCAGGCGAAGAGGGCCTGGCCGACGTGCTCCCCCGGCCGCGCGCCGGCCGGCACCGCGAACAGCGCGGACCCGGTGACCTTGAGGTACTCCATCAGGGCGTCGACCTTCGCCATTCGGGTCTGCACGGGGATGAAGTGGGTGCGCGGGTCGCGCACGTACGCCAGGAAGAACAGGCCGGCGTTCAGGCCCCCGAGCGCGTCGGTGCCGTCGACGAAGTTGTAGCCGCGGCGGAGCATCCGGACGCCACCGTTGTGGTCCGGGTGCACGACGCTGACGTGGGAGTCGCGCGGGATGACCGGCCCGTCGCTGCCGGGCATCGTGAAGTCGGGCTCGGTGAGCTCGCCCCCGCCGGACAGCGGCGCCCCCGTGTCCTTGGTGCGGCCCACGAAGGACTCCTGGTCCCCGAGCGGCTGGCGGTCCCAGACCTCGATGGTCATGTTGATCCGCCGGGCCACCAGGTAGGACCCGCCGGCCAGCCAGTCGGCCTTCGCGTCGTCGCCGGCGCCGACCCACACGTGCTCGTCGAGCGCCGCAGCCTCCTCGGCCTTGACGTTGGCGGTGCCGTCCTTGAATCCGAACAGGTTGCGAGGGGTCGACTGGGCGGTCGAGGTCGTGGAGGTACGGCCGAAGCCGAGCTGGGACCAGCGCACGGAGACCGTGCCGAAGCCGATCCGGGCCAGGTTGCGGACGGCGTGCACGGCGACCTGCGGGTCGTCGGCGCAGGCTTGGACGCACAGGTCGCCCTGGGAGCGGGCCGGGTCGAGGTTGTCTCCGGGGAAGTGCGGGAGGTCGCGCAGCGCCTCGGGCTGCCGGTCGGCGAGCCCGAAGCGGTCCCTGCCCTGCGCGTCGACGAAGAGCCCCGGCCCGAAGCCGAAGGTGATCGTGAGCCCGCTCGCGTCCAGTCCGATCGCCTCGCCGGTGTCGTCCGGCGGCACGTTGGCCGCGCCCTCGACCGGGCCGATCTCACCGGCCGGCAGCCCCCGGGTCATCCGGTCGGCGGCCTCGGTCCAGGCCTTGAGCAGGGCCACCAGCTGCGCGCGGGAGCCCGTGATCACGTCGAAGGCCGCGAAGTGGAGCCGGTCCTGCGCGGGGGTGACGATGCCGGCCTGGTGCTCGCCGCGGAAGGCGTACGTCGGGTCCCCTGTGCCCGGCGTACCGCCTTCGTCCGCGGAGGCTCGCCCCGCGACGAACGCGCCGGCGAGACCGGCCGCGGCGGCGCCGCCACCGAGCAGCCCGCGACGGGAGACGTCCAGGGTGCGTCGGGAGGTCAGGAGATCACCGCCGCGGTCAGGTGTGACAGCGGCTCGGACAGGGCGTTGACGGCGTCCGCGAGCTGCTTCACTTCCTCGGCGGACAGGTAGTCGTAGGTCCGGAAGCCGTCACCCTCGCGGTGCGCGTCCAGCTGCTCCTGCAACGCGTCGAAGCGCTCGTCGAGGGTCTCCTCGAGCTCCGGGTCGTTCTGCTCGAGGATGGGCTCCACGACCTCGAAGGCCTTCTTCGCACCGTCCACGTTGGCTTGGAAGTCCCACAGGTCGGTGCGCGACCAGTACTCCTCCTCACCGGTGACCTTCCCGGTCGCCACCTCCTCCATCAGGCCGCGGGAGCCGTTGGCGATCTGGTCGACGGTGAACTCGAGCTCGCCGATGCGGTGGTCGAGGACCTTGGTGTTGGCGAGCAGGTCGTCGGCGTAGACGGCGCGCTGCTTCATGGTCAGGGACTCGTACTTCTCGGCGCGGGCCGGCCACAGGTCCTTCTCCATGCGGTGCCACCCGGTCCACTTCTGCCCGGGCTCGAGGTCGGCTTCACGGGCGTCCATCTTCGGGTCGAGGTCGCCGAACGACTCTGCCACCGTCTCGATGCGCTCCCAGTGGGTGCGGACCTCGGGGTAGAGCGCCTTGGCGGCACGGTCGTCGCCGGCCTTGTAGGCCTTCACGAACGCCGCCGTCCCGGTCAGCAGCTGGTCCGACTGCTCCTGCACGAACTCGCCGTACTCCTCCTCGGCATGCTCCACCAGCTCCGCCTCATCGGCGGAGGCGGCGACCTTCGCGCCCGAGTCGGTCACCGTGAAGTCGGCGCGGATGCCGTCGCCCTTCATGCCCGGCTTGCAGGCGGTGAGGTAGGTGCCGGCCGGGGCGGAGACCACGAGCTGGCGGGTGAGGCCGGGGCCGATGTTCTCGACCTCGCCGAGCACGCGCTCGGCGTTCTCGGTGTACAGGTAGAACTCCGTCACCTTGGACCCGTCGTTGGTGACGTCGAAGGTGAGCTTGCCCGACGGCGCCTCGGTGCCCGAGAGCTCGCAGGCGTCGTCGGTTGAGCTGACCGTGATGGTGCGGTCGTCCTCGCCCGCCTCACCGGAGGAGGCGTTCTGGGTGCAGGCGGACAGGGCCGGGACCGCGACCAGGGCGGCCGCGAGCAGGGGAAGGCGCATGGGGTGAGAGATTCCTTCGCGGGGGGGTTGCGGGGTCAGTTGGAGACGGGGGCAGGCTGCTGCTGCCTCGCCTGCGCCGCCGGCTTGGCGCCGCGACGACGCACACCGAGCACGAACAGCGCCATCGTGGGAACGGCGTAGACCAGCCAGGCCACGGCCTCGAGCACGGTGGTGACCGGCGAGAAGTTGAAGACGCCCTTGAGCAGCGTGGCGTACCAGGTGCCGGGGTCGATGACGCCGGAGACGTCGAAGGCGATGGTGTTCAGGCCGGGCAGGATGCCGGCCTCCTGCAGGTCGTGGATGCCGTAGGACAGCACGCCGGCGGCGACGAGGATCAGGAAGCCGCCGGTCCAGGCGAAGAAGCGGCTGAGGTTGATCGAGATCGCACCGCGGTAGATCAGGTACCCCAGGACCACCGCCGTGGCCAGGCCGAGGGCGGCGCCCAGCAGGGGCTCCCACGTCGAGGCGGCCGCCCCGGCCGCGTCGCGCGTGCCCGCCTGGGTCGCGGCCCAGAGGAACAGCGCCGTCTCGAGACCCTCGCGGCCGACCGCGAGGACCGCCACGAGCGCGAGCGACCAGCGGGTGCCGTCGGCGGCCTTGTCGATCTGGCCGCGCAGCTCGCCTCCCATCGCGCGGGCCGCGCGAGCCATCCAGAAGATCATCCAGGTCACGAAGCCGACCGCGACGATGGACAGCGTCCCGCCGATGGCCTCCTGGGCCTCGAAGGTGAGCCCGCGGGGGCCCCAGGTGAGGGCCGCACCGAACGCGAGGCTGACACCGACCGCCAGCGCCACGCCGGCCCAGATGCGGGGCAGCAGGTGACGGCGGTCCGTCTTCACGAGGTACGCGACCAGGATGCTCACGACGAGCGCGGCCTCGAGGCCCTCGCGAAGGCCGATCAGGTAGTTGGCGAGCACGGCATGTCCTTAGGTGAGGCTTACTTAGGCACGCCTAACCTTACACGTGAGCCGCGTCCCCCCGGAACCCGCGCCCACCCACCGATCGCCGCGACCTGGGTCACACCCTCAGACGGGGCAGCCGTCCGGCCCACACGCGTCCGCGCCGCCGATCACGTCGATCACCGGCCGCGACTCGGCCCAGGCCCGCTCCAGGACCTGGTCGAACACCTCACCCGGCTGCGCCCCCGCCACGCCGTACTTCTGGTCGACGACGAAGAACGGCACGCCGGTGGCGCCGTACGCCGCCGCCCGGCGGATGTCGGCCTCGACGGCAGCGGCGTACTCGTCGCCGGTGAGCACCTCCTTGACCCGCACCTCGTCGAGGCCGACGTCGGCCGCGAGCTCTGCGAGCACGCCGGGGTCGGCCACGTTGCGGGCGTCGAGGAAGTACGCCGCGAGCAGCGCCTCCTTGAGCTCGCCCTGCCGACCCTCGGCGGCCGCCAGGTGCAGGAGCCGGTGCGCATCGACGGTGTTGGCGCGCTGCGCCTCGCCGAGCCGGTAGACCAGCCCCTCCTCGGCGGCCACGGCCTCGACCCGGTCGATCATCTGCTGGCCCGCGGCAGGCCCCCCGCCGTACTTGCGTCCGAGGTGCTCGGCGACGGTCTCGCTGGGCTCGCCCGGCGCGGCCGGGTCGAGCTGGTAGGAGCGCCAGACGATCTCGACCTGCCCGGCGGCCTCGGGACGGGCCTGCTCGAACCGGCTCAACGCCCCTTCCAGCCGCCGCTTCCCGATGTAGCACCACGGGCAGACGACGTCACTCCAGATCTCGATGCGCATGCCCGGTGCAACGTTCAACCATCCACCCGTTGTTCCGCCGACCCGTCGCTCGTTCACGCAGCAGAGCGCCGACCCGTCGTCAGCTGACGACGGGTCGGCGCTCTGGGGGTCGAAGAAGCGTCGGGTCAGCGGGCGGAGGTGCCCTCGACGTAGTCGGAGTCGTGGCTCTTCACCCACGACATCAGCTTGCGCAGCTCGCGACCGGTCTTCTCGATCGGGTGCTGCTCGGCCTGCTCGCGGAACTTCCTGAACTCCGGCGAACCGGCCTCCTGGTCGTCGATGAAGCGCTTCGCGAAGGCACCGTTCTTGATGTCCTCGAGCACCGCCTTCATGTTCTCCTTGACGTGCTCGTCGATGACCCGGGGGCCGGAGACGTAGTCGCCGTACTCCGCGGTGTCGGAGACCGACCAGCGCTGCTTGGCGATCCCGCCCTCGTACATCAGGTCGACGATCAGCTTGAGCTCGTGGAGGCACTCGAAGTAGGCGACCTCGGGCTGGTAGCCGGCCTCGGTGAGGACCTCGAAGCCGTACATCACCAGCTGGCTCGCGCCGCCGCAGAGGACGGCCTGCTCACCGAACAGGTCGGTCTCGGTCTCCTCGGTGAACGTCGTCCTGATCCCGCCGGCACGCAGGCCGCCGATCGCCTTGGCGTAGGACAGCGCGAGGTCCCAGGTCTTGCCCGAGGCGTCCTTCTCGACCGCGACGAGCACCGGCACGCCGCGACCGTCGACGTACTCACGGCGGACCAGGTGCCCCGGGCCCTTCGGCGCGACCATGAAGACGTCGACGCCCTCGGGCGGGGTGATGTAGCCGAAGCGGATGTTGAAGCCGTGGCCGAACACCAGGGTGTCGCCCTCGGTGATGTTGGGCTCGATCTCCTCGGCGTAGAGCTTCCGCTGGTGCTGGTCGGGCGCCAGGATGACGATGACGTCGGCCTCCTCGGCCGCCTCCGCCGGCGTGAGGACGCGCAGGCCCTCGGCCTCGGCCTTCGCGCGGCTCTTCGACCCGGGCTGCAGGCCGATCCGGACGTCGACGCCCGAGTCGCGCAGGGACAGGGCGTGCGCGTGGCCCTGGCTGCCGTAGCCGATGACGGCCACGTTCTTGCCCTGGATCAGGGCCAGGTCGGCGTCGTCGTCGTAGAACATCTCAGCCACTGGGGCTCTCCTTCTGGGTTGTCTTGGTGGGTACGTCGGGTGGTTGCGGCGCTCAGCCGGTCGCCGCCGGCGGAGCAGGAATGGGGACGGGACGGAGGGTGCGCTCGCTGATGGACCGGGATCCGCGCCCGATGGCGACCATGCCGGACTGGACGAGCTCGCGGATCCCGAAGGGCTCCACGACCTTGAGGAACGACGCGAGCTTGTCGCCGTTGCCGGTGATCTCGATGGTGACCGCGTCGGTGGCGACGTCGACCACCCGGGCCTTGAACAGGGCCACCGCGTCGAGCACCTGGCCGCGGGTGTCGGCGTCGGCCTTCACCTTGACCAGCAGCAGCTCGCGGTTGACCGAGGCCGGGCCGTCGAGCTCGACGATCTTGATGACCTCGACGAGCTTGTTGAGCTGCTTGGTCACCTGCTCGAGCGGGGACTCCTCCACGTTGACCACGATGGTCATCCGGGAGACCTCGTCGTGCTCGGTCGGGCCGACGGCCAGCGAGTCGATGTTGAAGCCGCGTCGGCTGAACAGGCCCGCGATCCGGGCCAGGACGCCGGGCTTGTTCTCGACCAGCACGGAAAGGGTGTGCTTGCTCATCGACGTCCTCGCTTCGCTCCGGGCGCCGATGAGACTCTCAGGGCGCAGTGCTGGATGGTTCGCTCGCTCCGCTTGCTCACGGGTTGACCTCCCAGTCGTCCTCGGTGTCGTCGAACCGCGGCGCCATGTCACGGGCGTACTTGATGTCGTCGTTGCTGGTGCCTGCGGCGACCATCGGCCAGACCATGGCGTCGCGGTGCACCCGGAAGTCGACCACGACGGGTGCGTCGTTGATCTCCATCGCCTTGGTGATCGTCGCGTCGACGTCGGCCGGGCTGTCGCAGGCCAGGCCGACGCAGCCGTACGCCTCGGCGAGCTTGACGAAGTCGGGGATGCGCTTGGAGTGCAGGTCGGTGTTGGAGTAGCGCTCGTTGTAGAAGAGCGTCTGCCACTGCCGCACCATGCCGAGGGACTCGTTGTTGATCACCGCGACCTTGATCGGGATGTCGTTGATCGCACAGGTGGCCAGCTCCTGGTTGGTCATCTGGAAGCAGCCGTCACCGTCGATCGACCAGACCGTCCTGTCGGGGCAGCCGACCTTCGCCCCCATCGCCGCGGGGACCGAGAAGCCCATGGTGCCGAGACCGCCGGAGTTGATCCAGGTGTTCGGGTTCTCGTAGCTCACGAAGTGGGCTGCCCACATCTGGTGCTGACCCACTCCGGAGGTGTAGATCGCCTCGGGACCGGCGATCTTGCCGAGCCGCTCGATGACGTACTGCGGGGACAGGCTGCCGTCGGCCGGCTGGTCGTAGCCGAGCGGGTAGCGCTTCTTGATCCCGGCGAGGAACTCGACCCAGGCCTCGTAGTCACCGGTGTGCCCGGCGTCGGACTCGCCCTTGAGGGCGACGAGCAGGTCGCTGATCACCTCGCGGCAGTCCCCCACGATCGGCACGTCCGCGAGCCGGTTCTTGCCGATCTCGGCCGGGTCGATGTCGGCGTGGATGACCTTCGCACCCGGCGCGAACGAGTCGAGGTTGCCGGTGACCCGGTCGTCGAACCGGGCTCCCAGGCTGATGATCAGGTCGCTGCGCTGGAGACCGGCGACCGCGGCGACGGTCCCGTGCATGCCGGGCATGCCGAGGTGCTGGGGGTGGCTGTCGGGGAACGCGCCCCGCGCCATCAGCGTCGTGACCACCGGCATCCCGGTGAACTCGGCGAGGACGCGCAGCTCGCGCGCCGCACCGGCGCGGATCGTGCCGCCGCCGACGTAGAGCACCGGGCGCCGCGCCTCGAGGATGAGCTTGGCCGCCTCCCGGATCTGCTTCGAGTGCGGGCGGGTCACCGGCCGGTAGCCCGGAAGGTTGAGCTCGGTCGGCCACCGGAAGGAGGTCATGGCCTGGAGTGCCGACTTCGCGACGTCGACCAGCACCGGGCCCGGCCGCCCGGTCGAGGCGAGGTAGAACGCCTCGGCCACCGTGCGCGGGATCTCCGCCGGGTCCGTGACCAGGAAGTTGTGCTTGGTGATGGGCATCGTGATGCCCCGGATGTCGGCCTCCTGGAAGGCGTCCGTGCCGATCATCGAGGCGCCCACCTGCCCGGTCACGGCCACCATCGGCACCGAGTCCATGTGCGCGTCGGCGAGCGGCGTCACCAGGTTGGTCGCCCCCGGTCCTGAGGTCGCCATGCACACGCCCACCTTGCCGGTGGCGGCGGCGTACCCCTGGGCCGCGTGCCCGGCGCCCTGCTCGTGGCGCACCAGGATGTGCCGGATCGCCGTGGAGTCCATCAGGGGGTCGTACGCCGGGAGGATCGCGCCACCCGGGATGCCGAAGATGTTCTCGGCCCCCGCTGCCTCCAGCGACTTGATCAGGCTCTGTGCGCCCGTGATCTGCTCGCTCATCCCCTAGTTCCTGTCCTCACTCGTCCGATGAAACACCGACTCCCGGCCAACAAAAAACCCCTCGGCCCGTGGGCAACGAGGGGTCGACGCGCGTGCTGTGGTCGCTGGACTCAGCTCACGCGTCGCGTGCGTACAAGGATCTGCTGGCGCATGCGATCACGGTAGCCGTCGGGTCTCGTGCCCGTCACCTCAGTCTGTCAGGCGTCCCAGCATCTGGAACGCCCGTCCCGCTTCGCGAGACGAACGGCGGGGCTCAGGACGACTGGTTGCGGCCCTTCCAGGTCGTCACGCAGGCCTTGTTGCCCTCCGCGTCGGCCAGCACCCAGAACGTGGGCGCCCGCTCGTCGCTCACCAGGGTGCCGCCGGCGGCCAACGCCGCCTCCACCCGTGCGAACGCCTCCTCCGGGGGCACCCGGATGTCGAGGTGGAACCGCTGGCGAGGCTCCTCGTGCGGGTCGGTGCGCTGGAACCACAGCGTCGGAAGGACCCCCCTCCTGTCCACCAGCTCGTCGTGGAGCGGAGAGTCCCGCAGGCCCAGCACCGCCCGCCAGAACGGCTTGATCGCCTCGGGGTCCGCGCTGTCGAGGGCGACCTCGAGCACCTGGACGGCGGAGGGATCAGCGCGCACACCCAGGCCGGCAGCCAGCTCGCTGACCCGACGCGCGAGCCGGATGTCGCGCCGGGTGACCCCGAAGACGTCGTGGCTGAAGAGCCGCACGTGCAGCTGGCCGTAGCGCAGGTCGAGGTCCGGGTGGTGGTTCATCTCCTCGGCCGCGGCGCCGACAGCGTCGACCAGGCGCAGGGCGGTCGCGAAGTCGCCGGTCCGGTAGCGGGCGTGCAGCGCGTGGAACAGGATCCGCCAGTCCACGAGGCCCTCGGCCTCGACCTGGTCGGCGGTGAGGATCTGCTGGTCGTCGGTCACGGGAGCACCGCCTGTCCGATCGGGCCGGGATTCCACGCGATCTCCCAGCGGAAGCCATCAGGGTCGCCGAAGTAGCCGGTGTAGCCGCCCCACTCACGCTCCGCGGCGGCGTGCACGGGATCGGCGCCTGCCGCGCGCGCGGTCTCGAGCACGGCGTCGACCTCCTCCCGAGTGGCGACGTTGTGCGCGAGCGTGACCGGCGCGAGGCCGGCCCCTCGTCGGATCGGCCCGACCTCACCCTCGAAGCCGGCCTCGCTCCACAGCGAGAGAACGACGTGCTCGCCCACCTGGATCATCAGCACCTCGTCGGGCACGTCGAGCGCGGCCGTCCAACCCAACCCGTCCACGTAGAAGCGCCGGGTCGCCGTCAGATCTCGCACTGCCAGGGTCACGAAGCTGAGCCGCTGGTCCATGGGGCCCACCTTGCCACGGCGTCCCGACACTGCCGAGCCTCTCCACGACCGAGTCGGCACGAATTGTCCGTAAATGCAGGTAGGGCCACCCCGTGACGGGGTGGCCCTACCTCAATGCTTGTCCGGCGGCGTCCTACTCTCCCACAGCCTCGCGGTTGCAGTACCATCGGCGCTGAAAGGCTTAACTTCCGGGTTCGGGATGGGACCGGGTGTTTCCCTTTCGCTATGGCCGCCGTAACTCTGGCGG
>NZ_BAAAQR010000006.1:0-252349 GCF_039531775.1 Nocardioides koreensis | reverse complement strand
CTGACCCAGACCGCCTGCGACGACGTCGCCCTCAGGCTGAACACCCGCCCCCGGATGACCCTGAACTGGCAGACTCCCGCCCAAGTTCTCAACGAGAGACTCGTTGCAACAGCCAGTTGAATCCGCGACCTCCGGCTCGAATGGCTGGCGCACGGGGATCGGCACAGCCGTCGGAGCACCCTCCGGAAGCCGGTGCAGCGACCACCGCACCGGCAGGACCTCCGCGCCCGGAGCGATGCCGAACGCCTCCAGCACCTCCCGGTCCCCAAGTGGATCGACCCCAGTCGTGGCCCGGGTCCTCGCCCAGCGTCGGCCGGGCCCACAGGTGCAGCTCGGGCAGGCCGCGCTCGCGCAGCCCGATCGTGTAGGCGAAGTCGCCACCCTCGCCGTCGGGGTCGAAGACCGCCTGGACCTGCCAGAACGGCGCGCGCCGCAGCTCGTCGTACGTCTCGTCGACGGTCATCGCTCAGCTCGCCGGGTCACGACGCAGGCTCAGGTCGATCACCTCGGCAGGTGGTCCCTGGCCGACTGCCGAACGGGCTCGGCATCGCTCCAGGCACAGCGGCCAGCCCCCGTTGCGGGTGGCCCGCCGTGCTCGGCGGTGGGCGAGGAGCGAGATGACGACGCCCTTCGCGGGCGGCGTGACGTCGGCAGGCTGGACCATGCGAACTCCTGTGGGTGGTCGGTGAAGGACGCATTCACCCTCCGCGGGGGCACCGACGCCCACGGACGTCGTACGGCGTGCCTGTGGAGGGAGGCCGCACCAGCCCGGCCTGTGGGCAGGAAGGGGGCGGACCTCAGCCCTTGGGGATGTGGATGTCGTACTGCGCGACCTTGCGGTAGATCGTCGCCCGGCTCATCCCGAGCTCCTCGGCGGCCTCCTTCATCGTCACCCCCGGCCGGGTCAGGACGCGCACGATCTCCTCGCGCTCGAACGCCTCGATCCGGGTGAGCCGGTGCGGGGTGCCGGAGAGGACCTCCGAGGGCAGGTGGCGCACGTCGACCACGTCGGTGCGCGTGGCCGCGTCGCGCACCACCCGGTTGAGCTGGTCGAGGTTGCCCGGCCACCCGCAGCTGCGCAGCGCCTGGACGGCGCCCGGGGTGAAGTCGACGTCGCGCCCCCTCACCCGCCGGGCCGCGTGCCGCGCCAGGGGCAGTACGTCGTCGGGTCGCTCGCGCAGCGGCGGCACCTGGACGACCGTCTCGACCAGCGACTCCAGCGGCGCCGGGATGTCCTCGAACCGCTCCGCGGTGACCGAGAACGGCAGACCGGTCCCGGGCGCTGACGCCTGCACCACCAGCGCCCGCAGCCGGTCGGCGGCCCACACCGGGAGCGTGTCCACGTCGCACACCACGACCGCGGTGTTCGGCTTGCCGAGCTCCGGCGACCACAGCGACAGCCACGGGTCGGTGTCCTGGGCGGCCGGCGATCTCGCCGAGAGGATCCGGTCTCGCGGCCGGGCGCGGCGCTGCGCCTGGGCGAGCATCGTCGCCCGCCCGGCGCCCGGCTCCCCCACCGCGGCGACCACCCGGCGGGCGGTCAGCGCGCGCTCGGCCTGCGCGAGGGCCTCGGTCCAGGCCGGCGACAGCTCCTGCAGCGTGCCCGACCCCGGCTCGGTCTCCACCCGGAACACCTCGCCGCGCGGGGTCGGCCGCGGCCGCCGGCCCTGCGACCGGGCCAGCATCAGCGCGGCGGTGTTGCCTGCGGCCGACTGCGCGAGCGCGAGCAGCAGGTCGCTCGACGACTTCGACCAGGTGGTCAGGTTGACGCTGCCCTCGAGCCGGCCGGTGAGCGGGTCCAGCACCGGCACCGCGGCGCACGTGTAGGTGCACAGGCTGAGCGCGTAGTGCTCCTCGGCGCGCACCACGGTCGGCACCCGGTCGGCGAGCGCCAGCCCGAGGCCATTGGTGCCGGCCTCCCGCTCGGAGTAGGCGAAGCCCGGCGCCAGGTGCACGGCGTCCAGGGCGCGCAGCAGCGAGGTGTCCCCACTGAGCCGGTTCAGCACCAGCCCGTCGGCGTCGGTGAGCATCAACGAGATCGGCTCGTTGACGAGGGTGCGGTGCAGGTCGGTGAGCACCTCGCGCCCGCACTCGAAGAACAGCGACTCCTCGTCGTACGTCCCGGTGAACACCGGCTCGATGCTCTCCAGCGGCACGCCGTAGTCCTGGCTGCGCTGCCAGGAGGCCATCAGCCGGTCCGACACCGCGGACCCGCCCGCCCCGGTCACCCCCGGGACCTCGTGCGCGCGGTGCAGGCGCGCACGCTCCGGGAGCTCTCCCTCACCCATCGCGCCTCCCTCCGGGCCGCCCGACAACCTGGGCCCCGAGACGTGATCGACGCTACAACCGGCCCGAGCGGGAGCCGAGGGACCAACGTCTCAGATTGAGACACCGCTCGTCTCAGATTGAGACACGGCAGCGGGTTGCGGTCGCTGCGAGCAGTCCTACCTTCGAGAGCAAGTGGCACCGGTCACGCGGAACGGAGACGCACATGTACACCAAGGACGGCGAGAGCTACTTCATCGTCGACGCGCACATCGCACTGTGGGACGCCCGCCCGGAGAACCAGCGGAACATCCATGGCAAGCAGTTCATCGACTGCTTCTACGACTACCACCGCAACCTCTCCCCCGAGCATGCCCAGTGGAGCTACGAGGAGTACCTCTACCAGGGCGGCGACCGGCTGATGAGGGACCTGTTCGAGGACGGGTACGTCGACCACGCGATCTTCCAGCCGGCGTACCTCGGCGAGTTCTACCACCACGGCTTCGGGCAGACCGAGGAGGCGTTCTCGCTGGCGGTGAAGCATCCCGACAAGCTGACCTACAACCACAACTTCGACCCCCGCAACGGCGAGGTCGGGCTCGACCAGCTGCGCATGGACGCCGAGCGGTTCCGCCTCAAGGGCGTGAAGCTCTACACCGCGGAGTGGCACGGGGAGTCCCGCGGCTGGAAGCTGGACGACCCCTGGGCGTACCGGTACTTCGAGGCCTGCCGCGAGCTGGGCATCCGCAACATCCACGTCCACAAGGGCCCGACCATCCGACCGCTGGACCGGGACGCCTTCGACGTGGCCGACGTCGACCACGTGGCGAGCGACTTCACCGACCTGAACTTCGTCGTCGAGCACTGCGGCCTGCCCCGGCTCGAGGACTTCTGCTGGATCGCCACGCAGGAGCCCAACGTGCACGCCGGCTTGGCGGTCGCGATGCCGTTCATCCACACCCGGCCCCGCTACTTCGCGCAGATCATGGGCGAGCTCCTCTACTGGATCGGCGAGGACCGCATCCAGTTCTCCTCCGACTACGCGCTGTGGACGCCGAAGTGGCTGGTGGAGTCGTTCGTGGACTTCCAGATCCCCGAGGACATGACCGAGTACGCCCCGCTCACTCCTGCGCAGAAGAAGAAGGTCCTCGGCCTGAACGCCGCCAAGATGTACGACATCCCCGTCCCCGAGGAGCTGCGGCTCCCCGAGGCCGACCAGCCCGAGGTCGGGCCGCGCGGCGCCGACGACCTGACGAAGGTGTGACATGGGCGTCGCCGGCATCCCGTCGACCACCGAGTGGCAGCAGGCGGCGTACGCCGCGCTGGGCACGGTGGTCGACCCCGAGCTCGACGAGCCGATCACCGACCTCGGGTTCGTCAGGTCCCTGGAGGTGTACGCCGGCCGCACGCACGCCGACGTACGCGTCCACCTGCGGCTGCCGACGTCGTTCTGCGCGCCGAACTTCGCCTACCTGATGGCCTCCGACGCCAAGGACGCGCTCACCGCGCTGCCCTGGACCGACCGGGTGCTCGTCGAGCTCGACGACCACCACGACTCCGACCTGATCAACCGAGGCCTGGCCGCCGACGCGGGGTACAAGGGCACCTTCCTCCACGAGGCCGACCAGGACCTCGAGGAGCTGCGCGCGACGTTCCGGCGCAAGGCGCACACGGCCGCGATGGAGCGGTGCCTGACCGGGCTGCTGGGGGACCAGCCCGACCGCGCCGTCGAGTCGCTGGGCACCGTCACGCTCGCCGAGCTGCCACCCGGCCCGCACACCGAGGCGCTGCTGCGCCGCCGCGCGCCCCTCGGGCTGCCCGACGCACCGGACGCCCTGGTGATGGTCGACCACGAGGGCCATGGGTACGCCCCCGAGGAGGTCCCGCTGAAGCTGCGGAGGGCGCGCTCGACCCGGATCTCCATCGACGGGAACGCGCACTTCTGCCGTGGCCTGCTGCGCACCCGCTACCCCGACTCGGAGTCCGCGCAGGTCCCGCGCGACGACGCCGAGCCCACGTTCATCCCCCTCTCGACACTCAAGGAGCACACCTCATGAGCACGATGCGCGCCGTCCAGGTGGTCGGCTACCACCAGAACCTCGAGATGACCGAGGTCGACGTCCCCGAGCCCACCGGCCCCTACGACGTCGTCGTGAAGATCGGCGGCGCCGGCGTGTGCCGCACCGACCTGCACATCCTCGAGGGCCAGTGGGCCGAGAAGTCCGGCGTGACGCTGCCCTACACGATCGGCCACGAGAACGCCGGCTGGGTGCACGCGACCGGGTCCGCGGTCACCAACGTCGCCGAGGGCGACAAGGTGATCGTGCACCCGCTGATCACCTGCGGGCTGTGCCGCGCCTGCCGGTCCGGCGACGACGTGCACTGCGAGGCCAGTGCCTTCCCCGGCATCGACACCGACGGCGGGTACGCCGAGTACCTCAGGACGTCCGCGCGCAGCGTGGTGAAGATCGACGACTCCCTCGAGCCCGCCGACGTCGCGGCGCTCGCCGACGCCGGGCTCACGGCGTACCACGCCGCGGCGAAGGCCGCCCGCCGCCTCACGCCGCGCGACCGCTGCGTGATCATCGGCGCCGGCGGCCTGGGCCACATCGGCATCCAGGTGCTCAAGGCGATCAGCCCGGCCGAGCTCATCGTCGTCGACCGCAACCCGGACGCCGTGAAGCTCGCCGTCTCGATCGGCGCCGACCACGGCGTGGTCGCGGAGGGCAAGCAGGTCGAGGAGGTGCTCGCGCTCACCGGCGGCAACGGCGCGGAGGTGCTCATCGACTTCGTCGGCGAGGGCGGCGCGACCGCCGAGGGGATCCGGATGCTGCGGCGGGCCGGCGACTACCACGTGGTCGGGTACGGCGAGAACATCGACGTCCCGACGATCGACATCATCTCCACCGAGATCAACATCATCGGCAACCTGGTCGGCTCCTACAACGACCTGTGCGACCTGATGGCGCTCGCGGCCCGGGGCGCGGTGAAACTGCACACCGCGAAGTACGCCCTCGACGACTTCCAGTCCGCCATCGACGACCTGGACGCCGGCAAGGTGCGCGGGCGGGCGATCCTGACCCCCTGACGCGTCTCCGCGCCCGGGCCACCCCGTTCGGGTCATGACGCCGGGGCGCCCGGGGGCGAGACTGGGGACAAGGCGACGTCCCGGCAACCGGTGCCGCCCCGTCGCCGTCGAGGTGCGTCATGAACGACATGATCGAACGACTTCGCAAGCCCGGCGGACGCCTGGGCACTCTCAGCCTCGTCAGCGCGGCCATCCTCGCGATCATCGGGGCCGTCGGCGTGGTGGCCATGGTGGTGAGCCTCATCGCCGATGCGGACTTCTGGGCCAACGACAACGGCAGCAGGGCGCTGAGCCTGGTCCTGTTCGCCCTCACGTTCCTGGGCGCGGTCGGGTTCCTCATCGAGGACCAGTACCCGTGGGTCGGGGCGGCGCTGGCCGTCGTCGGCGGCGTGGCGATCTCACTGCTCCTGTTCTGGACCGTGCTGGCGATAGTGGTCGGCCTCGGCGCCGCCGTCGTGGCCGTCATGCGGGCCAGGGTGATGCACCACGGCTCGACGACCGCCGCGCATCCCGCCTAGGAGCGCATGACCGGGTCCCCGTGGCAGGCTCGTCCGCATGAGAGTCGCCGCCGTGGGGTTCACCCCGGTGAAGGGCCTGCGCCACACGCCGTACGACGCCGTGGTGCTGGACGAGCACGGACCGGTCGGTGACCGGGTCTTCTGCCTCGTGGACGTCCCGCGCCGGCGGGTGCTCCGGACCGTGCAGAACCCCACCCTGGTCGCCGTGCGGCCCCGGTGGGACGGTCACGTCCTGGACCTGGTGCTGCCCTCGGGCGAGACCGCCTCCGCGGCGCCGACCGTGTCAGGTGAACGGATCACCTGCGACTACTGGGGCCGTGACGCGGAGCTGGACCTGCTCGACGGACCGCACGCGGCACTGGCCTCCTCCTGGCTCGGCTCCCCGGTCCGGCTGGCCGCGGCCCCGCCGGGCGCGGTGGTCTACGGCGCCCCGGTCAGCGTGGTGTCGCTGGCCTCCCTGCGCGACCTGGCCGACCGCCTCGCGCGGCCGGAGCTGGTGACCGAGGCGGCGCGGCTGCGGGCCACGGTGGTCGTCGACACCGACGAGCCCTGGGTTGAATGGGCATGGGCCGAGGAGGCGTGGGCGGGCCGGACGCTGCGGCTGGGTGCCGCCACGGTCCGCGTGAACGCGCCGATCCCCCGGTGCGCGGTGATCGACCTGGACCCCGTCACGGGGGTCGCGTCGGCGCCGCTGCTCAAGGCGCTGGCGGGCCGTTCCGGATCCCTCGACCTCGGCGTGGACGCGCACGTGGTCCAGCCAGGCGTCGTACGCCCCGGCGACGCGGTCGAGCTCGACGCGGTCGTGTGACCCACAGTGCGCCGCGGCGCACCGTCAGCCGCACGACTCCTCAGCGGCCCAGCAGCGACAGCGCGGCGTCGGCGATCGAGCCGGTGTCGATCCCGTGCAGCGCGTAGGCGTCCTCGAGGCCCGAGGACTGCCCGAACTCGGTGACGCCCAGGCAGCGGGTCCGGTCGCCGCGCACGCCGGCGAGGAACGACAGCGTGTGCGGGTGCCCGTCCAGCACGGTCACCAGCGGCGCCGGGTGGTCGCCGGGGAAGAGCTCCTCGACGATGCCGCCACCCTGCTGCCAGGACCGGAACACCAGGTCGGGGCTGGTCAGGCCGACCACGCCGGCCGTCACCCCCGAGGCGGCCAGCAGGTCCGCGGCGGCCACCACCTCCGGCATCATCGCTCCGACGCCCACCAGCGTCACCTGCTCGGACGCGAGGTCGTGCGAGGTGAGCCGGTAGCCCCCCGCGACCACCTGCCGACGCCGCCGCTCCAGCAGCGCGGGCTCCTCGGGCAGCCGGGACAGGGCCGGGTCGATCGGTCGCGTCGAGAGCCGGAAGTACGCCGAGGTGCCGCCGGGCACGCCCACCTGCGACATGGCGTGCAGGAAGGTCCACTCCAGGTCCTGGGCGAACGCCGGCTCCCACGCCACGCAGCCCGGCTGCTCCAGCCCGATCGACGGCGTGGTGATCGACTGGTGCGCGCCACCCTCGGGCGCCAGCGTCACCCCGGACGGCGTACCGACCAGGATCGACTGCCCGCCGGAGTAGATGCCGTAGGACCACGGCTCCAGCGCCCGCGACACGAACGGGTCGTAGAGCGTCGCGATCGGGATCAGCCGCTCGCCCCACCGCGACCAGGTCGCGCCCAGCTCGCCGAGCAGGCCGACCAGGTTGACCTCGGCGATGCCGAGCTCGATGTGCTGGCCGTTGCTCACCTCCGACCACTTCAGGACCCGCTCGCGGTCGTCGGCGAACCAGTCCCGCCGGTCGTGCACCGACCACACCCCGGTCTTGTTGATCCAGCCGCCGAGGTTGGTCGAGGAGGCGACGTCCGGGCTGCAGGTCACCACCCGGGCCGCGGCCTCGGGGGCGTCGTGCTTGAGGTCGGCGAGCAGGCGGCCGAGCGCGGCCTGGGTCGACGCCGCCTTGCGGTGCGGGTGACCCAGCGCGGTGGGGACGGCGACCGGGGCGGGCGAGGTGACCGGCGTACGACGCAGCGCGGTGCCGCGGGCCCGGCACAGGTCGTCCGCGGCCGTGCCCGGCTCGAACGCCGCCCAGGGCTCCTCGAGCGCGGTGCCGGAGGCGTCGGCCAGCGCCCGCATCTGTGCCTCGGTCAGCAGCGCGGAGTGGTTGTTGGGGTGCCCCTCGGTGGGCAGCCCGCGACCCTTGACGGTGTAGGCGAAGACCACCGTCGGGCGCGTGGTGTCGACGGCCCGGAACGTGTCCACCAGCAGCCCGAGGTCGTGGCCGCCGAGGTCGCGGACGGCCGCGGCCAGCTGCGCGGACGGCACCTGGTCGAGCAGCGCCCGCAGCTGCGGCGTACCGCCCTCGCCCATGATCCGCGTCGCCACCTCGGAGGAGTCGACGCGGAGCATCCGCTGGTACTCCTCGTTCGGCATCTCCTCCAGCCGGCGGCGCAGCTCGGAGCCGCCGGGCCGGTCGAACAGCTCGGAGATCAGCCGGCCCCACTTCAGGGTGACGACCTGCCAGCCGGCGGCCTCGAACATGCCCTGCAGCCGGGCGATCTGGATGTCGGGGACGACCCGGTCCAGCGACTGGCGGTTGAGGTCGACGACCCAGAGCAGCTCGCCGAGGTGCGCGACCTGCGGGTCGGCGACGGCCTCCCAGATGGCGCCCTCGTCGAGCTCGGCGTCCCCGAGCAGGCTGACGAACCGCCCGGCCGGCGGTGCGTCGGCGAACTGGGAGCGGACGTAGCGGTGCGAGATCGCGGCCCACAGCGCGGCGGTGGCCCCGATCCCGACCGAGCCGGTGGAGAAGTCGACGGTGCCGGGGTCCTTCAGCCGCGAGGGGTAGGACTGCAGGCCGCCCTTGGCACGCAGCGTCGGCAGGTACGCCGCGTCGAGGTCGCCGAGCAGGTAGTTGATCGCGTGCAGCACCGGGGACGCGTGCGGCTTGACCGAGACCCGGTCCTCGCTGGTCAGCTCGTGGAACCACAGCGCCACCATGATGTCGACCATCGACGCCGACGACGACTGGTGGCCGCCGACCTTCACGCCGCTGGTGTTGGGCCGGCCGCGGTTGGCGGCGTCCACGATCGCGGCGGAGAGCCACAGCACCCGCTGCGAGATCTCCCGCAGGGTGCCGGTCTCCTCGCTGCTCAGCGCGGGGCCGGTGATGTCGAGCTGGCTCATGGGGGTCCTTCCGGGTCGCACGACGTTGTGCGACCCGGATCCTCGCGCAACCGGGCCGGCTCCGTCACGTCAGGGGTAGCGTCGAGAGCGAGCACGATCCCGGAGAGGAGAAGCTGATGGGGTTCTACGCCGAGCACGTCGTGCCCCGCATCGTCGACAAGGCCTGCGGCATCAAGGCCGCCGTGCCGTACCGCCAGCGGGTCTGCGCGGGACTGTCCGGCGAGGTCGTGGAGATCGGCTTCGGGTCCGGGCTGAACGTGCCGCACTATCCCGCCGGCGTCGTGTCGGTCGCAGCGGTCGAGCCGTCGGACCTCGCCTGGAAGCTGGCCGGCCGGCGGCTGGCCGACTCCGCGGTCCCGGTACGCCGGTCCGGGCTCGACGGCCAGCACCTGCCCTTCGAGGACGACTCCTTCGACGCGGCCCTCTCCACCTGGACGATGTGCACCATCCCCGACGTCGAGGCCGCGCTCCAGGAGCTGCGCCGGGTGCTCAGGCCGGGCGGCAGCTTGCACTTCGTGGAGCACGGCCAGGCGCCGGACAAGAAGGTGCGTCGGATGCAGCGCCGGATCGAGCCGTTGAACAAGCGCATCTTCGCCGGCTGTCACCTGACCCGGCCGATCACGGACCTGATCACGGGCGCGGGCTTCCAGATCAAGGAGATCGACGTCTTCTACGAGCCGGGTGCGCCGAAGTTCGCGAATGCCGACTCGCTGGGCGTCGCGGTGAACGGCTGACGCGGTCTCACCCGTCGCGGGTGAGGCGCCCCCCGGCGGGGCGCACGGATGGTGGGGTGAACGACTCCGGAGGTACGCCGTGACCCACCGCCTGCTCGCCCTCGTCCTTGCCCTCGGCCTGTCCTTGGTCGCCGGCGGATGCGGCGGCGACTCCAACGACAGCGCCGGCTCGTCGTCCACGACCCCGTCACCGACCGCGACCAGCCCCACCGAGCCGGCCGCCGCCGACGTGTGCGACGCGAAGGACAAGCTGGACGCAGACGTGAAGGGGATGAAGGAGGACAACACGGCGCCGGAGTACAAGGCCTCCCTGACCGCGATCAGCCAGGACCTCAAGGACCTGGTGACCGTGGCCGACGACGCCTACTCCGACGACCTCGCCACCTTCCAGGCCGCCCTGAACACGTTCGCCGACCAGGTGAAGTCGATCGGCAGCAGCAACCAGGGCGCCCTGAAGACTCTCGAGGACCTCGGCCAGGCCGCCGGCGCCCTCGGCGACGCGGCCCAGACCCTCGCCGAGCAGATCCCCTGCCCGAGCAACAGCTGAGGGACTCAGCTGGTCGAGCGCGCAGCACCCGTCCGGGTCGACGGCCAGTCGGTGCCCACAGGAGCCGGACGCGGCTGCAGCCGCAGGCCGGTGTCGATGCCCACCCGCAGCAGGTCACGCAGCCGCGTGTCGGAGTCGTAGACCGACGCTGCCACCAGCCCACCGACCGCGCACTGCATGACGCTCGGGGCCGAGCGCCGCTCGAACTGCTTCTCGCTCAGCGGCGCACCCGAGGAGAACCGGCGCGCCCACGCCACGACCCCGGGGTTGTCGGCCAGCGCCTGACGGATGTCGTCCTCGCCGTCCACGGCACCCGGGCCGAGGCTGACGGCCGCCTCGTGGCACCGGACCAGGCCCGCCAGCAGCGCGCGCTGCGAGGACGCGGGCACGTCGGGGAGCGCGTGCAGCGCGACCGCGGCCGTCAGCCCCACGGTCCAGGGGAGGCCCCCGCCGCGCAGGCCGACCACGGACGGGATGAGCGGCGCGAGCTCCCCACGGTTCTGGTCGCTGGTGTGGTCGTTGACCAGCCGGGCCAGGTGCGCGAGCACCGGATGGGTGCAGCCCGGGTGGTCGCTCCACTTCTCGTTCGCGAGCACGGACGCCATCTCCATGAAGCAGGCGCCCTTGCGGGGAGAACGGTGCTTGCCCCGGGACAGGACCGGGAGGCCGTCGGGAATCTCGTGAGTGACCATGGCTCCTCCTATCGATCCAGCATGCGCCCGGTCCTGCGGCGCCTACAAGACCCAATGGGGGATGGGTATTTCCACCCATCGTGACCAGGCCGACAGGTGCGCCGTCCACCCGATGCGACGGGGTCGGCCGCGTTCCTAGCGTGGGATCACCAGCCCACCGAGGAGGAACCATGAACCACGTCGAGACCGTCATCATCGGAGCCGGGCAGGCCGGCCTCGCCACGGCGTACCACCTCACGAGCCGCGGCCGGGAGTGCGTCGTGCTGGACCGCAACCAGCGCATCGGCGACAACTGGCGCCAGCAGTGGGACAGCCTGCGGCTCTACTCGCCCGCGAAGTTCGACGGCCTGCCCGGGATGCCGTTCCCCGGCGAGCCATGGTCGTTCCCGGGCAAGGAGGACGTCGCGGACTACCTCGAGTCCTACGCACGGCGCTTCGAGCTGCCGGTGCGGCTCGGGGTCCGCGTCGACCGGCTGTCCGCGGCCCCTGACGGCCACGGGTACGTCGTCACAACCGACACCGGGCCGCTGCACTGCGACAACGTGGTCGTGGCCACCGGCACCTTCGGCCGTACGCCGAAGATCCCCGAGGCCGCGAAGGACCTCGACCCCTCGATCCTGCAGCTGCACTCGAGCGAGTACCGCCGCCCCGGCCAGCTGCGCGACGGCCCGGTCCTCGTGGTCGGCGCCTCGCACTCCGGGACCGACATCGCCTACGAGGTGGCCGAGACCCACCAGACCACGCTGGCCGGGCGCGACTGCGGCGAGATCCCGATCCGGCTGGAGTCGCGGCGGATGCACGTGGTCTTCCCGATGCTGCTCTTCGCCTGGCGGCACGTGGTGACCCGACGGACGCCGATCGGGCGCAAGGAGATGGAGGAGATCCGGTTCCACGGCGGGCCGATGCTGCGGGTGAAGCGCTCCGACCTCGCCGAGCGCGGCGTGGTCCGCACCGAGGCCCGTGTCGAGGGCGTCCGCGACGGGCTGCCGCTGCTCGCCGACGGCACCACCGTCGAGGCGGCCAACGTCATCTGGGCGACCGGGTTCCGCCAGACGTTCGGCTGGATCGACCTGCCGGTGCTGGGCGAGGACGGCTGGCCGCGTGAGTTCCGCGGCGTCGTCGACGAGGCGCCTGGCCTGTTCTTCTGCGGCCTGTCCTTCCAGTACGCCTTCTCCTCGATGCTGCTGCCCGGGGTGGGCCGGGACGCCGAGCTGGTGGCCCGCCGGATCGTCGAGCGCGAGACCCACGGCGCCGGCCGGGAGCCTGCCCGGGCCGCCTGAGAGAGCGGGCGTCGTCGACCCGCCCGCGCGAGTATCGTCCGAAGTGGGAGGTGCCCGCGATGGGCGTGGTCGACGAGCTGGTGCAGGCGCGCGTGGACTACGAGCGCGGCGAGTGGGCGGCCGCGCTCGACACGTGGTCCGGCGTCGATCCCGACGCGCTAGGCATCGAGGACCTGCGCAGCGCCGCGCTCTCGGCGTACCTCCTCGGCCGGTCCGAGGACGCCGTCGGCCACCACCAGCGGGCGTTCCGCCTGTGCGAGGAGGCGGGTGACCCCGCCGCCGCCGTCCGCTGCGCCTTCCACATCGCGATGATCCTGGGCACCACCGGCGAGGCCGCGCTCGCGGGTGGCTGGACGGCCCGGGCCGACCGCCTCCTCGAGCAGCTTCCGGCAGACGCCGTGGAGCGGGGGTACGTCGCGTTCCTGCGCCTGTACCGCCACCTGGCTGCCGGCGAGTTCGCGGAGGCCGCCGCCCTCGCCGCCGAGGCGACGGACTCCGGCCGGCGGCACGGCGACCCCGACCTGTTCGCCCTCGGCCTGTGCGCCTCCGGCCGGTTCGCCATCTACCTCGGTGACGTGGCCGGGGGGCTGGCCCTGCTGGACGAGGCGATGGCCGCCGCGACCGCCGGCGAGGTGACGCCCGAGGTCTTCGGCAACGTCTACTGCACCGCCATCGAGGGGTGCCAGGAGATCTCCGACTTCGGCCGCGTGGCCGAGTGGACCTCCGCCCTGCACCGCTGGTGCTCGGCGATGCCGGGGCTGGTCACGTTCACCGGGCAGTGCTCGGTGCACCGTGGGCAGGTGATGCGGGTGCAGGGTGCGTGGCCCGAGGCGCTGGAGGAGTTCGAGCACGCCGTCGACCGCTACCGGCAGGCCCACACGCTGGACGCCGCCGGCCTCGCCGAGGGCGAGCGCGGCGACGTGCTGCGGTTGCGGGGCGAGTACGACGCGGCGGACGCGGCGTACCAGCGGGCGACCGAGCACGGGCACGACCCACAACCCGGGCTGGCCCAGCTGTGGCTGGCGCGCGGCTCCCCCGACGCGGCGGCGGGCGCGGTGCGGCGGCTGCTCGCTGAGGTGTCCGACCCGGTGGCGGCGTGCCGGATGCTGCCGGGAGCCGTCGAGGTGCTGATCGGTGTCGGCGCGGTCGACGAGGCCCGCGCGGCCTCGCAGCGGCTCGACCGGGCGGCCGCGCAGATCGGGTCGACCGGGGTGCAGGCGATGGCGGCGTCCGCCGCGGCCGCCGTGGAGGTCGCCTCCGGCGACGCGGCCGGGTCGCTGCCCTACCTGCGCAAGGCGCGGCAGCTGTGGGCACGCGTGGGCAGCCCGTACGACGCGGCGCGGGTGCGCCTGCTCACCGGGCGGGCGCTGGCGGCCCTGGGTGATCCCGGGTCGGCCCGCGCCGAGCTGGAGGGAGCCCTCGCCACGTTCCGGGAGCTCGGGGCGGCGCCGGCGATCGAGGAGGTCGAGCGGCTGCTCGCTCCGGCCACGCTGCCGGCCGGCCTGACCGCGCGTGAGGCGGAGGTGCTGCGGCTGGTCGCCGCGGGCCGGAGCAACGCCGCGATCGCGGCCGAGCTGGTCCTGAGCGAGAAGACCGTCGCCCGGCACCTCTCCAACATCTTCACCAAGCTCGGCGTGGGGTCGCGCACCGCTGCCGCGGCGTACGCGTTCGAGCACGACCTGGTCTGACCAGGCCCTACTCAGGACGGCTGGAGGAACGCGGACCGTGGTCCCTTGGCCCGGGCGAGCCGCATGTCCAACGTTGCCAGGGGCGCCTCGTGCGCCTCGGCGAGCGCGACGTACCACGCGTCGTAGGAGCTGACCGTCGACCGCAGCTCCCACACCCGATCGGCGAAGGGTTCGAAGGGGTAGAGCTCGATCCCGAGATCGCTCAGGTCGCGCAGGCCGGAAGAGGCCGAGGACGCGTCGATGACGCCCGCCAGAACCAGGCGTCGCAGGGTGTTGGTCACCTCGACCGGCAGCAGGTGCGGCGCGACGAGGTGACCGTGCCCAAGGGTGGTCCTGGCCCAGTCGCCGACCGGGCCGGCGTCGGTCGCCGCGGCCACGACGACCGAGGCATCCAGCACGAACGTCATCGTTTGTCGGCGTCCGTGGCCTCGAGGATCTCGTCGACGGTGACGTGGGCCTGATCGCGCTTCACCCGAGCCGTCATGCGGGCCAGGACGACCGCACGATCGGGACGGGAAGCCATCTCCACGAGTTGGCCACGCAAGAACTCCTGGAGCGACCGACCGCTCCTTGCGGCTCGAGCTGCCAGCTCGTTGCGAGTCTCCTCGGGCACGTCCCGGATCGTGATCGACACCATGCATGCATTCTGCTGCTGGTGCAGGCGTTCCGCAATCATGTGGGGATCGGCCGCGCTCACGCGGCCTCGCGCAGCATCTCCGCCAGCCCGAGGCACACGTCCGCGGCAGGTCTCGGCAGCCGCGCGCCCAGGCTTCGCAACGCGTCTGCGTCCGCCGGCGTCAGCTCGTGCAGCAGGTGCTCGCTGACGTGCGGCTCCACCAGGGCGGCGGACACCGGCGGCCCCGCAGCCAGAGGGGTGGCGTCGAACCCCTTCATGGCGTTGTCCAGCACCGGTTGCAGCGTCTCGTCCAGGGCCGCCCGCACAAACCCCAATGCGAGCCCAAGCGGGTCGCACTCGTCGTGCCGCGTCCAGGGGATCTCGGCGGCGAGGTGCTGCAGCCAGTGCTGGGTGATGCCGGGGACGTCGGTGAGCATCGCGAAGTCGAAGCTGCCCGTGATGCAGAGATCGTCGTCGTCGTCCTCCACCGGGTACTCGTCGCGGCAGGCTCGCTCCACCGCGTCCACCCAGCTGCGCCGGTCGCGGGCGACGTCCAGCGCGGCACCCTCCGGCACGACCAGCGGCGCGCTCTCGAACATGGAGCCCTCGTCGGTGGGCACCACCCGCCCCAGAACGCAGCCGCCGGGCACCGTCATCGTGCTCGCGCCCAGGTTGATCGTCCGCACCTCAGCGCCGGAGCCGAGGTCCTCCCACGTCAGCTCGCGCGGGGTCTCCTCCACCAGGCGGTAGCCACCCATGGGCGTCGCCGCCCACTCATCGATGCGGTCCGCCCCGGCCAGCAGGCCGGGGGCGGCGACCCGGCGCAGGAAGTGGTCGAGGCCGCCGAGCTCGTAGAGGAACAGCTGGCGAAACACCCAGTCGTGGTCCGCCACCTCGACCCTCCGGTCGAAGTCGTCGGCGCCGCGCACCATGTCCGGACCGCCGCGCACCCGGACGGCCGTCTCGTAGGCACGCAGACTGCGGTCTCGGTTGCTCGGCTCCATGACCTGCAGCGCCTGCGCGAGGATCCACCGCGACGTCGCCCACCGGGGGTAGCAACGGCCCGAGCACGTACAGCTGGCTGAGCCGACACACCCGCTCGGGGTGCCAGAAGATCCTCCCGTCCGATCCGACCAGACGGGACAGGATCACCTCGAGCGCGCCGGCCGCATCGCCGCGGACCTCGGCCTCGTTGGCCGCCTGCATGATCGGCAGCATGATCGGCAACTGCGCCTTCTCGCGTTCGGCGCGGGTCGGCCGGTGCTGCTGCGAGCGGACGGATGAGTGCTTGCGTGGCTTGCGTCCCCGTGATTTCGGCATGCGTCCACTGAAGACCTCGGCAGGCGCCGGCACCAGACCGGTTCAGCGATCTGTGGACAACCTCCTCTCGGCTGCCAGACGGGTCGAACTCCGGGACTACGTCAGGCGGGCTGCACCATCGCGAACGGCACGGTCATCACCGAGTTCCCGACGCGCAGGTGGTAGCGGGTCCGGCCGCGCTTGACGAGCGTGCCGGTCACCCCGTCGTACTTGCTGCCGGGGACCACGATGCGCACCCGCTCACCCATCCGCACGGGCCGCCCAGCGACCGGGCGGGCCGCCGCCGCGGTGAGCCGCTCGAGCTCGGCCCGGTAGCCGGGCAGCATCTGCGCGGGCTGGCCGCGGAACGTCCACGTCAGCAGGTGCGCGACGTCGAAGGCAGGCGAGCAGGCGCGGCACGCCGACGGGCGCTCGGGCCGGCGGTGCCGGGTCAGCCGGTGGCCGGCCGGACAAGTGCCGACCCAGTCGCCGTCGATGCCGGGCGCGTCGTCGCTCAAGCACCGCTCGCCGCTGCACCCGATGCGCAGCGCCATGGCGCGCCACACCCGGTCGTGGCCGTGCCGGGGCCCGACCAGGGCGTGGGCGATCTCGTGGAGGACGGTGTCGCGCACCTCGCTCTCGGGGTGGATCGAGGTCAACGGTGCGCTCAGCCCGATCTCCTTCCTCGCCCACCGGCAGATGCCCGCGCGCCGCTTGGCGCGGTCGAAGACGATCGTCCAGTCGTGCAGTCCGTGCTGGTCCAGCAGCCGGCGCCCCATCCGCGCCGCCTCGGTCAGGTCCATCCACTCCCCCTCGGTTCGCGAGCCACCGTGGCTGCTGCGGAGGACACGGTAGGAGCCGGCACCGACAGCGCATTCGCCCGGCTGACAGTCGCGCAGACGCGTCCCGCCGTGCTCGATCGGGTACCAAGGCCTCATGAGCACCGAGGACGTGGTCAGCGCGCTGCTCGAACGGCACGGGACGACGTACGCCGAGGAGGCCGGGATCCGGCTGGCCGACGAGCCCGCCCCGCTCTGGCAGCTGCTCGTCCTGAGCCTGCTGCTCTCCGCCCGGATCCGATCGAGTGTCGCCGTCGCGGCTGCACGCGAGCTGTTCGACGCCGGGTACGGCACGCCCCGCGGCATGCGCGACGCCTCCTGGCAGGACCGCGTCGACGCGTTGGGTCGCGGCCACTACCGGCGGTACGACGAGCGCACGTCCACGCAGCTGGGTGGGCTCGCGCACGTCGTGCTCGAGGTGTTCGGTGGTGACCTGCGCCGGCTGCACGAGCAGACCCGCGATCTCGGGGGCGACCTGCAGCAGTTCAAGGGCATCGGGCCGGCCGGGGCGGCGATCTTCTGCCGCGAGGTGCAGGGCGTGTGGACCGACCTCGCGCCGTACGTCGACCGACTCGCCGCCGACGGGGCCGAGCGCCTGGGCCTCCCCCGCTCCCCCGACGAGCTGGCCGCGCTCGTCCCGGCCAGGGACCTGCCGCGCCTGGTCGCCGGCTGCGTCCGGGCGGCACGGGACGAGAAGGTCGTCGACGACGTCCTCGGAGACTGAGCCGCAGGGGCCACATCCAAGGTCAGGCGGCGACCTTGCGGTGCTCCCACCACAGCCGAGCCAGGGCCGGGGTGAGCTCGTCGTCGCCGAAGCACTCCGCTGCAGCCCGCTCGTCGATGGCGGACGTGCCGTCGGGGTGCACCAGGCGCCACAGGCCGTGGGGCGTGCGCCAGAGGGTGTCGCCGTTGCTGGCGCCCGACGTGCTCGACGAGTGGCTCGAGCGCTGGGGCGCGAGCGCGCACCCGCCGCCGCATCGGTGTTGGAGTCGTGCGCCTGAGAGTGCGCCCCGGCGCACGCTGAGCCGCACGACGCAGGGGCACCGGGCGTCTGCGCTACTTCCAGGTGGTCGAGCGGCGAGCCACGCCGAACAGCGTCGCCTGCTGCTCCGCCGGCACCACGTCACCGTGACGCAGGAGCCACTTCGCGATCTGCCGGCGCGGAACGACGTGCACGTCCTTCGGCGGAGTCTTGACGGTCACCTCGATCGCGTTGACCGGCGCGATCACGCCCTCGACGTGGACCGGGAAGCCGCAGGCCTCCGTGAGCAGCTTGGCCACGCGGGCGGCCTCGTGCCGAGCGTTCCGGACGTAGGGCTGACGGTTCCCGTTCACCAGGAACGTGTCCCCGCCGACCCACAGCTTCGCGTTGGGGTGGTTCTTGGTGTTGACCGTGAATACTCCGCCCGGCCCGATGACGAGGTGGTCGATGTCCGAGCCGCGTGTCCCGACCGGGATGGCGTGGATGAACTGCCACCGCGGGTCCTTCTTCAGGACCTTGTCGAACTGGGAGGCGACCCTCTCCTCGCCGTCCGCCCCGATGCGCCAGGCTCGCTCGTCGGTGTGGACCCGCATGACGCGAGCCACCAGGGTGCGGACCGGAGCCGCCTCCTTGGCGGCCAGCGCCTGCTCCCGCGCCGCCTCCCCGGCCACGTTGGTGGCCAGGTCGAGCCAGGGACGCGCAGGGCGCGCCGGCTCGACCGCTGGAGCTTCCGGCAACGGTTCGGGTGCCGGCGCCACCTCCTGGACCATCATCACCGGCACCATCCCAGCGGGCGCGTCGGTTGACTCGTCTGACTCGATGCCGGCCCGCCACCGGCGGACCGCCTCGCCCAGCTCGGCGGCGTACTCCTCGGACTCGGGATGCCCGTCGTCTGCCTGGAGGTCCCACCACCCGACCTTGGTGCCGTCGGCGCGACCGACGTAGAGCCGGTCCTTGCCGTACCTGCGCCAGCGGGTGATCTCGTGCACCTCCTCCATGTCAGACCGCGCGGTCAGAGGTTGAGCCCCGCGCCGACGGGCGGGGCGCTCGGCATCGACACCTGCTCGAAGTCCGTGTGCTGCCACTTCCACCGAGCGATCCGCGGGCCGACCCAGAACAGGTAGATCCCGAGCGTGATGAAGGACAGGAGCAGCCACTTGATCCAGTTGCCGAACAGGCCGACCGCGGAGCCGGTGAACACCAGCCGCTGCCCGTCGATGTAGGAGTGCTTCGCGCGCCACCGCTCCTTGAGCACCAGAGCGAACGGGTAGCAGATGCCCAGCGTGCACACGGTGATGAGGAAACCGAGGACGGCGGTTCCGACGTACGTCGCGGCGCCTCCGTCGAACTGGAAGCGTCCCGAGTTGCGAGCCATTGAACTGCCTTTCAGGTCATCGGCCCGAGCGGACCGGAGATGACCCTAGGTATGTCCGCGGCTCCCCGCAGCCGAACACAGGAACCGACGACACGAGCCCCGGGACTCCCCGTGGCGTGACGCCGCGGGTGCGAGGCTTCGTCAGTACACGACGCCGTACCACTCCGTCCCGCAGCCCATACAGACGTCCTTGTCGATCCTGAGCTCCGGCGGGGTGAGGCCGCGGCAGAAGCGGCAGTACCGGAACGTGCGCCGGCGACGCCTCAACAGCTCGCCGATCATCTCCGGCCCACGCGTGCCGAACTCATCGCTCGGGAGGTACCTCTGAAGACCGGGCCGGTACTCGAGGCCGTGGCTGCCGTGTCTCCACTCGCCTTCGGGCTGAGCCAGGAAGACGCCGTGGTGGAAGACGCGGATCATCAGCTGCGGCGGATCGCCCGCGATCATCCACGGCGTCACGGGCAGCCCACCCCCGCCCGACGGATCGCTGTCGTAGTCGTGCCATACCGGGCCGTCGTTCTCGGTCCACCCCGCGCCGAACAGTTCGGCGAAGTCGCGCGCCGGCATGCCGAGGATCTCGGCCAGCTCGCCGGTGCGGTCCTGCGCCATCTCGTCGTCATTCATCACTGAGGTCCCCTGTTGCGTTCCATTCCTTCGGCCGTTCCCGCCGCGCCATCCGCGCACGCTGCCGCTAATCCCGCGTCGCCGCCCGCACCCTCAGGCGAGCACGTCCATGTCCTCCCGCAGCACCCGATCCATCGAGTACTCCGCAAGCGCCGCGATCGTCATCGACGGGTTGCAGGCCGCGCAGGAGCCGGCGATCCGCGAGCCGTCCATGACGTAGAGGCCACGCTGCCCGAGCACCCGCCCCGCGTCGTCGACCGCGGTGCCGAACGGCATCCCGCCCACCGAGTGCCAGGTCGAGTCGTCGAGCAGGTTGCTGTCGAGGTTCACGTGGTACGGCGTGTCGCTGGTCAGCCTCTCGACCGCCGCGTCGAGCACCGGCTTGGTGTCCGACTCCTTGGTGCGGTCCCACACCGGGACGGCGTCGTCGCGCAGCGCGTCGTACTGCCACTCGCCGGTCTGCGTCGTCACCATGAACCCGGCCACGCTGTAGGCGTGCGGGTCCACGGGCGTCGGCATCGGCCCCATCGTCATCGTCAGCGCCCGCGCGGGGTCGGACCAGTCGCGCGCGCCCATCGAGACCGGCCCGGCCTGGTATTCGCCCGGGCTGTCCTCGGCGGTCGCCGCGACGTAGACCCGCTCCCCATTGGTGCCCCAGCCGGTGCCGACGCCGTCCGGCAGGTCGGGGATCAGGCCCTTGTCGCGGGCCTTGACCATCAGCCGCGTGGTGCCCGGCGAGCCGGCGCCGAGGAACAGTGCAGGAGTGGTGATCGCCTTGCGCTGCAGCACGTTGCCGGCGGTGTCGATGCGCTCGGCGCGCACCACCCACTCCCCCGCCGCGCTGCGGGAGATGTCGGCGACGCGGTGCAGCGGCGCCACCTCGACGTTGCCGGTGGCCGTGGCCTGCGCGAGGTAGGTGACGTCCACCGACCAGCGGCCGCCGTTGTTGCAGCCGAAGATGATGTCGCCGGTGATGTACGACGGCGGCAGCTCGCCGCGCAGCTCGCGACGTACGACGTCCCAGTCGGTCGGCGTGTCGATCCGGAACGTGTCGAAGCCCGCCTCCTGCCCACGCCGCTGGAACATCCGCGGCGCCGAGTAGTGGGGGTCGGCCAGCACGTCGTCGGGGATCGGCGAGACGCGCAGGTCCCGCGCGACCCGGCGGTAGTGGTCGGCGTCGAGCTGGTCGTAGTCGATCGACCGCGAGATCGTGGTCTCGAACGACTCGCGCTGCGGCTGCACGGTCATGCCGTGGTACGGGACCGACCCGCCACCCACAGCCGCCGCGCACATGATGTCGATGCCCTGGCCGCGGTGCCGCTCGATGAGGCCGGTGTAGGGCACGTACGACGTGGGGTCGGCGTACGGCGCGGGCATGGTGGGCACCGGGGAGAGCCACGACGAGCGCTTGTCGTTGTGCATCAGGGTCGGGAAGGTGTCCGAGCCCGGACCTGTCGGCCAGCGCCGACCGCGCTCGAGGACGAGCGTCCTGATCCCGGCCTGCCCGAGCCGCCGCGCGGTCACGCCACCGCCGAACCCGGAGCCGATCACCACCGCCTGCCGGCGTTCCTCGGTGACCGGCACGCCCAGGATGCTCGCCCTGGCGGGACCGGCCACGCCCACCGCGGTGACGCCCGCCGCCGCTCCCAGGAAGGTTCGTCTCGACAGTGCGCCCATGCGCCGTTCCTCCGGTGGTCTCGGCCCGATCCTTGACGACCACGAACTCAACCAGTCACGGATCCCCTGCAGTAGAGGGAGATCCGGCATCCGGACGTGACGTGCCACTCAGCCGTCCGCCCGACCCCTGAACGCTCCGGGCGCCGGTTGTCCACAGATGTCGTCCTGGGCCTCCCCTTCGCGGTGATCGAGGGGAAGGCTGGGCAGGGACGACGTACACGCACCTCTCGGGGGTCCTCCATGACGATCGCGGTCGACGACCACGCCTTGCGCGCAGCGCTGGTCCGATGAGGCTCGAGATCGACGGCGGCGGGTACGAGACCGCCACCCGAGCCTTCGTCGAGGGCAACCAGCTGGCAGCCCTCTGCTTCACCCGGCTCGGTGGCCGACTGCCGGCGTACGGCGGGATGGCCGGTGACGACAGCACGTCGCAGGAGTTCGCCAGGGCGTACGACGAGGGCGCGCGCGTGGCCGTCGCGTCGCTGGCGGACCTGGTCGAGTCGTTCACCGGCCTGGGGCACCTGACCGCGGCCTCGCTGGCCAACCACACCCGGGCCGAGCTCCGCTCGATCGTGGGTGGGGCCGGCGTATACGAGGGCGGTTGCCTGCCCGACGTCGGCGACGACTCGGGCTACGTCAGCGTGCTCCCACTCGCACCGCCCACATCCCTCGGGGCCGACAGTCCCGTGCTGCCCAACAAGGTGGGTTGGATCCTCGACCACATCGAGGGGTTCGTCTGGCCCAGCGCCGACGTCGACCGGCTCCGCGCCGCCGAGTCCTCGTGGGTCGAGGCGGCGGCGGGCCTCGACGACCTCTTCACCTGCTGCGACTCGGCGATCCGCGGCTTCTGGGGCGAACGCTCCCCCGAGATCCCGCTCGCCATCGACGCGACCCAGGAGCTGCGCAGCTCGATCCGCGCGCTCGGTGACCAGCTCGCCTCCCTCGGGGCGGCCTGCAGGACGTACGCCGACCACGTCGAGACCAAGCGCGCCGAGATCATCGACCTGGCCGAGTGGCTGCTCGAGCAGGTCGTCGAGGGCGTGCTGATCAGCGTCGCGATCGGCGCAGTCACCGGTGGTGCGGGCACCGCCGCCGGTCTGTCCGCGGTGGCGGCCCGGGTGGCCGCCGAATCACCCCGTTTCGCCGCCATCCTCGAAGCGCTGCGCGCCCTCGCTGCCGGAATCGCCGCGTCCGTCCGCGCTGCCCGCGAGGCGCTTCAGGCCACACGGGTCACGCTGACGAAGTTCAGGGACGCCGCCGTCGCGCGGACTGTGGCGCGCGGCGAGAGCGGCACGCTCAAGCTCTGGTGGGAGCGGGAGTCCGGCTGGCTCGCCAGGCACGAGCACTCGGGAAGTCACACGATCGATCGGCACGTCGGCAAGACAGACGAGGAGCTGCTGCAGCGTGTGAACGAGAATCCGCGACCCAAGTTCATCTCGACCTTCCCCGATACCGAAACCGCCGAGCGGGGAATACAGACCCTCCTCCGCCGGCACCGGAGGGAGATCGAGGAATGGCTGTCCCACGGCAGAGGCCCACTCGTTCCCGAAGGCGATCTGGGGTTTGTGACAGGTCGTTCGGCAAGTCGCAACAGCGGCGACGTCTTCGACGTCACGGGCGTGCGTGCCGTGCTGCGCAAAGACCCGTCCATGCCTGAGGGTTTCCGTATCCATACCGCCTACCCGCAGCCGTGAGAGCAAGGAGAGACATGCAGACCCCCGCCCTGCGCCAGCTGATGAGCGCATACCTCCACCAGGACTACGACCTGATCGGCGACGTCTGGGAAAACGTGGACGCCTTCGTCACGGAATCACCCGACCTCGCTGTCCTCCTTCCTGGCGAAGTGGCGTGGACTCTGGCCAACTACCCCGACGAAGCAGAACTGGAAAGGTTCGTCGACACGCTCGGCTGTCAACTCGGGCCCCTTGACGATGAGGGTGGCTACCGCGGCTGGCTCACCGAGATCGCCCGCAGGGTGGCGGCCGCGACCGGCCAGACCAACAGCAACTGACGCAGACAGCCAACCGACTGACCCGTGGTCAGCCGGCGAACAGCGCCCGCACGAACGGCACCGAGTCGACCAGCGACGCCCGCATGGTGCCGTTGTGGTCGGTCGGGTAGGTCCGGAACGTCACGTCCGCGCCGTTCGCGGTCAGCACCCCGACGTACGCCGCGGTCGTCTCCATCGGCACGTCGGTGTCGACTGCGCCGTTGGCCATGAAGATCGGCTTCTCGAACGACGTCTCCGGCATGCCCAGGTAGTCCCGCGCGGTCTGCACGAACCCGGGCAGCGACGCCAGTGGCCGGGTGAAGAAGTCCCCGATCGCCGTACCCTCGAGCGCCTTCTCGAACTCGACGACGCAGGCGTGCTCGGCCATCTCGACGTACGTCTTGCCGGTCGCCGTCAGCACGCTGTTGATGTGCAGCTCGGGGTTCACGTGCCGCATGCCGGCGAGGATGTAGGCGAGGTACGACGTCAGCGCCGGGCTCACGTCGACCGGCGGCACGGCCGGGCCGGGCAGGGAGACGAGGAGCTCGATGTACGCCGGGGTGCCGGTGCCGACACCGCCCCGGAAGTCGAGGTGCTTGCCGCCGAACTCGGTCGCGTAGCTCGACGTCGCGACCGCGCCCCCGCCGCCCTGCGACTGGCCGATCACCACCCACTTGTTGCTCAGCCGCTGCGACGCGGGGAGGTCGAGGTTGCGCGCGGCCTTGACCATGTCGACGACGTTGTGGGCGGTCGACCGGTTGTGCAGGTAGGCGTGCAGTCCCGGCGTGCCCAGGCCCGCGTAGTCGCTCGCGACGATCGCGTAGCCCTGCCGCATCCAGGTGCCGAGGTAGGCCCAGTCCCGCTTCGGCATCGCCGGACCGACCCGCGACGGCGCACACCCGTCGCCGATGCCCGAGGTGCCGTGCGCCCAGGACACCACCGGCCAGCCACCCTCGGGTGCCCTGCCCTTCGGCAGGAAGACGGTGCCGGTGCTCGGCACCTTGTGCCCGAACGCGTCGGTGGTGACGTAGGCGAGCTTGTATGCCCGGCTCGTCGTCCGCGGGATCCACAGGTCGTGCCGAAGGGGGCCGGACCTGAGGACCGTGCCGACCTCGGGCAGCGCGGCACGGTGGTCTGTGGCGGTTCGGGCCTCGGCCGGGGTCGTCCCGAGGAGGGACGTGGCCAGCACGGCGAGGGTGAGCAGGGCGGGTCGCAGGCGCATGCCCGCCCAACGACGCACGCCGCGCGGTGGTTACCGCCCGGTCAACCGGGCTCCACGTCGACGCCCTTTGACGATCAGGCCGCGGCCTCAGCGCTGAGCGCTGCCAGCCGCGTGAGCCGGCCCTGGGCGGGCGCCGGGACGAGCCGTGCCCAGTGCTCCCAGGCCCCGCGATGACCGGGATCCACCAGCTGTGCCTGAGCCTCCGCGAACCCGTGGGGGTTCAGCACGGCGGCCGCCACGTAGGGCGCGTCCGCCTCGGTCCCGAACGTTCCCTCGGTGACCGCTCGCAGGACGCGGTACGCCGCGCGCCCGATCTCGTCACGCCCGCGAGCGAGCTGCTGCCTGGTGCTGGCCAAGGCGGCCGGCGAGGTCCCGCGCTCGAGCAGGCTCAGGCTCGGCACGTCGGTGACGAGCTCGCGGTCCGCGGATCGCAACATCGAGCGCTCGAGACGTTCCTCGGCGAACGCCTGCTCGAGCGCCGCGATCCACGCGCTGCGACGGTCTCCGGTCGCGGCCGCGACGGCGGTCTGCTCGTCCACCGGCAGCGGGCGGGTGTCGAACATGAGCGCCGGGGTGGTCCCACTGGGCACCAGTCGGCCGATCAGGCGGCCACCCACGCCGAGGAGTCCCGCCCCCAAGTCGAGCACCTCGACGGGGCGGTCCTCGCCGAGGTCACGGACGACCAGCCGTCCGGGGATCACTGACTCGACCCGGTAGCCGCTCATCGTGGCCCCGACCCACTCGCGCGCCAGGGCGCACCCCTCCGCCAGGCGCGCATCGGCCATGGAGTTTAAGAACAGCTCGAGGCCGAGGAGCTCGAAGGTGCAGGTCTGGTGGTAGGCCCAGTCCTCCCCGGCGGTCGTGGCCAGCAGCTTGACCGGGTCGTCGCCGACCTCCCAGGCGCGGGCGAGCTCGTCGGTGTGGAAGACCCGCACGGTGTAGTCCAGCGCCAGTTGTGACGTCACCTTGCCGAGCGTGTCCGGGTCCTCGACGCGCGTGCACTGGTAGGCGGCCCACCGCGCCCATAGCCACGGCGTCATCTCGTCCGACAGGTCGGCGAGCTGCGTCAGCACGACCCGGTGCGCGCTGCGGCGGAACATCGGCACGCCCTGGTGGTACTCGAGCGCGGTCTCCGCGTCGCCGGAGCGCTCGGCGGCGGTCGCGCTCTCGACGAACGCAGCGTACTCACGCGTCATCAGGTCGCTGACCCGCTTCCCGCGGCGGAACCCCGGGGACGGGCGGGACGGGAACGGCGATCTCGGTGAGGTCATGCCCCAAGACTTCGCAGGTCCGGGTGCCGCCACAACGCTCGTTCCGGCGCCTGTGGACAACTCGGGCGCCGGGGCGAGCTGTGCGCACTTGCTGGCCCGCCGGTGTGGGGCCTGATCAGCAGCTGCTCGGCGGCGGGGTCCCGGCGAAGCGCGCGGCCAGCCAGGCCTCGGCGGCGGGGATGAAGCTCGCGCCGGCAGCGCTGTGGTCCTCGCCCTGGATCTCCTGGGTCTGCACCGGCACCCCCTGGCGGCAGTACTCCGCGGCCAGCTTCGCCTGGTCGGCGGCGACCATCACGTCGTCGCCCTTGCCGTCGTGGTAGCCCCACAGCATGAACATCGGCGCGCTCGGGTGGCCCGTGACCGAGCCCATGCGGAGGTCCTTCATGATCCGCCGGAACACCGGCACGGCGAGGATGTCCTCGTAGCGCTTCTTCATCAGGTGCTTGATCGTCAGGTTCGGGAACTCCCCCGACATCTCGCCGATGCACTGGTGCGACTCGGTCTTCGCCACCATCCGGCCCCACTTCGACAGGTACCTGTCGAGATCCACGCCGTACGCCCGACTGATGCCGACCATGGCGCCCGGGATCACGTCGGACCACTCGGGCGTGCCGTCGACGTACGGCAGGTTGTGCTTCAGGTTCGCCGGAACGCCACCCATGGCCGTGCCGACCAGGTTCATCGTGGGGGCGCGGCGCGGCTGGAGCTCGCTGGCCCAGTTCGCGGCGATCGACCCGCCGGAGTAGCCCATCATCCCGACCGGCGTGGCCTGGTCGAGCTTCAGCGCCTTGAGGGTCGCGGTGATCCCGTCGAGCGCGCTCCGCCCCGACTCGCGCCCAGCGACCCAGTGCAGGTCCTGGTTCTCGAAGTCCGGCACGGTCACGATGTAGCCCTGCTGGTTCAGGCTCCGGACCGTGCCCTGCTCGAGGTCGGTCAGCTGCTGGTTGACCGCGCCGGGGTTGCCGCCGCGCAGCGTGTACGACGGGTTGCACTTGGACGACAGCGCGTCGTAGAAGCTGAGGTACGCCGCCACCCGCGGCTGCGCCGTCCCGGTCGCCGGGAGCACCACCGTGGTCACGCTCGCGACCGCGTGCCCGAGGGTGTCGGTCGTGCGGTAGAGGATCTGCTCGGCCGGCAGCGGAGTCTGGTTGGTGTCCGCCGCGAGCGTCACGTCCCGCGTCTTCAGGGGCGTGCCGGGCTTGATGTCCCTGAGCGGCTTGTCGCCGTCGTAGGTGTAGAAGGGATCCTTCGCCGGGCGCACCAACGCTCCGGACGACTCCGCAGCCTCCGCCGGCGCGATGGCCGGCGACACGGTGGCGGTCGCGGCGAGCGCGGTCGCGAGCAGGGCAGTGACGGTGGACTGGAGACGCACGGGCGGTCCCTTCAGCAGGAGGTCCTGTCTCCCCTCCAACGAGGGCCGCGCGCCGGGGTTACCGGCCGGTCACCCGACCTCCCCGAAGTCGGGGTCGCGCTGCTGGTGCACGAGGCCGCGACCCCTGAGCTCGTCGAGGGCGCGCTCGCACCCGGACTGCCGATAGCCGAGGTCGTCGAGGAACGACACCACCGGAGCCCCACCGCAGGACCCCCGTCCGTGCCACGAGCAGTGACCGCGGCGGCCGTCCGAGCTCGGCGCGTGCCAGGCAGGGTCGAACGGGCGGGTCTGGAACATGTCCCGGACGCTAGGACGCCTGACAGGTCCGTCGCTGCGGACGCGGGCCTGGCTCCCCCATCTCGGGGACAAGGCGATGTCGGCGGGGCCGCCTACAGTCCTCGGCGGGTCAAGAGACTCGGCCGCACGCCTCCGGACGTGGCCGAGCGGCAACCGCGTCACCCGGCACGGTGCCCTCCGGAGAAGACCAGGGCCGCAGACCGCGGCCAAGCCGAGGCCCGACCACGGGCCCTGACGACGGGAGAAAGCCATGCAGCTCGACGAGCTCACCCTGGACGGGTACCGCTACGACGCCCGCATCCTCGCCACCCCGCTGGAGTACCTCCACTTCCTCAGCGCCACCGGCAAGCGGCCGGGTGCCTGCGGGCCGATCGGGATGGAGGCGATCATCCAGCAGGACCTCGAGTGGCAGGTCGAGTCGGTCGCGCTCGACGTGCACCGTGTCGTGCGCGAACGGTCCGGCGGACCCGCCTGCACGTGCGGACTGGTCATGAACTACGGGGACGTGGTGACCTCCGCCGGCCATCGCGACCTGCGCGACTGGCGCCTCGCCGAGCGTCCGTACGCCGTGTCCCGCGGGCAGGACGCCGCCGAACGGTTCGCCGTGGTCTGCCCCACCTGCCGGCTGGGGGTCACGGCACCCTCGCTCGCCGATGCGCACGACCGGCGTACCGACCATGACTGCGACGACCTCGGCGCCCTGAATACCCCGGCGGAGCTTCGCCTGCACCTGGGGCTCGCCGGATAGCTCCGCCCCCAGTTCCCGAGTCAGAAGAACGGGAGCGTGACCGCAATCCCCATGAGCATGACCGGCAGGGCCGTGACCCCGATCAACATGAGGCGCCCACCGACTTGCCGCGCCTCGCGCCTGGCTTGACCTGCGGGACTGGCGCGCTCCGCCGCCCAGACGTCAGCGACCTGCTGGTATTGCGTCATGGCGCGCAGGTGCTCCACATCGAGACGTGCTTGCTCATCCACCCTGTCGGCTTCCGCAGCGGCGACGAGGCCTCTCCACCGCTCGTGCTCTGGGTTCGGCACCATCTTGTACCGCGGCCCGTATCGCTGGATACACGTGCTGCCCACCCGGGCGCGCATGCTTTGTGCATTGGTGAGAGGCCGTCCACAGATCACGCAGTTGTAGGCGATCTCGTGTACCTGGCGGCCGGGTTCCGGCGGCACCCGACGCCGAGTCGCCTGGACGGCACGCGGAGCCCGTGGTCGCTTGGGGTCACGAGTGCGGAACCACGTGGGTGTCCCGGTGAGGAGCAGTGCCAGCGCAGCGAGGAAACACAGCAGGAACAGGAGAACTGGCAGTACCCGCGAGACTGGCTCCGAGAGCACCATGCTGACACCGGCCACGAAGAAGGCGCCGGAGGAGCGGATCGGACGCCGTCCCACTCGGCCCATGAGCCGGGCACGGCCGCCGGTTGCGAGCTCACTCACTTCTGCGCTTGGTCTCATTCGTCATCCGGATCGCATGGCCCACGTCGATCGCAGGTCCGGGGGTCGAGGTTAGCTGCCTAACCACAGGAGAGCGCGGGCGAGCGAGCGAATATTCGAGGCGTCAGTCGCTCCCGGGCAGCGGCAGCACCGGCTCCCCGCAGGTCGGGCACTGGACCCACTCCACCAGCTCGCCCTCGGGGACCGAGCCGGTCTCTCCGCAGTAGTCACACACCCATCGCGCCATCTGTCCCCCTCGGCCTCAGACCGGGATGCCCAGTCGCCGGGCGACCTCGTCGCCACCGACTCGCCGGATCACCTCGGGATCACCCACGACCACGAGCACGTCCGTGGCGCGCGACATCCCGACGTACAACCGCTCACGCGCCCGGTCCCGCTCGCCCTCCTCGTTGACGCAGAGGACGACGCAGGCCCGTTCCAGGCCCTTCGACCCGAGCACGTGGCCGTAGAAGACGTCCTCCCCGTCCCAGAAGGAACGCCAGTAGCCGACCTTGCCGTGGCGCTCGACCTGCTCGGTCTGCACCGGGTGCCGGTGGCCGGTGGTCAGCAGGCACACCTTGGCCGGGTCCCAACCCTCCTCGAGCAGCGCCTCCACCTGGTCGTCGGCGGCGTCGAGGGCCTTGTCCGTGCTCGTTGACACGAACCCCACCTCGACCCCGTCCCCACCGCGCGCCTGCATCCGGCTCGGCGCGAGCGGGCCGAAGCAGTTGTAGATCTGCCGGGTGTTCCGCAGGTTGTCGTCCAGGACCAGCGGGACGAGCTGCACCGGCGGGCGGCCGAAGCGGGCGAAGAGGCGCTGGTTCTCGTCGGAGAACACGAAGAGGCCACCGCGTTCCTCGTCGCGCAGCGCACCGACGACCGCCTCCCACCAGTCGTCGGCGAAGTCCTGGGCCTCGTCGACGACCACCGAGTCGAACCGGTGGCCGGGCGGCAGCTCGGCGGCCTTCTCGGCCATGAGCCGTGGCAGCCGTTCCTCCCAGAACTCGCTGTCGTCCGGGCTGCCCATCTCGATCCCCCACAGGCGCCCGAGCTCCTCGTAGGTCCCGACGAACGCCGGCCGGTGCCTGCGCGGCCAGGACGCCACGACGCGCTTGAGGTACTCCGCGAGCCCGATCGAGTAGCACAGCAGGGCCACCCGCTCGGAGTGCTGCCCCTCCCCGAAGCCGCGGCTGAGGTCCTTGGCCTTCTGCAGGGCCAGCACGGTCTTGCCGCTGCCTGCACCCCCGCGCACCTCCACCCGCCGCAGCAGCCGGGTGACCTGGAGGATCACCATCTGCTCCTGGGTCAGCTGGTCCGCGGCCGCGGCACGCTGCTCGGCGTCCGCGTTCACGTCGTACGCCGTGTGGTGGCGGCCCGCCAGGATCTCGGCGACCAGCTCGATGTCGTCCTGGTTCGGCGTCGGGTGACCGTGCGCGAGCGCCCACCCGTTGTCGTACACCCGGTCCGGCAGGTCGGCCATCTCGTGCTTGTCGTGCAGCGCCCACCGGGGCAGGTCGGGCACGGAGAACTCGTTGCCGAGCTCGCTGTACGGCAGCACCACGCCGTGCCCCCACGCCACGTGGCCGCGCCCGCCCCAGCGCGGGTCCTGCTCGACGTACCGCCTGAGGGCGTGCTTGGTGTCGCGGGCCTGGTCGACCGGCCAGCACCGCTCGTCGCCCTCACCGCGGCGGATCCACCAGCCACCCTCGTCGTGCCAGACCGAGCCGCCCTTGACCTCGAGCACCACGATGCCCGACTCGGGGATCAGCACGACCAGGTCCGCCTCGTGGTCCTTGTCCTGATCGGTGAGCCGGACGTTGGCCATGAGGATGCACGTCGACGGCAATCCATCCCGGAGCCGCTCCCAGACTTGACGCTCGGACGGAGTCGTGAACGCCGGTTCCTCCGGGATCAGCCGCACCATGGCCGCAACCTTGCCACTATGCAGGCCGCCGACCATGGAGGTTGCGGCCGGCCGTTGTCCCTGTCCCGCGAGTAGCTCACAGGAGGTAGCGGTCGCTCATGCGGGCTGCCCACTCCAACAGGGCAGGTTGACTCGAAGCTGCGTTGAAGAAGTTCTCGTGACTCCAGAGGGCGACCGACGTGGGCATCGCATGCTGGTGCAGGGCGGAGACTACGGATGCCGCTCGGCTGTCGTCGCCTCGAGTGAGGACCACCGCCATCGCCTGATCGACTCCACCCTCTCCGCGGACGCCCGTGCGACGCACGGAGTCGGTCAGGAGCACCGAGCGAAGGAATTGGCTCCCACCCTGGTCCACGATCTCCTTCGCATCCACTGGAGCCAACCCGATCTCGGACAGCGCGGCGGCATAGCACTCTGGGTCGAGCTTGGTGGGCGAGAACGTGTCGACGTACTTCACCTCAACCGTGACGAGCAGACGAGAATCGTCGGCCAGCTCGAGAATCGCAGCCACGTCGAATCCCGACCTGTCCCGCGTGTGCAGGTCGCGCGGCGGGAACCACTCAGCCTCAATACCGTTCAGCTGATGGGAGGGGTCGTCGAGCCTGCCGAGGGCGCGAACGTCCGCACCGGTCAGTTCGGCGAACATGGCCGCCGCTGCAGAAGGGTGCGCACGCAGCTCACCCGCGATGCTGAAGGCGAGGGGCTGGCTTGAGAGCAGGTTGCGCCACAGGCGGTCTTTCTCCGCCAGACCACCGATGGGCTTGAGCTCGCTGAGGCGCTTGCGGGCGTACTCGCGAGCCGCGTCAGACATGAGGTTCAGCCCCTCCTCCTGTGCACTGATGCCTTCATGCTCCTCGGCGAGGCAGCTGTCCAGGGTCGGATAGCGAGATCGGGCTCGGCTGTCCGTCGGCGGTCCCGCTGGCCATTGGAGGGTCTCCCGCCGCCAGCGACCTTGATGGGCGCGATGGGCGCGGACTGCAGGGTCATTGTCGAAGGGTCGCGGAAGGTGGTCCCCCGTGAGATCGTCCATGCCCATCAGTGAAACCCACCGCGGGCGCATCTGTCAGGCATCTGCGACATGCCGCTGCGTGGCCGTCATTGTTGCTTGGCGTAGGTCTCCGCGCTGCGCAGTTCGGTCGGCCAAGGGGACTTGGGAACTCGCCTTGGCCAGTCAGCCGGACCTTGCTCAGCTGCTCCTACGGGATGCGTGAGACGGAGTCGTGCCGACCATGGCGGGTGAGACCCGGGACGCACACTATTGTCGGACAGGCAACCAGGAGCGAGGACCGCCGTGCAGTGGATGCCCCCGGCCGTGACAGAGGCGGTCCATTTCTTCGGAAGTCGCCGTGCCGGACCGGGCGGGCTCCGCCCGGCGCTACACCTTCTACCGGGCCTACTGCCCCCACCGGACGAGCACGTCTGATCTCCGATAGTTGGGTGTCCGCTCGACTCGGGTTCCTGCGCTCAAGGGTCACACGCGACGCCCGTCGTGGCGCACTTCAGGGAGAAGAAGCGAGAGCGTCGGCAGTCCAACCGGTTTCCAGCTGCAGCCGGTTGGTGGCGACCTCGCCCACAAGGTCGAAGAATCCCTCGTGCGCCCCGTCCTTCGGATCCTCGACGGTGCCCGCGGCGTACAGAACGGCGAAGTCAACAGCTCGGCCGTCGGCTTTGCGCCTGATCACGCGGCCTAGCCGCTGAACCATCTGGCGTCGCGACCGGCTGGCCGTCATCACGATACCGAGATCGACCGTGGGTACGTCGATGCCTTCGTCGAGCAGCTTGGGGGCAGCAAGCGCTTGGAGCCGTCCTTCCTCCAGCGCCCGGAGACTGTCCCGTCTCTCCCGATCCGGCATGCCGCTGTGCAGTGCAGAGGCGGCGACGCTCCACTCCCGGAGGCGTCCCGCCGCCTCCTCGGCCACTTCCTTCGACTGCGTGAAGAGGACAGCTCCCTGCGACGCGTCGATGACCTCGGCGAGCTCCTCGACGGCGTCGAGCTTCCCTTCGAGCGTTGCCAGCAACAAACGGCGCTTTCGCATAGCGGTCTCCGCCGAGCGAGCGGCCTGCCCGACGCGTCCGCCCGCACCGCGCAAGCGACCCAGCTGCTGCACCAGAGCCGCACCCGTACCACTACCGAGTGCACCCTCGCTCCGCAACACCTTCAGGCCGTTGGAGATCTGTCTGGTCAGAGCTTCGTACTCCTGCTCCTCTTCCTCGCTCATCGCAACCGGGGCCATGATCAATCGGAACGGAGCCACGACGCCCTCGCGAATTGCGCGGTCGAAACCTATCTTGAGGATCGTTCCCCCGAAGTACGGCGCCAGGACGGCCTCGACGGCGTCGTCGCCGCGTTCAAGAGTGGCGGTCAGCCCCAGGCGCCGCTTGTAGCCGGCTCTGAGGGCGTATTGGAACTCGCTCGCCCCGTATCGGTGCACCTCGTCGGCCACGAGCAATGGGTCGTCCGAAAATGAACTGAGATCCTGCTTGAGGGCTGAATGAACCACCGCGATGGTGACATCAGCGAACTGGGGATGCCCGGAGGTCCGGCCTCCGACCCTCGCCACCGCGAGGGAGGGCAGGAAACGGTCGAACCGATCACCCCATTGATCCTGCAGGTCCACCGACGGGACCAGTACCGTCGACTTCTCGCCCACTGCAGCCGCGTGCGCCACCGCCTCCAGGCCGATGTGGGTCTTGCCGGTGCCCGTGACCGCCTCGACGATGCCGAAACACCCTCGCTCGTACCAGTTGGCCATGGCCTCGCGCTGCCAGGTCATGAGATCCAGTACGCCCTCCGGCGCACGTCGGCGACCGGTCCCGGTGATCGGCATGACGATCCATGCCCCAGCAGGGGAGTCGGCGAGAACTCCGCGCGCATCCTTGGCCTTCTCGACCGTCGGCTTTGCTCCCGCTCTGGCCTTGGGCGTTGGTGCCTCTGCGCGCATGACGCTGCCGTCGGCGACCTTCACCTGCAAGCTCCAACGTGGGACCTGCGAGTCGTCCTTGAGGAATACGTGGCGCTCCCGATAAAGGACGGAGTTCACGTCAGTGCGCGTGGTCCCGGGGTAGCCGTTCTTGCTCAACAGGAACGCGAGCTCCCGGGCGGTGGAGCCCGGAGCGCGCGACAGCGTCGCCACGACCCCAGCGCGGAGGGTGCCGTCGTCAGCCGGGGGTTCGGCCTCCGAGAGGCCCAGACGGCCGAGGTACACGGGAGACGCGTCCACCAGGGTGACTGCGGAACCGTCCTCGTCCACCCAGACTCGTCCACCGGATGGTCTGATGGAGAGGAACTGCGCGACCACAGCGTCAGCCGCGGAGGTACCGAGTACGTCGCGGAGCTGAACGTTGTCCCTCATCCGGGTCAATGTGCGGTGGCCGGGACTGAGTCGCCACCGCTGACTACCGAGCGGCCCCGGCCATGGTTGGCCAGGGGAGAGCCCCACCTTTGAAGGCTGCGAAGGGGTCGCTGTGTATGGAGGAGTCGTCCTGCGCTTGACCGCTGCGCTGCTGACCGCGGGTGTTCCCGTCGCTTTCGATCTCCTACTCGGGTCAGCAGGCTCCCCTGGGGGCTCAGGAGCAGCGGACACCGACACCGCCGCTACCGTCGGTGGGTAGGCGAGTGCCTCGAGCAAGTTGAGCGTAGTGTCCTCGCCGAAGTCTTCGGCGTAGTCGTAGAGCTGGTCCTGCGTGCGGAGTGTCCGCAGCAGCCCAAGGTCACCCGGTTGAACCCCATGTCGGAGCAATTCCTCGTCCGTAAACGCAGCGAACAGCGCCCTGGGATCACCTGTCGTCGACATCCGAGATCCTAGAGTCACACGCCGTCCCCGGCTCTCACACCCCAGGCGACCCGATGGCCGCCTTGAAGGCCTCCGCCGTGACTTCGTCCATCGAGTACTGGCCACCTTCGCCATGTGGGAGCCCGAGCAGTGCGCTACGGCTGTGAACCCGATCGATCGGAGGGAGGTGAAGAGACAGATGGACACTCGCGGTATTCACAGTCACTCCTAGTTGATGAACTGGTGGAAGAAACCCTCTTCGGGTCTTCCCGGAAGCCCCACGAGGGTGGCGCGGTCGAGAACGTGGTTCATCCGTTCACAACTCGTCTCGGGAAGGAGTAAGCACGCGTGGCATGCAGAGAGGTTGAGCGCGTCGGCGCCGCTACCGGACGATTCGATGCATACCGGATCGGAGGAGCACCATCGCGCCCGATGGATGGCCGACTGCAGCACTCCCCAGATCCGTTCCGGATCGGCCTGTGCCGAGAGGCCACCGAGACTGCCGGCCGAGTCTGCCGATGCCGTGTAGACGAGCACTCCGGTCTGTCCAGGTCCCGCGTAAACACGCTCTCGCAGAGAGGCAACGGGGTAACCGGCATCAAGACTCAACTCCGTGAGAAGCACGTGCGCGAAAGAGTGCAGGAGCAGCTCGCGGGGGCTGATCTCTGTGGCGTTGCCTGCTCCGAACTGCTGAGCGCGCATGTCGTAGGCATCATTGATGGCGGCAGCCCGCTGCCGAGCGAACTGGCTCTCCTCCCATTCGCTCACGACGTCCTCGCGCAGCCGCAGGAAGACCCCCTCCCCCAGGACCTCGATGGCCGGGAGCCAAGTCGCCGGATGATACGACAGCTTGGAAAGGCGATCCGAGGAACCGCCATCCTCTCCTGGCGTGACTCGACGAAAGCCCTGAAGAGCCCGCACCTCTCGAAGCCTCGACACCTCCGACACACGGGCAATGAGGTCCGATGCGGCGTCCGCAAGCCCTTCCACGGGTTCGCAGACGAACTGCTGATGGGGGTCGACCTCCGGACGACCCAGCACGAGCGCCTGGTACTCCTCGCTCCGAAGGTCCGCCTCGGTCGGAGTCGCCTGCTCGCCCTCCCCTCGCATCTCGAGAATCGCAGCGATCAGCTCGTCGACGGACAAGCCGGAAGACTTAGGAATCTGCATTCCCTTGAGCACCGGTGCAAGCGCTTCGGCGGGCACGTGTTCCAATGCGGGCCAATAGTTCCCGACGACCTTCATGACGCCCTCGGACCACGGCGGGATCGAGAGTGCAGAGCGTTGCACCGCGAACCAGACGTTCGAGGAACCACGTTGCAGCGTGCGGGGCACCTCGTCGCACTCCTCGGCCGGTGCGGTGCGCAGCCACGGTCGCTCGCCGGTGCACTTCCTGATGCCCTGGAGCGCTTTGGGCCCGAACGAGCCGGCCATGCTGCGGGGCTGCACCCCACACGAGCACGACACGACGATGTCGTTCAGGGAGGAGCTCTGGCCACGCGTACGCAGTGAGAGCTGATGCTGCGCGTTCTCGTGCACCACCTGGCCGCGGTGCACCCACGCGAAGTACGGAAAGTCGTCGATGTGGCCGTTCGTACAGCAGACGACGAAGCGGGAAGGGGTGAGCTTCCTGCTGCACTCCTTGTGGACGTTCTCGTCCCAGGAACCGAACCGGTTCAGCGTGCCGAGCCTGTGGCAGGCCGGGCAGTGATGAATCCGCGGGAAGCGAATGACAGGCAGATCCTGGCCCTTACTGCTCCCCGACGGCGGAAGGCGGAACGTGTGCACACCGAGCGATTGAGCCAGCCGGGGCTCGGGGACGACCGGACAGAGGAACTCCTGCCAGTCGTCCAGGCCCACAATCATGAAGCTCTCGTCCTGAGCAGGGAACAGGGCCCCGACCCCGAACGTGGTCACCAACTGGCTGCGGCGGGCCTCAGCCACGGTCCTGCGCGACATGTCAGCGATCCTTCACAGTGGGAGGGACAAGAAAGAGGCTGGAGGAAACGTCGACGTCCCGCAGACTCAACATCGTCGGCCAGGCCGGTGCGTCGACCGGAAAGCCCGCAGTCTGATCACGCAGGACCTGACCGGCCTCCTGGAGAAGGGCGCCGTCCGGGCTCCGCCAGCCGGCGTACTTCAGTGACGGCGCGTCGCAGGCGTCGGCCCAACTGTCGATCAGCGCGTCCAGCTGAGCGCGCACCTTTTCCGCCTCGTGAGGCGAAATATTGCGGCACCGTTCCACGATCCCGTCGCACAACCCCTCAACTTCGGCGCGATGGTTCGGCAACTGGACGGCGCGCGGATCCCCGGCCAGGCCATCGATCATGAGACGCGTCATCGCGACCAGCATTCCGTGCAGTCCCCGGTCTCGAGCTCGAGCCGCGAAAGGCGTCGCCCCCGTGGCCTCCACCTGGCGATACAGGGCTCGGTGATACGACGCGAAGTTCTCGTAGTGGGACAGGTCGCGCGACCGCGCAGCGTTGTAGATAACCACGACGAGGCCCGGGTGCTGACGCCCGACCCGGCTGGTGGATTGGATGTACTCAGCCGTCGTCTGCGGCTGGCCCATGACAGCCATAAGTCCCAGCCGATCGACGTCGACCCCCACGGAGATCATGTTCGTCGCAAGGACCACGTCCTGGGTCTCCTCGCTCGGCAACGAGGTCCCCAGGATTTCCAACTCACGCGGGATGTCCGCCGAATCCACCCGGGAGGTGAGCTCGCCGACGTTCATCGCCTCCCGTGGCTCGGTTCCGGCGCGGCCAGCCACGACCTTGATCCGGTCGGGGACGTCGTCGAAGACCTGCATGAAGGCACCGCCGAGCACCCTCAGGCTGTTGAAGTAGCCGAGCAGCGTCCAGTAGGCGTCGCGCACCTCGTCGTCCTCCGGCAGGTCCTTCGCGGACTGCAACAGCACCGCGTAGGTGCGCACCATCAGCGTCGTGTGGCTGACGGACGGCGCGAGTACCCCCAGGTATCGACGGGTTCCCTTGCTGTGGGAGGGAGCCTCGACGGAGAAGTACGAATCGGCGGCCGTGAGGCCGGGCGGCGGGAACTGCCGGGCCTCGCGGTCGAACACCGCATTGACCTGCTTGCTCGCACGCCGGATGGTCGCGGTCGAGGCCACCACCTTCGGCCGGTTCGCGCCGGTGCATGCCAAGTCGACCGCGGCCTCGTACAGGCCAACCATCGTGCCGAGCGGACCGCTGATGAGATGCAGTTCGTCCTGAACGATCAGGTCGGGGGGCGAATCGGCACAGTCGCGCCCGAACAGATTCCGGACCTCCTCACGCCAGGCCATCATCGCGAACTTGTCGACCGTGCCAATGACCAGCGATGGCCGGACCCGGTACACGTCCTCGTCGACCAGGTGCACAGGGAGGCCGGGAGCGAATTCGCACGCGGCGTTACCGCATCGAACCTCGAGCCGATCCGGACCACGCAGGATCCGGTAGTCGCTCACCTTCAATCCAGTTCCGCAGACGGGGCACCGCAGGAGTTGAACCGGGTTGCCGTTCTTGCTCCTTTCACCCCTGTCGATGGCCCGGAGCGCTGCGCGGGCGTCCGCGATCGTGTTCGGCGTTGCGCCTTGGCCCACCCACAGGCCAAGCGAGATGGGCTCGGAATCACGCAGCCGCAGGCGGCGCAGCGACTCCAGGGCGCAAATGAGACCCGCGGCGCGCTCGAACTGCTGGATGGTCAGCAATCGCAACGTGTAACGCATGAGCACCGAGACACCACCGTCTCGGGGATCACGCAATCGACGAAGCAGGATCGCGTAGGCGATGAGACCGAGATACGCCTCGGTCTTTCCACCGCCGGTCGGGAACCACAGCAGGTCCGCCAGCTCGCGATCCGGGCAGTCCGCATTGGTCAGACCTTCGAGGTTGAGCAGGATGAAGGCCATCTGGAAGGGGCGCCAGACCTGTTCGCGCTGACCCTGCCCCCGCTGTGCGTCCTGCCGCGAGCGCTGCAGGCTCATCGCTTCGTTCATGAGACGGAAGGCGGCTGCCGCGTGCGCATCCTGATCCAGCAGACGAAGCCCGCGCTCGATTCGTGCAGCGGCCTCCTGTGCATCGGCCAGATGTCGTTCGGCGGTGGGGAGATGTTCAGCCGCCAGGCCGGACAGTTCCGCTCGCCGGTCCGCGATCCAACGCCGGTAATCCGAAACCAGGGCGTGCAGGGCGTCGAGCTTTCCGCCCTCGGCGAGCTCGCGCATGGTGATACGGATACCGCCCCCGCCGGCCGGCTCGGCAAGCTTGACGTCGTACCAGGGAAGGAAGGTGGCCTCGAGTCTTGTCACGGTCTGCGCGGCGTGGTCCCAGGCCACGGCGCAACCGTGACCTACTGCCAGGTCCTCGACCTCGCGGTAGAGCAGGGAGTACGAGGCGAGGTCGGCATCGTCCAGGCCCTGCGAAGGCGAGGAGTGGCGGGGGACGAAGCGCCCCGTGTCAACCGACACCGACAGTCGCGGCTGGAACCAGCAGTACTCGTCACGGCGTCCCGTCGGTGGCGAGCCCTGCGTGTTGACCAACACCACGGTCACGGAGCACACGCCGTCCATCGGAGCTCGCACCACGGTGTAAAGCTCCAGGCCTGCGGCCAACGGGGTCTTGAGCGGACCGACTGCGCCCGTGGCGATTCGGATCGGCTCACTGATCGACTCGTTCCGCAGCCATGCTCCGTCCGTCTGGGAGTCGGGGAGATACCGGGCCGCTGCGGCCTCGATGACGAGTTCGGGAGACGCTCGAGGGTCCACCGCGAACGTGAAGCCCATGCTCGACGGATAACGCATGCGGGAAAGGGCGACGGCCGGGTCGAAAACACCGTCGGCAGCGGAACTCGACTCGGCCGAGTCCGTCTCGCTGTCCGCCTCCTCCATGGTCAACCCGTCCTGCGGATGCAAGATGCCGAGAACGAAGCGATCCATGGGAGCCTCGTCGAGCTGTGCGTCCTGAGGACCGCCCATCAGGTCGGCCCCCAGGGCATCCGTCATGCGGTCCCGGAAGTCGTACCAGGCTTGTATGTCCCTCATGCCGCGCCATTGCCTCCCCAGTCCAGTGTGGCCATTCCTCCGACTCTCACCCCGAGGGATAGAAGCGGGTCCTCGATCGAGATTCCCTCACCGGCCCGAGTCTCGACGGCCTCGAGAGCCAAGCCGCTCAGTCCGGGCCATGGCACCTTGCGCTTCCCCGCGTAGCCACCGATTCTGCGGGCCAGCGTCCGTCCGAAGGCCTCGGATGTGCGAGCCACCTCATGACCGCCGTACTGCAGCGAGTAGATCGGAAACTCGAAGTCGGATCGACGTGGATCAACCACGGCGCTGACCTCGGCACCCACAGGCAAGGAGCTCGCCGAGAAGCCGTGTTCGATGTCAACGGCGTCCGAGGTGTCGATCCCACGAACCTCGAAGGCGCGGGTCCTCCACTTCTCGTAACCCCCGATGTACCAACGTCCGGTGCGGTTGTCGAGACGCAGATGTCGGGGCAGCTGACACCGCGCCGCGACCAGCTGAACGCGAGGCCGCGTGGCCGCCACATAGGCGACCGAGACGTCTTCCTGATCAGCATCGGCGGGCAGCAAATCGGACGGGTTGATCAGGACCACATTGTCGAACTCGAGGCCCTTGGCGCGGTGAATGGTCGAGACGAGCATCACCTGACCGGCCGCAGCCCCGTCCAGCAGCTCGGCCGGCAGATTTCTGCGCGCGACGGCATTGCGTAGCCGTCGAAGGTCGATGCGGTCGTGCAGTCGGAAGTCGCCCTCGGCCTCCTTGAGCAGGCGCCATGCCTCCTCGGCGCCCATGGGGGCCAGCCCCGCCAGCCTTGACTCGACATCAGTCCGTCGCATCGTGGTCCCAGCACTTCCGTGCACTGTCTCCGCGATCCAAGCGGCAACCGGCAACTCCTCGGCCTGGGACCTCATGCCAACCGGGCAACCTGCGTCACGCAGCGACGCGGAGACCATCAAGGCCTGGCCATTGGTACGACAGAGGAACGCAGTCGACCCCTTCCAGCGTCGCGCCGCGCGGCCGACGTCCGCCACATCCCCTGCCATGAAAACCTGACTGAGGAACGAACGCACAACGCGGGTGCGCTCCTCGCCGCACGGTCGGCTCGCCAGCAGGGTGGCGGCTGCGCCAGCCTCTTCAGTACGGGCGCGGTACTGATGCTGGAGCCGGATGTCCTGTACGCCGCCCAGGCCACGCACGCGATCGAGGAACTGCCCAGATGTCAGATCCTTCTCGTTCTCCAGTTGGAAGTCGTAGACCGCCTGTTCGGGGTCACCGAGCAGAGTGAAGCCGACCTCTCCGGGCAGCCGCTCCAGAATGGCCCACACGAGGCGCGCACGGATGCCGACGAGGTCCTGCACCTCGTCGACGATCAGGTGGCGCAGCATGTCGAGATCGATGGACTCACCCCCTTCCTCGACCAGCTCGAGGGCACGCTTGATCCGCTTGTCGAAACTGAGTGCGCGCCACTCCTCATCGGCCAGCTCGTCGAGCAGACGAGCCGCTAGGCCGTCCAGGGTCCGGATGGCCGGCGCGGGCGCATCACCCTGGCCGGCGCGCCGTCGAAGCGCACCGACAGCGGCACGCGAGAAGCTGATGGCCAGGATCTCGTCGTAGGCGTCCAGCCCCTGGTCCGCCAGCGACTGGAGCAGCGCGGCCACCACCTCGGTCTTGCCACTACCTGGTGGCGCGAGCACGATCTGACGTACGTCCGGCGAGATCGACGCGGCCTGCTCCTGCTCGGCGTCGAGCCGAACGGTTGAGTCACTCATCAACCTTCGACTCCGCGTCCGGGTTCCAGAGGTGTTCGAACTCAAGGAAGGCAAGATTCTCGCCGAACTGCTGAAAGTTGTCCTCGACGTTGACGATGAGGACTTCCTCCGATCCGCCGTTCAGCGGTCCGCGTAGCCCTCGGCCGATCATCTGCTGATAGACGTTGGCGCTGAACGTGGGGCGTGTGACATACACGGCCTGAACCTTGGGGGCGTCGAAACCCTGGGTCAGCACGTTGTAGTTCGTGATCACCCGAATTCGACCCTGTTTGAACTCCTCGATGTAGTACCGACGCGCAGCTGGATCAGTGGTTCCAGAGATCGCCACGGCAGGAATGCCGCGGTGACTCAAGAGCGCGGCAAGCGCCATCGCATTCTCGACCGACGTGGCGAACAGAAGCGCCGTCCAGTCGTGGGGAAGCGACACGACAGAATCGACGATCCGCTGGTTGCGTTCGGTATCTGCGCCGAGCTTGTTGAGGACTTGTGCGGGGATGACCCGCATCCTGTCCATCGAATCCCGGTCGGCCGCGGTGAAGTGCACTGAGGCGCCTTCCAGCAACTGGTGATTCACCCTCGCCAGGACCCCCCGGTTCTGCAATTCCGTGTACGCATCCGCCTCGAAAGCACCAAGATCCAGACGGTTCCGGTCGTAGCGCGCGACCAGCCGTTCGGTCTCCGCCTGGTTGGTGTTGCGGAACGGCGTCGCCGTCAGGCCGAGCAGCACTCGGCTGCCCTTGCGCGAACGACCACGCCCCAACCAATCGAGGACACGTGTATAGGACGGCGCAACTGAGGTATGTGCCTCGTCAACGACGACCACGGTGGGATCGGTGAGCCATTCGTAGTCGGGGTTGTTGATCTTGGTGTCGAGCTTGTCCGGCGTGGCCACCACGAGTTGAAAGCCATCTGTCACCTCTGGCACATCGTTGGAGCCCCAGAGTCGTCCGATCGTCATCCGATGGCTTGGCCCCATCGCACGCCAGATGTAACTCCAGCTCTCGACGGCCTGCTCGCACAGCTCGTCGCTCTGGGCAATCCACACAACGGGACCAGTGAGAAGACCGTCTCTGAGTTCCTCGACCAGTGCCTGGACCGCCACTCGGGTCTTTCCCGCACCGGTCGGCAGGGAGACCATGCCGCGGCCAAGGCTCCCACGCAGAAGTTCCTTGATGCGTCCGGTCACGAACTGCTGATAGTCGTGGAGCGGCCCCAACTCGGCAGGCCCTTCGACCACGAAAGCGGCTGGCCGAGCGTCCGTCGAGAAACCAGCGAGTTCTGGCGAAAAGCCCAAATCGGTGACGAACTTCCTGGCTTTCGAGCCCCCTGCCCACGCGAACGGAGGATTCAGGCCCTTCTCCTCAAGCACCGCCTTGAAGTGCTGAAGCGCCGCGACACCGTGCACGGAGCGGACAAGCCCTGCCATCTCAAGATCGGTCATGGGCCGGCCCTGTTGCCCCTCGATCGACTCGATGGCCGCCGCCGGAAGTGACCTTCTGAGCTTCTCGCCTCCAACGAGATGTGCAAGGCGCGCTTCGTCCGATTCCGCGTTGCGAAGCTCGGCGACGAGCCTCTCGGTCGCCTGCTCCCGCACATTGTCGATGATCGAACGGATGTCGAGCATCGTCAGGTCGAGCTGAAGAACTTCGGAGACGGAGCGCAGCACCTTCTCGGGCGCGGTGGCAGTCACGAGCACCTGGCCGTCCTCGAAAGCATGTGGGACCGGCTTCGACTTCATCCCGTCCCGGGTAGCGGTGACAAGATCCAGCGCGTCACATGTCTGCAGCTGCACCGCATGCTGATCCGGGTCTAGGTATAGGCGTAGTTTCGGGAAGAGGTCCAACAGGGTCTGGGCCTCACCCGACACCTGGAACACGAGCTCCTGTTCCAGAAGCCGCGCGCCGTCCTCGAGCTCCCATTCGCTCTGCAGGTGTTTGGCATCGTCGACGTCGTCCACGAGCACCACCGGCAGACTCTGCTCGGTCAATGCGTGAAAAGTCTCTTCACTCGTAACGACCGCTACTTCACGAGTCGGAACCTCGACGCTGCGGCGCCCCACCTGGGCCTTGATCGTTTCGGGTGCTTCGGCGAAGTAGACGGCCCAGGCATAGAAACGAAAGGCACGGCGAGTGTCCTCCCAGCGGGCGGCGACCGCCAACATGTGCTTCCATGCCTCGGGCCCCAGGTCTCCTGGCTCGGACTTTATTCTCAGCGCCGCGCTGACTGTCTCGGGGAGGTCTACGATCGGCAAGACGTCAGTCGGCAGTTCCTCCGAAGGAAGCAGACATGCGTCGGACGGCATCGGCCCGAAGGCGGTGTCGAAGCGGCCGTGCTGCATAACTGCCCAGTAGACCGCGTTCATGTACCGCTTGGGTTCGTACGCCGCGTTCGACTGGTGTCTCACGATCCAGGGGTCACCACTCGTCAGGCCCAAGACGATGCTGGTCAGCGCCATCCTGCCTCGCGAGCTCAAGCGGCCAAAGGGCTGGAGCGGCCACGGCGGCGCCGCACCTGAGACGTCGAGCCGGTCCATCTGCGGCTTGGCGCCCTTCGCGGTCTCCAGGTATCGACGCCGAAGCTCATCGCGGTAGTTGAGCAACCAGGGTTCGTCGGGCGGATCATGACGCAGCGTCGGTTGAGCGACGCATCCGATCTCGGTCAAGGTTTCCAGTTCGCCTCGATGGAAACCTGTGTCGATGCAGACCACGGCGTCCCTTGAGTCGCTCTCCGACACAATTCCACCGGGGAGGTACGCCGATCCCACGGGTACGAAATCACCCTGCCTGGTCTTGACTCGGACGCTGGATTCCAGAGGAGCCGGCAACTCCTCACGCAGGACCTGCAGTGCGACCGAGGGGGTGCACTGGCGGATCAGCCCCCACGCGCGAGTCCATTCGATCTCGGACGGCCTGCGACCGTTGATCAGGTTGCGGAGCTCGCCTGCTCGATCCAGGACCTTGACCCCCATCCGGGCGAGGGCTTCGTTGACCGCGGGAAGGTGGGCCAGATCAGGATGAATGAAGTTGAACCCAGCATCTTCCGCCGAAGCCCGGACGAAAATCTGACCTGCCACAATGGGCGCCAGACTCGAGTCCTCCAGCAGGACAACCCGCGCTGCCCTCGCCGCGCGAGTCAACTCTGGCCGTGAGTTCATGATGGCGGCGACGAGCATAATGGCCGTCGCGGACGACTGAACGGATGCGTCATCGGTCAAGGCTTCGATCCACTCGGTGATCGAAGCGCGGCTGGAGGCACTCTCTCCGACGAGGCGCTCGGCCTTGAGCCGGCGCTCGGGATTCTTGTCGATCCCGTGATGCACCCATCTCGCCGGCCGCGGCTCAAGGGAACCCCACAGCTGCAGCAACTCTTCCCCGATCCCGCTGGGGTGCAGACGCAACAAGGACGGCTTGGTCAGTTGACCCGAGTCGTCGGGCAAGGACGGCATCCCCTGCAGCGCTTTGAAGACAGGTTCGTTGACCACACCATCGGCCCAGCTGCGCGACTCTCGTCCACGAGCAGGCAGGACATCCAGGACCGAGCAGGGATCCTGCTGGTCGAGCAGGTGATGCCACTCAGAGGCGATCAGAGCAGGCAGCACCTCGGTCAGAATCTCTGCATTGAACTGGCCCGGGAGCAGGTTTCGGCGGTCGTCACCCATCTTCCAAGGAGCATTGACGATCCCGGACAGTGTTGTCCGGTCCTCCGTCGGGAAGAAGGCCCACAGTTGTCCGACCGACGCCCGCCCGCTCATGGGCACCGCCCACCAGACCTTGATCCGTTCCCGATGCGCCAGCTCCCCGGCGTCCTCCAGAGCCGCCCTACTCGGACGATGCTCCCGGGACGCCACGCGCCACACCGACTCCCTGCCCTCGGAGACGAGGACCAGACTCGCATCAGGGCGACGTGTAACCCGCAGAATGCGGTCTACATGCGCCTCCAGATCCTGCAGGCGCACCTCCGTGGCGTGAGGTGAGAACAGCAGGAACTCGGGGGGAAAGCCCGCCACGTCCTCGGCGAGATGCTCGTACCCTCGAATCAGCGGCACCCGAACCACGGTGGTGGCCCACTGCATCAGTTCCGCCAGAATGGCGTCGTTCTCAGCGATTCGGTCGGCATCCAGAGGCTCGGCCAATCGCAGCATCGGGAAGGACGGCGCACCAGGCACGACCGCATTGATCCGAGTCCTCGCCAGTTCTCGATCGAACCCGAACGACCCCGACCGGCTGAAGATCTGCGGGTTGTCGGAGATCGCCACGACGGACTTGAATCCGAGGCCGAACCGGCCGATCTCGTCGCCGCGCTTTCGAGAGAGGTGGGATGCCATCAAGGAGCTGACACCCTCGGGCGTCATCGGCTTTCCTTCGTTGGCGACGTAGAGGCACGCTCGAGACAGAACAACGTGGATGCGCCCCGAACTGCCTAGGAGAGCATCAGCGCCGTTTTGGATCAGCTCGTACAGCTGCTTGCGACCGTAGCCTCCCTGCGCCGTGCTCGTCTCGATGGCTGCGTCCTGCTCGACTCGAGATGCGTCCTCCCGATACGTCGCGAGGCATCGATCGGACTGCTGTGCGACCTCTGCTGCGAGCCCTTCCCCGACCCCTGCCCACCCGGACAAACGCTTTCCCCGTTCCTTGCTGTTTGGATGCCGAGGAGAGTCAACAGCAGTCCTCCGACACCAGAAGGTGAAATGCCAAGAACTGGTCTAGCCAATTCGAGGCGCGAGGTGCAAGGCCAGCGCCCGGGCCAGTGCTGGTGGCACGGCGTTCCCGATCTGGCGGGCGATTGAGGTTTTGTTCCCACACCAGACGAAATCTTCCGGGAACCCCTGGATTAGTGCAGCCTCCGCGTGGGTGATGGGTCGATTCTCGGTCGGGTGCAGGTACCGGCCCTTCTCGGGCTTGAAGAACTCCGTACGGATTGTGACCGATGGCTTTCCCCAGACCAGACGTCCCATCACGTCCCCCGCGCCGGACTTGTGCTTCCGCCAGCACGGCGTCAGGAGCTCGTCAGGCAGGTCCTTCCGGCTACCGCCAGGCGGAATCGCACGGAACCGTGCCAGAGACAGCTCGCTAGGACGCCGCGTGACGTGCAGATCCCTGAGCTTGAACGTTCCCGGAACACGAGTGCCCTGGAACTCCACAAGGCTCTGAGGCAATTCCACTGCTTCGACGCTGTCCTCCAACCACGCCGGAAAAGCCTCGCGCAAGGTGCGACGCTCGGACTCAGGAGGAGGGCCTATCTCGTCGAGCTGCCTACGCCGCCCGATCACCACCGCACGGCGCCTCGACTGCGACGCACCGTAGTCGGCGGCGTTCAGCACGAATGGTTCCAGCACGTAGTCGGACAGCAAACCCTTGGGCGCCGTCTCTGCCTCGAAGGCGAGGTACTCCGCCGAACGCAGGAACTGCGGCACGTTCTCCAGGACGAAGAAGGCGGGGCGTGCGCGGCGCAAGGTGCTCATGTAGTGGCGCCACATCACATTGCGAGGGTCGGCTGGATCCTGCTTTCCGAGAGCCGAGAACCCTTGGCAAGGAGGACCACCGACCACGACATCGGCAGCCGGAATGGATCCCGTCACCCACTCAGCGATGTCGCCGACGTGGACGTGGTCCGCGCCGAAGTTGTGGGCGTATGTGGCCGCCGCGTGCAGGTCGTGCTCGACTGCCGCGACAGGTTCGTAGAGTCCCGTCGATACGAACCCACTGGTAAGGCCACCGCAGCCCGCAAACAAGTCGATGACGCGCAGCTGCTTCACGCAGAGAATCCTAAGTTGCGGGGGGGACAGTCCCGTCGGAGCCACGCCGGCGACATACGACATCGCCGACTCTCTCCGCAGCATCTTCGGGGAGTTCGTGCTCCCATATGCGGATGACCTCCCACCCGGAGTCCCTCAGGACCTGATCGGTGTCGCGATCCCGGGCCACGTTCGTTAGCAGCTTCTGCCGCCACCACTCGCCGTTGTCGCGAGGCCAGGTGGCGTGGTCAGGACAGGAATGCCAGAAACATCCGTCCACGAACACGGCGATCTTGAGCCGGGTGAACCCGACGTCCATAGTCCGGCGCGGTCTACCCGGCACCGGGTAGTTCACGCGAAACCGAAGACCGCGACGATGTAGCTCACGTCGAAGCAGTACTTCGGGTTGGGTGTCGACCCGGCGTTGCAGACTCATTCGCCGACTGATGGCCTCCGAGGTCACGGGATCTTGCGGCACATGTCCAAGGTACGAGGATGATCGGCGCGATCCACAGTCAGGACGCTGATGAGATGGCACGGTCACAGGCTGGCGCGTTCATAGCGGGCGGCCTCAAGGGGTGATGGCAACACTTCTGATTGATCGGAGTGTTCTATGGCGGATCCTCGTGGGCCGTACGGGCTCAGCAGCGGTTGTTCTGTCAGTGTGTCCGCGAGGGTGACGGTGCCGCGGACGCAGTCGCGAACTGGCCCCGGTGCCCGGGCCTGCAGGACCGAAAGTGCCTCTCAAGAAATGACGCAGCATGGGTTCCACGACGTGGCTGGATACACGCGACTGCAGCGTGACCTGCGGTTCTCTGACCGTTCCTCGGGCACACTCGCCATGTGCCAGTAGAGCCGTCTCGCACCAGTCCCGGGGGCCAGCTGTCCGCCAAGATGTCCACGCTTGCCCGCCGCGACACCTCACCAGAGCTCGCGTTGCGCCGGGAGCTGCATGCTCGTGGCTTGCGGTTCCGGGTGCAGCTCAAGGTCCCTGGCAACAACCGGCGGACCATCGACGTCGCCTTCACGCGCGCTCGACTGGCCGTCTATCTCGACGGTTGCTTTTGGCACGGATGCCCTGACCATGGTCGCCGACCACACACCAACGGTGAGTGGTGGGCGTGGAAGATCGCTCGCAATCAGGAGCGTGACCGTTCAACTGACCGGCAACTGCAAGAGGCTGGCTGGCACGTGCTCCGCTTCTGGGAGCACGAAGAACCCTCCGCAGCCGCGGACGCGGTCTTCGGCCGGTACCGCGAGCTCATCTCCACTCCTGAGTGACGGGACGGCCTTAGCGCGTCGCGAAATCGCCGATCAACCGATCGAGGACCGTGCTCCAGCCTGTGGTCGGGTTAATGTCGCCCCGGACCTGCTGGGGCAGCGCCACGCGAAAGGACAGTGAGTCCACATCCAAATCGGTGAACGTTGACAGGTCACCTCGTTTGGGCAGCCTGATCCTTGGGTCTGTCATGTCATACAAACGCTCAAACCGGATGGTGAAGGGGCGGGCGTAGCTGGCGACGAACTTGTCGCGGTCGTGGCGATAGCCCGAGCCTGTATCGCCTCCGTACTGAAGCAGACGCTGATGGAACAGCTCCCGATCATCCACCTCCAAGTTCTGAGCGATGCGTTCGACGAGCACGGGGATGGTGTCCCCTCCTTCGCCCGGGTCAGTCCATCGGATTCCCAGGCTCAGGAGGAACAAGCTCGTCTCGACCTCGCCGCCGTCGGCGTAGCCGACCTCCACCTGGTGCAGCCCTTGGATGTGATGTGTCGACGAAGATCCATTTGTCGTCTTCACTTCAACGCCGGTTGCACCCAACTGGAAGTCTCGCGAGCTCGGCATGCTCCCAGCCCATCCATCGAGGACCTGCCACCGTTGGGGAGGCTCAACGTTCGACAACAGTCCGTCAAGCAACGTCAGCTCCCCGGCAAGTCCGACAAGGATCTCGCTCCCAAGCGCCGCCCGGGTGAGCGCAAGCGCGATGGACTGCTCCGTCCTGGCGAAAGCGATCTGCAGATCGGATGAAGCGCCGTTCTCGAGGAGTTCGGCACACAGAAATGCGACCACTCCGTCGAAGTGAGGGGCGCCCGGGAACTGCAACTTACTCGCCTCGATCACTCCGCCATCAGCGAACCACCACTGATGGTGGCTAAGGCTGTCAGACACTGCCTTGATCGTTGCTCTGAGGGGCGTGCCGGGCAGGAAGATCTCGAGCCGCCCCTGCGGGTCGCGACTCACGCCGACGGAGTGCGATTCATCAGCCCACACAAGGTCTCGTGCGTCCTCGGCAGCCGCGCTGTCGAGGCCCCGCAGCTGTTCCTTCAGCCACTCGAAGGACCCGTCACCTTGCTGAGCCATCATGACCTCCTCTTGCCGCCCCCAGGGCGATCACCTGGTCGGGCCCGCCGGCCGGCAGGCTGACACCCACAGCCACCGTCGGCGTGCCGTCGTCCGGCCTTGAAACAAGATGGAAGAGCACGAGGCCGGGTTCTCCAGCACGTCGCATCCCGGAACTCGTCAGGTCAGGCCGCTCACCGGTTCCGAAGTAGTCGAAGAACTCGTCGCCGAAGATGCCGTCCTCGGACTCGCCGCGCGAGCCCCAGGTGGAGTCGAGGACGTCGCGGTCACGCACGGTGCGCCGCATGGGCCTGACCGGCACCGGCAAGTTGTTCCACGGTCCATCCACGACCGAGGGTGCTGAACCGAACCGAAGGCCCACACGGAACACAGGTGCCCTGCGACGTCGTTCGTCGAGATCGAGCAGGCTCCACTGCAAGGGCGGTTCGTCAGTAGTGAAGAACCCTGGAGCGCGGCGCTCGAGAAGCACCGCCCACGTCCGTAGGTACGCAGCAATGTCGAAGGGCGACAGCCCCACGAAGGGCCGGCCTCCAGTCACGGGCCCGCGGTAAAGCGGGTACAGGGGGTCCCGAGGCTGAACGCCGATCTGCTCCTGCGCCCGTTGCCAGCGCTCGACGGCCGTCGGCTCAAGCGCCGGGTAGATCAGACTGTCGAGCAGGGCTGCCGTTGCTTCCAAAGACAGCGTCCTGTTGCTGATGAGCCCCTGGCCAGCATGCTCATCCGGGACCCCACGTGCCCCCGAAGCGAACATCTCCGCCAGGAACTCCGCGTTCGGACCTTCCTTGTCCGGTGAGTTCATCTGCTGGACGAAGGGTCTTCCTCCAGGCCACATTCTTCGCCCGCGGACCTCAGAGACCCTCCCCGTGGCCCGAAAGGCTAGGCCCTGCAGCACCGACACCGGCGGTGCTGTTTCGCGTTCGGCGCCCATCGCAGCGATGATCTGCCGCCGGAGCGCCTCGTCGTTGTCGTGGTACTGCCGGAACAACCGGAGTTGCGGCCCGCCCGCCAAGACACGGCACAACTCGACGTACGGACCCCGGTAGCCGAACCACCGCTGCATCTGCATCTGCGTGTCGGCCAGAGGATCATTGGTCTCCCGTGTGAAGACGGTGGTTGAGAGCCCCTCCAGGGTGATGCCCCTGGCCATCACGTTGCCGGACACGAAGATGGTCGACAGGTTGCGCGGCGCTCGCCAGGCTTCGCCGTCTCGTTGCACGGAGAACTCAGGGCGGTTGTCGGCGCGTTCGTCGGAGTTGATGACCGCCACGGTCGTGCCCGGAACGATGTCCTCGAGGATCACCCGACTGACTTCCGCCCAGCTGTCTTCGGCAGGCACCCAAGGGGCCTGTGAAGCGCCGAGCTCTCGCACGCACTGGTCAGCGGTCGCTCGGTAGGACTGCAGCCAGTTGAGCCATCGCTCAAGGTTGTCCTGCATGTCTTCGCGGATGCCCTCGACACCCAACCGCCGAACTTGTCCCGCCTCGGTAGCGGGACCGCGTGACCACGCCACGAGGTCTTCAGCGACAGTGAAGTGATCATCGAGGGCGGACGAGGGGTGCACAAGCATGGATGCGACGGGCGGAATGGCTGCCACGGCGTCCGACTTGGAACTGAACCGTTTGTTCACCGCGGTGGCCGGGCTGAGCTTCGCACCGCTCCGCATGTCCCGGATGGCTGAGGCCACCAGGAATGCTCGAACGCCCTCGGTCAAGGCTTCTGCTGCTGTGTCCGGAGCCTCGACGCACAGGGGCGCCGCCTGCAGATGGTGGTAGAAGACCTCGCCCCCCGTATACCAAGAGCGGTACCCCTTCGCCACGCGGAAAGTGGGACTTCGAACTTCGACGTCGCCGTCGGGCCCGGGCGTCCTCAGCGCCATGACGAAGTCTCTCGGCGCAAGCGGGTTTGAAGGGTCCTGCAGGAAGTTGGCCTGAGGGGTCGCGGTGTAGGCGACGTAGGTCGCATAAAGGTTGGACAGCGCGGTCGAGCCTGTCTGCTGCCGTGACTCCCAAAGGTCGAGGATGCGGCGCGGAACCTGGCGCACCTCGGCAGGCCCAACCCCAGGGTCGTCGATCGAGGAGTCGTCAGCCTCGTCGTCGATGACCAGCAGATGGAAGTCTCGCTGCTGCTCTGCGACGGCGGGGTAGACCGTCTCGTGCAAGGTGCGGGACAACTGCTCGAGATGTGCGACGTTCTTCATCACGATGGCCAGCAGGGGTCGGCGCTTGGACAGTGCCCTCAGGACTTGCTGATCGGTGAGAGAGTAGAGCGAACTGAGCTCGCCACCCACCAGCTCCCTTTGACCAGGTGGCGGGAGCCGCAGCCTCGCCACTGCCGCCCCGTGCATCCGGTCGAGTTGATCGTCGACGCGGCTTAGGGTCTGCAGCCACAACGCTGTGCGTGTGCCGGCCAGCACCACCACGCCATCCACCCCGGCGTCCAGGCCCTTGGCGATCACCGCCATCATCGACGCTGTCTTGCCAGACTGCACCGCACCCATCACGACGCCGCGACGCTCCCGACTGCTGGACCACCGTTCGTCGCCCGGCTTGAGCAGGCACCGCTGCACCAAGTAGTCGGCATCGTCGCTGATCGCTCGCCTGCTCTCCGGAGGCAATCCCGCCTCCTGCAGGGAGTCGGCGTAGATACGCCACCAGGATTGGCTGTCTCCCTGAGGTGCGACGCGCGTGATGCGAACGCCCCCGTAGGGGGGTGGGTCCCCCACCATTAGCGCTCAGCCATGCGCTGACCACGAAGCGCTCGAAGGCTTGTGAGGCCAGTGCCACCGAACTTCTCGAGCAGTGAGTGCTCCACCTCCTTGTCGGGCACCTCAAAGATGCTGAGCACGCCTCCAATCACGTCCGCGACGTACTGCCACTGCTCCCTCGACTGGGTCTTGTCCGGCCGCTGCCATTCCCTCGTCGCGGCCATGGCTCGGATGTCGTCGAAACGCTCCTCGACAAGGTCGAGCAGTGCCTCCCCGTGGAACTCGTAGGCAGCAGCGAGCCCGGTGAGACTGGCCACCAGCTGCAGCTCCTGCCACTTCCCGCGAGACTGGGCGTTGACGAAGCGGTCGGTCCACACCTCATTGGGCACCAGAGCGTGCGCATCCAATCCGTGGTCGAGCAGGAGCATGAGCTCCCGAACCTTCGCCTCGCTACGCAGGGAGTCATTCCGGTTATCCCCAAGACGTTCGAGCAAACCGTTGATGTGAGTCGCTGTCGAACGCGACTCCAAGCGGCCATCACCATGCACGAGGATCGATCCGACCCACGAGAGGATCTTGGTCCGCTTGTACCCCGCCGCGTCCCTGAACCCATAACGGTCGAGCGTGCGGGATGTCGAGCTCAGGTCCGACCAGGCTGGCCTGAGGAAGGGGGCGACAACGTCCACATCGGCTGAGTCGCCGGCCGTGACCAACAGGCCCCGCATGAGCGCCAGGTGGTGGAAGAGCGCGTTGCGGATCTCCTCAGCGTTGAGGTGCTTGCCCTGTCTGTTGTACAGGCTGAAGACCTCGTGGATCTGTTCGCTCGTCACCTGCGTGTAGGTGATGACAGGGACCTTGTACTTGGACTGCTCCTCGAAGATGGAGCGCACTCGACGCTTGTCCCCGAGCACGTCGACCGAATACTCACGCGCTTGGCAGTAGTACTTCCCACGCAGCGCTTCGAGGCCGCCAGACAGGGCTGGGACGTTCCCCGAACGCAGCGGGTAGGGGAAGTGAAGATCCTTCTCGAGCTTCGCAGTCAGCGTCGACTGTTCCCGCTGCTTCCAAAGACGCTTGAAGGCGGGATAGTCGTCTTGAAAGAGACGTAGCACGTCGTCCGGGCTTTCACCCCATACCTCGGCGCGGCGGCGGACCTCAGCCACACCCCTGGGGTGCCGGCCCATGAATCTCAAGATCGCTGTCAGGCGCTGCTTGCCGTCCACGACCTCGTAGGCGGTACCACTCGCTCCGGACCTCTGGAGAAGGATGACCGACGGGAGCGGGATCCCCCTCAGCACTGACTCGATCAGCATCTGAGAGTCACTGTTAGGCCAGACCTCAGCGCGTTGGTAAGAGGGGCTGAGCTCAAGCTCGTCGTAGTTCGCATATTGCACGAACTGCGTGATCGGCCAGGTGTCGGCCTCGGCGTGGATGGGGCCACCGCGCTCTGCGACGACCTCGTCGTCGACCTCATCCCAGTCGGCGACCCATTGCCTGCTAGCCGTCGACAGCGTGGCATCGCCTTCCGCAGCGGCTTCTAGCCGTTCCCAAAACGCATCACGAAGTGCCACGGCTCGCTCTAGCCGGTCTGAGAGTCGGGGTAGAACAGCCTGGGCGGTGGCCTCGGGCACGTCGAGCGCTTCAGCCAGCGAGACGAGAAGCGAATCAGCATCGTCGACAGCCAGGTCGTGTGGCAGCCGGAGCCATCCCTGCACTGACACCAGGTGACTCAGCCAGTTGCCGTCCGCGAAGTCGATTGCGGCTACCGGCACCTCGTCCGGCGCAGGCGTGACCCCCTCTGGCGCCTCCCCCGGCTGCGTCAATGCCGCCAAGTTCTCTGCCACCGCGCTCTCGAGATCCGAGCGCTCCTGGTCGTCCACCGAACCGTCCCTCTCCTGGTCGCTCGAAGGCTTCACCGCGCGACCTATCCCGTCGTCTACGTCTTCCGACCCCAACGCCGCCTCCGCCCCCAACAGCAACCGACGCAATCCTTCGAGCGTGATCGTGTCACCCGTCGAGTAGCAAGCGCCGTCCCACGCCACGTCAACGCGGGCAGCGATCCGGCGGCCACACTCGTGCTTGCCAGGTGTGCTCGTCAGGTCGAGGCCAACGGATCGACCGAGAGCCTCCAGGGCGGACTTCCTCTCCTTGCTCCCGGGCCCTAGTGGCTGCGGCTCCTCACCCGCCAGCTCGTACATCCGCGCGACGATCTGCGCCTTGTTCTGCACCTGCGTCCCGGGCACCGGTCCCCCATCAATCAGCCTGCGGTCTCTGCCCCAACCCTAAGCACGAAGTCCCCCTGGCGCGGCAGACATGCTCCCGAAATCACGCGCGGGCCGTGGACAACAGGCTCTGCTCCCCCGCTGAACGAGGGTCATCGTCGAACCACGGACGCGGCGGCGCGTCCTCCAGCGACCGCGCCACCGGCTGAAACTTCCTTAACGCTTCTGTGGACATGAACTCCAGCACCTCAGAAGAGGCCGCGATCCGGTGCACGAACGATCTCAGAGCGTTGTACGCGACGCCCACGTTCACGCCGTTGCCGGCCTGCCTGTAACTAGCCGAGGCTCGTTGCGGCCCGAACGTGAAGGAGTCCGGAAATCCTTGAAGGCGGGCCACCTCACGCTTGGACAGCCTGCGACGCTGGTCGCCGAGGATCGTGGTCTGGGTGATTGCCACGAGAGCGGGCGTGTACGTGGCTTTCTTGACCCTCACACCTGACGGACGAAGATGGATGATGGTCTCCGACAAGGATGCGGCGTCCTGCGCCTGCCACTCGAACTTTCGACGCGAGGCCGGGAAATCGCGGAGCTGGTCCCACCGCGCCAACCACGCCTGGATGGCCTCACGATGCGCCGTGTAGAGCTCCGCGTTCTTCCGCAAGAAGCCGGCTTTCCACGCGGGTGTTCCAGCCGGGATGCACAGTTCGTCCACATGGACGAATTCGTCCGCCCACACAGGGAAACCAGGCAGCCGGGCGACACCGTCGGCGCGCATCGACCTTACGAAGTCGTCCCAGGCGTCAAGCCAGTGATTCTCCTGGGCTGAGAGCCGCAACTGCATGAGTTCCTCGGGTGCCATGTGCGACTCCAGCGGGAGGTCGGTGGCCAAGTGCCACGACTGCGGGTCCCAGGCAGGATCAGGACGTCGTGAAACCTGCGGCTCCACATCGACGAAGGACGCATCAGTCCCTACGTACACCCCCAGGATGAACACCCGCTCGCGTACTTGTGGAGACCCGCCCAGCGCGGGAGGCAGCAGGTGCGGAGAGAGGACGACTGGTGCCGAAGACACCTGGTAGCCAAGCTCACGCAGCGACCGAATGATCACTTCCCACTCGTGAGTGTGCCGTGGTCCCGCGATGTTCCGCACGTTCTCCAGCATGACCACGGACGGCCGGTGGACCTCGAGGACCCTGAGTATGTTCCAGAAGAGCGTGCCTCGCGCTTCGTCCATGCCACGCTGCAGACCGGATTTGGAGAAGGGCTGGCAGGGAAAGCCCGCTGCGAGCACATCGTGTTCGGGCACACGGATCTCCTCGCCCGCCGTATCGACCACAAGATCACCGAGGGCGCACGTACCCCAGTTGCGTTCGTAGACCGCCGCGGCCTCCCGGTCGATCTCGACTGCGTACACGCAGTCCCCACCCAGAGCGCTCAGCGCCGCATGAAAGCCACCGATCCCCGCGAACAGGTCAACAAACCGGAACGGCCTAACGGGAACCATGTCGGTCTTCGAGCTCACGTTCGAGATCCTAATTGTCGGCGTTGGCTTGACGACGCACAAGAGTTGCGTGTTGCGGACGAGGGCGGGCCGCCATCCGCGACCCGCCCTCATCAAGGGGTATACCGGTCAGCTGCAGCCGCTGGTGCTGCCGCAGCCCTCGCAGACGTAGCAGGAGCCGGCGGGACGCATCTTGGTGCCGCAGGTGAAGCAGAGCGGGGAGTCGACGGCGTGGCCGGTGATCTTCTCCAGGAGCTCGGCGCTCGTGTGGGCCTCCTTGGCGGGCTGGGCCGGGACCTGGCGCTGGTCGGCGCCGTGGCTGTCGTGGGTCTCGACCAGCTCGGCCTCGACCGTGGTCTCGACAGGCTCGACCACCGAGGACGACTCGGCCACCGACGGGGCCTCGAGGAGCTCGGCGGCGGAGCCGGTCTCCTCGACGGGCTCGTAGGAGCCGGTCTCGAGGTGGCGCTGGCGCTCCTCGGCGGAGTAGATGCCCAGGGCCGAGCGGGACTCGAAGGGCAGGTAGTCCAGCGCGAGGCGGCGGAAGATGTAGTCCATGATCGACTGGCTCATCCGCACGTCCGGGTCGTCGGTGAGGCCGGCCGGCTCGAAGCGCAGGTTGGTGAACTTCGAGACGTAGGTCTCCAGCGGCACGCCGTACTGCAGGCCGATGCTGACCGCGATCGAGAACGCGTCCATCACGCCGGCCAGGGTCGAGCCCTGCTTGCCGAGCTTGAGGAAGACCTCGCCGAGCTGGCCGTCGTCGTGCGCACCCGAGGTCATGTAGCCCTCGGCGCCACCCACGGTGAAGGAGGTGGTGCGCGAGACGCGGGACTTCGGCAGGCGCTTGCGGGTCGGGGCGTAGACGACCTTCTCGATCACCTTGGCCTCGACGGGCTCCGTGGTCTCGACAGGCTCGACCACCGGGGTGCCCTTGTTCTCGCCCTTGCCGGTGGCCAGCGGCTGGCCCACCTTGCAGTTGTCCCTGTAGCAAGCGGTCGCCTTCAGGCCCAGCTTCCACGACTGCAGGTAGATCTCCTCGATCTCCTCGACGGTGGCCGTCTCGGGGAGGTTGACCGTCTTGCTGATCGCGCCGGAGAGGAACGGCTGGCAGGCCGCCATCATCCGCACGTGGCCCATCGGCTTGAGGGCGCGGGCGCCCATCGCGCAGTCGAAGACCTCGTAGTGCTCGGACTTCAGGCCGGGCGCGTCGATCACGTGGCCGTGCTCGGCGATGTAGGCGACGATCGCCTCGACCTGCTCGGGCTGGTAGCCCATCTTGCGCAGCGCGCGCGGGATGGTCTGGTTGACGATCTGCATCGAGCCGCCGCCGACGAGCTTCTTGAACTTCACCAGGGAGAAGTCGGGCTCGATGCCGGTGGTGTCGCAGTCCATCATGAAGCCGATGGTGCCGGTGGGCGCGAGCACCGAGGCCTGCGCGTTCCGGAAGCCGTTGGTCTCCCCCAGCTTGATCACGTCGGCCCACGCGGCGGTGGCGACCTTGTGCACGCCGGAGTCGGCGATCGCGAGGGTGCGCACGGTGTCGTTGGCGGCCTGATGCTTGCGCATGACCCGCTTGTGGGCCTCGGCGTTGCGCTTGTAGCCGTTGTAGGTGCCGACCACGCCGGCGAGCTCGGCGGAGCGCTTGTAGGAGGTGCCGGTCATCAGCGAGGTGATCGCGGCGGCCATGGAGCGGCCACCGTCGGAGTCGTAGCCCAGGCCCATCGCCATCAGCAGCGCGCCGAGGTTGGCGTACCCGATGCCGAGCTGGCGGTAGTCGACGGTGGTCTTGCCGATCGCCTCGGTCGGGAAGTCGGCGAAGCAGATCGAGATGTCCATCGCGGTGATGATCAGCTCGACGGCCTTCGCGAACAGCTCGGAGTCGAAGGTGTCGTCGTCCTTGAGGAACTTCAGCAGGTTCAGCGACGCCAGGTTGCACGAGGAGTTGTCGAGCGACATGTACTCCGAGCACGGGTTGGACGCGGTGATCCGGCCGGTCTCGGGGTTGGTGTGCCAGTCGTTGATGGTGTCGTCGTACTGCAGGCCCGGGTCGGCGCACTCCCAGGCGGCCTTCGAGATCTTGTGGAACAGCTCGCGGGCGTCGACGCGCTCGATGACCTCACCGTGCATCCGGCCGCGCAGCGCGAAGTCGGTGCCGTCCTCGACCGCACGCATGAACTCGTCGCTGACGCGGACGGAGTTGTTGGCGTTCTGGTACTGCACCGAGGTGATGTCGGAGCCGCCGAGATCCATGTCGAAGCCGGCGTCGCGCAGCGCGCGGATCTTGTCCTCCTCGCGCGCCTTGGTCTCGACGAACTCGACGATGTCGGGGTGGTCGACGTCGAGGACGACCATCTTGGCCGCGCGACGCGTGGCGCCACCAGACTTGATGGTGCCCGCGGAGGCGTCGGCGCCGCGCATGAAGGAGACCGGGCCGGACGCCGTACCGCCGGAGGAGAGCAGCTCCTTGGAGGAGCGGATGCGGGAGAGGTTCAGGCCGGCGCCGGAGCCGCCCTTGAAGATGAAGCCCTCCTCCTTGTACCAGTTCAGGATCGAGTCCATCGAGTCGTCGACCGAGAGGATGAAGCAGGCCGAGACCTGCTGCGGCGAGGGGGTGCCGACGTTGAACCAGACGGGAGAGTTGAAGGAGAAGTACTGGTGGACCAGCAGCCAGGTCAGTTCGTGCTCGAAGACCTCGGCGTCGGCGGTCGTGGCGAAGTAGCCGTTGTCGATGCCGGCCTTGGTGTAGGTCTTCACGACCCGGTCGACGAGCTGCTTGAGGCTCCACTCACGCACGTCGGTGCCGACCGCGCCGCGGAAGTACTTGGTGGTGACGATCGTGGAGGCGTTGACCGACCAGAAGTCGGGGTACTCCACGCCGCGCTGCTCGAAGACGGTGTCGCCGGTCTTCCAGTTTGTCTGGACGACGTCGCGACGCTCCCAGGTGATCTCGTCGTAGGGGTGCACGCCGTCGGTGCTGAAGATCCTCTCGATCTTCAGGCCTGCCCCCGTCTTGGCGGCTGCGCCGCCGCTCACCGTCTCGGTCATGTGTGCGATCTCCCTGTCCCTCGATGACTTCGCTGTCTGGGTCCTACTTGGATGGTCTCTCCGACCACCGACACTTGGGTGCGGCCTGTGGGTGCCGCAGGTGTTGCAGATGGGGGAAGGTGTTGGTTCGCCCGGCGCGCACAGCTTCCCCACTACGCGCGCCGGGCGGTCTGGGTCAGCCCGGCGGGGCCGTGGCGTCGAGCAGCTCGACGGGCGAGGACGGCACGGGCGCACGCTCGGCGCGCAGCATCGCGATCTCGTCCTCGAAGTCGTCGGCCGACTCGAACGCGCGGTAGACGCTCGCGAACCGCAGGTAGGCCACCTCGTCGAGCGTGCGCAGCGGGCCGAGGATCGCCAGGCCCACCTCGTGGGCCGGCACCTCGGCGGCACCGGCGCCGCGCAGGGCGTCCTCGACGGCCTGGCCGAGGCAGGCGAGGTCGTCCTCGGAGACCGGCCGGCCCTTGCAGGCCTTCCGGACGCCGGCGACGGCCTTGTCCCGGGTGAACGGCTCGGTCGCGCCGCTGCGCTTGAGCACCGTGAGCTGCATCTGCTCGACGGTGGTGAACCGCTTCGTGCAGGCGCTGCAGGTACGCCGGCGGCGGATCGAGCCGCCGTCGTCGGCGACGCGGGAGTCCAGGACCCGGGTGTCGGTGTGGCGGCAGTACGGGCAGTGCATCTCGGGTCCTCCTCTCGCGGGCGTCGGCCCGGTCTCCGGGGTCACCGCGGACACCCTCGATGGGGTGTGGATGACTTGTGGATAACGGGGGTTCTTCTGTGTAGAACATCCGGTCACCTGTGGGGCTTCCGCACCTGTTCTGTGAACTAGATGTGGATAACTACACCGGTGTAAGTACTAGATGTAGTGGTAACCGTACGCCCCGATCCCCAGGCTTCGCAAGCGAACGCGACACCAGTCGGGGAGGCGTCGGAGGGCCATCGAGAAACCGCAGGTCAGCGGCCCGCGGCTCCCCCAAAATAGTCATTTCGGGTGGTGTGTCGCCGGGGTGTCCTGCGCCCCGCACGCGAGGCGATTCGTGGGGCTCAGCGGAGCTGCTCGACGCCGTCCACCGTGTCCCGCTCGTCCACGTACGCCGTGTCGAACTGGAGGCCGCCGTGGACCTTGTCCGCCACGCCGTCAGCGCTGCAGATCAGGTCCAGTCCCTTGCCCCCGCGCAGCACGTCGTGGCCACGGCCGCCGTGGATGAGGTCCCCACCGGAGTAGCCGCGGATCCAGTCGTCACCCGCCCCACCGAACAGCCTGTCGTCGTGGCCGGCGTTGCCCCCGATCGAGTCGTTGCCGGGACCTCCGTGGATGACGAACCTCAGGGGTGGGACGTGCCAGGGGATGTCGGCGTAGACGACGTCGTTGCCGTCGCGGAGCCGCACCACGACCCGGTCGATGCCGGTGATGTCGCAGCCGTTGCTCGTGCACGTGTGTGTGTTGAAGGACGAGCCGGTGACGCCGCCGAAGTTCAGCACCCCGCTCTCGGCACCAAAAATGATCACGCCGTCGTCCACCCCTGGCGCAGCGGTGAACACGATGGCGTCGCCCACGATCTCCACGGTGGGCAGCGCGGCGGCGGTGGCCGGCGGCAATTGGGTCGTGGCAACGAGCACCGGCGCGATCGCGACGCCGGCGAGTGCAGACCCCCACAGCGTCTTCGACAGGTGCATGACTCCGCCGTCCTTCCCGAGGGCCTCACCCGACCATCGGGACGGCGCCCTCCGCTTCACCGTGCGCGTGCCCGGGGGCACGCGGCAGGGCCGAAGGGCCGGAGTCGGACCGCACGGTCGGCGGAGCAGCGCCACCACGAGGGGTCTTGTGCCCACTTCGTATACAACATACGGTGCGGGACACCACGGGAAACTCGGACCCAGGAGACACTGCATGTCGTTGTCACGCAGCACCCGCTTCTCCCGCGCCGGCATCGCCGCCGCCGCCCTCGCACTCGCCGCACTGACGGCCTGCTCCCCCGTCGAGTCCGGCTCCGGCGACTCCGCCAGCGGCCAGGGCGACGACGCCTTCGGATCGACCGCCGACGCCGGTGCCGTCCAGGAGGGCGGCACGCTCACCATGGCGCTGTCGGCCGAGCCGGACATGCTCGACCCGACGCTCTCGCGGAGCCTCTACTCGCGCTACGTCTTCGAGACGATGTGCGAGAAGCTCTACGACGTCGACCAGGACGCCGAGGTCGTCCCGCAGCTGGCCACTGCACTGCCGAAGACCAGCGACGACGGGAAGACCGTCACGATCCCGCTGCGCACCGACGCAGTGTTCGCCGACGGCACCGAGCTGGACTCCGCGGCGGTGAAGACCACGCTCGAGCGCGACCTCACCAACCCGCAGTCCGGCCGCACCAGCGAGCTCGGCCCGGTCTCCTCCATCGAGACCCCCGATCCGAGTACCGTGGTCGTGCACTTCAAGGAGCCGTTCACGCCCTTCACCGCGGCCCTCGCCGACCGCGCCGGGATGATCATGAGCCCGACCGCCCTGGAGAAGTACGGCGACGACTTCGCCTCGCACCCCACCTGCGTCGGGCCGTTCAAGTTCTCCAAGCGCGTCCCGCAGAACTCCATCGAGGTCGTCCGCGACCCCCACTACTACGACGCCGACAAGGTGCACCTCGACAAGATCGTGTGGCGGATCCTGTCCGACTCCGGCATCCGCGCCGCCAACCTGCGCTCGGGTGACGTCGCGGTCGCCGACACCATCTCCGCCCAGGATGTCGGCGAGCTGAGCAAGGACTCCTCGCTCGACATCCTGCAGTCGGGGTCGCTGGGCTACCAGGGCGTGACCTTCAACGTCGGCAACGTCGACGGGGTGGGCACCGAGCCCAAGCCGATCGACCGGCCCGACGCGAAGTCGGCCGAGGTGCGTCAGGCGTTCGAGTACGCCGTCGACCGCGAGGGCCTGGTCAAGGCGGTCTTCGACGGCCAGTACGACACGGCCTGCTCGCCGATCGCGCCGGCCTCGCCGTACTCCTCCGACGCCGTCCAGGACTGCCGCCCGCACGACCCCGCGAAGTCGCGGGAGCTGCTGAAGCAGGCCGGCGTCTCCACGCCGTACAAGATCACGATGCTGGAGTCGAACACCCCCGACAGCCTGCGACTGGCCCAGGCCCTGCAGGCGATGGTCAAGGAGGGCGGCTTCGACCTGAAGATCCAGCCGGTCGAGTACACCTCCCTGCTCGACCAGCAGGACCGCGGCGACTTCGACCTGCTGCAGCTCGGCTGGAGCGGTCGGGTGGACCCCGACGCCAACATCACGCCGTTCGTCGGCTCCGGCGGCAGCCTCAACGTCGCCGGCTACAGCAACCCCGATCTCGACAAGATCCTCGACGACGCACGGCAGGCGCAGGACCTGTCGACCCGGCAGGAGCTCTACGGCAAGGCCAACGCCGTGATGCAGGAGGACGACCCGATCGTCTACCTCTACCGGCAGCGCAACATCACCGGCGTCTCCCAGGACGTCCAGGGCGTGCAGGTCTTCCCGGACGGCGTCGTGCGCCTGGCGTTCGCGGGGCTGACCAAGTAATCGTGGGCCGCTACCTGTTCCACCGGGCCTGGCAGTCGGCGCTGACACTGGTGCTCGCCACGGTGGTCGTCTTCCTCGGCATGCGGGCGCTGCCCGGGGACCCGGCCCTCGCCCTCGCGGGTGAGGACCGGTCCCCCGAGGCGCTGGCCGCCATCCGCCACCACTACGGCCTCGACCAGCCGGTCTGGGTCCAGTTCGGGCACTTCGTGGCCAATGCGGTGCGCGGCGACTTCGGCTCCTCGATCCGCACCGGTGTCCCGGTCTCCTCGATGCTGCGCAGCGCGCTGCCGGTCACCGTCGAGCTCTCGGCGCTGGCGATCCTGATCGCCGTCGTCCTGGGCGTCGGCGCCGGCGTGCTGGCCGCGGTCCGTCGCGGTCGGCCGAGCGAGTGGCTGGCCAACGGCTTGGCGCTGATCGGGCTGTCGGTGCCGCACTTCTGGCTGGGCCTGCTGGCGATCCTCTACCTCTCGGTCGGCGCCGGGCTCTTCCCCGCCTCGGGGTTCGTCCCGCTCAGCCACCCGATCGACAACCTGCACCACCTCATCCTGCCGGCGCTGATCCTCGGCACCGGCCTGGCCGCGGTGATCATGCGGCAGACCCGCTCGGCGATGCTCGACTCGCTCTCCGCCGACTACGTGCGCACCGCGCGGGCCAAGGGCCTGCGTCCCGGCACGGTCGTCGGCCGGCACGCCCTGCGCAACAGCCTGATCGTGGTGATCACGATCGTCGGCCTCCAGCTCGGCGGGCTGATCTCGGGGGCCGTGGTCACCGAGCAGATCTTCGGGCTGCCCGGCTTCGGGAAGATGACCATCGACGCCGTCTTCCAGCGCGACTACCCCGTCATCCAGGCCGTCGTGCTCATCACCGCGGCCTCCTACATCGCCATCAACTTCGTCGTCGACCTGCTCTACTCGATCGTCGACCCGCGCATCCGGGTCGCCGGGGAGGCATCGTGACCGCCGTCGTCGAGACCCCTGTGGTGCCCGTCGCCGTCGGGCCCGGCCGCCGCGCCCGCGTGCTGCGCCGGCTGCGGCGCAACCCGCTGGCCATGGCGAGCCTGGTCGTGCTGGTCGTGGCCGTGCTCGCGGCCGCGCTGGCACCCTGGCTCGCGCCGTACGACCCCTCCCAGACCGACTTCTCCCACACGATGTCCCCGCCCGGCACGCCCGGGCACGTGCTCGGCACCGACGACCTGGGCCGCGACGTGCTCTCCCGCATCATGTACGGCGCCCGCGCGTCGCTCGAGGTGGGCGTCCTCGCCGTCCTCGTGGCACTGCTGGTCGGCGTGCCGCTCGGCCTGGCCGGCGGCTACTTCCGTAGGGCGGATGCCGTGATCGGCCGGCTCACCGACCTGCTGCTCGCCTTCCCGTTCCTGATCATGGCCGTCGGGCTGGCCGCCATCCGCGGCGCCAGCCTCGGCAACGCCGCGATCGCCATCGGCGTGGCCCAGGTGCCCGGCGTGGTCAGGGTGGTCCGCTCCGACACCCTGCGCCTGAAGTCGCTGGACTTCGTGGCGGCCGCGATCGTCGACGGCGCCGGCGACGCGTGGGTGCTGGCCCGGCACGTGCTGCCCAACGCCACCTCCGCGATCCTCGTGCAGGCGACCGTCGCGGTCCCTGCCGCCATCCTCGGCGAGGCGGTGCTGTCCTTCCTCGGCCTGGGTATCCAGCCACCGTCCCCGAGCCTGGGCACCATGCTGGCCTCGGCCCAGCAGTTCGCCGCAAAGGCGCCATGGGCGGCGGTGATGCCCGGCCTGACGATCATGCTGCTGGCGCTCGCGTTCAACGTCTTCGGCGACGCCCTGCGCGACGCCCTCGACCCGAAGGGGAACCGTTGATGAGCCCGTCGACGAGCCTTGACCACGCGGACCACCCGGGAGCCTCCGCCCCGGCCCACACCGGGCCGGTCCTCACGGTGCGCGACCTGTCGGTGTCGTTCACCACCGAGTCCGGCCGGGTCTCGGCCGTCGACGGTGTCGACCTCACCCTCGGCGCCGGCGAGATCGTCGGCGTGGTCGGCGAGTCCGGTTGCGGCAAGAGCGTGACGTCGATGAGCCTGGCCGGGCTGCTGCCCGGCAGCGCCACCGTGACCGGCTCGATCCGGCTGCACGGGACCGAGCGCGGCGACACCGAGCTGGTCGGCGCCCGCGAACCCGTGCTCCGCGGCGTCCGCGGCAGGGAGATCGCCTACATCTTCCAGGAGCCGATGACCTCCCTGAACCCGGTCGTCCCGGTCGGCCACCAGGTCGCGGAGGTGCTTCGCGCCCACGAGCGGATCTCCCGGCCGGCAGCCCGTGAACGGGCCGTCGAGCTGCTCCGGCTGGTCGGCATCCCCTCGCCCGCCCAACGGGTCGACAACTATCCCCACCAGCTCTCCGGTGGCATGCGCCAACGCGTGATGATCGCGATGGCCGTGGCCTGCGACCCCAAGGTCCTCGTCGCCGACGAGCCCACCACCGCGCTCGACGTGACCGTGCAGGCCGGGATCCTCCAGGTGCTGCGCGACCTGCGCGACCGGCTCGGCACCAGCATCCTGTTCATCACCCACGACCTCGGGGTGATCGCCGACGTCGCCGACCGGGTCGTGGTGATGTACGCCGGACGCGTGGTCGAGGCAGGCCCTGTCGGTGACCTGTTCGCGCGTCCCCGGCACCGCTACACCGCCGGGCTCATGGCCGCCTCACCTCAGCCGGGCCGGCACGCCGGCACCGAGCGGCTCGACGAGATCCCCGGCCTGGTCCCGGTGCTCGCCGAGCAGCCGGACGCCTGCACCTTCGCCGACCGCTGCTCCGCCGCGGACCAGCAGTGCCGCGCTCAACGGCCACCGCTGTCGGCCCCGGACCGGGCCCCCGGCGGACCGGCTCACGTCGTCGCGTGCTGGCACCCCGTCCCCGACGTGCCCGAGGAGGCCCGATGACCGCCGAGGCAACGACCACTGCGGCGACGCCCCCGGCGCTCGAGGTCGAGGACCTGGTCATGCACTTCGGCCCGGTGCAGGCCGTCGACGACGTCTCCTTCACGATCAGGCCCGGCGAGGTGCTGGCGCTGGTCGGCGAGAGCGGGTCGGGCAAGTCGACCGTCGGCAAGTGCATCACCCGCCTGGTCGAGCCCACCTCGGGCACCGTCCGCGTGGCGGGCACCGACGTCAGCCGTCTCTCCCGTCGGCAGCTGCGGCCGCATCGCGGGGACGTCTCGATCGTCTTCCAGGACCCGGCCGGCTCACTCGATCCGCGGATGCTCGTCGGCGACGTCGTCGGCGAACCGCTGCGGTTGCGCGGGGAGAGGCTGTCGCGGCGTGACCGCGGGGCCCGGGTCACCGAGGAGCTCGGTCGCGTCGGGCTGCGGGCCGAGGTGGCGCAGCGCTATCCGCACGAGCTCTCCGGCGGGCAGCGGCAGCGGGTGTCGATCGCGCGGGCGCTCATCTCCCGGCCCTCGCTGCTGGTCGCCGACGAGCCGACCAGCGCGCTCGACGTCTCCGTGCAGGCGGCCGTGCTCAACCTGCTGGCCGATCTGCAGCGCGACATGGAGTTCGCCTGCCTGTTCATCACCCACGACCTGTCCGCGGTGGAGTACCTCGCCGACGACGTCGCGGTGATGTACCTCGGCAAGCTCGTCGAGCGCGGTTCCCGCCGGCGGGTCTTCGACCGGCCGTCGCACCCCTACACCCAGGCGCTGCTCGCCGCCGCGCCCGTGGCCGACCCGGTCGCGCAGCGACAGCGCCGTCCGGTGCTGCTCGGCGACGACCTGCCCTCGGCCCTCGACCCGCCGTCGGGCTGCCGGTTCCGCACCCGCTGCCCCGCGGCCACCGAGACGTGCGCCCAGGTGCCGCCCGAGATCGACCTCGGCGACGGGTCGGCCGCCTGCCACTACGTGCGTCCCGACGGATCCGGTCCCGAGGTACGCCGCGGCCCCGCCGACACGCCCGGCCCCTCGAACGACACCGCCAGGAGGACCCCCACCGCATGAGCTTCACGACCCGCCCCACGCTGCAGGGCACCTTCGGCATGGTCTCCTCGACCCACTGGCTGGCCAGCCAGTCGGCCATGGGCATCCTCGAGCGCGGCGGCAACGCCTTCGATGCCGCGGTGACCGCCGGCTTCGTCCTGCACGTCGTCGAGCCGCACCTCAACGGCCCTGGTGGCGAGGTGCCGGCGATCGTGTCCACCGCGGAGGACCCCTACCCACGGGTGCTCTGCGGGCAGGGTCCGGCGCCGCGCGGCGCGACCATCGAGCACTACCGCGGGCTCGGGCTGGACCTGGTGCCCGGGTCCGGCCCTCTCGCCGCCGCCGTGCCCGGCGCGGTCGACGCGTGGCTGCTGCTGCTGCGCGACCGGGGCAGCATGCCACTCGGCGAGGTGCTCGCCCCCGCCATCGGCTACGCCCAGGACGGCCACCCGCTGCTCGGGCGGGTCGGGGCGACGGTCGCAGCCGTCCAGGAGCTGTTCGAGCAGGACTGGCACACCTCGGCGGCGCTCTGGCTCGCCGGCGGGCGGCCCCCCCGCGAGGGCCAGCTGTTCCGGAACCCGGCGTACGCCCGCACCCTGCAGCGGCTCGTCGACGCGACGGAGGGCGCGGCGTCCCGCGAGGCCGGGATCGACGGGGCCCGTCGCGCCTGGTCGCAGGGGTTCGTCGCCGAGGCTGTCGACGCCTTCTCGCGCCGGGCCTTCCGCGACTCCAGCGGCGCGGCGCACCCCGGCCTGGTCACCGGCCAGGACCTCGCGGACTACGAGGCGACCTGGGAGGAACCCGCGACCGCGGACTTCGCCGGGCACACCGTCGTCAAGACGCAGGCCTGGGGGCAGGGACCGGTGCTCCTCCAGACACTCGCCACGCTGGGTGCTCTGGACGGACTGGTGCTCGACCCCTCCACCGTCGAGGGCGTGCACGCGCAGGCCGAGGCGCTCAAGCTGTCGTTCGCCGACCGCGAGGCGTGGTACGGCGACACCGACGTGCCGCTGACCGACCTGCTCTCAGCCGGGTACGCCAAGGAGCGCGCCGCCCTCATCACCGGGTCGGCCTCCCGCGAGGTGCGGCCCGGCTCGCCCGGCGGCCGTCCCCCGCGGCTGGCCCGCTACGTGACCGACGGCCTCGCCGTCGCCGACCACCCGCGCGCGGAGGCCGACCCGACCACCGGTGAGCCGACGGTTCGCACCGACGGGCAGACCAAGGGCGACACCTGTCACGTCGACGTGGTCGACCGCTGGGGCAACATGGTCTCGGCGATGCCCAGCGGCGGGTGGCTGCAGAGCTCGCCCACCATCCCCGAGCTCGGCTTCCCGCTCGGCAGCCGACTGCAGATGACCTGGCTCGAGGAGGGGCTGCCCTCCTCCCTGACGCCCGGGATGCGCCCGCGCACCACGCTCAGCCCGACGATGGTGCTGCGCGACGGCGAGCCCGTGCTCGCCTGCGGCACGCCCGGCGGTGACCAGCAGGACCAGTGGCAGCTGCTCTTCGTGCTCCGGGTCCTCGCCGGCGGACAGTCGCTGCAGGAGGCGATCGATGCGCCGACGTGGCACACCACGAGCCTGCCGGCGTCGTTCTACCCGCGTGGTGTCGAGCCCGGCGTGCTGATCGCGGAGGACCGGCTCGGCGAGGAGGTGCTCGGCGGTCTCGAGGCTCGCGGCCACGAGGTGCGCCGCTCGGACCCGTGGAGCCTGGGCCGCATGTGCGCCGTCGGGCGCGACCCCGAGAGCGGGGTCCTCACCGCGGGGGCGAACCCGCGCGGGATGCAGGGTTACGCGTGCGGGCGCTGATCGCCCCCGGGTTCGGATTCGCCCTCCTCGGCCTGGGTGTGCGCCGCCCGCGATGCGGCGGCGACGTGTGTCAGGGCGCAGCGCTCGGCCTCGTCGGGGTCCCCCGACTCGATCGCGTCGACGAGGACGATGTGCTCGCGCCAGGAGTGCGGTGCTCGCTGGGCGGCACCCAGGCGGAAGACCCACTGGACGTGGAGGTAGAGCGACGTCGCAATCGAGGTCAGCCAGGGGTTGCCGCTCAGGTCCAGGATCCGCAGGTGCAGCGCGCTGTTGAGCTCGGCCACCCGGGCCAGGTCGTCAGCGTCGGTGGCCGCACGCGCCTGCTCGAGCATGTCGCGCAGGCCGGCCACCCCCTCTTCGCCCGCACGCTCGGCCGCCAGCCGCGCGGCCAGCGGCTCGATGCGCTCGCGCACCGCGAAGATGTCGCTGATGGCGGTGGGGCTCGGTGAGGCCACGACTGCTCCCCTGCGCGGGAGGCTCACCACGAAGCCCTCGGTCTCGGCCACGCGCAGGGCCTCCCGCACCGGGTTGCGAGAGACCCCGAAGTCCGCGGCCAGCCGATCCTCGGTGAGGCGCTGCCCGGGCGGGTAGTCGCCGCTGATGATCGCCGTGCGAAGCGCGATCAGGACCTGGTCGCGCAGCGGCAGGTGCTGGGCGCCCAGCGTCGGCATCCGCGGGTCGCTCACCGCACCCCCTCCGCGACTTCCCGCCGCTTTTGTATACGAAAGACAATCGACTCAGAGGATACAGCTCCGTGGGCAGACCGACCTCTTCCGCCGACACCGGCGTGGCGCCGCCGGCTCTACCGACCTCGCGGCCCCGCCACGACCCCCGGGCGACCCGACGACGCCACGCCCTGGTCGTCACGCTGACCTTCGCCACCGGCGCCGCCGACGCAATGGGCTTCCTCGCCCTCGGCGGGGCGTTCTCCAGCGTCATGACCGGCAACATGGTGCTGCTCGGCCTGTCCGCCGGCGCCGCCGACGAAGAGCTCGCACTGACCTCAGGCGCCGCGATCCTCGCCTTCGTGGTGGGACTGCTGGCGGGGGCCGGGCTCGCCGGATCGCCCCGCGACGACGACCCGGTCTGGCCGCGACAGGTGACCAACGCCCTTCTGGTCGAGCTCGCGGTCTTCGTGGCCTACCTGGTCGGTTGGGAAGCCACCGAGGGACACCGGTCCGATCAGGTTGCCCTCGGGCTGCTGATGCTCTCGGCTGTGGCCCTGGGGGTTCAGAGCAGCGCCGTGCAACGCTTCGGCGTCAACGGACTCTCGTCGACCTACCTGACCGGCACGCTGACCAGCTTCATCGGAGACCTCGCCGCTCGTCGCCCGCACACCACCTGGCTGCCGCGAGGGAAGGTGCTGCTCATGCTGATGACCGGAGCCGCCGTCGGCGCCCTGACGACGCTGCACCTGCCCCGGCTGGCGCCGACGCTGTGCGTCGTACCGCTGGGCCTGGTCGCGCTCGGCGCACGACGGTTCGTCGGAACTACTGCGCGGTGACCTTGCCGCCGCCGCCACGACGGCGCCGGCTGGTACGACGAGGGCGGCAGGGCCGCGGTCCGGTGGAGGCGGGCTGCCTCATGCGGTGGCGGGGGCGGTGCGGAGCTTCTCGGCCTGGGCGCGCTCGGCCTGGCGTTCGGCGAGCACACGCGCGGCGGCGATGGCGTTGTGCCCAGCCACGGCGGACGTGGCACGGAGGTGACGGGACCAGATGACGGGGAAGGGCCTCTGCATGGCAACCGAGGTTAGGAAATCGGCGACGGGTTTCACTCGGGCAAAGGTCCCTTGACGAACGGCCGAGTGTCCGCTCCACGCGGGGTCGGCAGACCGGAAGCCGCCGGGTCAGCCGGTCTGGGCGGAGGGGCTCTGTCCGGAGCCGAGCTCGAGGATGAACCACGCGGTGGTGCCGCTGGCGTCGATCTCCTGGCCCCAGCGGTCGGCGAGCGCGTCGACGAGCATCAGGCCGCGGCCGTAGACCCGCAGCGGGTCGTCGTTCTCCGTCTCGTCGGTGGCCGCGGGGTCACCGGCGCGGCTGGAGCCGCCGAGGTCTCGCACGACCACGGTGAGCACGCCGTCCTCGAGGTGCAGCGTCAGCTCCGAGGTGGTCCGGGCGTGCATCACCACGTTGGTGACCAGCTCCGAGAGGCACAGCTGGGCGGTGTCGACGGTGTCCTCGTCGACCTCCCACTGCGCGAGCTGCGCGCGCAGGAACTGGCGCGAGGCGCCCGGCGCGAGCGGGTCGCTCGAGAGCAGCAGCCCCTCGCGATGGCCCTCCCCGATCAGGTTGGGGTCGTCGGGGGTGGTGTCCCCCGGCCCGCGACCGCTGGTGACGCGCACCCGGCTGACGGCCTCGGCCACCCGGCGGGCGGTCGCCTCGAGCAACCGCGTGTGAGCCTCCGGCCAGGCCTGCTCGGTGTCGTAGAACAGCATCAGCCCGCCGATCGGCGAGCCGGTGCCGGGCAGCGGCCAGGCCGCCAGTGCCCGGACTCCCTCCTCGCGCTGCTTGGCGACCACGCCGGGGAAGTCCCGCTCGAGCTCGTCGAGGTTGCCGAGCACCGGCTCACCGGTGCGGACCACGGCGGTCAGCGGCACGTCGTCATAGCTGTCGATGTGGCACCACTCCAGCCCGTCGGGGCGGAGCCGCTCGCTGGCGATGAACCGCAGCCGCCGGCCGCCGCCCTCGGTGAGCGCCATCCCGACCCGGGCCACCTCGGGCAGCTCGACCAGGTCGTCGAGGAGGTACCGCGCGATGTGATCGACGTCGGGCGCGCTGCGCAAAGCGAAGCCCAGACGCGACAGGTGCCCGAGCGGCTCGCGTGGGGCTTCGGCTGTGAGCACCTCCGGAGGAGTGCCGGCACCATCCACCACGAGGGACAGCCTAGGGCAGGCCGTCGACAGGCGTCGCGAGAGATTCCCGGTGAGATCTACGGGAAATAGCCCTCGGGTCCGGGCACACGCCGGCCGTTCATCGGACACAATGGGCTGGTGGGGTCGGGAAAGAGGGCAGGGTCGAGACGCGCAGCCAAGAAGGCGCCGTCGTTGCAGCGGTCCCTGCTCGCCCCCGCGGCCGGGGTGACGCTGGCCGTGGTCGCCTGGGGCTACCTCGTCTACGCCGCGATCGACTTCGGCGCCACGGCGCGTAGCGGCGACTCTCAGGCGTGGTTCTTCCTGGTCCTGGCTTCGGTCGGCGCCGTCGCCTGCCTGTTTGTCGGGCTGATGCTGGTCAGCCGGCTGCTGCGCCGGCTCGGGATCACCGAGGACCCCGCGCACCCCAGGACCCGCCGGACCCGTCCCGTGGTCCCGGAGCCGCGGACCGCCGACCCCATCGCCACCCACGCGTCCTCCCCCACGCCGCCGCCGGCGCCCGTGCGGCCAGCCGGTGGCCGACGCGCTTCTCGCTGACTGGTCCAGTCCAGCAGGACTCAGCGCTGCCGGTCGGCGGCCCGGCGCACGAACTTCAGCCCGGACCACACCTCGTCCACCGCTGCCACCTTGACGTCGACGAAGCCCAGCCCGAGGCCGAGCCCGCGCACGAGGTTCTCGTCGAGGTCCGAGACCGGACCGTCCGGGTTGCGGGCGGAGCGCTGGGCGGCCTTCTTGGGCCAGCAGACCCAGACCATGCCGTCGATCACGGTGCGGGCGAAGACCTCCGGCAGCCGACGCGCCAGGGCGCGGCGCTCGGCGTGGAAGGTCAGCGTGACGTCGGCCGCGCGCGGCAGGCGGCGTACGACGTGGGCATGGCGTGAGGATGGCAAACGAAGTGGGGCGGGGCCACCTGGCCCCGCCCCACGTCTTCCCCGGCCCGCCGGTCGGGGTCGAGTCGACCGGCGGGAGTCTGTGTTGGTGCTGCCCCAGGGGGCCTGGGTCACTCGACGGGCACGCGCAGCCGCTGGCCGGCGACGACCATCCCGGAGTCGAGGGCGTTGAGCCGCTCGATGCGGTCGATCATGGTGCGGACGCCGCCGTCGTCGGCGATGTCGGCGGCGATGCCCCAGAGCGTGTCACCCGCACCGACCATCACGACGCGGGTCGGCTCGGGGGTGCCGGGCTCCTCGGTGGCGACCGAGCCGGCGGCCAGGGCCAGCCCCAGTCCGAGGGCGACGAGCATCGCCAGCGCCAGGACGACGAGCCGGCCGCGGCGGGTCAGCCGGAGCTGGCCGGCGCTCGCCGGGGCCAGCGTGGGACGGAACGTGGTGCTCGCGGTCATCGTGCTCATCGGGACCTCCTGGGGAAGCGGCGGTCAGCCTCGGGTCGTTAGCTCGATCTGCTGTCGAACCGATGTCTAACGGCGGCCACCGACAGTCCCCTGCGGGATGTCTGGACCACCCTGGTCACGATCGGCTCGATCAGACGTTCGATCGAACATGTGTACGAGGTTAGAGCAGGTGTTCGAACAGCACAAGGCCCTGGACGAACATTTGTTCGAACACGTTCGAGCGGCCCCCGACGCGGATCAGGCGTTGCGGCTGATCGCGCGACGCCCCTGCGCCACGAAGAGGCCCAGCCCGCGGGCGGCCACCGACGGCGCCATCGCGGAGACCCGGACCACGCCACCGCGCCAGCCCGGCACCGAGCGCACCACGCGGCGGCTGCCCAGCAGGCCCACCGCCTCCTCGGCCACCTCGTCCACGGTGAGGATCCGGCCGCCGGAGTGGACCAGCGCGCTCCCCATCCCGCCGGGTGTCTGCTGGTCGAGCATCGCGGTCCTCACCCCGTCCGGGCAGAGCGCGCGCACCCGGATCCCCTTGCGGGTCTCGACGTCACCGGACATCGAGATCGACACGATGGCGGCCTTGGTCGCGGCGTACACGCTGTAGCCGGGCACCGGCCCCAGCCCGGCCAGCGACGCCGTGTTGACGATGTCGCCGTCGCGCCCGGAGGCCTCGAAGGCCGCGATCGCCGCGCGCATCCCCCACATCGTGCCCATCAGGTTGACGTCGACCAGGCGCCGCACGGCCTCCTCGGACAGCTCCGCCAGGGTGCCGTCGTCGCCGACGCCGGCGTTGTTGAACCACGCAGTGAGCACGCCGTGCCGCCCGGCCGTCGCGGCGGCCTCCGCGTGGGAGCCCGGGTCACGGACGTCGTGCGCCAGCCCCTCGGCGGCGCCGATCTCGTCGGCGGTCCGCCTCGCGCCCTCGCCGTCCACGTCGGTCAGCACGACCTGGTACCCCCGGGCGACCATCCGCTCGGCGATGCCGCGACCGATGCCGCGGGCGCCGCCGGTGACGACACAGCTGATGGGCTCGGAGCTGGGGGCGGGGTTCGTCGACATGACGGGAGTCAACCAGACCGGGCGTGGTCTCGACAGGCTCGACCACCGGTTGACCAGTGCGACACGCAGTTCGAACAGATGTTTGAATCACCGGTCCGGTTTGGCTACGGTTGGTGGCACCAGCCCGGGACGCCCGGGCCGTACGCCGCGAACCCGGAGGCAGCCGCATGGCCACGAAGAAGACCGACGCCCACAAGGTTGCCCAGCTGCCCGACGGCCCCCCGGACGCCACCGGCCTGACCCCGCGCCAGCAGCGCGTGCTGACCACGATCAAGGGCTCGATCGAGCGGCGCGGCTACCCGCCGAGCATGCGCGAGATCGGCGAGTCGGTCGGCCTGACCAGCTCCTCCAGCGTCGCGCACCAGCTGAAGGTGCTCGAGGAGAAGGGGTTCATCAAGCGCGACCCCAACCGGCCGCGCGCGATCGAGGTGTTCCTGCCCGAGGTGCTGGCGGCCCGCCGCTCGATCTCGGCGGCCGACGAGTCGTCGTACGACGAGACCGGGATCGGCGACGCCGTGCCCGCCGCGCAGTACGTCCCCGTCGTCGGGCGGATCGCCGCCGGTGGCCCGATCCTCGCCGAGGAGCGGATCGAGGACGTCTTCCCGCTGCCCAAGCAGCTCGTCGGCGACGGCCAGCTCTTCCTGCTCGAGGTCTCCGGGGACTCGATGATCGACGCCGCCATCTGCAACGGCGACTACGTCGTGATCCGCCAGGAGCAGACCGCCGAGAACGGCGAGATCGTGGCCGCCATGATCGACGGCGAGGCCACCGTCAAGACGTTCCAGCGCAAGGACGGCCAGGTGTGGCTGCTCCCCCACAACGACGCCTACGAGCCCATCGACGGCACCCACGCGACCATCCTCGGGAAGGTCACTGCGGTCCTGCGCCGCATGTGACGCCGCGCGTGACAAGGGGCCTTAATCCCCTGTCATCGGAATACTTCCGGGTAATACTTGGCTCTGTCTGACGATCAGTGAGCCCGAAAGTACGCCTGTGACGATGCCGAGCCTGCCCGTGATCCCGGGGATCCGTAACCGATACCCGAGGGTCTTCCGTGGCGTGCTCGAGCTGGTGCTGGTGCTCTCCCTGTGGGTCGCCTACAGCCTCTCCCGGCTCTTCGCCGACGCCAACATGGGGCCGGCCCTGGCCCGCGCGAACGACCTGCTCCACATCGAGCGGCACCTCGGCATCCACTGGGAGCTGTCGCTCAACAAGCTCTTCATCGACAACGACGCGATCGGGCTGGTCGGCAGCTACTGGTACGCCACGCTCCACTACATCGTCACCGGCGCGGTGCTCCTGTGGCTCTACCGCCTCGGCCGGCACTGCTACGTGCCCGCCCGCCGGGCGCTCGCCATCGCCACCATCCTCGGCCTGGTCGCCTACCTGCTGATGCCCACCGCGCCGCCGCGGTTCATCCAGGGGTACGCCGACGTGCTGAGCCTGCACGCCGCCGACGGCTGGTGGGGCACGGACGCCTCCGCGCCGCGCGGCCTGGGCGGGCTGACCAACGAGCTCGCCGCGTTCCCCTCCCTGCACGCGGGCTGGGCGCTCTGGGTCGCGATCTCGCTGCAGCGGCACGCCCGCTGGCACTGGCTCAAGGGCCTCGGCTGGGCCTACGCGGCCGGCACCGCGATCGTGATCGTCGGCACCGGCAACCACTGGGTCATCGACGTCATCGTCGGCTGGCTCGTGGTCGTGGCCGGGTTCCTGGCCGCCGAGACCCTGCCGTCGCCCAAGGACGCCCCGGGTCGCACCAACGGCGACACCGCGTCGGACGCCCCGGAGCTTGTGTCCGCCGGTCCCGGCGCGCCCAGCGCAGCCGCGCACGCCAAGTAGTCCGCCGCCGCGTCAGCCCACCGGCGGGTGTCCCTCCGGTGACGCGCGGGTGACGGGACGGTGCTCACACCCCGGCCGCGTCACCTCTGACCGATCAGCTCCGTTGATCGGTCCGTGACCACACCTCGCCCCGCCCTGAACCGCGCGCTGCCCCGGCGTACCGTCCTGGCCACCGGCGCCGCCGGAGGTGTCCTGGTGACCGTGGCCGGCACCGCCGACGCGACCGCCTCGCAGCGTGCCGCCGGCCACCGGGCCTTCCGGCACGGTGTCGCGTCCGGCGACCCGCTGCCCCGGGCCGTCGTGATCTGGACCCGCGTCACGCCGACCGCGGCGAGCACCCCGGGCTCGGGCCACGGGCCCCGGGTCCGGGTGCACTGGGAGGTGGCCACCGACGAGCGCTTCCGGCACGTGGTGCGCCGCGGCAGCTTCGCGACCGGCCCGGAGCGCGACCACACCGTCAAGGTGGACGTGACCGGGCTGGACCCGGCGCGCTGGTACCACTACCGGTTCCGCTGGGACGGCCACACCAGCCGGGCCGGGCGCACCCGCACCGCGCCCGCCGCCGACGCCACCCCGGACCACCTGCGTTTCGGCGTGGTCTCCTGCGCCAACCTCCAGGCCGGCTGGTTCAGCGCCTACCGCGGGCTGGCCGCGCGTGACGACCTGCACGCGGTGGTGCACCTGGGCGACTACCTATACGAGTACGGCCCCGGCCAGTACGGCTACGGCCCGGACAACGAGGACATCCGCAAGCACCAGCCCGCCCACGAGATGGTCTCGCTGGCGGACTACCGGCAGCGGCACGCGCAGTACAAGACCGACCCGGACCTGCAGGACGCCCACGCGAAGTACCCGTGGATCGTCACCTGGGACGACCACGAGGTCGCCAACGACACCTGGAAGCACGGCGCCGAGAACCACACCCCGGGCCACGGCGACGGCGGTGAGGGCAGCTTCAAGGCGCGCCGCGCCCGCGCGCACCGGGCGTACGACGAGTGGATGCCCGCGCGGCTCGACGGCAGCGTCCGGATCGGGGACGGCAGCCGGCTCTTCCGCCGGCTCCGCTTCGGCACCCTGGCCGAGCTCAGCATGCTCGACCTGCGCACCCACCGCAGCAAGCAGGTCGACTCCCCCGCGCCGCCGGCCCCGTGGCCCGACGGCGAGGTCAGCGACCCGACCCGCACCATCACCGGCGAGCAGCAGCTGGACTGGCTCGAGGGCTCGCTGCGCCGGCACCGCGGCGTGCAGTGGAAGCTGATCGGCAACCCGGTGATGATCGCGCCGGTGAACTTCGGCGACCTGCCCGACGAGCTGGTCAACCCGGTCAACGACGTGACCGGACTGCTGCCGGCGAACGGCGCGCCGTACAACGTCGACCAGTGGGACGGCTACACCGCCGACCGGCGCCGGGTCTTCGACTTCATCCGCAACCACCAGGTCAAGGACACCGTCTTCATCACCGGCGACATCCACTCCGGCTGGGCCGCCGAGCTGCCGTACGACGCGTCCACCTACACCGGGCAGGGGCCGAGCGAGGACGAGACCGCGGGCGTGGAGTTCGTGTGCACCTCGGTCACCTCCAACAACCTCAAGGACATCACCGGCGACCCGACCGGGGCGACCAGCACCGCGGTCGAGGAGACGATCAAGGCCAACAACCGGCACATCAAGTACCTCGACTTCGACGCGCACGGCTTCTCGGTGCTCGACCTGACCCCGCAGCGGGCCCAGATGGACTGGTTCATCATCAGCGACCGGGCCGACCGGGACGCCACGATCACCTGGACCACCTCGTACGCCGCCCCGGCCGGCAGCGGCCGGGTCGTGTCCGTCGACCACCCCGTGGGGGCCTGACATGTGCACGCCGTCGTCGGTCGAGCCCGTCGAGACCAGCGCGTTCGCCCGCGGCGCGGCCCAGGTCCGCACCGGCCGGCGTACCCTCCTGCGCGCCGGCGGCGCCGGGCTGGTGTTCTCCACGGTGGCGGGCGCTCCGGCAGTGGCCGCGGCCGGTGCCGGGACGAGGAAGCGCGCCTACGTGCTCGTGGTCGACGGCTGCCGGCCCGACGAGATCTCCCCGGTGCTCACCCCGAACCTGCACGCGCTGCGCGAGGGTGGGCTGAGCTTCCCGGAGGCCGCCTCAATGTGGGTCATGGAGACCATCCCCAACCACGTGATGATGATGACCGGGCTGCGGCCGGACCGGACCGGTGTGCCCGCCAACGAGATCTTCGACCGCGCGCTCGGCGAGGTCCGGACCATGGACCGCAAGCGCGACATCCGCACCGGCACCGTGATCGGCCGGCTCAACCGGGCCGGGCTGACCACCGGGACGGTGCTCAGCAAGGAGTACCTGTACGGCGTCTTCGGCGACCGGGCCACCCACCGCTGGGAGCCGGCGCCGGTCGTCCCCGTCTCCGGGCACGCGCCGGACGTCTTCACCATGGACGCGGCACTGACCATGGTCGACGAGCTCGACCCGCACCTGGTCTTCGTCAACCTCGGCGACATCGACCGGTTCGGGCACGCCGACTACACCGGCAACGACGTGCAGCTGGCGCGGCGCACGGCGCTGGCCGACACCGACCGGCAGGCGCAGCGCTTCGTGGACCTGCTGAGGTCGTCGGGGCGCTGGGAGCAATCGATGCTGGTCGTCCTCGCCGACCACTCGATGGACTGGTCCCGCCCCGGCGACGTGATCAGCCTGCAGGGCGCCCTGGACGCCGACCCGCTGCTGGCCGGCAAGGTGGCCATCGCCGACAACGGTGGCGCCGACCTCCTCTACTGGACCGGGGCCGCCGCGAAGCGGGACGCCGCGGTCCGGCGGATGCAGCGCATCGCCGAGGCCACCCCCGGCGTGCTCGCTGCCCACGACCGGCGCAAGGCGTGGCTGCGGCTCGGGCCCGAGGCGGGCGACGTGGTGGTCTTCTGCAAGGCCGGCTGGCGGTTCAGCGAGCCGGACCCGACGGGCAACCCGATCCCCGGCAACCACGGCCATCCGGCCACCCGGGCCATCCCGTTCTTCGTCAGCGGCGGGCACCCGGCCGTGCCGCGGCGTACGACGTCGTCCGCGCAGGCGCGCACGATCGACGTGGCCCCGACCGTCGCGTCGTTCTTCGGGCTCGGCAAGCCGCGCGGCGGGTACGACGGGCGCGCCCGGATCTGACGTCGGCGGTCACTGGCGCAGCTGCGCGACCACTCCCACGGTCCTCGCGCCGACGAGGCCGTAGGCATCGCCGGCGGCCACGATCCGGCTGCCCCGGACCGCCACGGCGTACGCCGAGGACCTCGGCTGGCCGCCGAAGCCGATGATTGCGTCGCCGTCGCCCGAGAAGGTGGTGTCGCGCTCGCCGGTCGTGGTGTAGCGGAGCACCGCGAGCGTGAGGGACTTGCGCACGCGGTCGGTCCAGCCGGCCGCGACGATCTTCCCGTCGGCCTGCTGGGCGAGCGAACGGATCTGGGCGTAGTAGCCGTCGCCCCCGTCGATCGCCAGTCCGTCGTCCGCGAACGACGCATCGAGGGTGCCGTCGGGGAGGTACCGGACAAGGCAGAAGAACGAGTAGTCGGCCCAGTCCAGCTCGCCGCCGACCAGGACCCGGCCCTCGGGGTCGACCAGCAGCGCGTCCCCCTCGAGGTATTCGGCGTCCTGGTAGTCGGCGCTCTGCGGCACGGTGGTCACCCGGCCGTCGCCGCCGAAGGTCTGGTCGAGGGAGCCGTCCACGTCGTACCGCGACACCAGCAGCGGCCGCACGTCCTGGGAGTCCCGGTCGCCCATGCCGGTCGCGAGCAACTTGCCGTCCGGCGCCAGGCGGACGGCATAGGGGTCTCCGGGGAAACCGTCAGTCGTCAGCACCACGCCGCCGGCGCCGAAGGAGTGGTCCAGGGAACCGTCCGCGTCGTAGCGGACCGTCGCGAACTGGTCGCCGGCGATGCCCGCCGCCAGGATCGAGCCGTCCGGCTCCCGCCGCAGGTCGAGCACCCGGTCGGCGCCGGGCGACACGTCGGTGACCACCTTGCCGCCGGTGCCGAACGAGGGATCGAGGCTGCCGTCGTGCTGGTAGGCGACCAGGCCGAAGGCGCCCCCGGCCGAGCCGGCCACCAGGATCCGGCCGTCCCCGAGGGAGACGACCCGGTGCGGCGCGTCGTTGCCGGTGAACGTGGTGGTGCGGCGACCGTTGGCCGAGAAGTGCGGGTCCGGCGTGCCGTTCGCGCGCAGCCGGGCCACCCCGAAGGCGCTCCCGGTCGACGTCGACAGCGCGGAGACCACGACGGTCTTGCCCGAGGGCAGCGGCAGGACGTCGGTCGCCTGCTGGTCGTCGTACCGACTGCCGTAGTCCAGGACGGCCCTGCCGTCACCGGAGAACGACCGGTCCAGCGACCCCGGATCCCCGACCGCCGCCTGCGCACCGCCGGGCGCCAGCACCACCGCGGCCGCGAGCACCGCGGCAAGTCTCGTCAGCCTCATGCTCCGGGTCCCCCGTCTGGCCCGTTTGCGGCCGTCGACTGCCGGTCACGCTACGCCGGGCGGGGCGGTTGTGGGCGCCGTTCCGGGAAGCCGTCGGTCACTGCCGGTAGCGGACCACGATCGCCCACCGGCGACCCGCGTAGCTGGCCATCTCGCCGGCGAGCACGATCTTGCCGTTCCGGGTCGCGACGGCGCGGGCCTCGGCGGTGCGCTGGGCGAGGTCGACCACGGCACTCCCGTCATGGGAGAAGGCCCGGTCCAGGGTGCCGTCGGGGTGGTAGCGGACGACGGCCAGCGCGTCCGACCAGTCCTCGCCGTCGGTCCAGCCGGCGGCGACGATCTTCCCGTCCCCCTGCCGGGCGAGCGCGTTGACGTGCGCGTAGTAGGGCTGCAGCCAGGTGCTCAGCACCCCGTCCTGCCCGAACGTGCTGTCGGGCGTGCCGTCGGCGAGGTAGCGGGCCAGGCAGAAGTACGAGTAGTCGCCCTCGCCGTACCCGCCGCCGCCGACGACGAGCCGGCCGTCGGGCAGCACGAGCACGGCCCAGGCCCGGGAGTACTCGCGGCCGGGCGGGTACGTCGTCACCAGGCCGTCGCCGCCACCGAAGGTCTCGTCCAGGGTCCCGTCGGCGGTGTAGCGCATCACCGCGAACCCCAGGTAGCCGTGGGCGTCCGGCTCGCTCGAGCCGACCACGAGCAGGCGGCCGTCGGGCTGCAGCCGTACGGCGTTGGGCGTGCCCCAGAAGCCGGCGGTGGTGACGACCACGCCGGCGTCCCCGAAGCCCGGGTCGAGCGTCCCGTCGGGCCGGTAGCGGACGATGGCGAACCCCTCGCCGGCGGTGCCGGCGGCCAGGATCGACCCGTCGGGCCGGCGCCGCAGGTCGAGGACCTGGTCCGGCCCGGCGGTCACGTCGGTGGTCACCGCGCCGCCGGTGCCGAAGCCCGGGTCGGGGCTGCCGTCGCGCCGGTAGGCGACCAGGCCGAACGCGTCACCGGCCGAGCCGCCGACCAGCTGCCTGCCGCCGCCCAGGGCGATGACCCGACGCGGGACGTCCCGCCCGGTCAGCGAGGTGAGCCGTCGGCCGGTCCCGTGGAAGCTGCGGTCGGGGGTGCCGTCGGCGCGCAGCCGGGACACCCCGAAGACGGTGTCGGCCCCGACCCCGACGGGCCCCACGGTGACGACCTTGTCCGAGGACGTCACCAGGACGTCGCCGGCCGCGGCCCCGTCGGCACGCGGGCCGAAGTCGAGCACGGCCACGCCGTCGCCGGCGAAGGACTGGTCGCGCCCGCCCGAGCGCGCGGCCAGGACGGGCGAGCTCCCCGCCGCCAGCATCACCACGGCCGCGAGCACGGCCGCCGGTCTCGTCCACGTCACGGTCCGTCCCCGATCCAGCGCTTCCGGCTGCGGCTCAGGGTACGCCCGGGGCGGTCCTGGTGGGCGTCGGTTTGCCCGGTCGGCGGTGAGTCAGCCACCGAATCCTGGCCCGGAACGGTGGCCAGCTCACCGCCCACCCCCGGACCGGGTCGACCAGCGGTCACTCAGCCACCAAACCCACGCCCCAAACGGTGGCCAGCTCACCGCCCACCCCCGGACCGGGTCGACCAGCGGTGGCTCAGCCACCAAACCCACGCCCCAAACGGTGGCCAGTTCACCGCCCGCCCCCGGACCGACCGACCAGCGGTCAGTCAGCCACCGAATCCTGGCCCGGAACGGTGGCCAGCTCACCGCCCGCCCCCGGACCGGGTCGACCAGCGGTGACTCAGGAACCCGAGAGCCGCGCCAGGGCCTTGCGGACCACCGCGGGGTCGGTGGTGGTCCACATCGGCGGCAGGCTGGCCTTGAGGAAGCCGCCGTACCGGGCGGTCGCGAGGCGCGGGTCGAGCACGGCGACCACGCCCCTGTCGCTGGTGGTGCGGATCAGCCGGCCGGCGCCCTGGGCCATCAGCAGCGCGGCGTGGGTGGCGGCGACCTGCATGAAGCCGTTGCCGCCGGCCCGGTCCGCGGCCTTCTGCCGGGCGCTCATCAGCGGGTCGTCGGGCCGCGGGAACGGGATCCGGTCGATGAGCACCAGCTGGCAGGTGTCCCCCGGCACGTCGAGCCCCTGCCACAGGCTGAGGGTGCCGAACAGGCAGGTGTGCGGGTCCTCCACGAACTGCTTGGCGAGCTCGGGCAGCTGGGCGTCGCCCTGGGCCAGCGTGGTCAGGTGCGGCAGCCGCTCGCGGACCGCCTCGGCGGCCGCCTCCGCGGCCCGGCGGCTCGAGAACAGCCCGAGCGCGCGGCCGTCGGCGGCGTCGACCAGCTCCACGATCTCGTCGAGCTGGGCCTTGCCGAGCCCGTCGCGGCCGGGCGGCGGCAGGTGCCGGGCGACGTACAGGATCGCCTGCTGGCCGTAGTCGAACGGCGACCCGACGTCGAGCCCGCGCCACGGCAGCGCACCCTCGGAGACGGACCCGGCGACGGTGCCACCGTCGACGAGGCGCTCGCTGGGCTTGAGGCCCACGCTGGTGGCCACCGCGCTGAAGTCGCCGCCGAGCATCAGGGTGGCGGAGGTGAAGACCACGGTCTTGTCGGTGAGCAGCTTGTCGCGCATCGGCCCCCACACCTGCAGCGGCGCGACGCAGAGCCGGGGCGGGATCCGCTCGCCGCCCTCGGAGAGCCAGAGCACGTCGGACTCGAGGTCGGCGGCCATCCGCTCGGCGTTGGCGAAGACCTCCTGCACCGAGCCCCTGGCCTGGGTGCGGCCGGCGTCGGCGTCGCCGGACTCGCCCTCCTTGGGGTACGCCGAGAGGCAGGCGCGGGCGGCGTCGCGCACCAGCACCAGCGCGTCGGCCAGCTGCTGCGGGACCCGCTCGAAGCGGCCGGGGTCGGACTCGGCGATCGCGTCGCGCAGCGTGTCGGCGGCGTCGGCGAGGTCGTCGGCCTCGGAGCCGTCCACGAACCGCTGCGAGCGACGGGCCGCGCGCTCCACGTCGCTGGCGCTGAGCTCATCGGTGGCCGCCTGGGTGACCCGGGCGGTCAGCTCGTGGGCCTCGTCGATGACCACCACGTCGTAGTCGGGGATCATCGGCACCCCCTCGATCGCGTCGATCGCGAGCAGCGAGTGGTTGGTGACGATCAGGTGGGAGCGGTGCGCCTTCTCCCGCGCGACCTCGACGAAGCACTCCTGGCCGAACGGGCACTTGGCGGCGCCGAGGCAGTCGCGGTGCCCGACGCTGACCTGCCGCCACTCCCGGTCGGTGTGCCGCGGCGCGTTGTCGCGCTCGCCGCTGCCGCCCTGCTCGGCCTCCTCCTCGGCCCAGGCCCGCAGCTCGAGCACCTTCTGGCCCATCGAGCCCGACGGCATCTCGACCAGCGCACCCTGGTCGTCGGGGACGCCCTCGCGGATCCGGTGCAGGCAGGCGTAGTTGGAGCGGCCCTTGAGCACGGCGTACGACGTGTCCACCTTGTCGCCGACCGCCTCGACCAGCCGCGGGATGTCACGCTCGACCAGCTGGTGCTGGAGCGCGAGCGTCGCGGTCGCGACCACCACCCGCTGGTCGTGCAGCAGGCTCGGCACCAGGTAGGCCAGCGACTTGCCGGTGCCGGTGCCGGCCTGCACCAGCAGGTGCTTGCCGTCCTCCATCGCCCCCGCCACGGCCTCGGCCATGGCGACCTGGCCGTCGCGCTGGCTGCCGCCGAGCGCGGAGACGGCACCGGCGAGCACCTCGCGCACGGTGCTCCCGTCGGCGGTCGCCGCGGGGTCGGCGGAGCCCGTCGCGGGGCTCGTGGAGGACACGGTGGGGTGCACCCCAGAACCCTAGCCGCGGGCACGGACAGCCGAACCGGCCATCCCCAGCTCGCCCCTGGCCTAGGGTGCGGTAGCCACCAGCGCAGACACCCGGGAGGGGCACCATGGCCGAGCGGCTCGAGGTCAAGACCGACGACGGACGCGTGCTCGAGGTGCTCACCGGTGGTGATCCGGACGGCCTGCCCTGGCTCTACCACGGCGGTTCGCCGACGGCGGCGGTCCCGTACCCGGTGTTCGAGGACACCGCCGCCCGGCTCGGCCTGCAGATGGTGACCTACTCCCGGCCCGGCTACGGCACCTCGACGCCCTACCCGTGGACCTGCGGCGCACCCCGCATCGTCGACGACGTGGCCGACTCCGTGGCGATCCTCGACCACCTCGGAACGACCGAGTTCGTCACGCTCGGCTGGTCCGGCGGCGGCCCCCGGGCGCTCGCCTGCGGCGCCGTGCTGCCCGACCGGTGCCTGGCGGTCGCGACGCTCGCCGGGGTCGCCCCGAAGGACGGCGACGGCCTGGACTGGTTCGAGGGGATGGCCCCGGAGAACCGGGCCGAGTACGCCGCCGCCGAGCAGGGCGCCGAGGCCTACGCCGACTACCTCACCCACGACTTCCTGCCGATCCTCCGGGCGCCGCACGACGAGCTGGTCGCGGCGATGGGTGGCCTGCTGACGCCGGTGGACGCGGCCGTGTTCACCGACGAGCTGGGCGACTACCTCGCCCGCAGCCTGCACCACGCCGGCGCCCAGGGCGTGGTGGGCGCCCGCGACGACGGGCTGGCCGCCACCCGCCCCTGGGGATTCGACCTCGGGGCGGTCCGGGTGCCGGTCGCGGTCTGGCAGGGCCGCCAGGACGCGATGGTCCCGTTCGCCCACGGCGAGTGGCTGGTCGCGCACGTGCCCGGCGCCGAGGCGCACCTCTTCGACGACGAGGGGCACCTGTCGCTGGCGGTCCGGATCGAGGAGATCCTCACCGACCTCAGGCGGCTGGCCGGCCGCTGACCGCGGCGACCCGCGCGGCGACGGCATCGCCGAAGGCCCGGTGGCCCGCCGGGGTCAGGTGCAGCCGGTCGTCGAGGTAGGTCAGCGCGAGGTCGTCGGTGCGCACGTACGCCACGTCGTACTCCCCGGCGAGCTCGGCGAGCAGCGCGTCCACGTGGGGTACGTCGGCCGCGCGCGACGGCGCGCTCGCCGGGCCCACCACCACGACCCGGTGGCCGTCGAGCTCCCGCACCAGCCGCACGAAGCCCGACGTGATCGCCGCGTCGCTCTGGTCGTAGTCGTTGAGGCCGCCCTCGACGACGACCAGATCCGCCCCGCCCGCCAGCGCCGCGGGTGCCCGGTCCGCGAAGGACACCCGGCCGCAGTCGCTGGCGCGCTCGCTGAACCCGGACCCGGAGAAGCCGGCCACGCGGATGCTGCCCGGCAGCCGGGACGGCCACGACGCGGCGGGGCTGCGCAGGCCGAGGCCGACCGACCAGGAGTCGCCGATCACGACGACCCTGGCCCCGGAGCCGGAGACCTCGCGGGCCCGCTCGACCGAGGCGGCGGCGAAGCGTTCGCAGCGCGACGGGTCCGCGCCGCCCGCACGATCGGCGACGTAGAGCGACAGGGTGCCGGTGAGGAGGGCGACGAGGGCGGCCGCGACGCCGGCGCGTCGACGCGCGCCGCGCAGCGGGACCGGTCCCGCAACCCCCCGATGGATCACGGGGTCAATCATGAGGCCGCCCGCTGGTCCAACCCGCCGAATCGCGAATCAATCCCCAGTCTTCGCCGAACCGTTATGCGCGACCACCGGATGTACCCGCACCACCCGGCCACCCGGCCACCCGGCCGCGCGGCCGCTCGGCCGGTCGGCCGGTCGGCCGCCGGTCAGGTGGCCTTGCGCCCGCGTCCTTGCCAGTAGTTCCAGGCGAGGGTCACCAGGATCGCGCCGACGATCGATCCGATGATGCCGCTCGGCTGCAGCTCGAGGCCGTCGCCGGCCAGCAGGCTGACGAGCAGGCCGCCGACGAGGGAGCCGAGCAGACCGGCGACGACAGCGGTGGTCCAGTTGATGCCCTGGCCGCGGGTGCCGAGCAGGAGCTGCGCCGCGGCTCCCACGATCATGCCGAACAGCAGGATTGCGAGGATGAGCATGGTCTGACGCTACGCCCAGCGGGGATCCCTGCGGCGGGAATCCGCAACGAGTCCTCGGCGTCGCGGCCGACGGGCTCAGAGGGCGTGCGCCGCCGGCTCGCCCGCAACCGTGCTGTTCACCCGCGCCGGGTGAGCGGTCACTCGTCGGCGTGGCCCTCGGTCCGCGCGGCGAAACGCGGCACCCCCGCGACGCACACGGCCCGCAGCTCGGTCTTGCGGTCGCCCTCGTCCTCGCGCCCCTCGAACTTCACCTCGAGCGCGTCGGGACCGCGGTCGCCGACCTCGACCGCGAAGCCCGGGTCGGGCTGGGCCGCGACCAGGCTGACCGCGGCGCCGCGGCACCGCGCGGTGACCGCGCCGCCGACTCCCTGCCAGGTGCGGGTCTGCGCCACCGGGGTCGCCGGGGTCGCCGGGGTCGAGGACCCGGACGGGGTCGCCGAGGGCGGCGCCGGCGTGGCGGAGGGCTGGGCCGGGGACGACCGGGTCCGGTCGGGGCGCTCCACGGTGCGCTGCTGCGAGGGCGTCGCGGGGGCGGTGGCGGCCGCCCGCAGCGGCGCCCGGGTCGTCGCACCGACGTCCTCGCCGGCGCGCGAGATCACCAGCCAGACCGCGGTGGACCCGACGGCCACGACCGCCAGCCAGGCAGCCACGCCGAGCAGCACGGCACGCGTCGCCCTCATCCCGTCATCCTTCCACCGGCGGCGGACCGCGGGGCTACGGTTCGGGCATGACCAGCATCCTGGTGGTCGAGGACGACGACGCCATCCGCGCCGCGGTGCAGCGGGGGCTCCGGGAGCGCGGGTTCGCCGTGGCCACCGCCGCCACCGGGCTGGCCGGGCTGGAGCACGTGCTGCGCGAGGCGCCCCAGGTGGTGCTGCTCGACCTCGGCCTCCCCGACGTGGAGGGGCTGACCCTGATCTCGATGATCCGGGCCGCCAGCCAGGTGCCGATCATCGTGATCACCGCCCAGGACGACGACCCGACGATGGTCAAGGCGCTGGACAGCGGCGCGGACGACTACGTCGTCAAGCCGTTCGGGACCGACCAGGTCGCCGCCCGGATCCGGGCCGTGCTGCGCCGCGGCGGCCGCGAGAGCGCGCCCGCGGCGCTCCGGGTCGGCGACCTCGTGGTCGACGAGCGCACCCGCACCGCCACCCTGGCCGGTGAGCCCCTCGACCTGGCCCGCAAGGAGTTCGACGTCCTGCTGCTGCTCGCCTCCCGGGCCGGCGAGGTGGTCACCAAGCGGGAGCTGCTGACCGAGGTGTGGCAGCAGCCGTACGGCGGGTCCGACCGGACCGTGGACGTGCACCTGTCCTGGCTGCGGCGCAAGCTCGGCGAGTCCGCGGCCGAGCCGCGCTACCTGGTCAGCGTGCGCGGGGTGGGCGTACGCCTCGTCGACCCGCGCGCCGAGGGCCCCTGATGCGGCGCCGGATCTCATGGCTGGTCGTCGTCACGACGTCGACGGTGATCGTCTCGTTCGTGATCCCGTTGTGCCTGCTGGTGCGCACCCTGGCCGAGGACCGGGCGATGGCCGCCGCCGACCAGGACGCCCGCAGCGTCGCGATCCTGGCGGCCGGCGCGCCCGACGACCCCCGACAGCTGCGCGCGTTCGTGTCCGGCATCAACCGCCGCGGCGCGACGACGACGCGGGTGCTGACCACCGACGGCCGCGAGGTCGGCGGCGGGCCGTCGATGAAGCAGGACCCCGACGTACGCCGGGCCCTGCGCGGCGAGGCGTTCACGGTGGTCGACGACCGGGGCGGCCGGGTGCTGCTCCCCGTGGTCGTCGCGGACGGGACCACGGTGGTGCGGTCGACCGTGGCCGTGGCCGACCTGCGCCGCGGCGTGGCCCGCGCCTGGACCGGGATCATCGGGCTGGGCGCGGTGCTGCTGGTGCTCGCGCTGGTGCTCGCCTCCCGGTTGGGCAAGCGGATCAGCGAGCCGCTGCTCGAGGTGGCCGGCACCGCGCACCGGCTGCGCGAGGGCGACCTCGCCGCCCGGGCCGAGGTGCGCGGCACCCAGGAGACCCAGGAGCTGGCGCGGGCGCTCAACGGCCTCGCCGAGCGCACCGGCGAGCTGCTGGTCAGCGAGCGGGCCGCGGTCGGCGACCTGTCGCACCGGCTGCGCACCCCGGTGACCGCGCTGCGCCTCGACGCCGAGGGGGTCACCGACCCCGAGCTGGCGCAGCGGCTGCAGGCGCACATCACCGTGCTGCAGCGCACCATCGACGCCATCGTCAAGGAGGCGCGGCGCCCGGTGCGCACCGACCTCGCGCCGATCTGCGACGCCACGGCCACGGTCCGCAGCCGGGTGGACTTCTGGCGGGCGCTGGCCGACGACCAGGACCGCGACCTGCGGGTGCTGCTGCCCGAGGGCCGGCTGGTGGTGCCGCTGGCGGTCGAGGACCTCACCGACCTCGTGGACGTGCTGATCGACAACGTCTTCGCGCACACCCCGGAGGGCACCCGGCTGCGGCTCGAGCTGCACGAGGTCGACCACCGCGAGCCCCACGTCGTGCTGCTGGTGGCCGACGCAGGCCCCGGTTTCTCCGCCGGCGGCCGGCAGCAGCGCGAGGGCAGCACCGGCCTCGGTCTCGACATCGCCCGCCGCATCGCGGCGGGCTGCGGCGGCCGGGTGCGCACCGGCACCGCCCCGGAGGGCGGCGCGCTGGTCGAGGTGGTGCTGCCCCGGGCCGCCGGCTGAGCGCCGGGCCGGCTCAGTCGTCGGGTTCCTCGGCGTGGTCGCCATCGTCGTCCCAGTGCTCCTCCTCGTGGTCCTCACCGGACTCCTCTGCGTGGTCCTCGCCCGGCTCCGCGCCCGCCTCCGCGACGGCGGCCGGGGTGCTCGGCGCAGTGGCGGCGCCCTGTGCGGTCGCGGTCCCGGGGGCCACCGGGACCGCGGGCGCCGCCGGGGCCGGGACCACCACGGTGCGGACCACGTCGGTCACACAGACCCCGTGCTCGAGGTGGGCCGGCGGCCTGCACGGCGCCCACCGGAAGGCGGAGCCCGGCCGCACGACCTGCGCGTGCGGGCGCTCGGTCGACCGGGGCGAGGAGACCGGCGCCGGGCTGCCCGCGCCCGAGCTCCCCCAGCCGTAGGCGACGGTCGAGCCGGCGAGGCCGGCCAGCGCGGCGGCGGACAGGATTCCGGCGGAGAGTCGTTTCATGGGGTCATCGTGGGAGCCCTCGCCCTAGGGGCGTGTCGCGAGAACCTCAAATCCGGGTCAAGCCCCCTCTTGACGAGGACTTGACGACGCCATGAGGCCGGCTTGCGGCGCGGACCCGGAGGGTGCTGGCCATGACCTACTCGTCCAGCACCCGGGAGCGCTACCGGCTCGCGGTCAGCGCCGTCACCGGCGTGACCCTGGTCGGTGCGCTCACCTCGACCGGCTGGCTCGCCGGCCTGGCCGCCCAGGCGCACGCCGCGGACCAGGCCCGGCAGCGGGCCGAGCAGCAGGCCCAGCACCGCGTCGCGGCCGCCCGCGCGGAGAAGGCCCGGGCGAGGTACGACGCGCTCGTGGCCCGGCGTACCTCGAAGGCGCTGCGGTCCTCGGTGGTGCTGCACCCGCGGCCGACCCGGACCCGGGTGACCACCCGTTACGTGACTGCCGCCGGCAGCACGTCCTCCTCCGTCGGTGGCGGGGGCAGCGTGAGCGCCCCCAGCTCGACGACGCCGGTCCCGGCATCCCCCGCCGCCCCCGCGGCTCCGGGACCCGCGGCGCCCCCGCCACCGCCGCCGCCCCCTCCGCCGCCCCCGCCGGCGCCGGCCACCGGCTCGTGACGACCGTGGTCCCGACCGCGTCCACCTTCGCGGCGCTCGGCACGAGCGTGTTCGTGGCCGTGCGCAGCCCCGACGACCTCAGGACGGCCCGCCGGCTGGCCGGGGAGGTGCTGCGCGACGTCGACGAGGTGTGCAGCAGGTTCCGGCCCGACTCCGACCTGTGCCTGGCCAACGCGCACCCGGGCCACTGGGTCGAGGTCGACCCGCTGCTGGTCGCCGCGGTCGACGCGGCGCTCGGCGCGGCCCGCGCGACCGACGGGCTGGTCAACCCGCTGCTGGGCCGGCCGCTGGTGCACCTGGGCTATGACCGGGACTTCGCGCAGCTGGTGGAGCGGGCGGAGGACCCCGCGCTGCCGGCCATGGCCCCGGCGCCCGACCCCGACGCCTGGCGGGAGATCGAGCTGGACCCGGCCGGGGCTCTGCGGATCCCGGTGGGCTCCGCCCTCGACCTCGGGGCGACCGGCAAGGCCTGGGCCGCCGACCTGGTGGCCGCGGCGTACGCCGAGCAGCTCGACGCCGGGGCGCTGGTGAGCGTCGGCGGCGACCTCCGCATCGCCGCGCCCGACGGTCGTCCGTGGCCGGTCGCGGTCGCGGAGCGTCCCGGCGACCCGCCCGAGGCGCTGGTCGCGCTGGACCGGGGCGGGCTCGCCACCTCCAGCACCCGGGTCCGCCGCTGGACCCGGCACGGCGTACGCCGGCACCACCTGCTGGACCCGCGCACCGGCCTGCCCGCCGCCGAGGTCTGGCGCACCGTCACCACGACCGGGGCGACCTGCGTCGCCGCCAACACCGCCTCGACCGCGGCCGTCGTGCTGGGCGCGGACGCGCCCGGCTGGCTGGCCGGCCACGGCGTCACCGCACGCCTGGTGGCCCGCGACGGCAGCGTTCACACCGTGGGCGCCTGGCCCACCGACGACCTTCCTCTGGAAGGAGGAGCCGCATGACCGACGGACCGTTCCTCTGGTACCTCAACCGCAGCACCGGCCTCGTGCTGCTGGTGCTACTCACGACCAGCACCGTGCTCGGCGTGCTCGCGATGAACGGCCGGGCCGGCCGCGGCGTCCCGCGCTTCGTCACCCAGTCCCTGCACCGCAACCTGGCGCTGCTGTCGGTGGTGCTGCTGGTCGTGCACGTGGCCTCGGCCGTCGCCGACACCTTCGTCGACATCCGGTGGTGGCAGGCGGTGGTCCCCGTCGGCGCGACGTACATGCCGGTGTGGCTCGGGCTCGGCACGCTGTCGCTGGACCTGATGGCGGTGGTCGTGCTGACCAGCCTGCTCCGCTCCCACCTCAGCCTCCGGGCCTGGCACTCGGTGCACCTGCTGTCCTGGCTGGCCTGGGGCGTCGCCGTGGTGCACGGCCTGGGCATCGGCACCGACCTCGGGACCGATCCCGCGACGCTGCTCGCGCCCGAGCACCGCTGGGCCGCGCTGCCGACCCTGGCCTGCGTCGGCGCCGTCCTGGCCGCCGGCCTGGTCCGGCTGGGCCGCACCCGCCGACCCGCCCGCGTCCGGGAACCGCTGGCCGAGAGGAGCCTGCCGTGACCGGCCCTGCCACCTCCCCCGTCCCCGTCCCGCAGGAAGTCTGGATCCACGGCGGGCCCGCCCTGCTCGAGGGCGTCGACGACGGCCCGTCGCTGGCCGCGCACCGGGAGCGGTACGGCGCGCTCCCCGACCTCGGGCTCCCCGAGCTCCAGCACCTGGTCGGCCGGGTCGGGCTGCGGGGCCGCGGCGGGGCGGCGTTCCCGTTCGCGACCAAGCTCGAGGCGGCCGCGCGGCGGCGCCGGCCGGTGGTCGTGGTCAACCTCAGCGAGGGCGAGCCGGCCAGCGCCAAGGACAGCGCGCTCGCGCTGGCCCGGCCGCACCTGGTCCTCGACGGCGCCGTGGCCACCGCCCGGGCGCTGGGCGCCCGCGAGCTGCACCTGGTGCTGCCGGGCGAGCGGACGCAGGTGCGGCGCAGCATCCTGCAGGCCCTCGGCGAGCGAAGCGACGGACTGGACGTGCACGCCCACGAGGCGGCCCCGCGCTTCGTCGCCGGGCAGGCCCGGGCGGTCATCGAGCTGCTGTCGGGGCGGCCGAACCTGCCCGTCACCGCCTGGCAGCCGGAGGCGGTCGAGGGCCTGCGCGGCCGCCCGACCCTGCTCTCGAACGCCGAGACCTGGGCGCACGTCGGCCTGCTCGCGCTCCGCGGCGAGGTCGCCTACCGCCGCCACGGCACCCGTCAGGAGCCCGGCACCGCGCTGCTCACGCTGACCCGGCCGGGCGAGGTGCCGCACGTGCACGAGGTGCCCTACGGCACCCGGCTCCGCGACCTGCTGCCGGAGGCGGCGTGGGGACTGCCCGCGCTGGTCGGCGGGTTCCACGGGTCGTGGGCGACCTGGCCCACCGTCGCCAGCGCCCGGCTGTCGGTGGCGGGCCTGGCCGCGATCGGCACCCCGCTGGGCGCCGGGGTGCTGCTCACCCCCGCCGCGGGCACCTGCCCGGTCGCGCTGACCAGCCGGATCGTCGACTTCCTGGCCGGGCAGAGCGCCGGACGCTGCGGGCCCTGCCGCAACGGGCTGCCGGCGCTGGGCGTGGCGCTGCGGGCCGTGGTCGACGGATCGGGCGGCACCGACCGGGTCGCCGAGCTGGCCGGCCTGGTGCGCGGCCGCGGGGCCTGTGCCCACCCGGACGGCACGTCGCGGCTGGTGCGCTCGCTGCTGGCCGTGCTGCCGCAGGAGGTCGCCGCGCACGCCGCCGGTGGCTGCGCCGGCGAGCACCGGGCGGTGGCGTCATGAGCCGGCTCCGGGTCGACTGGCCCAGCTGCGAGGCCCGCGGGCTGTGCCACGAGCTGCTGCCGGAGGTCGTCGACCTCGACGAGTGGGGCTACCCGATCGTCCGCGGCGAGGTCACCGACGAGCTCGTCGCCGACGCCCGGGCCGCCGTACGCGCGTGCCCGCGGCTGGCGATCCGGCTGGTCCCGCGCTGACCCGCCGGGACGTCATACGACCTCGTCGCCCCGACGACCGGAACGTATGACGTCCGGCGGCCGCTCAGAGCGAGTACGCCGCCAGCTCGCCCGCGAGGTCCTCGTTGGCGCGGCCGTGCACGATCGTGCCGTCGGCGGTGTGCTCGAGCGAGGCGATCTCGCCGTGCTGGTGCAGCCGGTTGATCAGGTCGCCGCGCTCGTAGGGCAGCAGCGCCTTGAACTCCACGTCGGGCCGGGGCAGCTCGCCCTCGACCACGGCCAGCGCCTCGGCGATGCCCTCGCCGGTCTTCGCCGAGACGACCACCGAGTGCGGCTCGCGCTGGCGCAGCCGGGCCAGCACCATCGGGTCCGCGGCGTCGGCCTTGTTGATGACCACCAGCTCGGGGACCTGGTCGGCCTTGATCTCCGCGAACACCTCGCGCACCGCGGCCAGCTGGCCCTCGGGGTCGGGGTGGGAGCCGTCGACGACGTGCAGGATCAGGTCGGAGTCGGCGACCTCCTCCAGCGTGGAGCGGAACGCCTCGACCAGCTGGTGCGGCAGGTGCCGCACGAAGCCGACCGTGTCGCTCATCGTGTAGACCCGGCCGTCGGCGGTGGTGGTCCGCCGGGTGGTCGGATCCAGGGTCGCGAAGAGCGCGTTCTCGACCAGCACCCCGGCGTCGGTGAGCCGGTTGAGCAGCGAGGACTTGCCGGCGTTGGTGTAGCCGGCGATGGAGACGCTGGGGATCTGGTGGCGACGGCGCTCCTGGCGCTTGGTGTCGCGGGTCCCCTTCATCTCGCGCAGCTCGCGGTTGAGCTTGGCGATCTTGGTGTTGATCCGGCGTCGGTCGGTCTCGATCTTGGTCTCACCGGGACCACGGCCACCGATGCCGGCACCCGCGGCCACCCGGCCACCGGCCTGGCGGGACAGGTTGCCACCCCAGCCGCGCAGCCGCTGCTTCATGTAGCTGAGCTGGGCCAGCTCGACCTGGGCCTGGCCCTCCTTGGACTTCGCGTGCTGGGCGAAGATGTCGAGGATCAGCGCGGTCCGGTCGACGACCTTGATCTTGAGCCGGTCCTCGAGGTTGCGCAGCTGGCTGGGCGCGAGCTCGCCGTCGCAGATGACGGTGTCGGCGCCGCTGGCCTGCACGATCTCGCGCAGGCCGTCCACCTTGCCGCGGCCGACGTACGTCGCCGGGTCGGGCTTCTGCCGGCGCTGGTAGATCGCGTCGAGCACCTCGGAGCCGGCGGTCTCGGCGAGCAGCGCGAGCTCGGCCATGGAGTTCTCGGCGTCCTCGACGCTGCCGTCAGTCCACACGCCCACCAGCACGACCCGCTCGAGGCGGAGCTGGCGGTACTCGACCTCGGTGATGTCCTCGAGGTCGGTGCGCAGGGTCGCGACGCGCCGCAGCGCGTGCCGCTCGGCGAGGTCCATCTCGCCGACGGTCTGGTCGACGTCCTCGGGGTCGGGCTCGTCCGCATAGCCGGAGACCCAGTCTCCTGCCTCGTCGGTCCCGAGGTCCTCGGCGTCCCAGCTCTCCGTCGCGTCCAGCTCGGCGTCGAGGGTGAAGTCGTGTGCGTTCGTCATATGCCTCTCAGGGTAGGTCCGGGAGTCGGGGAGCGCGAGCCGATATCACCCGGGCTGACTCCTGTGCAGGGTCAACGCCGCGAGGCGGGCGACGATTCCCCGACCCCTCGGGCACGCTGCTCCCCATGAGCTCGCTGATGCCCCGGCTGGACCGGGTCACCCGGACGTTCTGGCGTACGACGGGCCGCCCGGTCGACCTCGCCGGCGACGAGGCGTGGCTGACGGCCCCGATGCACGACGGGCAGACCATCGGGGACGGCTGGCTGGGGGCGGCGGCCACCGCCCTCGGCGGCACCGTGCGCGAGCACGACGGCGCCGGGCTGGTCCCGGACATGGCCGAGCTCGACGGGGCCACCTTCCGGGCCGCGGACCTGAGGCCGGAGGTCCGGCACTTCTACGAGCACACCTCCGCGTGGCGGATGGAGGTCTGGACCCAGTGGAACCCGCTCTTCGCGCCCGGCGGCGAGCTCGTCTCGCGGCTCTTCGGTCGCCGGGTCCAGCAGCTGGCGCTGCCGACCCGGCCGCTGGACGTGGCGCTGGGCATGGACAGCCGGGTCGTGACACTCCTCGACGCCGACGGCCGGCAACGGGCCGCCGGGTGGATCCGCACGCTGCGCTCCACCGGTGAGTACGTCTACAGCGGCTGCTACTCCAGCCGGACCCTCCCCGGGTCCGACCAGCCGAGCGTCCACGTGGCCTTCCCGCTCGAGGCGGGCAACGTGCAGGTCCTGCTGCGCCCCCGGGCCCGGCCGGACGGGTCCCTGGTGCTGAGCTCCCCGCCGGGCGCGTTCGGCGAGGACGGGGCCTACGTCCTCGTCGCGGACCGGGACCGGCACCACGCCGCGCGTGCCCCGATCCACGAGGAGTTCCACGTCTACGTCGACCCTGACGGGGTGCTGCGCACCGACCACGTGCTGCGGCTGTGGTCGGCCACCGCGGTCCGGCTCCATTACAAGCTCACGCAGGCCCCTTAGATTGGGTCGGTGACCACCCCCGCGCTCCCCGACCGTGCCCGCGTCGTCATCATCGGTGGTGGTGTCATCGGCTGCTCGATCGCCTACCACCTCGCCCACGAGGGCTGGACCGACGTGGTGCTGCTCGAGCGCGACCGGCTCACCTCCGGCACCACCTGGCACGCCGCCGGGCTGATGACCTGCTTCGGGTCCACCTCGGAGACCTCGACCGCGATCCGGCTCTACTCCCGCGAGCTCTACGCGCGGCTGGAGGAGGAGACCGGGCAGGCGACCGGCTTCAAGCCGGTCGGCCTGATCGAGGCCGCGGCCGACGCCGACCGGCTCGAGGAGTACCGCCGGGTCGCCACCTTCCAGCGGCACCTCGGGCTCGAGGTCGACGAGATCTCCCCCACCGAGATGGCCGAGCTGTTCCCGTGGGCGCGGACCGACGACCTGCTGGCCGGCTTCCACGTCCCCGGGGACGGCCGGGTGAACCCGGTCGACGTGACCACCGCGCTCGCCAAGGGCGCCCGGCAGCTCGGCGTACGCCTCGTCGAGGGGGTCTCGGTCGACGAGGTCCGCACCGCGCGGGGCGCGGTCACCGGCGTGCGCGTCTCCACCGGCTCGACCGGCGAGAGCCACGACATCGAGTGCGAGTACGTCGTGAACTGCGCGGGCATGTGGGCCCGCGAGCTCGGTGCCCAGAACGGGCTGGTGATCCCGAACCAGGCCGCCGAGCACTACTACCTGATCACCGACACGATCGAGGGGCTCGACCCGGACGCGCCAGTCTTCGAGGACCCCGCGTCGTACGGCTACTACCGCGAGGAGGGCGGCGGGATGATGGTCGGCCTCTTCGAGCCGCAGGCGGCCCCGTGGAAGGTCGACGGGATCCCGGCGGACTTCTCCTTCGGCAAGATCCCGCCGGACTGGGACCGGATGGCGCCGTTCCTGGAGAAGGCGATGGCGCGGGTGCCGGTCACGCTGGACGTCGGCGTGCGCACCTTCTTCTGCGGGCCGGAGTCGTTCACGCCGGACCTGGCGCCCGCGGTGGGCGAGGCGCCCGGCATCCGCAACTACTTCGTCGCCGCGGGCATGAACTCGGTCGGGATCCTCTCCGCCGGCGGCCTGGGCCGGGTGATGGCGCACTGGATCACCACCGGACGCCCGGACGTGGACGTGACCGGGTTCAACGTGGACCGGTTCCGGCCCTACCAGGCCGACGACGGCTACCGCGCGGCCCGCACCACCGAGATCCTCGGCACCGTGTACGCCGCGCACACGCCCGGCAAGCAGCTGCACTCGGCCCGCGGGATGCTGCTCTCCCCCGTGCACGAGCGGCTCGTCGACCAGGGCGGGCACCTGCGCGAGGTCTCGGGCTGGGAGGGTGCGGACTGGTTCGCCGGTGCCGGGGCCACCCCGTCCGCGGAGCCGACCTGGGGCCGGGCCCCGTGGTTCGCGCAGTGGGAGGCCGAGCACCGGGCCGTCCGCGAGGGCGTCGGTCTGATGGACATGAGCTTCATGGCGAAGCTCCGGGTCTCCGGGGCCGACGCCGGTGCCGTGCTGGACCGGGTCTCCGCGGGCCCGGTGACCGCGTCGGCGGAGACGATCACCTACACCCAGTGGCTCGACGAGGGCGGCCGGATCGAGGCCGACCTGACCGTCACCAAGCTGGCCGACGACGACTTCTGGGTCGTCGCCTCCGACACCGCCCACGGCCACGCGCTGGCCTGGCTCGGGCGGGCCGTCGGCTCCTCCGACGTGCGCGTCGAGGACGTCACGGCCGACTACGCCCAGCTCAACGTGCAGGGCCCGCGGTCGCGGGAGCTGCTCGCCTCGCTCACCGCGGCCGACCTGTCCACCGAGGCCTTCGGCTTCCGCACCGCCCGCTGGATCGACGTCGCTGGGGTGGAGGTGCTGTGCGCCCGGATCACCTACCTCGGCGAGCTGGGCTACGAGCTCTACGTGCCGGCCGGGTCCGGGCTCAAGGTGTACGACGCGCTGCAGGCCGCCGGCACGGCGTACGACCTCGAGCCGGTGGGGCTCAAGGCGCTGGCCTCGCTGCGGATGGAGAAGGGCTACCGCGACTTCGGCCACGACATCGACAACACCGACTGCCCGCTCGAGGTCGGGCTGGGCTTCGCGCTGGCGCTGGACAAGCCGGGTGGGTTCGTCGGCCGCGAGGCGGTGCTGGAGCGCAGGGCCGCGAACGCCGCCCGCGGCGGGATGGCGCAGCGGCTGGTGCAGGTCCGGCTGCTCGACCCGGAGCCGCTGCTGTTCCACGCCGAGGTCGTGCACCGCGACGGCGTGCCGGTCGGCTACGTGCGGGCCGCGTCGTACGGCTGGACCCTGGGCTCGGCGGTGGGGCTGGCGTTCGTGTCCGGTGGTGGCGCGCCGGTGACGGCGGACTGGCTGGCGGCCGGGTCGTGGGAGGTCGACGTGGCCGGGGTGCGGCACCCGATCGAGGTGTCGCTGCGGCCGATGTATGACCCGACCTCCGCGCGGATCCGCGTCTGAGGTGGACGTGGTGCGCCTCTCGGCCTCGGGGGCCGAGCTCGCCTCACTGCTCCCCGCGCACCCACCGGGTGGGCGGGTGCTGCTCGGGATCACCGGGGCTCCGGGGGCGGGCAAGTCCACGCTGGCCGCGTACCTCGCCGCGGCGCACGCCGGGGTCGTGGTGCCGATGGACGGCTTCCACCTCGCCGACGTCGAGCTGGTCCGTCGCGGGCTGCTGGACCGCAAGGGCGCGCCGGAGACCTTCGACGGCTGGGGGTACGCCGCGCTGCTGGCCCGGCTGCGCGCGCGGCCCGACCACGTGGTGATGGCGCCGGCGTTCGAGCGCGACCTCGAGCAGCCGCTGGCCGGCGCGCTCCCGGTGCCGCCGACGGCGGAGCTGGTGGTGACCGAGGGCAACTACCTGCTGCTCGACGACCCGTGCTGGCGCGCCGCCCGCGACAGCCTGGACGCGGTCTGGCACGTGGAGACCCCGGCCGCCGTGCGGGTCCCGAGGCTGGTCGCGCGGCACGAGGACTTCGGCAAGTCCCCCGCCGCCGCGCGGGCATGGGTGCACCGGGTCGACGAGCCGAACGCCGCTCTGGTCGACGCCGCCCGGCACCGGGCGGACCTGGTGCTGGACCTGGCGGGGTGGGCGGCAAGTTTCCCCGGGTGACCGGTGACTTTTCACCAATCTGGGGCACGCGTACCCCGACCCGCACCGCCAGAATGAGGGTCGTCGCTCGGGCGACCCGCCCGGGAGGGCGGGTGAACGCGCCGACGCAGGCGTCGACCACGTCGCGGCACACCAGCCGGGGACGCACCGTCGCACCTGTCGACGGTGGCGGTGCTGCTGCCCGTGACCGCCTGCGTCGCTCACCCGCTATCCCGGGGCACCCGCCGGGGGCGGTCCCGGGTCCGGTCCCTAGCCGGCCGGGACCGCTGGCGGGTGACAGTCACCGCGGCTCCGCGGCGTACTCCCCCGGGGTCAGCCCGGTGACGGTCCGGAAGTCGCGGCCGAAGTGGGCCTGGTCGGCGTACCCGAGCTCGGCGGCGACCCGGGCCAGGTCGGGGCGCGCCTCGCCGGCGAGCCGCTCGGCGGCCTCGTGCAGGCGGCGGCGCTGGACCAGCCACTTCGGCGAGAGCCCGATCCGCCGCTGGGTCATCCGCTGCAGCGTGCGCTCGCCGATCGCGAACTTGTCGCGCACCTGGCTCACCCGCTGCACGCCGGAGTCGCCCTCGACGTACTCCACCACCGCGTTCACGAGCAGCCCCTCGTCGTCGACCGGGAGCAGCGGGGTGAGGGCGGCCTCGACGGCGGCAACCGCGGCATGCTGCCGGCCCGGGTCGTGCGGGTCGTCGCCGACCCGGCCCCGGATCGCGTCGACGAGCGCGGCGCCGTCGAGGCCCGGCGCGTCCACGAGGGGTACGGCGCGGTCCGTGAGCCCGGCGACGCCCGCACCCCACACCAGCGACCCGGCCGCCGGCTGGAGCATGGTGCCGAGCGCCCAGCCCTCCCCGGCGAGCTCCTGGGTGGACAGCCCGGAACTCGGCCCGACGAGCAGCGCGTAGGAGTCGGAGACCACGATCAGGCAGACCGGTACTGCAGCACCCGCTGCACCGACCGCGCGCCCTCCGGCAGCGACCACACCGGCATCCAGTAGCGCCGGACCAGGCCCGCGAGCCCCGGCGTGGGCGCGAACCGGTGGATCGGCGGGCTGTAGCCGGCGGCGTCGCGCAGGTGCACCCGCTCGGTGGGGTCGATGCGCCGGTTCTCGTGCACGTGTCGGATCTTTCAAGAACCGGGCCGGCCCGGGGCCGCACGACTTCATGACCAAGCGCGACCTCGACCCCGGGCCCCCGCCGGAGGGCGACCCCCAGCAGTTCTGGCGCGCCCACCTCGACGGCGTACGACGGGTGGTGGCGGACGACGCGCTGGCCCTGACGCGTCGTGTCCCCCGGGGTGCGTCATGGCGCACCGTGGGGGACACGACCGCCGGGTTACCTGGGAGGCATCCGGATGCCGCCGTCGACGCGGATCGTCTCGCCGTTCATGTAGGTGTTGCGGATGCACTCGAGCACCATCGAGGCGAGCTCCTCGGGCTGACCGAGCCGCTTGGGGAACAGCACGCTCTCGCCGAGCTTGGCCTTGAACGCCTCGGCGTCCCCGCCGAAGCCGTAGATCGGGGTGTCGATCAGGCCCGGCGCCACGGTGTTAAGCCGGATGCCCGAGGCGGACAGGTCGCGGGCGACCGGCAGGGTTATGCCGACGACGCCGCCCTTGGAGGCGGAGTACGCCGCCTGGCCGATCTGGCCGTCGAACGCCGCGACGCTCGCCAGGTTCACGATCGCGCCGCGCTCGCCTGCCTCCGTCGGCTCGAGCTTGCTCATCTCGGTGGCCGCGAGCCGGACCGCGTCGAAGGTGCCGATCAGGTTGATCGCGATCACCTTGGTGAACGCCGCCAGGTCGTGGGCGGAGTCGAACTCACCGTCGCGGCCGATGGTGCGCTGGGCCCAGCCGATCCCGGCGGAGTTGACCAGCACCCGCAGCGGGCCGAGCTCGACGGCCGTGCGGACCGCCGCCTTGATCTGCTCGGTGTCGGTCACGTCGACGCTGACGAACGCGCCGCCGATCTCCTTCGCGAGGGCCTCGCCCTTGTCGGCCTGCAGGTCCGCGACGACGACCTTCGCGCCGCCGGCGGCGAGCTGGCGGGCGACGGCCGCGCCGATGCCCGACGCGGCGCCCGTGACGATCGCTGATGCTCCGTTGATGTCCATGGCTGGCGAGCATAGGGGCAGGGTCGTGTGCCCCAGGACGCGCCATGGCGCGGTCTCAGGCACACGACCCGTCAGAGCGTGGTGGTGCCCGAGGCCACGATCACCGCGGGCCCGGTCAGCAGCACCCGGCCGTCGGCGGTCCAGGTGACGGTGAGCGTGCCGCCCGGCACATCGACCCGGTAGGCCACGTCGTCGGTCGGCGCGCCGCCCTCGGGCACCAGCCGGTCGTGCAGGGCCGCGGCCACCATCACCGCGCAGGCGCCGGTGCCGCAGGAGCGGGTCTCCCCCGAGCCGCGCTCGTGCACGCGCATGGCGACGTGCCGCTCGCCGCGTCGTACGACGAACTCGACGTTCACGCCGTGCGGATAGGTGCCCCCGTCGTACGCCGGCGGGTCGAGCAGCGACCCGGCGTCCTCGAGCGAGTCGACGAACGCGACCGCGTGCGGGTTGCCCATGTCGACGTGCCGGGCCGGCCAGCTGCGCAGGCCGACCCCCACGACGCTGGAGCCGAGGACCTGCGGGGCGCCCATGTCGGCGGTGACCAGGTCGCCCGCCACGGTCAGCGCCTTCACCCCGTCCCGGGTCGCCACCGGCACCGGCACGGTCCCGTCGACGAGACCGGCGTCCACGAGGTGGCGCACGAACACGCGGATCCCGTTGCCGCACATCTCCGAGAGCGACCCGTCGCTGTTGCGGTAGTCCATGAACCACTCGGCACTCCCCGAGTAGTCGGCCAGCGTGCCCGCGTCGGGTCCGGCGTACGACGCGGTCCGGATCACCCGCATCACGCCGTCGCCGCCGATGCCCGCGCGCCGGTCGCACAGCGCGCGCACCCGCTCGGGGGCGAGTGCGCCGTGGACGGTGCCGTCGTGGTCGGGCAGAAGCACGAAGTCGTTCTCGGTGCCGTGCCCCTTGAGGAACGGGTAGGCGTCAGGCATACAGGCCCTTGCTGTAGTTCTCGGGACGGTAGTAGTCGTCGAGCTGCTCGACGGTCATGCCGGTCGGCTCGATCTCGTGGGCCAGCACCGCGCGGCGCGGCACGATGCCCTCGGGGTCCCAGGTCTCCGGCTGCCAGATCCCCGAGCGCAGGAACGCCTTGGCGCAGTGGAAGAACAGCTCGTCGATCTCCACCACCACCGCGAGCAGCGGCCGGTGTCCCTTGACCAGCATCTCGTCGAAGAACGGCGCGTCGCTGACCAGCCGGGCCCGGCCGTTGACGCGGAGCGTGTCGCCGCGGCCCGGGATGAGGAAGTTCAGCCCGACGTGGGGGTTCTCCAGGATGTTGCGGTAGCCGTCCGCGCGCCGGTTGCCGGGCCGCTCGGCGATCGCGATGGTGCGCTCGTCGAGGACGTGCACCAGCTGCCCGGCCGGGTCGCCCTTGGGCGAGGCGTCGCAGCGGCCGTCGGCGGACGCGGTCGCCATCACGCAGAACGGCGAGGCGGCCAGCCAGTCCCGGTCCACCTCGAGCAGCGCCGGGCGGGCCTTGTCCCGGACCCGCGGCAGCGGCTCGCCCAGCAGCGTCACGAGCTCGTCGGTCGTGGTGATCTCGGTCCAGCTGTCGGTCGGCACAGGGAAACGGTACGACGCGGCACCGACCGTCCGCGCTCAGGTCCGCGGCCCCACCACGTCGTACCGCGCGCAGGCGAAGTCCCCGTTGCGGGCCAGCTCGGTCAGCCTCAGGTCGAAGCGGCGCGGGAAGACCGGCCGGCCGGCCCCGAGCGTGACCGGCGCGAGCTGCACGCAGACCTCGTCGAGCAGCCCCGCCTCCGCGAACTGGCCGGCGAGGTCGCCCCCGCCGACCACCCACAGGTCGCGGCCGTCCGCGGCAGCCGCCATCTCCGCGTGCACCGGCCGCACGTCGCCGGCGGTGAACCGGACGTCCGCGCCCTCGATCGTCGGCAGCTCGCGGTGCGTGAACACCCACGTGGGCTGCTGGTAGGACCAGCCCTCGCCGGTCCGCGCGAGGTGTGCGCGGACCCACTCGTACGTCGTGGCGCCCATCGCCAGCGCGCCGATGGTCTCGATGAAGGCGCCGTAGCTCATCGGGCCGTCCTCGTCGATGTGCTGCACGAACAGCCAGTCCAGCGAGTCGTGCTCGTCGGCGATGAAGCCGTCCAGCGTGCTGGCGGTGTAGTACGTCGTACGCGTCACCGGCTCAGCGTGGCACGGCGGCCAGCGCCTTCTCCACCCGTTCGGGGTCGTCGTGGTCGACCCACACGATCCGCGGGTCCTTGCGGAACCACGAGTCCTGGCGCCGCGCGAACCGGCGGGTGGCGACGACCGTCCGCTCCCGGGCCTCCTCGAGGCTCAGCTCGCCGGCGAGGTGGGCCGCGACCTCGCGGTAGCCGATCGCCCGGCTCGCGGTCCGGCCCTCGGCCAGCCCCTCGGCGAGCAGCCGCTCGACCTCGGCGACGAAGCCGGCCCCGAACATCTGCTGCACCCGCTGCTCGATCCGCGCGTCGAGCGTGGGCCGGTCGATGTCGACGCCGATCTGCACGCTGCCCGGGTCGGCGTACTCCATCGTCGGCAGCGACGCGGTGAACGGGCGCCCGGTGATCGTGATGACCTCGAGCGCGCGGACGACCCGGCGGCCGTTCTCGGGGAGGATCCGCGCCGCTGCCTCGGGGTCCTGCGTGGCGAGCCGCTGGTGCAGCCGGTGCGCGCCCACCTCGGCCAGCTCGTCCTCCAGCCGGCTGCGGACCGCCTCGTCGGTGCCCGGGAACTCGAACCGGTCCAGGATCGCGCGGGTGTAGAGCGCGGAGCCGCCGACCAGGACGGGCACCGTGCCCCGGGCCCGCAGCCGCCCGGCGACCGCGCGCGCGTCGGCCTGGAACTCCGCCACGGTGAGCGGGTCGCGCACGCTCAACGTGTCGAGCAGGTGGTGCGGGATCCCCCGCCGCTCGTGGGGCGGGAGCTTGGCGGTGCCGATGTCCATGCCGCGGTAGACCTGCATCGCATCGGTGTTGACGACCTCGCCGCCGAGCCGCTCGGCGAGGTCCAGCGACAGGCTGGTCTTGCCGGACGCGGTGGCCCCCACCACGGCCACGACCGGCACCGTGATCGGCGCTCCGATCGGGTCACGTGGCATGTGGTTAGTGTGTCAGGAACGGGGTACACCTCCTGAGCCGCCGGCCAGGACGACCCAGCAAGAGGAGTGAGTCATGAGCTTCTTCGACAAGGCCAAGAACGCGCTCGAGGACGCCGTGGACAAGCACGGCGACAAGATCGCCGACGGGATCGACAAGGCCGCGCAGCTGGCCGACGACAAGACCGGTGGCAAGCACAGCGAGAAGATCGCCACCGGAGCGGAGAAGGCGCGAGACGCGCTGGACAAGCTCGACGGCAAGAACGACGACCTGCGCTGACCCTCCACCACCGAGGAGCCACGTGAACGACGAGAAGAGCACGCCGCAAGGTCCGGTCGACCCGCACGGCCCGGGCGGCATCGACGCCCCCGCGCCGCCCGGCGGCCCGCAGCGCACCGATGCGCCGTCGGGGTCGCACACCCCCGGCGAGCCGGCCCGGGACCCGGGCCCGGCGACCGAGCGGGTGACCAAGCGGGAGGGCGACAGCGTCGCACCCGACGACGTCCACGACCGGCCCGAGACCCACACCGACGAGCGCGACCCCGCCGGCGACCCCGAGAAGGAAGCCCAGCTCGAGAACGCCGGGACGTCCCTCGACGAGCCCTCCGACGGCTCAGGAGATGAGTGAGATGACCAGCGAGATGAACGAGGTCCCCGAGGAGGAGCTGGCCGCGCAGGCGACCGAGGAGCTCCAGGACGCGCCGGACCCCGAGGAGTACGAGGCCGAAGAGCGGGAGACCGCCGTCTCCGACGAGACCGGCACCGTGTACGACGTCGAGGGCGAGCCGGAGACCACCCCGCACGACCTCGAGATCACCGAGTCCGACGACGAGTGAGCACCCCGCTGGACCGGTTCGTGGTCGTGCCCGCGTCGTACGTCTTCCTGCTCCGCGACGGGGTCACCGGCCCCGAGGTGCTGCTGCAGCTGCGCCGGAACACCGGCTACATGGACGACCACTGGGCCGCGGCCGCGGCCGGGCACGTGGAGCAGGGCGAGACGGCGTACGACGCGGCGCGGCGCGAGGCGCTCGAGGAGATCGCCGTGACCGACCTCGACCTGGCCTTCGTGACCGCGATGCAGCGCACCCGGGGCGGTGAGCCGATCGACGAGCGGATCGACTTCTTCTTCACCGCCCGCTCCTGGTCCGGCGAGCCGCGGATCGTCGAGCCCGACAAGTGCGCCGAGCTGCGCTGGTGCGCCCTCGCCGACCTGCCCGACCCGGTGGTGCCGCACGAGCGGTCGGTGTTGGAGGCGCTGTGGACGGGTACGACCACGGCGTACACCACGTTCGGCTTCACCCCGGCCTGATCCCCGACCCGACTTCGCAGGAGGACGCGATGAGCAACGACGACCTCGGCCCCATGCCCGAGCCCGAGATCGAGCCCGGCGAGCCCGCCCCCGGTGGCGCGGACGCCGTCGAGCAGATGGAGCAGCACGCCGAGCCGACCACCCGGGACCTGTCGACCAAGGACAACCCGGCCGTCGACGACGTGGAGGTGCCGGACGAGATGCAGGAGGGCGAGGACACCTCCACCCAGGCGACGCGGGACGAGGAGTCGATGTCCGGGGAGAAGGAGTCCCCGGCATGAGCGACCCCCACGAGCCCGCCCACGAGCAGGAGACCGACGTCCGCGACTCGAACCCGAACTCCGCCGGCCCGGACCGTGCCGCCGGCGGCATGGGGGTCAGCAGCGAGCGGGTCGGCCCCACCGGCCCCGGCCAGGTCGCCACCGACGGCGTCCGCGACGTGAGCCCCGAGGAGCGCGACGCCGACGCCGACGTCCCGCCCGAGCAGTCCACGGGCAACCCCGAGCCGAGCCCCGAGGGCCTCGCGCCCAAGGCCGGCTACTCCAGCAAGGACCCGCGCTCGGACTGACGGCGGCGATTCCCAGGCAGCTCAGCCGCAGGCGGGCGCGTCCGGCAGCGGGGCGGGGGCGCCCAGCGTGGGCATGCCGAGCGCGACGCCGGGGGTCGAGGGCGACGCCTGGCGGGCCTCCCACGCATCGCCGGAGCGGGTACGGCGCACGGCGAGGACCGGGCCGTCGGCGACGAGGTGGTGCGGGGCGGCGTAGGTCAGCGTCACCGTGACCATGTCGCCGGGCCGCACCCCGTCGGCGTCCACCTCGGAGAAGTCCGCCGCGAAGTGCACCAGCCGGTTGTCGGGCGCGCGCCCGGACAGCCGGTGGGTGGCGGCGTCCTTGCGCCCCTCCCCCTCGGCCACCATCAGCTCGACCGTGCGGCCGACGAGCGCCTTGTTCTCCTCCCAGGCGATCTCGTTGACCAGCGCGGCCAGGCGCTCGTAGCGGTCCTTGACCACGTCCGGCGGGACCTGGTCGTCGAGGACTGCGGCGGGCGTGCCCGGGCGCTTGGAGTACTGGAAGGTGAAGGCGCCCGAGAAGCGCGCCTCGCGGACCACGTCGAGGGTGGCCCGGAAGTCCTCCTCGGTCTCGCCGGGGAAGCCGACGATGATGTCGGTGGTGATCGCGGCGTCGGGCATCGCGGCGCGGACCCGGGAGATGATCCCGAGGAACTTCGACTGCCGGTAGGACCGGCGCATGTCGCGCAGCACCTTGTCCGAGCCGGACTGCAGCGGCATGTGCAGCGAGGGCATCACGTTCGGCGTCTCGGCCATCGCCTCGATGACGTCGTCGGTGAACTCGGCCGGGTGCGGCGAGGTGAACCGGACCCGCTCCAGGCCCTCGATGTCGCCGCACGCGCGCAGCAGCTTGGAGAACGCCTGCCGGTCGCCGAACTCCACGCCGTACGCGTTGACGTTCTGGCCCAGCAGCGTGACCTCGGAGACGCCCTCGGCCACCAACGCCCGGATCTCGGCGAGGATGTCGCCGGGGCGCCGGTCCTTCTCCTTGCCCCGCAGCGAGGGCACGATGCAGAACGTGCAGGTGTTGTTGCAGCCGACCGAGATCGACACCCACGCGGCGTACGCCGACTCCCGCTTGGTCGGCAGCGTCGAGGGGAAGACGTCGAGCGACTCGAGGATCTCGACCTGCGCCTCCTCCTGGACCCGCGCGCGCTCCAGCAGGACCGGCAGCGAGCCGATGTTGTGGGTGCCGAAGACGACGTCCACCCAGGGCGCCTTCCGGGTGATCGTGGAGCGGTCCTTCTGCGCCAGGCAGCCGCCGACAGCGATCTGCATGCCCGGGTTCGCGGCCTTGACCGGCGCCAGGTGGCCGAGGTTGCCGTAGAGCTTGTTGTCGGCGTTCTCGCGCACCGCGCAGGTGTTGAACACGACGACGTCCGCCTGCCGGCCGGCCCCGGCGGCGACGTACCCCGCGTCCTCCAGCAGCCCGGTCAGGCGCTCGGAGTCGTGGACGTTCATCTGGCACCCGTAGGTGCGGACCTCGTAGGTGCGGCTTGCCTCAGTCATGACCGCACAAGGGTACGGCGGGGGCCCGCGCAGGTCTCAATCGAACAACTCCGGCCACCGCGTGACCACGTTGAGGGCCCAGGACCGATAGGTTGCTGAGCCATGACAGCTCAGCAGACCGGATCATCGGCGCCGACCGGAGGTGACTCCCTCGTCGCGCTGGAGAACGTCGACAAGTGGTTCGGCGAGCTCCACGTGCTGCAGGACATCAATCTCCGGATCCGCCGCGGCGAGGTCGTGGTGGTCATCGGTCCGTCCGGCTCCGGCAAGTCCACGCTGTGCCGCACCATCAACCGGCTCGAGACCATCGACAAGGGCGCGATCAGCCTCGACGGCCAGCCGCTGCCGGCGGAGGGCAAGGCCCTCGCGCAGCTGCGCGCCGAGGTCGGCATGGTGTTCCAGAGCTTCAACCTGTTCGCCCACAAGACGATCCTCGAGAACGTCACGCTCGGCCCCATCAAGGTGCGCGGCATCGCGAAGGCCGAGGCCGAGACCCGCGCGCGCGAGCTGCTGGACCGGGTCGGGGTCGGGCACCAGGCCGAGAAGTACCCCGCCCAGCTCTCCGGCGGACAGCAGCAGCGAGTGGCGATCGCCCGCGCGCTGGCCATGGAGCCCAAGGTGATGCTCTTCGACGAGCCGACCTCGGCACTGGACCCGGAGATGATCAAGGAGGTGCTCGACGTGATGGTCGACCTCGCCAAGCGGGGCATGACCATGGTCGTCGTCACCCACGAGATGGGCTTCGCCCGCACGGCCGCGGACCGGGTGGTCTTCATGGCCGACGGCGCGATCGTCGAGGAGAACACGCCCGAGGAGTTCTTCGGCAACCCGCGGTCGGATCGCGCCCGCGACTTCCTGAGCAAGATCCTCACGCACTGAGGACACGACGCGGCCCCGGGCCGCACCACGGATCGACGCAACGCAACAACACCCCGAAGGGGGCCGGGCGGGGGCCCGGAGAACCAGAGGAGAGACGAATGCGATTCAAGCGGACCAAGGCGGTCCTCGCCGCCGCAGGGCTGGCGGCGACCATGGCCGCCTGCGGTAGCGCCGGCGACGACGGCGGGAGCGAGGCCGTCGACGTCAACGTGGTGGACAACGCCGCGGACAACTTCGACGACGGCACCCGCATGAAGCAGCTGGCCGAGGACGGCAAGATCACCATCGGCGTGAAGTTCGACCAGCCCGGCATCGGGTTCAAGGGCGCCACCGACGACGCCCCGGAGGGCTTCGACCCGGAGATGGGCAAGATCCTCGCCGGCTCGCTCGGGATCGCTCCCGAGGACATCGAGTGGAAGGAGACGATCTCCGACAACCGCGAGCCGTTCCTCCAGAGCGGCGAGGTGGACCTGGTGATCGCGTCCTACTCGATCACCGACGAGCGCCGTCAGGTCGTCGGGCAGGCCGGCCCGTACTACGTCACCGGCCAGCAGCTGCTCGTCGGCGCCGACAGCGACATCCAGAGCGTCGACGACATCAAGGGCCAGGAGGTCTGCTCGGTGACGGGCTCGACCTCGCTGGACAACGTCAAGGCCAAGGGTGCGAAGCCCCGCGGCTTCGACACCTACTCCGAGTGCGTGGACCAGGTGCTCGACGGGACCGTCGACGCGATGACCACGGACGGCGCGATCCTGCTCGGCTACGCCGCCCAGCACCCCGACGACCTGAAGGTCGTCGGCGACACGTTCTCCGAGGAGCGCTACGGCATCGGGTACTCCAAGGACTACCCGGAGATGTGCGGCTGGATCAACGACACGGTGACCAAGTCGTTCGACGACGGCACCTGGAAGGACGCGTTCGACGCCACCCTCGGCAAGTCCGGGGTCGACGCTCCGGACCAGCCCGAGCTGGACGAGTGCCAGGCGGCCTGACCCGTCACCACCCCTGACGGTGGGCGGGACGGCGTACGTCGTCCCGCCCACCGCCCGCACCACACGACAGGAGGCACCACAGGCGCATGGATGCGGTCTTCTCGAACTTCGACGAGTACCTCAAGGCGTTCGGCCTGACGATCGGCCTGTTCGTCGTCTCGAGCATCCTCTCGCTGGTGCTCGGCGTCTTTCTCGCCGCGCTGCGCGTCGGCCCGGTCGGGATCATGCGCAAGGCCGCGACGGTCTACATCGGCATCTTCCGCAACACCCCGCTGGTCATCATCTTCATCTTCATGGCGGTGGCCGCTCCCAAGCTCGGCTACAACTTCAAGTTCATCGAGGACTGGGAGGTCGGTGGCTACCACGTCTCCTCCTTCTTCTTCCGCTCCTGCCTGGCGCTGACGCTCTACACCGCAGCGTTCGTCTGTGAGGCGTTCCGCTCCGGCGTCAACGCGGTGCCGCTCGGCCAGGCCGAGGCGGCCCGCGCGATCGGCCTCACGTTCGCCAAGAGCATGCGGCTGGTGGTGCTCCCGCAGGCGCTGCGGGCAGTCGTGCCGCCGCTGACCAGCGTGCAGGTCGCGCTGCTGAAGAACACCTCGGTCGCCGCGGCGTTCGGCATCGCGGAGGCCACCGCGACCATGCACGCCCTCACCAACGACAACGCCGACCAGCGGCCCGGCATCTTCCTGAGCTTCGCGGTCGGCTACATCATCCTGGTCGAGGTGCTCACCCTGAGCTCCTACGTCATCGAGCGCCGTTGGAGGGTGGCATGAGCGGCAACGTCCTCTTCGACGCACCCGGGCCCCGCACGATCGCGCGGCACCGGGTCTACACCGGGATCACGCTGCTGGCGATCCTGGGACTGGTCCTGCTCATCGTCGGCAAGCTCAACGAGACCGGCCAGCTCGAGTACGCCAAGTGGGAACCGTTCGTCACCCCCGACTACGTGCGGGTGCTCCTCGTCGACGGCCTGCTGAAGACGCTGGAGATGGCGTTCTTCGCGATCATCTTCGCGGTCGTCGTCGGCCTGGCCCTCGGCGTGGGCAAGCTGTCGGAGCACCGGTGGATCCGCCTGCCCAGCTTCCTGGTGGTGGAGTTCTTCCGCGCCATCCCGGTGCTGCTGCTGATGATCTTCATCTTCTACATGCTCAGCGTGGGCGACGGTCCGCTGTCGTCGTTCTGGTGCGTCGTGCTCGCGCTGACGCTCTACAACGGCTCGGTGCTCGCCGAGGTCTTCCGGGCCGGCGTCAACGCGGTGCCCCACGGCCAGGTGGAGGCGGCGTACGCGCTCGGGCTGCGCAAAACCCAGGTGATGACGATCATCCAGCTGCCGCAGGCGGTGAAGATCATGCTGCCGGCGGTGGTGAGCCAGTGCGTGGTGGCGCTGAAGGACACCACCCTGGGCGTCTACATCCTCGCGCCGGGCCTGACGTTCATCAGCAAGCAGATCTACCTGCAGTTCTTCAACCAGGTGCCGACCGCGATCGTGGTCGCGGCGCTCTTCATCGCCTGCAACCTGATCCTGACCTGGATCGCCCACATGCTGCAGCGGCGGCTCACCGGCGAGAAGTCAGCGCCGGCCGTACCCACGGGCGACGGCGCCGGCGCAGGGACCTTCTGACCCGTTCCCGCCACGGCCGGGTGGTGGGCGCGGCATGCTGACCGCACCATGTGCGACCACCACCTCGACCGCCGCTCCCTCTTCCTCGCCGGCGCCGGCGTCGCGACGTCCGCCGCGCTGGTGACGTTCGAGCCCGCAGCCGCGGGCACCGTCATCGGCCGGACCTTCCGCGGCGAGTTCTCCGACCCGGACACCGCGGACTGGCACTACCTGCCGTTCCGGGTCCCGAAGGGCGTCAGCACGATCGAGGTCTCCTACGACTTCGATCCCACCGACACCGGCTTCGGCTTCAGCTACAACGTCGTCGACATCGGGATCTTCGACCCCTCGGGCCACGGCATCGGCGACGCGGCCGGCTTCCGGGGCTGGTCGGGCGGGGCGCGTCGGCACTTCCGGATCAGCCGGACCTCCGCCACCCCGGGCTACCTCGCCGGACCGATCACGCCGGGGGTCTGGAACGTCCTGCTCGGGCCCTACCAGATCGTGCCGCCGGGCACGCCGTGGCGGGTCGACGTGCGCCTGCACTACGGCCCGAAGGGCCCGGTGTTCGAGGCCGACCCGGCGCCGCGGCGGGTGCCGGGGACGGGTCCGGGCTGGTACCGCGGCGACCTGCACGTGCACACCCGCCACTCCGACGGCGCGCGCACCCAGACCCAGGTGCTGGCGGCGGCGCGCGCCGCCGGGCTCGACTTCCTCGGCTCCTCCGACCACAACACCAGCGCGGCCACCCTGGTCTGGGGCCGGCACGTCCCCGACGACTTCCTGGTCATGAGCGGCGAGGAGGTCACCACCCGCAGCGGACACTGGCTGGCGGTCGGGCTGCCGGCCGGCGCCTGGATCGACTGGCGCTACCGGGCCGAGGACGGCCAGCTGCCCCGGTTCACCGAGCGGGTGCGCCGACTGGGCGGGATGGCGATCGCGGCGCACCCGTTCAACCCGCTGCCCAGCATCAGGTGGGACTACGGCTACGACTACGCCGACATGGACGCCGTCGAGATCTGGAACGGGCCGTGGACCGGCGACGACCAGACCGCCCTCGAGCACTGGCACGCGCTGCTGGTCTCCGGACGGTTCGTCCCGGTCGTCGGCAACTCCGACTCCCACAACGACAGCCAGGCCGTCGGTCTGGCCCAGACCGTCGTCCGCGCCGACAACCTCGGTACGACGGCCATCGTCGAGGCGCTCAAGGGTGGCCACGCCTGGCTCGCGGAGTCCTCGACCGTGGAGCTGGTCTTCGAGGCGACCCTCGGCGAGGCGAGGGCCGAGTGCGGCGACCGGCTGGCCGCCGCGGCGGGTGACCTGGTCGACGTACGCCTCGAGGTCGCGGGCGTGCCCGGCTGCCTGGCCCAGGTCCACGGACCGGCGGGCGTGCTCGCCGGCGCGGTGGCCGACGACGCCGGGACGGTCGCCGTCACCGTGCAGGTGCCGGCCGGCGCGACGCCGTTCGTCCGCGCGGAGGTACGCCGTCCGGCGCAGGTCGTGGTCGATCCCACCGCCGGCTCGACGGCGCCGATGGTCGCGCTGACCAACCCGGTCTTCGTGGGGTCAAGCACGGCGGGGTGACGCGAACGACCCGCCCGGGAGGCCCGGGCGGGTCGTCGAAGCGGTGCTGCTGGGACCGTCAGCGACCGCTGCCCCAGTGGATCTCCCACGTGGCGTTGTCGCCGTGCTGCTGGGTCCAGAACGTCCGCCACGAGTCGCTCGTGGGGTTCGGGACCTTGGCGCCGAGGAGGCCCGCGGTGGTCGGGTCGCCGTCGGAGACGTGGATGCCGGTGATCTCGTTGTCACCGTCGTTGTAGGCCGGACCGCCCATCGCGTCGAACGTGGCCGAGGCGTCCCGGCCTTCCGCCAGCCAGCGGACCGGCTCGGGCGCCCGGCCGCGGCCGTCCGCCGCAGCATCGCGGCTGCCGAGACGGAAGAGGTAGCCGGAGTCGAGGGCGTTGCGCTGCTGTTGCAGCGTGTCTCCGGCGTCCTCGACGACGAGGAGGTCCTCGTCGGTCGCGAACGCGATGTTGTCGTAGCCGGTATGCGCCTTGTCGCCCAGGGCCGCGATCGAGATCCGGCCCGTGTCGGCGCTGGGGTCGGCCTGGGAGAGACGGAAGACGCCGCCCCAGGCACCCGGGAGGGTGCTGGAGGTGCTGGTGTCCCCGGTCTCGGTGAAGTAGAACTCCCGGAAGTCGGTGCCGGGGCGGAAGACGCCGTTCTCCGGTCGCTTCATCGGGGTGGCGCCGGCCGCCTTGGCCGCGGCGGTGGCGTCGAACGCCTCCGTCGTACCGGTGTGGACGGTCACCCACTTCGTGCTGAACGACGTCCCGTAGGTATGCAGGTCGGTGATGAACGAGTCCGAGGGGTTGGACTGCAGCTGCTCGGCGGTGACCGGGGAGCCGTCCTTGCGCCGGATCTGCAGCGCCTGCAGGGCGCCACCCTTGGTCAGGTCGGTCCTGTCGGTCGGGACGAAGCGGTAGACGTAGCTGTTGGGGAGCTTGCCGCCGCTGGCGCCTGCGCCACCGATGTCCTCGACGAGCCAGGTGTTGCCGTCCTTGTCGTTCTGCACGCCCTCGTACCCGCCCGAGCCGAGGGCGTTGAGCCGCACGGCGCTGCCGTCGACCGCGTCGCCGTTCGCCTCCAGCGAGACGCCGAAGACGCCGCCGGTGGGGGACTTGGCCTCCGCGGTGAGCAGGAGCTGGTGGGTGAACGGGTCCCAGGTGATGCCGTCGATCGTGGGGTAGGCGTTGCCCTGGGGGTCCTTGTCGGAGATGAGCGTGACCCGCCTGGCCGGGTCGGTCTGGTCGAGGTCGATCCGCGTGACGTAGCCGCGGGGGCCGATCTCGTGACCCTGGTAGAGGTAGTGGTGGCCGCCGAACGTCAGGTAGACGTTCTTGTCCGGCTCGGTCTTGTGCGCCTCGTCGCTGCTCTGGGTCAGCGGCGCACCGTCGAGGGTGTTGTAGCCGTAGTGCGTCACCCCGTTGGCGGTGTCGGGGTTGGTCAGGGGCAGGCTGCCCCAGGCGACCGACGCCTGGGTCGCCGACGGGGTGAGCACGTTGTTCTCGATGCCGGTGCGGGGGTTCGCGGCGGGGACGCCGACCACGCTGAACCCGTCGCGGGCCTCGGCGGACATGCTGGTGACCCCGGCGACCGCGCCGGCGACCAGGGCACCGACCAGACCGGCCCTGGCAAGAAGTGGAGTCGTCACGATGAGCCTCTCGTACTGCCGTGGAAGGGCCGGCGGCAACGGCGGCCGGCCCGGACAGCCGGAGTTTCCGCGGGGAGTCTGGACCGCGGGCATCTTCCGGGTGAACCGGGGCTGGGCTCTCGGAGAAATCCGGGGTCGCCCCTCGGTCCCGGGGGCGGCTACTTCCGCGGGGTGACCCAGAGCCGGATGACGCCCTCGATCACGACGGTGCCGTCGTCGCGGACGCCGCGGACGCGGACCGGGAGGTCGCCCCCTGCGTCCGGGAGGGAGGTCCACTGCTCGGGGTCGGTCTCGGCGACGCAGGTGATGTCGCTGGTGGCCTTGGCGGTGTAGCTGACCTCCATGCCCTTGGGGATCCACCGCTTGTCGGCGGGGATCGTGGCCTCGGCCAGCGCCCCCATCGCGGCCTCGAGCCCGTTGCACAGCGCGATCGCGTGCACGGTGCCGAGATGGTTGTGCACCCGGCGCCGCTTGGGGATCACCAGCTCGGCGTGGTTCGGCCGGATGTCGACGAAGCGTGGGCGGATGGTGGCGAAGTACGGCGCCTTCTGCGCGAACAGCACCGAGAAGATGCGGGCCCCCTGGGGCAGCGCGCTGGTCTTCTTCCACAGGGTCAGGACCTGGCTCATGGCGTCATGCTACCGACGGGTAACTATGAGTGGGAGGTGAGTCCGCCCACGCGCGCAGGACCGGGCGGTGAGTCAGCCACCGTTTGCTCGCCTGGCTCGGTGGCCAGCTCACCGCCGGCCGGCGGCACCGTCAGGCCGGGGTCAGCACCTCGACCCGGTTGCCGTGCGCGTCGAAGGTGTGGAACCGCTCGTAACCGGCGAAGGTCGTGCGTTGGCTCCAGTCGACCTCGTGGCCGGCGTCGGCGAGCCGGGCGGCGGCGCCCTCGAGCCCAGCGACCGTGTCGAGCACGAACGCCGGGTGCGCCTTGCGGGCCGGCGCGAACGGGTCCTCGACGCCGACGTGGATCTCGGCGGCGACGGCGCCGTCCGCGTCGTACGCACGGAACCAGGCGCCGCCCCGGGCGCGCAGGTCGGCGGGCTTCTCGACCTCGCTCATGCCGAGGCCGTCGGCGTAGAACGCGCGGGCGGCGTCCTCGCCGCCGGGCGGGCAGGCCACCTGGACGTGGTGCAGCTTCATGATCACTCCTGTTCGGTCACTCGGGGGTACGGGCCACGACGAAGATGCGCCGGAAGGGCAGCACCACGCCGTAGTGGTGCTGGGGGTACGCCGCGCGCAGCCGGCGCTTGAACTCCTCCTCGAAGTCCGCGCGCAGGTCGTCGGGCAGCGCCTGGAGGGTGGGCCGGGCACCGGTCCCGGAGACCCAGGCGAAGACGGGGTCCTCGCCGGTCAGCACGTGCAGGTACGTCGTCTCCCAGGCGTCGACGGTGCAGCCGAGGGCGGCCAGCCGGTCGAGGTAGACGGCCGGGTCGTGGCTGGAGGGGACGGCCACGTCGCGGGTGTGCTCGGCGTACGGCGACCCGGCCGCGAGGTCGCGCCGGATCGTGTGGCTGGGCTCGTCGAAGTTGCCGGGGACCTGGAACGCGAACCAGCCGCCGGGGCGGACCCGCCCGACGAGTCCCCCGAGCAGGTCGAGGTGGCCGGGCACCCACTGGAGCGTGGCGTTCGAGACCAGCACGTCGACGAGGTCCTCGTCGGTCGACGCTGCCTCATCGCCGGTCGAGCCTGTCGAGACCCACTCACGCAGGTCGGCGACGCCGAAGGCCACCCGCGCGCCCGCCGCCCGGGCCCGCTCGATCATCTCGGGGCTGGAGTCGAGCCCGGTGACGCTCGCACCCGGCCAGCGGTCGGCGAGCAGCGCGGTGAGGTTGCCCGGGCCGCAGCCCAGGTCGACCACCGTGCGCGGCTCGGCTGCACCGATCCGCGCGACCAGCTCGACGAACGGACGGCCGCGCTCGTCGGCGTACGTCAGGTAACGGTCCGGGTCCCAGCGGTGCGCCACGAGCTCTCCTCACAGTCTCTTGACATCAAGACACTTCGGATCCTCATCGAATTTTGTCTCGATGTCAAGATTCTCGACCGATCGGGCTAGACTGCCGACCATGAGGGACGAGGTCGACGAGCTGGTGGAGGCGTGGGCGCGGCAGCGCGCCGACCTCGACCTGGCCCCGGTCGCCGTCTTCAGCCGGATCTCGCGGCTGGCTCGCCACCTCGACCTGGCCCGGCGCCAGGCGTTCACCGAGCACGGGATCGAGTCCTGGGAGTTCGACGTGCTGGCCGCACTGCGCCGCGCCGGCGCGCCGTACGAGCTCTCGCCAGGTCGGCTGCTGCGCGAGACGCTGGTGACCAGCGGCACGATGACCAACCGCGTGGACCGGCTCGCGGCCCGCGGCTTCGTGGAGCGGCACCCGGACCCGGAGGACCGGCGCGGCGTCATCGTCCGGCTCACCGCCGAGGGCAAGACCGCCGTGGACGGCGCCTTCGAGGCACTGCTCGAGGCCGAGAAGTCGCTCCTCCAGGACCTCCCCCACGCCGAGCAGCAGCAGCTCGCCGCCCTGCTGCGCATGCTCCTCGCCCCCTTCGCCTGACCCGAGTCGGCGCAGTTTGACCGGCTGGGGGTGCCGAGGCGGCGCAGTTTCACCCGCGGGGAAGGCCGAGTCGGCGCAGTTTCACCCTCACTCGACGATGTCGGCGGCCTCCAGCCACTCCATCTCGAGCTCCTCCTTCTCGCCCGCCAGCTCGTCGAGCCGGGCACTGAGCTCCGCCAGCTTCTCGTAGTCCTGGGCGTGCTCGAGGATCTCGGCGTTCAGCGCCGCCTCCTGCTCCGCTATCCGCTCGAGCCGCTTGTCGATGCGGGCGATGTTCTTGCGGGCCGCCCGTTCCTCGGCGCTCCCGGCCTTGGCCTTGGCCGTGTCGGGTGCGACCGGCACGGGTTCGTCGACACGCGAGTCTGCGCCGACTCGACCGTTCTCGGGAGGGAGTCCGCGCCGACTCGGCCCATTTTCTGCGCGAGTCTGCGCCGACTCGGCCATGGCCAGGTCAGCGGTACGGCGCTCGAGGTACTCGTCCACGCCGCGGGGCAGCATGGAGATCTGGCCGTCGCCGAGCAGCGCCCAGACCGAGTCGGTGACCCGCTCGAGGAAGTAGCGGTCGTGGGAGACGACCACGAGGGTGCCGGGCCAACCGTCGAGGAAGTCCTCGAGGACGTTGAGGGTGTCGATGTCGAGGTCGTTGGTGGGCTCGTCGAGCAGCAGCACGTTGGGCTCGGTGAGCAGCAGCCGCAGCAGCTGGAAGCGGCGCCGCTCGCCACCGGAGAGGTCCCCGATCCGCGCCGTGAGCCGGTCCCCCGTGAACCCGAAGCGCTCCAGCATCGAGGTCGCGGTGATCTCGCCGTCGGCGGTCTTCGTGACCCGGCGGATCGACTCGACCGTCGGCAGCACCCGCCCCTCGGGGTCGAGGTCGTCGAGCTGCTGGGTGAGGTGCTGGAGCGCGACCGTGCGACCGTGCTTCACCCGGCCGGCCGACGGCGGCAGCTCGCCCGCGATCAGCGACAGCACCGAGGTCTTGCCGGCCCCGTTGACCCCGACGATGCCGACCCGGTCCCCCGGTCCGAGCCGCCAGGTCGCGTGCGACAGCAGCACCCGCTCGCCTGCCCCCGGGATCCCACGCCGCAGGTCGACGTCCTCGACGTCGATGACGTCCTTGCCGAGCCGCTGGGTGGCGAACTGCTGCAGCTCCAGCCGGTCCCGCGGCGGCGGCACGTCCTCGATCAGGGCGTTGGCGGCGTCGATCCGGAACTTCGGCTTCGAGGTCCGCGCGGGCGCACCCCGGCGCAGCCAGGCCAGCTCCTTGCGGGCCAGGTTCTGCCGCCGGGTCTCCGAGGCCGAGGCCTGGCGCTGGCGCTCGGCCTTGGCGAGCACGAACGCGGCGTACCCGCCCTCGTAGGCGTCGACGACGCCGTCGTGCACCTCCCACGTCCACTGGCAGACCGCGTCGAGGAACCACCGGTCGTGGGTGACGACCACCAGCGCCGAGGGCCGCTGCACGAGGTGCTCGGCCAGCCAGGCGACCGCCTCCACGTCGAGGTGGTTGGTGGGCTCGTCGAGCACGATCAGGTCGTGGTCGCCGAGCAGCAGCGCGGCCAGCGAGCAACGTCGGCGCTCGCCGCCGGAGAGGCCGAGCACCGGCCGGTCGAGGGAGACCCCGGCCAGCAGCACCTCGACGATCTCGCGGCTGCGCGGGTCCGCGGCCCACTCGTGGTCGGACCGGCCGCCGAGCACGGCTTCGCGGACGGTGTGGGTGTCGACGAGCTCGTCACCCTGGTGCAGGTAGCCGATCAGCATCCCGCGGGACCGCGACACGCGCCCGGTGTCGGGCTCCTCGAGACCGGTCATCACCTCCAGCAGCGTGGTCTTGCCGTCGCCGTTGCGGCCCACGATGCCGATCCGCTGGCCGGCGCCGATGCCCAGCGAGACGTCGGTGAGCAGCGGCCGCACGCCGTATGACTTCGAGACCCGCTCGAGGTTGACGAGGTTAGCCATGGGTCACCACGTGGGCTCCGGCCACCGGCCCGTTGGCGACGAGTACGACGGGTGGCTCGCGGTCGGCGAGCAGCGCCCCGGCGACCGCGCGGGCGTGGTCGCCGGACTCGCAGAGGAAGACGCAGGTGGGACCCGAGCCGGACACCAGCCCGCGCAGGGCCCCCTCGGACTCTCCCTGCGCGATCCGCAGCTCCAGGTCCGGGCGCAGGTCGAAGGCGGGGGCCTGCAGGTCGTTGTGCATCGCGGCGGCGAGACGGTACGGGTCGCCCGAGTCGAGCGCGGCGAGGAGCTCGTCGGCCGGCGGCGGCGTCGCGGGTGCGTCGGGGAAGAGCTCGTCGAAGTGGCGGTAGACCGCCGGTGTGGACAGCCCGTCCGGGGACAGCACGACCACCCACCACCAGGTGCCGTGGTCGGCGACCGGGGTGACGATCTCGCCGCGCCCGGTGCCGAGCGCGGTCCCGCCCACCAGCGCGAACGGCACGTCGCTGCCGAGCCGGGCGGCGAGCGCGAGCAGGTCGTCGTCGGAGGTCTCGAGGTCCCAGAGCCGGTCCAGGGCGACCAGCGCGGCCGCGGCGTCGGCGGAGCCGCCCGCCATGCCGCCGGCCACCGGGATCGCCTTGGTGATGTGCAGGTCGCCGGTCACCGCGACGCCGTGGTGGGCGGCCAGCAGCTCCGCGGCGCGGTCGACGATGTTCTCGCCACCCAGCGGGACCCCGGCGCTGCCGATGTAGTCCTCGCCGGCGAGCCCGAGGCTCCAGTCCGGGGACGCGACCGCGCTGAGGTCGTCGTACAGCCCGACCGCGTGGTAGACGGTCAGCAGCGGGTGCATGCCGTCCTCGCGGACCGCCCCGACGCCGAGGTGCAGGTTGATCTTGGCGGGGGCACGCACCGTGAGCCCCGCGGTCGTGGTCCTCACGCGGGTGCCCCCACGGTCGGGCCCTGCGCAGCCAGGCCCTCGGCGATCCGCGCGAAGTCGGTGACGGTCAGCGACTCGCCCCGCGCGAGCGGGTCCACGCCGGCGTGCTCCAGCGCGGCGCCCGCGGCCTCGGCCGACCCGGCCAGGCCCCGCAGCGCGCCGCGCAGCACCTTGCGACGGTGGGCGAAGGCCGCGTCCACGACGGCGAAGACCTGCTGGCGGGTGGCGGTCGTGGCCGGCGGCTCGCGCCGGGTCCAGGCGACCAGGCCCGAGTCGACGTTGGGCGCCGGCCAGAAGACGTTGCGGCCGATGGCGCCGGCCCGGCGCACGTCGGCGAACCAGGCGGCCTTGACCGACGGCACGCCGTACACCTTGGAGCCCGGCGCCGCGGCGAGCCGGTCGGCGACCTCGGCCTGGACCATCACCAGCCCGCTCTCCAGGGACGGCAGCAGCGTGAGCATGTGCAGCAGCACCGGGACGGAGACGTTGTAGGGCAGGTTCGCCACCAGCGCGGTCGGCGGCGGGCCGGGGACCGCGTCGATCCGCATCGCGTCGCCGAGCACCACCTCGAAGCGGTCCCGCTGCTCCGGCGCGTACGCCGTGATGGTCGCCGGCAGGCGCTCGGCGAGCACCGGGTCGACCTCGACGGCGACGACCCGGGCCGCGACCTCGAGCAGGGCCAGCGTCAGCGACCCGAGCCCGGGCCCGACCTCGACGACCACGTCGTCGGGGGTGATGCCGGACTCGCGGACGATCCGGCGGACGGTGTTGGCGTCGATGACGAAGTTCTGGCCGCGCTGCTTGGTGGGGCGCAGGTCGAGCTCGGCCGCCAGCGAACGCACCTCCGCCGGCCCGAGGAGCCTCGGACCGGCGGAGGATGAAGATGCGCTCGTCACGGGACGAGCCTAGGTCTCGACAGGCTCGACCACCGAAAGCAGGTGCTCGAGCGCCGAGCCCGGACGTCAGGCCTGGGCGCCACAGACCGGCCAGGCACCGTAGCCACCGGAGGCGTCGCGCACCTTTTCGGCGATGCTGATCTGGTACTCACGGCTGGTGAGGTCCGGGCGGCTCACGCCGCCGTAGGACTGCCAGGTGCTCAGGTTGAACTGGAGCCCGCCGTAGTAGCCGTTGCCGGTGTTCGCGGCCCAGTTGCCACCCGACTCGCACTCGGCGATCCGGTCCCAGACCGAGTCGCCCGACGCGTAGTTGCTGGCCGGCGGGGTCGGGGCCGGCTGCTTGGTGCCGATGTGCACGACCTCGGCGACCGGGGCCTTGGTGACCTGCTGGTCCAGCACCTTGCGCACGGCGAGGTCGCCGTTGCGGAAGACGAGCCGGTAGGTGACGTCGCGCGTCCCCTCGGAGCCCTCGCGGACCACCTTGGAGTCGCCCTCCATCATCGAGGAGTCGTCCCGGTTGATCGTCTCGAAGTCGATGCTCTCGCCCTCGACCTGCTTCTTGACGACGCGGACGTCGGTGAAGACGATCCTGTCGCCGTCCTCGACCTCGTGCTTCGGGGCGGGAGTGGTCTCGTCGGTCTTGCCGACCTTGACGCCCATCTCCTTCAGCGCGTCCTCGACCGTCAGCGCGGTGACCTCACGCTTGACCGGCTTCTTGTCCGCAACCTTCACGGTGAGGGTCTTCGGCGTGACCACGTCGAGCTTGAGGCCCTCGCGGTCGATGGTGCCGCCGCGGCTGGTGGAGAGGTCGGCGCCGCTGAAGCGACGACCGATCTCGCCGAGGGCGCTGGAGACCTTGGTCGAGGTCACCCAGTAGGTGTGCGGGTCGCTCCCGTCGACGGCCACCTCGAGGGGGCGGCCGTACTTCACGGTGATCCGGCTCCCGTCGGACACCTTCTCGTCGAGGCCGGGGGCGACGATGTCGTGGTCCCCGATGTCGATGCCCTGGGAGTCCAGGACGTCACCGACGGTGCCGCCCATGGCGGTCACCTGCTCGGACTTGCCGTCCACCGAGACGGTCACCGACTTGCTGAGGGCGGCGTAGCCGAAGGTGGTGCCGGCCACGGCCAGCACGGCCACGGTCGCGAGTGCGACCAGCGCGGCGCGGCTCCTCGCCCAGGCAGGGGTCAGCCGAGAGATCAGGGGTTGGTTGTGCTCATTGCTCTCTTCATGAATGGGCACGATTCTCCGAACGTCGTACTCCCCGGTTCTCGGGCGCCAGCGCGTCGCGCGCACGCGGACCACCGGTCGGTGGAAAACGTGCTTGCGGGGGTTCTACGCGGGGCTGCCGCTACGGTGCGGCTACCACCTGCACTGGTCAGATCGATCCCGATCCCGGCCATCAGTCACAAGACGATAACGAGATCCCGGGAGCACGCAAACTCCCGGTCCCCAATTTTTCACCGAAGTGACCCATGTCATGGTGACCAAATCCTCTGGATCGTCACCTTTTCGTGCTACCAGGAACCGCCGAAAGCGGCGTCGGTGTTGGCGTCCACGGCTGCGCACAGCTCGCCGAGGTCCACGTCGCGGACCTCCGCCATCGCGCGCATCGTGACGGGCACGAGGTACGACGCGTTCGGGCGACCACGATACGGGGTCGGGGTCAGGTACGGCGCATCGGTCTCCACCAGCACCCGGTCCTGCGGGGTGATCGCGAGCGCGTCGCGCAGCGGCTGGGCGTTCTTGAAGGTCACCGTCCCGGCGAAGGACAGGTAGGCGCCCCGGTCCAGGCAGCGGCGCGCCACGTCGGCGTCGCCGGAGAAGCAGTGCATGACCCAGCGGTCCGGCACGCCCTCCTCGTCGAGGACGGCGAGCACCTCCTCGTGGGCGTCGCGGTCGTGGATGACCAGGGTCTTGTCCAGCCGCTTGGCCAGGTCGATGTGGCGGCGGAACGACTCCACCTGGGCGGCCCGACCGTCCTCGCCGGTGCGGAAGTTGTCGAGCCCGGTCTCCCCCACCGCGCGGACCTTGCCGTGGGCCTGCGCGAGCCGCTCGATCTCGGCCAGCGCCTCCTCGAGCGTGCCGGCGGCGGCGTGCCGGGGCGCCTCGTTGGGGTGCAGCGCCACGCCGGCCACCAGGGCGTCGTACGACGCCGCGGCCTCGACCGCCCAGCGGGCGCCGGGGAGGTCGCAGCCGATCTGCACGATCCGGGGCACGCCGACCGCGGCCGCCGCCTCGATCGCCTGCCCGGTGGAGAACCACGCGGCCGGGTCGTCGGAGTCGCCGATGTCGAGGTGGCAGTGGTTGTCGACGACCGGGTGCGGGAGCGGGTCCGGGGCCGGCGGCCGCTCGCGGTCGCGCCGGCTGCCGCTCTTCTCCTCGGTCGCGGCGCGGGTCCGGGTCGGGCGATCGGTCATGCCTGCTCCTCCTGTCCGGTGCGGCGGCCGGCGTGGTCGAGGATCGCCTCGGCCAGCGGCTCGGGGGCGTGGGTGGGGATCCAGTGGCTGACGCCCTCGAGCACCGCGAGCCGGAACGGCGCGTCGACGTACGCCGCGCTGAGCTCGGCGCCGCGGCGGGCCACCGCGACGTCGCCGTCGCTCCAGACCAGCGTGGTGGGCACCCGCACCCGGGCCCGTCCGGCAGGGCCGGTGGCCAGCCACAGCGCGCGGTACCAGGCCAGCGCCCCGGGCAGCGCGCCGTCGGCCACGACCTCGGTGCGGAACCGCTCGATGTCGGCGTCGGTCATCCCGGAGCGGCGCAGCCCGCGCTCCAGGGCCCCACCGGGTCGCGCCGCACGCTCGGGGAGCCGCGGCAGCGAGAAGAACCCGAAGTACCACGACCGGCGGCCCTGGCTCGAGGTCAGTGCGGCGTGCACGAACGCCCGCGGGTGCGGCACCGAGACCGCGGTCCAGCTCAGCAGCAGGTCGGGGCGGCGGGCCGCGAGCAGCCAGCCGACCGCCGCGCCCCAGTCGTGGCCGACCAGGTGGACCGGGGCGCCGACCCGCTCGAGCAGGGCGACGACGTCGCCGACGAGCAGGGGCAGCCGGTAGTCGCGGCGGCGGCGCGGCCGGGCGCCGCGCGAGTAGCCGCGCTGGTCGACCGCGAGGGTGCGCAGCCCGTGCCGGTGCAGCCGCTCGGTCACCCCGCGCCAGCTCGTGGCCCGCTCGGGGAAGCCGTGCAGCAGCACCACGACCGGGCCGTCCAGCGGCCCCTCGTCGACCACGTCGAAGGTCAGGCCGTCGTGGGCGTACGACGTGAGCCGCGCGGTCATGGCTTGTGCACCGCGTCGTAGACCTCCCGCTTGGGCAGGCCGGCGCGACGGGCCACCTCCAGGATCGCCTCCTTGCGGCTGGTGCCGCCCTCCTCGAGGTCGGCGACCGCGGCCCGCAGGCTGGCCGGGTCGGAGGCGACGTCCGGGCCCCCGGCGGCACCGGAGACCACGATCGTGACCTCGCCGCGGACCCCCTCGGCGGCCCAGTCGACGAGGTCGGCGAGCGGCCCCCGGCGTACCTCCTCGTGGGTCTTGGTCAGCTCCCGGCAGACCGCCGCCACCCGGTCCCCGCCGAGCTCCTCGGCCATCGCGGCCAGCGCAGCCTGGGTGCGGTGCGGGGCCTCGAAGAAGACCATGGTGCGCTCCTCGGCGGCCAGGCCGGCCAGCCGCCGGGACCGCTCGCCGGCCTTGCGCGGCAGGAAGCCCTCGAAGCAGAACCGGTCCACGGGCAGCCCCGAGACGGCCAGCGCGGTGAGCACCGCGGAGGGGCCCGGCACCGCCGTCACGGGCACGTCGGCCTCGACCGCGGCCGCGACCAGCCGGTAGCCGGGGTCGGACACGCTGGGCATGCCGGCGTCGGTGACCAGCAGCACCCGCTCGCCGGCCAGCAGCGCCTCCAGCAGCACGGGGGTGCGTGCGCTCTCGTTGCCCTCGAAGTAGGAGACGACCCGTCCGGCGACGGTGACCCCGAGGTCGGTGGTGAGCCGCTTCAGCCGACGGGTGTCCTCGGCGGCGACCACGTCGGCGTTCGCGAGCTCCTCGGCCAGCCGCGGCGGGGCGTCGGCGACCCGGCCGATGGGGGTGGCAGCGAGCACGAGCGTGCCGGGAGGGGTCGTCACGCCCCGATCATCGCAGGCGTGCGAACCCGCTCCGGCGGCCCCGTAGAGTCTGCGACCGTGACGACGTCCGTGCCTCCCGACACCGCGGTCGAGGAACGGGTCACCCTCTCCCGCACCGCCGAGGGTCGGCCGGTGCCGCCGGCCCGGGTGCGGGCCCGCGGCCGGGCCCGGCTCGAGGACCCGGTGGTCGGCTGGTCGGCCAGCATCGGCGTCGCCGTGCTCGCCTTCTTCCTGCGGGTGTGGCACCTCGGGACGCCGCACGAGTTCGAGTTCGACGAGACCTACTACGCCAAGGACGCGTGGTCGCTCGCCCACTTCGGCTACGTGCGGGAGTACGTCGGGAACGCGAACGAGAAGATCCTCGACGGCACCACCACGGGCGTCTGGAAGGACAGCCCGTCGATGATCGTCCACCCTGAGGTCGGCAAGTGGCTGATCGCGCTCGGGGAGAAGACCTTCGGAATGGACCCGTTCGGCTGGCGGATCGCCGCGGCCGTGGTCGGGTCGCTGATGGTGCTGGTGATGTGCCGGCTCGCCCGCCGGCTGACCGGCTCCACCGCCCTGGGCTGCGTCGCCGGGCTGCTGCTGACCTTCGACGGGCTGCAGCTCGTGCTGTCCCGGCTGGCGCTGCTCGACATCTTCGTGGCGTTCTTCATGCTCTGCGGCGTCACCTGCGTCGTCAACGACCGGTACTGGTACCGCGCCCGGATGGCGCGGGTGGCGCCCGACCCGGTCACCGGCCGCGGCTGGGGCCCGGTGCGCGGGCTGCTGTTCCGGCCGTGGCTGCTGGTCGGCGGGGTCTGCTGGGGGCTGGCGCTGGGCAGCAAGTGGGAGGCGGCGTACGCGCTCGCGGCCTTCGGGCTGCTCGCGTGGCTGTGGAGCGCGGGGGCGCGGCGCTCCTTCGGGGTGCGCTGGCCGGTGCTGAAGTCGGCACTGGTCGACGGGATCCCCGCCTTCGTGCACCTGGTGCTGGTCGCGCTGGTCGTCTACGTCGCCACGTGGACGGGGTGGCTGATCCACGCGCAGGAGTACGAGACCCACCTCTCGGCGACGCAGTACACCCACTACAACGGCGGCAAGGACTGGCCGACCCGCAACGAGCCGGACGCCAGCGGGTTCGGCGAGGTGACCCAGTCGCTGCGGTCGCTGTGGCACTACCAGCGCGACGTCTACATGTTCCACACGCACTTCCTCAACGACAGCACCCACACCTACGCCTCGAAGCCGTCCGGCTGGCTGCTGCTGAACCGGCCGGTCGGGGTCGCGGCCGACGTCGACATCAAGCCCGGCACCCAGGGCTGCGACGCCCCCGCTGGCAGCGACTGCCTGCGCCAGGTGCTGCTGCTCGGCACGCCGGTGCTGTGGTGGGGCGGCCTGCTGGCGCTGCTGTACGCCGCGGCGATGTGGGTCGGCGCGCGGGACTGGCGGTTCGGGCTGACCATCGTCGGCACGCTGACGACCTGGCTGCCCTGGCTGATGTACGACGACCGGCCGATCTTCCTGTTCTACGCGGTGGTCACGCTGCCGTTCCTGGTCCTCGCGGTCACCCTGGCCATGGGCAAGCTGATCGGGACCTCGCCGGTGCCGACGGCACGGCGGACCGCCGGGGTGGTGGTCGCAGGGTCCTTCTTCGTGCTGGTGATGGTGAACTTCGCGTGGTTCTGGCCGATCTGGACCGACCAGCTGCTCACGCACTCGGAGTGGCTGGACCGGATCTGGTTCCAGCGCTGGATCTAGCCCGGGACCGGCGCTACGGGCCCTGGGGCAGGTCCAACTGGGCGCGCACCCAGTCCCACAGCTGCGCGCGCTCGTCCTCGCCGGTGCGGGTCCGCCGCAGCAGGTGGAAGGGGCGCGGCCGCCGGTCGTGCCAGAGCATGCCGCCGGTGGGCACCGGCTGCGTGGCCGCGAGCCAGACCGTGGTGTCGGCGCCGCCCTCGGCGTCGCGGAGCAGCGGGCCGGTGACCCGGTGGAAGGTCGGCAGCGAGTCGACCACCCCGGGGGTGTCGGCCCAGCCCGGGTGGGTGACGTGCACGGAGATCCCGCTGCCGCCCCAGCGCTGGTCCAGCACCGGCAGCAGCTCGACCTGGGCCCGCTTGCTGCGGGCGTAGGCGGTCGTCGGCGAGTAGTCGCCCTGCAGGTAGCCCGGGTCGTCGGCGCGCAGCCGCTGCCCGTACATCCCGCCCGAGGTCACCATCACGACCCGCGCGTCGCCCAGCCGCGGGCGCAGCAGCTCGGTCATCAGCACCGGACCGAGCACGTGCAGCGCCATCGTCAGCTCATGCCCCTGCGCGGACTCGGTGCGCTCGGGCGGCATGGCACCGGCGTTGTGGACCAGCACGTCGAGGTGCTCGGCGTCGAGCTCGTCGGCGAACCGGCGTACGTCGTCGAGGTCGCCGACGTCGCAGCGGGCCAGGTGCAGCTCGGCGAGCGGCAGCCGGCCCTGGATCTCGCGCACCACCCGGGCGCCCTTGTCGGTGTCGCGCACGACCAGCACGACCTCGGCGCCGAGGCGGGCCAGGCCCTCCGCGGTGGCCAGCCCGAGGCCCGAGGTGGCGCCGGTGACGGCGACCACCGTGCCCTTCATCGCATCGGGCTCGGGGTCGGCCGGCCAGGTCGAGAGGTGCCGGCGGATCGCGGGGCCGATCCTGGTGTAGCCGGGGGCCACGGTCCGGTCCAGCACGGTGTCGATCCCGACGGCGATGGCACGCGGCAGCATGCTGGCGAACGTAGCCGCTCACCGGCGACCACCCAAGGCTCGCGTTGTGGGCCGCCGGGCACGATGGGGCGGTGACCTCCTGGACGCCTGACTGGGGCGCGTGGCCGCCCGCGCTGCTCGACTTCTGGACCGAGCGGCACCTGTGCACGCTGACCACGCTGCGCGCCGACGGCCGGCCGCACGTCGTACCGGTCGGGGTGGCGCTGGACCCCGAGCAGCGCTGTGCGTGGGTGATCACCTCGGGCTCCTCCCGCAAGGCGCGCAACCTCGACCACGCCCCGCACCTGGCCGCCTGCCAGGTCGACGGCCGGCGCTGGTCGACGATCGAGGGCCGCGGCGCGGTGCTGACCGATGCCGGCTCGGTACGACGGGCCGAGGAGCGGTACGCCGTGCGGTACCGCACGCCGCGCGAGAACCCGGCCCGGGTGGCGATCCGGTCGACGTCGACCGGATCCTGATGTCCGGCGACCTCTGATACCCGGCTCAGGCCATCGAGAGCAGGAACGCCAGGGTGAAGCCGACCGCGGTGACCAGGCCGACCAGCGCCCCGGCGTGCTCGACCGCCTCGGGCACCATCGTGTCGGCCAGCATCGTGAGGATCGCCCCGGCCGCGAACGCCTGGGTGACCGCGATGACCACGGCCGGAGCGGAGCCGAGCAGGCCGAACCCGAGGGCCGCGGCGATCGTCGAGGCGACCAGCACCGCGCCCCAGAGCCCCAGCACGTAGGTCACCGAGCGGCCGTCCTTGCGCATGCCGGCGGAGGCCGAGAGCGACTCGGGGATGTTGGAGAGGAAGACGGCGGCGACGACCGCGGTCCCCACCGAGCCGCCACCCACCAGGCTGACCCCGATCGCCGCCGACTCCGGGATGCCGTCCAGCAGCGCCCCGAGGACCAGCGCCATCGCGCCCGCGTCGGCCGGGGAGCCGTTCTGGCTCTTGCGCCGGTTCCCGCCGCGGCGGTCGATGAGCCAGTCGCCGGCGAAGAACACCAGGGAGCCGCCGAGCAGGCCGAGCACCACGGCGTCGGCCCCGGAGCGGTCGTAGGCCTCGCTGGTGAGCTCGAAGGCGACGGCGCTGAACAGCACGCCCACCCCGAAGGCCATGATCAGGCCGACGAACCGCTTGCTGGCCGGCAGCCAGATCCCCGCGACCGCACCGATGAGCAGTGCGACGCCCCCGACGAAGCCCCAGAACGCTGCTTCCCACATGTTCGCGATGCTGCCACAGCAGCCACTCCAGGCCTCAGGGGTGCCCTCCCGACACGAGGCGCATACCGAATTGAGGAGATCTTGAGCGGATTTCGTTCACTCCCCGCCAGCTGCCGAGCTAGTTTTCTTCTCGAACCGCCGGTGACCCGAGACGCCGGCGGTTCGCCCATTTCCGGGCATGTCTCACACGGCTGGCGACCCGTCGTCACGCAGCACGGCGTCCAGCTCGGCCTCCGCGCGTGCGGGGTCGATGCCGTAGTCCGGGGCGACGAGTGCCGCCAGGGAGTGGGCCTCCTGGTGGCACACCGCACAGGCACGAAGGTGGACGCGGAACGAGTCGCCCATCGGGGCCGCGTGGGTGAGCGTCTCCTCGAGCACTGCGTCGAGCTGGTCGAAGCAGTCGTCACAGGAGAGCCACGGGTCCGTCGGCATGGTCAGCTGCCGGATCGCCTCGGGGCCGAGGGACGCTGGCGTGGTCATCGGGTCACTTCCTTGGTCGGGCTCGGGCTCAGGAAACCCTGGGTCGCGAGGTGGGACCGCAGCGCCTTCCGCGCGTCGTGGAGGGTCTTGTAGAGCGCATTGCGTGTCGTGCCGAGACGCTCGGCCAGGACGTCGATGGGTACGTGGTCGACCAACAGCGCCAGCGCCACCCGACGCTGGTGGGGTGTCAGCGCCGAAACCATCGCCCGACCGACCGCGTCGGAGAGGTCGCGGGCCTCGACGTAGCCTTCGGGGCCGGTGTCGGAGGCCGAGAATTCCGGGACCGAGTCGAGATCGATCTCCCGGTCACGCCAGGCCGAGCGGCGTACCTCCACGGCGGTGTGGAGGATCCCGAACTTGTAGGCCCAGGTCGTGAATCGACTGCGACCCTCGAAGGCGTCCAGGCGGGTGAGCACCGACATGGTCGCCTCGTCCGCGGCGGCGTGCACGATCTCCTCGCGTCGCCGCGACCCCAGCGTGGCCGACTCCGGCATGCGAGTGACCTGGTGCCACGCGGATCGAAGCATGAGGTCGTGCAGTCGCGCCACCGCCGTGTCATGCCGTGGCCCGGTCGCCGAGAGGTCGTCGATCCAGTCGGCATTCGAAATCGGTTCGCTCCTCAGGTGGGGCCCTGGGTGCCGCAACGGCGCCCAGGCGGTCAGCTCGCGGACCTCACTCATGAGCGTAGTCCGCGGCGGCGTCACCCGAGCCGGAAGAACCCCTCTGCGTCGCCGGAATGCCGTGGAGGTCGGTTCGAGTCGTCACGGTGGGTGAGTGTCGCTCGAGCCCCCGGTTCTTACCGGGGTCCGTGACCCGATTTCTTGTCGGTAAGAGCCGCCGAGCCCGCGACACAGACTGCTCACGACCATGCGGTCGACAGCGCACGGCAAGGACCGGCCCGGCCGATGGCGCGCTGCAGAACCGGCACCCGCCGTGCCAGGACAGGAAGGACCATCCATGACCACCACGCACCGACCCGCCCGGATCGGCACGGATCCCGGGATCCAGGCATTCTGGGCTCTCCGCATCGGGTTCACCGCACTGCCCGTGCTGTTCGGCATCGACAAGTTCGCCAACGTGCTCGCCGACGACTGGACGAAGTACCTCGCCGTCCAGGTCAACGACCTCATCCCCGGCGACGCTGCCCAGGCCATGCACGCCGTCGGCGTGGTCGAGGTGGTCGCCGGCCTCGTCGTGCTCCTCCTCCCCCGCGTGGGCGGCCCCCTGGTGGCCGCCTGGTTGGCGGGCATCATCGTCAACCTGCTGCTCGTGGGTGGGTACGGCGACGTCGCACTGCGCGACTTCGGCCTGATGCTCGCGGCGCTCGTCCTGAGCCGCCTGGCGTGGGCCTACCCCACCGACGTCGCGCCCATCAGGCGCTGAGGCGAGGCCGAGGTGACGACAGCATTCGTCCTCTCCGGCGGTGGCAGCCTGGGCGCAGTGCAGGTGGGGATGTTGCGGGCCCTGGCCGATCAGCAGGTCACACCGGACCTGCTGGTCGGCACCTCGGCCGGGGCACTCAACGCCGCCTTCGTCGCCGGGCACGGCTTCGAGACGGCAGGCATCGACGCCCTGGCCCGGGTCTGGGGTGGGCTACGGGCACGGTCGGTGTTCAGCCTCGACGTCCGGCACGCCCTCGGTGCCCTCGCCGGGCGTCGGAGCGCGCTCCTCGTCGATCGAGGGATGCGAGCGCTGCTGAGGCAACACCTGCGGTTCGCCCGGCTCGAGGACTCCCCCGTGCCCCTGGTCGTCGTCGCCACCGACCAGCTGACCGGCCGCGAGATGGCGTTGACCGAGGGGGATGCGCAGCTGGCAGTCCTGGCCAGCTGCGCCATCCCCGCGGTGTTCCCCGCGGTCACCCTCGACGGCGTCGCACTCGTCGACGGCGGACTGGCCAACAACACGGCGCTGTCCGCCGCGGTGTCAGCCGGCGCCGACACCATCTACGTCCTGCCGTCCGGCTACCCCTGCGCGCTCCCCCAAGCACCACGCACACCGCTCAGCGCCGCCCTCCACGCGCTGACCCTGCTCAGCCACCAGCGCCTGGCCGCAGATCTCGCGTTCTACGCCGACACGGTGGACCTGATCGTCCTGCCCCCGCCGTGCCCGATCCGGACCTCAGCGGCGAACTTCGCTCGGGGGGCGGAACTGATCCAGAGGGCTCACCGCGACGCCAGCACCGCGCTCGCGGATGCCGGCGGACGACGCGCCCAGCCGGGGCACCTCATCGCGGTGCACTCGCATCCGGCCTCGACCCACGGCCCGATCGACGGTCGAGGCCGGCGTACCTCCCGCCTGCCGGTGGTGGGTTCGTGCGATCGGGAGATCAGCGCGGAGCCGGCGGAGCCCGGTCACTGCAGGCCGTGTTCGTAGGCGTAGGCGGTGGCGGCGGCGCGGCTGGGCAGTCCCAGCTTCGTGAGGATGTGGCCGACGTGGGTTGCCACGGTCTTCTCGCTGACGACGAGACGCTCGGCGATCTGACGGTTGGTGAGCCCCTTGGCAATGTGGGCGAGGACTTCCTCCTCGCGGCTGGTCAGGCCGCTGGACGGCCGGGCTGCGAGGTGGAGCCCAGCCCGGGCAGCTGCTCCGTCGCGGACTGCGTTGAGGCGATCGAAGACCGGGATGGCACCGGCGAGCTCCATCTCGGCACCGTCATCGTCCCCCACCGCTCGGCACGCGGCTGCGATCAGCATCCGGGTGCGGGCGGCCTCGTAGGCCGCGTCCAGCTCGCGCCAACCGGCCAGCGCTCGCCGCAGGGCGGACAGCGCGGGTTCGGGCTGGTCCTCGGCCAGCAGCACGGCCCCCAGGACCTGCAGGTGCAGCGCGGTCGGCAGAGGGCGTTCGAGCAGGCCGGCCACAGCGCCGAGCTCGTCGGCGGCCGACCGCGCGGCGGCGACATCACCGCTGGCGAGGGTGATCTCGACGTAGCCGGCAGCCAGTCGCGCGCGTGAGACGGGGTCACCGGCCTCGTGATAGGCCCTCCGGATGGAGGCGGCGGCCGCCTCGACCTTTCCCGTGGCCAAGCGCAGCAGCGCGAGCCCCGGCTGCGGATCGCGACCGAGCTCGCTGGCCAGCTGGAACTCGGCCTCGGCGGCACGGTCCTGGCCACGGAGCCGGTGCAGGTCGCCCTTCAGGTAGGCGGCGGCGCCCCGCCGTTGCCCCACCGGATCGGCCAGCCGGCGGTAGGCCTCCTCGAGCTGGTCCGCTGCGGCGTCCCAGTCGCCGCGAAGGTACAGCATCTCGGCGCGATGGATCAGGCACTGACCTCGGTACAGCATGAGCTCTGGCTGGCCGTCGACCCACCGGCTCAACGCGGCGGTCCAGGTGTGGGCGCGGCGGACATCGAAGACCTCGGTGCAGCCCTCGATGGCGGTGCAGTAGGCATCGCCGATCGCGATCGCCGAGACGTCGTGGGCCTCGATGGCGACCATCGCCTCGTCGAGCAGGGCGACCCCCTCGTCCACCCGGTCGAACCAGATCAGGCACCTGCCCTCGCCGATCCGAGCCAGCGCTGCCAGCTCAGGGTCGCGGAAGAGGACCCCGATCTCCGCCGCCGCGTGAAACGCCTCGTACCCGGCTCTCGCCTCGCCCGAGAACGCGGCACGCAGCCCAGCCGCGTAACGCAGGTAACCGCGTTCGACGCAGTCGATCTTGCGGTCATCCAGCAGCCGCTGGGCGCGGTCGACCCAACCGCCCCCGCGCGCCAGGTCGCCGCCGTTCAACAGCGCGAAAGCCAGCCAGAAGGCGCACCGAACCGCCCGCGCCACGTCGCCGACGTGGGCACACGTCTCGTGCGCGCTGATCCAAGCGGACCGGCTCGCCTCGCTGAGTCCGGCGAGATACGCCGCGGACGCCAGCCGCTCGAGATCGTCGACCTCGAGCGGCTCCACCACTGCGGCCGCCGACAGCTCGTCGTACGCCCGCCGCCAGGCCTGCTTGTCGAAGGCCTCGCGTGCACGCCCGATTCCGTCGCCCACGGACTCATTGTCGCGCGCATACGACGCCTACGCCCAGAACGACGCAGCCTCGGCTGGTCCCGCCGCGATGAACCACATCTCGCGGATTCGGCCGTCGTCGAACCGGTAGACGAAGGAGTCATTCATCTCCAAGGTCCGCCCGTTGCGGCCAAAGACGGCGTGCTCCCACTCCGCCCCCCATTCGTCGTCAGCCAGGCAGCACAACTGCTCCAGCTTCACATCCCCGTCGGTCAGCTCGAAGACGGTGCCAATCGCCGCCAGCAGGCCGTCGACTCCGGAATGGTCGCCTGCGAAGGGAATCGGACCACGGCCGTGGAAGACCATGTCGTCGGTGAAGACACGGCTCAGCGTCTCGCGATCGTTCTCGGCGATCGCCTGGGTCATCCGGTCGATGACCGCAACATTCGGGTGGCTGCTCATGATGTCCTCCATCGCTCGGGCCTGCTCATGAAGCGACGATAGAAAGGGGCGACCGGCTGCCGCATCGGGCGGATTGACGATCCTCCCGCAGGGAGTGGTCAGCAATTCCACTGAGCCTGGAGTCGGCGAATGACAAAGCGAGAACCCCGCCCCTCCTGCGGCGTTGCCGCTGGTGGGACGGGGTTCCGATTCGGCAGCTCGGAACATGTTTCCGCTGGCTTTTCTGACCGCCCACCATGACGTTGCTGTCGAACCTCAGCCGCGACGCCTTCGACGTCACTGTCTGTGGGTGGAGACGGTTCAGGTGATCGCGGCTGGCGTCTTGCCGATGCGCCGGTCGGGCTTGATGTGGGCGAACATGCTGCGACCGTTCCAGGTCGGGAAGGCCTTGACGAGCCAGGACGGACCATCGAGCTGGATCCGTGAGTCGCGAATCGCCTGCGCCCAGGAGAGCTGCCCGAGGTGCCACTTGACGAACGCCTCGGCATCGGCGGTGACGAACAGGTCCTCGTCCAGGCCGGGATACTCCTTGCAGATCTCGGTGTCGGCGTGCTCGACGAGCAGCCAATACCGCTCGTGGCGCCGGTAGCCGGTGAAGTCCAGCCGGATGACCACGCGCCGGTCGGGGAGGCGCTCGGGACGGAGCGCGTTGCACATCGACCACAGCGCCACGAACGGATCGAGGTGCTCGGGGGCGACCTCGAGCCAGCGTGCTCCCCACTCGCCGAGGGTCACGCAGACCGTGAACAGGTCATCGCCCGACTCGGTGAGCAGGTAGCGGTGGCCGCGGCCCAGTGCCTTGGGTGTCACCTCCACGATGCCGAGACGTTCGAGCTGCTTGAGCCGTTGCGCGAGCAGGGTGTGCGAGAGGCCGGGCGCTCCCTCGAGGAGCTCGCCGAAGGTCTCACAGCCCAGATGCAGGTTCCGGATGATCAACGGCGTCCACCGTTCGGCGAAGATCTCCGCACCACGCGCGATCGGGCAGTACTGGCCGTACGTCCTCATGCTGGCAGTGTCCCGCTCCGACCGCGCGACCGGAAGTCCAGATTCCTTACCTCGGGGTCCAGATTCCTGCGTTCTCTCCGGCGCCGGCCGGTGATGCGATGGAACCGTCCACCCAGGGAGGAACCATGACCGCAGGCACCACGATCCAGATCCCACGATTCCGGGGCGAGGCGATCGTCCCGGGCCACCATGAGTACGACGCCGCACGGGCCGTCTGGAACGGCAGCGTCGACCGCCATCCCCGGGTGATCGCCCGATGCCGTGGCACCGCCGACGTGGCCTCGGCAGTACGCTTCGCCCGCGACTGCGACCTGGAGATCGCCGTCCGCGGTGGGGGCCACAACGTGGCCGGCACCGCGGTCTGCGACGACGGAATCGTCATCGACCTCTCCGCGATGCGCGAGGTCCGGGTCGACCCCGTCGGACGCACGGCCCTCGTCCAGGGCGGCGCCCTGTGGTGCGATGTCGACGACCAGACCCAGGCGTACGGCCTGGCAACCACCGGCGGCATCATCAGCCACACCGGCGTCGGCGGCCTGACCCTGGGCGGCGGCATCGGCTGGCTGATGCGCAAGCACGGGCTCTCCGTCGACAACCTCGTGGAGGCCGAGGTCGTCACCGCCGGCGGCGAGATCATCCGGGCCTCGACCCACGAGCACCCAGACCTGTTCTGGGCGCTTCGCGGCGGAGGCGGGAACTTCGGCGTGGTCACCTCGTTCCGGTTCGCGCTCCACCCCGTCGGCCCGACGCTCACGGCCGGACCTGTGTTCTGGGCGGCCGAGGACACCACCGACGTGCTGCGCTTCTACCGAGAGTTCGTCACCGACGCGCCCGACGAGCTGATGACAATCGTGCGGCTCGGCACGTTGCCTCCGCTGCCCGTCGTCAGCGCCGAGCTGCACTTCCGTCCCGCCATCGCGGTGGCCAGCTGCTACGCCGGCTCTGTGGAGGCAGGCGAGCGGGCCGTCCGTGCGCTCCGAGAATTCGGAGCTCCGCTCGTCGATCTGGTCGGGCCGACGTTGTACGTCGACCACCAGAGCAGCCTCGACGGCACCGTCCCCCACGGCTGGCACTACTACTGGAAGGGCACCAACCTCGCCGCCCTCTCCGACGCGGTCATCGACATCGTGGCCGAGCATGCCTACGAGGCCACCTCCCCGAGGTCGTACGCCGCGATCTTCCACATCGGCGGGACGGTGGCCCGAGCCGCCCGAGAGGCCACGCCCTACTCGGGGCGCGATGTGCAGCACACCATGAGCATCGACGCGGTCTGGCTGCCGGAGCAGGACGACACCATCCGCGCCGCGGAGACCGCGTGGGCACGATCATTCGTCGACGCCCTCCAGCCCCACCGTGCCGGCGTCTACGTCAACTTCCTCGACGCCGACGACGACCCGAGCAGCATCCACGAGGCCTACGGTGACACCACCTACCGGCGGCTCGCCGCGCTGAAAGCCAAGTACGACCCCAAGAACGTGTTCCACCACAACCGAAACATCCCACCCGGAACGCCCGCGTAGTGAGTGCCCGCAGTGGAGATGGGCAAAGCTACCGATGCCGGCGTCGGCCCTGAACGGGGAGGCTGGTGGCACACCACGGCATTGCGAAGGGGTGGTCCGGATGGCAGCCACGACGGCACCCGCAGCCCGGCGGGAAGGGCTGGAGCTCATCACGGTCAACGGCGTGCGGATCGCGTACGCCGACACTGGCGGCACCGCCGTCCCACTCGTGCTGGTCCACGGATCCTGGGGGTCGCACCACAACTGGGGTCCGGTCGTGCCGGGACTGGCCGAGCACTTCCGCGTGCTTTCGTACGACCGGCGCGGCCACAGCGACAGCGAGCGGCCGCCCGGGCAGGGACACTTCTCCGAAGACGTCGCTGATCTCGCCGCCCTGATCGAACAGCTCGGCCTCGCACCAGCGTCTGTGGTGGGCAGCTCCTCGGGTGCCGTCATCGCGCTCCAGCTCGCGGCCGCTCGGGCCGACCTCTTGCGCGGGATCGTCGTGCACGAGCCGCCGCTGTTCGGTGTGCTCGAGGAGGGCAGTGCGGAGGCGCTCGCCGAGGCCGACCTCGAGGCCGGCCCGCTCGCGGAGGTGGGTCGACGGATCGCCGCCGGCGACCACGCCGGCGCGGCCGAGCTCTTCGTGGACCAGGTGGCTCTCGGCCCGGGCAGCTGGGCGGCGCTGCCCGACGCCATGCGCGCCATGATGACCTGTAACGCGCTGACCTATCTCGACGAGCTCAACGACCCGGAGTGCGTGTCCGTCGGCGAGTCCCCGCTCGCTACCTACGGCGGCCCGGCGCTCCTCACCTCCGGCGACCAGAGCCCGCCGATCTTCGCGCCCGTGGAACGCCGGCTCGCCCGCCTGCTCCCGCAGGCCCGGCAAGTGACCTATGTCGGGGCCGGTCACATCCCGCACGTGACGCACCCCGAGGCGTACGTCGCCGAAGTGGTCGCGTTCATCCAGTCAGCGGAGGCGAACAGCGATGACCACGTCGACCAAGGTTGAGCGCCTCGCCGTTCGCTCCCCCGACGGCGTCGAGCTTGCCGTGTGGGTGGAAGGGCGGGGGCCGGCCATCGTGCTGGTGCACGGCTCGATCCAGGACCACACGGTCTTGGCAGCCTTGGTGGCCGAGCTGAGGACTGACTTCACGACGTACTCGATGGACCGCCGCGGCTTCGGCGCCAGCGGAGACGGCGCGACGTACTCGCTGGAGTTGGAGTTCGCGGACGTGGCCGCGGTCGTGGACGAGGTCGCGGCTCGCACCGGGCGACCGGTCGTGCTCTGGGGGCACTCGTTCGGCGCGAGCTGCGCCATGGGCGCCGCGGAGCTCACCCGGAACGTCGGCCACCTGGTGCTCTACGAGCCGAGTCTGGGGCTGAGGTATCCGGTGGGCTGGGTCGACCGGGTGGAGCAGGCCGTGGCTGCGGGCGACCACGAGACGGCGGTCGTCATGCTGTTCCGCGACCTCCTCGACTTCACCGACGAGCAGGTCGAAGAGCTGCGCGCCGGTCCCGAATGGGCGGGTCGCGTTGAGACGGCTCCGACCATCGCTCGCGAGGCCCGGGCCGAGCAGCGCTGGGAGTACCTCCCCGGTGGGATGAACCGCATCGCGGCACGCTCGCTGCTGCTGTCCGGATCCGGCAGCACCCCCGACATCCAGGACGCCACGGAGATGGCCAGGGACGCCATCCCGGGGGCGCAGGTGCGGGTGCTGGAGGGCCACGCCCACATCGCCCACCGCACGGATCCCGCGCTGGTGGCCGCGATCATCCGGGAGTACGTCACCCGTTGAGCAGGTCGTGCTCCATGGCGAACAAGATAGCGGCGGCACGCGTCGAGTGGCCGATCTTGGCGTAGATGTGCTGGACGTGGTGCTCAGCGGTGCGACGGGAGATCACCAGCCGGGCCGCGATCTGGTGGTTCGACAGACCGCGCGCCACCAGCCGCAGCACCTCGACCTCGCGGTCGCTGAGCCCGGCTGGCCATTGGCGGCGTACCCGTGGGCGCTCCTGCCCCGCCGCATCGACGACCGCCGCCACGCAGTCGGCATCCAGGCCTCCGGCCGCTGCCTCTCTCATCACGTGCCCGGCCGCTTCCTCCGGACTGCGAGCCTGGCGATGCGGGCGATGCTCGGTCGCCGTCCGGAACGCGACGGCTGCGGCCAGGACACGGGCCGGCACGGGTATCGCGGATCCCCGCAGGCCATGGTGGTAGCCGCTGCCGTCCATCCGCTCGTGGTGCAGCCCCGCAATCCGACCAAGAGGGGCAAGGATCGCCGAGCAGGCCAGGATTCGCTCCGTGTGGTATGGATGCAGCCTGATCTGCTCCCACTCCGTACGGGTGAGCCGACCGGTCTTCTCCCAGACTGCGCTCGACACACCCACCTTCCCCAGGTCGTGCATCAGCGCCGCACGACGCAGTTCCACGACCTCACCCTCCGGAAGCCCCAGGGCACGAGCGGCAGCCTCGGCGAGGCGAGCCACCTCAGCCGAATGACCCACCGTGTACGACGACTTCAGGTCGACCATGTCGGCGAAGCATCGCGCCACGCGATCCAGGTCAGGCTCGTTGATGCACTCGACAGGCCGGGGCTCCGCCTCGAGCAGCGCCGACCAAGGATCCACTGCCGCGAGCTCGTCCATCAGAGGCCGCCCTGCCTTCGCGAAGGCGTTCGCCACCTCCGGGTCGAACCACCCGCCCGCCCGGTGTCCCACCATGGCGACGGCCGCACCCGGACCATCGGAATCGAGGAAGAGGACGGCCTGCGTGGCGACCTCACCGACGCGAGCCGGCAGTGACACCTCATCGTGCGTCAACCGATGCGGCCCCTTGCCGTCCCACCGCTCGAATTGCTGCGCCACGCATTCCTGCACCGCTCGGCCCAGCCCGAGCCGACCCGCGAGGATCGAGGCAGCGTCGCACACCGAGGTGAGGATCTCGGTCCCGTGGCGCAGGTCGCCCACCACCGTCTTGGCGATGACGCCAGGCCGCCTCAGTCCGGCCCCGCGGCCGGTGCCCAGTGCCAGGCGCACCATCTCCCGGGGGTTGCCGAAGTCAGCAGGCTGGGCCGCCCGACGCGACACCAGCTCGTCGCCGTACGCCCGCGCCTCGGCCGCCGCAGTCGACGTACACCCGATGTGGCGCAGCAACGCGCCCAGGAAGGTGCTGCGGACGTCGTCTTCCGAGATATCCATCGAACGGGCGAGCCCAGTAGCCAGCAGACAGCACCGCAGCGCAGTCCCCGCTGGTTGCCCCATGCCCAGGTCCGTGGCGACGGACAGCGCCGCCAACACATCCACGAGGCGCAACCGATCGTCGACCACTGCTCCATCGTGCCCGCAGCGAATGAACCCCCGCCACTACCGATCCGGTAGGGCGCGTCGGCTCGGAGCCGGTACCCTCGGGAGCCACCCCTTCGCCTGACAGTTGCCGGAGCTCGGGAGAGAGGGTCGCTCGCGGATCCGTTCCATCAGCCGGGTCTTCGCGGCCGCCGCGGTAGGCCCGGAGGCCCTGACCTGGCGGAGGCGACCGTCCAGGTCACGGACGCGGGTCTCGGCCACCACGCGCCCGCCGGCGCGGCGGGTGTTGATCCCGCCGTGGGTGCCGATCGGCGTGCGCCAAGCCTGCCGCGGGGGGGCCGAGAGGGCCCCAGACAGGCCGAGGAGGTCGACCGACGGACCGACTTTGTGCTGAGTTCCTGCTGACTTGCCACTGCCTGCTCCTGAATTCAGGATCCGTGCAGGCCTCTGACAGCGGGTTTGGTGGGCCGTTTGCGAAACCGGCCGACCTGCGGCGACGTAGCCCGGTGACGGGCCCAATCCCACAGCCGTTCGGCCAGAATCCCCCGCCGCTCTCCGCATGTCTCCAGGAAGTGGGCAACCCATCAGCCGTCGGAAAGCGCGCGTGACGCTCGGATCGCATCGGGTACGGCCGAAGGAGACGGCAGTGCGACCGATGCGGGCTCATTCGTCCAGCGTGACGGTCACAATGTCCCAGGAGTCCTTGTTCGTCGGCCACGCGCGGCGAAGAACCGAAAGAGTGAGCACAGGCATGAGCCCCAACACCGACCCGCGGAACGAGACCGCGGGGCCCGCCGACACCGCCAACACGATGTCGGCCTGGGCAAGGATGGGCGTTTACGCATTCGCCCTGATTGTCGCCGTGGTCGCTGCCTTCTTCGCCGGGATGGCGCACTTCGAGGCAACCAAGTGCAGCGGACCCGACTTCGGTGGCGAGTGCGACCTGGCGGGCCTCGAAGGGGTCATGTGGTCTGCGGCGGTCCTCGTTCTCGCCGTGATTGCGATCGCCATCACGGAAGGCGTCCGTGCTCGCAACCGTCGGCGGCACCAGCAGAACCGCGCCTCAGAGGCGTAGGAACAAGACGCTCGCCCTTGGTCAGGCGGCCTCACCGGCCCACCCCGCGCCGTTGACCGGCCATCGCGGGCCGCCGAACGACCCCAGCACAGCACAAGAGCCGCCGCCTTCGACTCGAAGACAGCGGCTCTCTTTGTGCCTCTGGGTTTCACAAACGCTCAGCGAGCGTTTCGCAAAGACCCCGCACACTTTGGTGGAGCTGAGGGGATTCGAACCCCTGACCTTCTCATTGCGAACGAGACGCGCTACCAACTGCGCCACAGCCCCAGTGCGTCCGAAGACGCGGAGGGAACGTTAGCACCCGTTGCCGGGCCGCTCCCAATCGGTTCGGACGCTGCGTCAGGAGCCCACGGCGCGCTGGTCGGCGTCCTGCGCGTGCGACTTGCGGGCCCGGTCGGCCTCCTCGGCCTCACGCGCGAGCTGGGAGTCGGCGTAGGTGTTGCCCGAGGTCCACACGCCGGTGTCGTCGAGGTCGATGGTGCGCACGGTGCGGCGGGTGGCGGCCGGCTTGGTGACGTACGTCGGGAGCGTGACGGGCACCGGGTCCCACAGGGTCGGGTCGACGATCGCGGCCGGCATCGAGGAGGTGTCGGCGGTCCAGTCGTCCCCCTCGGCGACCTCGCCCTCGACCTCGGCGTCCGCGGCGGGCACCGACGAGGCCGGACGGGTGCGGGCCACGGGGAACCGGACGGCCCGCTCCTGGCGGACCATCAGGCGGCAGGCGACCAGCCAGGCCACCAGCAGGCCGGCCGGGATCGCGGCGTACCCCCAGGCGATGACGGAGAACGCGGCCAGCGCCAGCACGGCCACGTTCGCGAGCAGGATCGTGCCGAGCACGCGGCGCCGCCGGCGGGCGGCGCGGTTGGCGGCCTCGCGGCGGGTCCGCAGCTGGGCCGGCGTGGCCTCGGCGACGGGCGCCACGTCGGGCCGCGCGGACGCGGGCTTGGTGGTCACCACCGCGGTGGACGCGGGCCGGCCCGGGGTGACGACCAGGCGCGCGTTGCGCCGGTCGACGGGCTCGCGGCGCGCCAGCACCCGCATGGTGTGGGAGAAGCGCTCGACCGAGCGGCTGCGCACCGCCTCGTCATGTTGCCGGAGCGCCTTGGGGACGAGGTAGACGGCCCACGCTACGGCGAGGGCGACGAAGATGAGCGCGCTGGGGTCCACGGTTCAGAGGTTAGGAGTGCTAGCGCACGGGCCCGCGGATGTCCACAGGTGTGTCGCAAAAAGACTCGTGTGACTGGTGAGAAAGTTGCGGCCCGCGCGCTCACTCCAGCCGGGCCAGCATCCCCTCGGGGCACTCCTCGACGGTGACGGCGTAGAGCCGGTGGTCGCGCCAGTCCCCGTCGATGTGCAGGTAGAGCGGGGCGTAGCCGATCTCGCGGATGCCGAGCTTCTCGACCACGCGCAGCGAGTTGGAGTTCTCCGGCCGGATCGCGATCTCGATGCGGTGCAGCCGGGCGGTGAAGAAGCAGTGGTCGATGACCATCGCGACCGCGCGCGGCATGATCCCGCGGCCGGCGTACTCACGGTCCAGCCAGTAGCCCACCGACGCGAACTGCGCGGACCCGCGCACCACGTTGTTCACCGTCACCTGGCCGACGAAGGCACCGTCGACCTCGATCGCGAAGGGGTACGTCGTGTCGGCGCGGGCCTGGCGGTTGAGCCGCCACACCAGGGAGTGGAACGTCGAGGGCCGGGCGTCGGCACCCGGCGGGACGGTCGCGTCCCACGGCCGCAGCCAGACGGCGTTGCGGCGCCGGGTCGCCCGCCACGCGCGCGCGTCGCCGTACGCCAGTGGCCGCAGCGTCACCTCGCCCGAGGTCAGCCACACCGGCCACGCGCTCACCGCGCGCCCCCGGCGCGGTGCCTCAATGGTCGCTCCCGACGCTGTGCCTCAATGGTCGCTCCCGACGACTTGCTCCGCGGCGTGCACGAGGATCGGCTGCAGCACCGCGAGGCCGTCCTTCACGCCCCCGCGCGAGCCGGGCAGGTTGACCACCAGGCAGGAGCCGACCACGCCGGCCAGGCCGCGCGACAGCACGGCGGTGGGTACGCCGTTGGCGACGCCGTGGGCGCGGATCGCGTCGGCGATGCCCGGCACCTCGAAGTCCAGCAGTGGCCGGGTCACCTCGGGGGTGCGGTCGGTCGGCGTGAGGCCGGTGCCGCCGGTGGTGAGCACGACGCGGGCCCCGCCCTCGGCGGCGGCGGCGATCGCGGCACCGACCGGCTCCCCGTCCGGCACCACGACGGGCGCGCCCACGGTGAACCCCAGTGCGGTGAGGGCGTCGACGATCAGCGGCCCGGTCTCGTCGGCGTAGACCCCGGCCGCGGCGCGGTTGGACGCGACCACGACCTCGGCGCGCAGGCTCACGAGGCGCTCTCCCGCGCCCAGTCGCCGGACTTGCCGCCGGTCTTGGTCTCGACCCGCACGTCGGTGATCACGGCCGCCTTGTCGACGGCCTTGACCATGTCGACGACGGTGAGCGCGGCGACCGACACGGCCGTCAACGCCTCCATCTCGACGCCGGTGCGGTCGGTGGTCCTCACGGTGGCGGCGATTCCGACGCCCTCGTCGGTGACGGTCAGGTCGACGGTGACCCCCGAGATCGCCAGCGGGTGGCACAGCGGGATCAGCGACGGGGTCTGCTTGGCGCCCATGATCCCGGCCAACCGGGCCACGGCGAGGGTGTCGCCCTTGGGCACGCCGGCACCGCGCAGCAGCGCGACGACCTCGGCGGAGACGAGCACCCGGCCGGTCGCGGTCGCGGTCCGGGCGGTGACGTCCTTGCCGGACACGTCCACCATCCGGGCCGCGCCGGCCTCGTCCACGTGGGTCAGGCGATCCATCGGGCTCCCCTCAGAAGTCCTCGTCGAGCGGCAGGACCTGCACCTGCTCGCCGGCCGACACCGAGGTGACGTCCTCGGGCACCACGATCAACGCGTTGGACGACGCGAGGTCACCGATCAGGTGCGAGCCGTGGCCGCCGACCGGCACCACGTGCGGCCCGCCGCGGTCCACGGCGTACTCGCCCCGGACGAACTGCCGCCGCCCCGCCGGGGAGGAGATCGGGTTGGTGAGGCGGGCGCGCGTGGTCGGCCGGGAGTACGGTGCCTTGCCCATCAGCTTGCGGACGGCGGGGAGCACGAACATCTCGAAGGAGATGTACGCCGAGACCGGGTTGCCGGGCAGGGTGAAGATCGGGGTCTCGTCCTCGCCGACCAGCCCGAAGCCCTGCGGTTTCCCCGGCTGCATCGCGACCCCGCCGAACCACACGCTGCCCAGCGGCGCGAGCGCCTCCTTGACGACGTCGTAGTCGCCCTGGGAGACCCCGCCGCTGGTGACGACGATGTCGGCGCGCACCAGCTGGTCACCCAGCGCGTCGAGGAACGCCCGCGGCTCGTCGGGGACGATCCCGACCCGGTAGGCGATCGCACCGGCCCGGCGGGCCGCGGCGGCGAGCAGGAACGAGTTGCCGTCGTAGATCGCGTCGTGGCCCAGGGACTGACCGGGCTCGCGCAGCTCGGAGCCGGTCGAGATGATCACGACCCGCGGCCGGGGGCGGGACCGGACGGTGGCGCGGCCCACGGCGGCCAGCAGCCCGAGGTGACGCGGGCCCAGGACGGTGCCGTGCTCGATCAGCAGGTCGCCCTCGTCGACGTCCTCGCCGGCGCGGCGCACGTGCTGGCCGGCCTCGGGGGCGCGACCGATCCGCACCTGCGCGACGCCGCGGTCGGTCCACTCGTAGGGGACCACGGTGTCGGCGCCGGCGGGGACCGGGGCACCGGTCATGATCTTGACCGCGGTGCCCGGCGACATCGCCAGCAGCTGCGCCTGGCCGGCGCCGATCTCGCCGACCACGGGCAGGTGCACCGGGGACTCCTCGGACGCGGTCAGCACGTCGCGGTGGCACACGGCGTACCCGTCCATGCCGGAGTTGTCGAAGGACGGCAGCCGGATCGGCGCGACGACGTCCTCGGCCGCGGCCAGGCCGAGGGTCTCCATCAGCGGCTGCGGGAAGTCGGGTAGCGGCCTGATGGAGCCCAGGATGCGCTCGAGGTGGTCCTCGACGGTCGTCAGCTGGTCAGCCATGCGACCCGCCCGCCGGCGTCCCCGACTGCCCGTCGGAGAGCACCGCGCCGGCGTCGACGCGTTGGGCCTTGCCCGCCTCGAGCCTGACCTCCCCGATCACCTCGACGCCGTGCCCGAAGGTCCAGTCACCCTCGACCCGCAGCGCGGTGGCCTTCTTCATCGACGGCGCGCCCTCGGGGAAGCGCTTGTCGAACTCGCCGACCAGCTTGTAGTGGTCGGCGTCGAGGTCGACGAACGGCAGGTCGTCCGCGACCTGGTCGAGCACGAAGTCGTCTCCCAGGTCGTAGACGTCGGAGCGCAGCACCAGCAGGTCGTTGGTGGTCTTCACCGGCACGAACCGGTCGCGGCCGACCTCGATCAGGCGCGAGTCCTCGAACACCTCGATCGCCGCGCCCATGGCGGTCTCCACCTGGATCACCTCGGGCGTCGACTTGTCGCTGGGGTCGACGTTCTTGACGTTGCGGATCAGCGGCAGCCCGAGGATGCCCTGGCGCACGTCGAGCGCGTGCTTCATCGCGGCCAGGTCGAACCAGAGGTTGTTGGTCGAGCAGAACCGGTGCCGGTCGAGGTCGGCCAGCGCCTTCTTGTCCGCGTCCAGCGTCTGCGCGGTCTCGCGCAGCACGATCCGGCCGTCGCTCTTGCGGCGGGCGAAGTGGCCGCCCTTGCGGTCGGAGGGCGTGCGCCGCACCGCCTCGATCGCGAACGGCGCGCCCGAGGTGGCGAACCAGCCCGCCACCCGTGCGTCCGGGACCGCGCCGAGGTTGTCGGAGTTGGAGACGAACACCCGCTCGTAGCCGGCCTCGATCAGCCGGTCCAGCAGGCCGGTGCCGCGCAGGGCGGTGTAGAGGTCGCCGTGGCCCGGAGGGCACCACTCGAGGTCGGGGTCCTTGGGCCAGCTCACCGGCGCGAGGTCCTTGGCCAGCAGCTTGGGCTCCTTGTTCTGCAGGAACTCCAGCGGCAGCCCCTCGACGGGCAGGTCGGAGTAGCGGGCCAGGGCCTCCATCGTGTCCGCGGAGGTGCGGAAGCTGTCCATGAAGATCAGCGGCAGCGTGGCGTCGTACTCCTTGCGGAGGTGCAGCACCTGCCGAGAAATGATGTCGAGGAAGGAGAGCCCGCGGCGCACGCAGAGCAGCGACTTGGCGCGGTCCATGCCCATGGAGGTGCCGAGCCCGCCGTTGAGCTTGATCACCACGGTCTTGCGGATCGCCTCGGAGGCGTCCTCGTCGGAGACCTCGACGTCGGCCAGCTTCTCCATGTCGACCGGCTCGATCGTCGACTCGGGGATCATGCCGGTCTCGCCGTGCTCCAGCAGCCGGTAGTAGTGCGCGAACGTCTCGATGGCGATCTCGTCGACGCCCGCGTCAGCCATCTTGTCGCGTGCCCGGTGCAACCCAGCGCTACCCATGAGTCGATCGTAGGCTTGTCTGGTGGTCGCGCCGCAAATGCCCTCGGATCCGTTCCCGGGATCGGCCGGCGCGGCGGCCAAGCTGGCCCTGCGCGACCAGCTCCTCACCCGCCGCAACCGGCGGTCGCTGGCCGAGGTGGGGGCCTGCGCGCGGGCGATCGCCACGCACCTGCTGGCCGCCCCGGAGGTACGCCGCGCGGCCACCGTGGCGGCGTACGTCTCGATCGGCAACGAGCCCGGCACCGGCCATCTCCTCGACGGGCTGGAGGAGGCCGGCAAGCGGGTGATCCTGCCGGTGCTGCTGCCCGACGGCGACCTGGACTGGGCCCCCTACCGCGGCGAGGGCACGCTGGTGCCCGCCCGCCGGGGACTGCTCGAGCCGGTCAGCGAGCGGCTGGGGCGGGACGCCGTCGCCACCGCCGACGTGGTGCTGGTCCCGGGCCTGGCCGTCGACCCCGACGGGCTGCGCCTGGGCCGCGGCGGCGGCTCCTACGACCGGGCCCTGGCGCGGGTGCCGGTCGGCACCTTCACCTGCGTCCTGCTCTACGACGACGAGATCGGCCTCGACGTCCCCGCCGAGCCGCACGACCGTCCGGTGGTGGCCGCCGCCGGCCCGGCCGGGATCCGGGTGCTGGGGCCAGGAAGTTTCCCCGGCTGACCGGGAAACGTGCCCACCCCCTACTCCCCCGCCTCGGCGGGCGTCAGCGTGAGCGTGTCCTCGGCGGCGTCGTGGACCGCCGAGGGGGTGAACGGCCAGGGCAGCGTGTCGCCGTCGGCCCAGAGGTCGGTCTGGTCGGTGTAGTGGCCGTCGAAGGGGTGCCCCGAGACGCCGGTGAGGTTGATCCAGCGGGACTTGTCGAAGTCGCCGACCGAGACCACCATCCGCATCGACGGCGCGCTGGTGACGGCGTACCCCTCGGAGGCGTCCCACGAGGTGGCGTCGACGGCCGCGCTGCCGCCGCCGACCTGCCACGTCCCGCGGTTGACCAGCCACTCCACCGGCCCGATCCCTGACTCCCCCAGCGCCGCCTGGTGCAGGTCGAGCCGGTGCAGCCGGCCCCAGCTCCACTCGTCCGCGCTGACGTCCTGCCGCCGGGTCAGCTCGTCGCGGGCGGTGGTCAGCGCCTCGGCCAGGATGTCGTCGCGGGTCTCGACCCGGTCCGTCGCGGCGTCGTCCCACCACGGGTCGGCGGGCGTGGCCAGCAGGTGGCTGACCGCCGCGAACCACCGGTCGCCGCCGTCGGGCCACTGGTCCTCGGGCAGCTCGTCCTGGAAGGTCAGCCGCAGCAGGTTGCTCCACACCACGTTGAAGTACGCCGCGGCCGCGCTGTCCGCCGGCTGGCCGAAGTCCCAGTGCAGCAGCAGCCGCTGCCCGTCGGAGTAGTAGCCCCGCGGGAGGTCCACGTCGAGCAGGTACGGCGTCAGCACCGGCCCCATCGGGTTCCGGTCGTCGAGCTGCAGGTCGAGCATCTCGTCGACCGACAGCTCGCCCTCCTTGTCGAGCAGGTCCCGGATCCGCTGCGACCGGTAGCCCTGGTCCCAGTCGTCGGTGAGCCGGTAGGGATAGTCCTGCCCGATCACCGCCTGGTTGGCGGTCACGATGAACCCCTCCTCGGGGTCCAGCACGTTGGGCAGCCCGTCGAATGGCACGTAGTCGCCGGTCCAGTCGTTCTCGGGCCGCCACCCGGCCACCGGCAGCAGCCCGTCGTTCCCGGACTTGCGGATCGGGATCCGGCCGGGTGCCTGGTAGCCGATGTGGCCCTCGGTGTCCGCGTAGACGAGGTTCTGCGCCGGCACCGCGAAGTCCGCGGCCGCGGCCCGGAAGGAGTCCCAGCCGGTGGCGGTGTCGAGCTCGAGGACCGCGTCGGCGGTCGCGGACGGGTGCAGCGCGGTCCACTCCAGCGCGACGGCGTACGTCTCCTCGTCGGGCCGTCCGTCGACCCGCGCCTCCTCGCCCACGTCGGTGAGCTGGTCGGACACGTCGGAGAGCAGCGGTCCGTGCCTGGTGGAGCGGATGGTGAGCTCGACGTCGTCGCCGCCGTGCACCTTGATGGTCTCGGTGCGGGTGCGCAGCGGGCGCAGCTTGCCGTCGTAGCGCCACCGGTCGCCCTGGACCCGCTCGAGGTAGAGGTCGGTGACGTCCGGGCCGAGGTTGGTGAAGCCCCAGGCGATGTCGGCGTTGTGGCCGATGATCACGCCGGGCACCCCGGAGAAGGTGAAGCCGGCGACGTCGAGCGGGCAGTCCTCCGACACCGTCCGGCAGTGCAGGCCCATCTGCATCCACACGCCCGGCAGGCTGGCGTCGAGGTGCGGGTCGTTGGCCAGCAGCGGCTCGCCGGTCGCGGAGTGGTCGCCGTCCACGACCCAGCTGTTGCTGCCGATGCCGTCGCCCCGGCCCAGCAGCGTGGGCATCCGTTCGATCCCGGCCTGCAGCCGGCTCAGCACCCGGCGGGCACCGGCGGTGTACGCCGGCCGCTGCGGCTTGCGGGTGGCGCCCTGGGTCGCGGCCTGGTCGAAGATCCCGTCGACGACCGCGCCCTGCCCGACGATCGGCGCGTGCTCGCCGTACGGGTAGGCGGGGTAGAGCTCCTGCACCTGCTCGGCGCTGTGGTCGGCCAGCGCGAGCACCCGGTCGATCTCGTCGGTCATGTTGCCGCGCAGGTCCCACGCCATCGCCTTGAGCCAGGCCAGCGAGTCGACCGCGGTCCAGTGCTCGGGCCGGTAGTCCAGGCCGCCGGCGTTGAGCACCGTGTACTCGACCGCGATCTGGCTGGGCGAGTGCTGGTCGAGGTAGGCGTTGACCCCGTCGGCGTAGGCCTCCAGCGCGGCCCGGGTCTCGGGCTTGATCAGCGCGAGCTCCTGCTCGGCGACCCGCCGCCAGCCCATGGTGCGGACCATCTCGTCGCTGTCGAGGGCCTTCTCCCCGAACATCTCGGCGAGCCGCCCGGCGGTCGCGTGCCGGCGCACGTCCATCTCGAAGAACCGCTCCTGGGCGTGCACGTAGCCCTGCGCGCGCATCAGGTCCGCGACCGAGTCGCCGTAGAGCTGCGGGATGCCGTGGTCGTCGCGGACCACCTCGACGTCCGCCCCGAGGCCGGCCAGCTCGGCCGACCCGCTGGTCTGCGGGAACGGCCGGCGCACCAGCACCGCGCCGGTGACGAGGGCGACCACCAGCACCAGCACCAGGCCGACGACGACGTACGTCGTGATCCGGGCGACCCGTGGCCATCGCAGGAAGCTGCGCCACCAGTCGCGGATACCGGGACGAGGCGTGGACGGGGGCACCGAGGCGGGGGAACCGGGCTGGTCGCTCATGGTGCCGGACATTCTGCCGTGACGTATCATTGGCAGTCGCCAGGGCCGAGTGCCAGCCCAGGAGTGTCGCCCCCGAGGAGAATCGTGCCGACCTACCAGTACGCCTGCACCGAGTGCGGCCACGCCTTCGAACAGTTCCAGAGCTTCTCCGACGACGCGCTGACGGTCTGCCCCGAGTGCGACGGGCGGCTGCGCAAGGTCTTCAACGCCGTCGGCGTGGTCTTCAAGGGCTCGGGCTTCTACCGCACCGACAGCCGCTCGTCGGGCTCCTCGACGTCGACCGCGTCGTCGTCCTCGAGCGACTCCTCGTCGGGCTCGTCGGACTCGTCCTCGTCGGGCTCCGCCCCGAAGACCGAGAGCAAGCCGGCCGCGGCCAGCGCCACCAAGGACTGACACCGGCCGCCGGCCGGCCTGTGGAGAGCCGGCTCGCGCCGGGCCGAGAACTCCTACGGTCGAGGCCATGGCCTCGCCCCGTGACCGTCTCACCCGCCTCGCCCGGGCGGTACGCCGTGCCGTGCTGCGCCGCCGCCGGCTGCTCGCCGCGCTGCTGACCGCGGTCGCGGTCGCCACCGGGATCCACGCTGCCGCCGCTCCCCCACCCCCGCGGGTCGGGGTCCTCGTCGCGGCCCACGACCTCGCGCCCGGTTCGGTGATCGGCGCCGGCGACCTGACCGAGGCGCTCTTCGCGCCAGGGACGGTCCCGGCCGGGCTCGACGACGCCCCTGAAGGGCGCATGGTGGCCGCACCGGTGCGCGCCGGCGAGCCGGTGACCGACGTCCGCCTGGTCGGCCCCGCCCTGGCGGCGGGCTACCCGGGCCGCACCGCGGTTCCGGTGCGGCTGCCGGACGCGGGCATGGCCGGGCTGCTCCGCGTCGGCGACCGCGTGGACCTGGTCGCGGCCGACCCGCAGGGCTCCGGTGCCTCGGTCGTGGCCGCCGGGGTCCCGGTCCTCGCCCTGCCGGCGCCGGCCCCGGACGAGGCGGCTGCCGGCGGCCTGCCGGGGCGACTGGTGGTAGTCGGTGCCGGGCCGGCCGACGTGCCCCGCATCGCGGACGCCTCGGTCCGGTACTTCCTGACCTTCGTCTACGCCGACTAGCGTGCAGGCACTCCCCGAACGGGGCGGGCACGTCGGCTGACTAGGAGCACATCGATGACCGGGTTCAAGAACTTCATCCTGCGTGGCAATCTCGTCGAGCTGGCGGTCGCGTTCATCATGGCCGCCGCGTTCGCCGCGGTGGTGACCGCCACGGTCACCCTGATCATGGACCTCATCGGCAAGGTCGGGGGCACGCCGAACTTCTCCGACTACAGCCCCGGGGGCGTCTCGGTCGGCGCCTGGATCACGGCCCTGATCTCGTTCCTGATCATCGCGGCCGTCGTGTACTTCTTCATCGTGATGCCGTACACGAAGGCCAAGGACCGCTACTTCCCCAGCCCGGAGCCGGGCACCCCCGAGGACGTCCAGCTGCTCCAGGAGATCCGCGACCTGCTGGTCGCGCGCCAGCAGCTCTAGGAGACTGCTCCTAGGGCACCCTAGCCGTGGTGCGGCGGGACCTGGGCCTTCAGCCAGGCCTCACCGGCGTCCTCGCCGGTGAGGCCTGGGCGTGACTCGGGGTCCCGCTCGTCGCCCGTGGTCTCGGGCAGCACCTCACCGAAGACCGCGGCCAGCCGCCTGCGGCGTTCCCAGTCGGTCTCCTCGCTCACGCGCAGAGGCCCGCATCCGCCAGCGCCTGGGCGTCCGGCGCCTGGCTGCCGCCGCCGTTCCCGCCGCCGTTGCCGCCGCCGGAGGGCGAGCCGGAGGAGCCGCCCGACGGGCTGCCGGACCCGGGGACGTTCCCGGCGGTGATCACGTCGGTGGCGAGGCGCTTGGTGAGCGGCTCGTCGTCGACGATCTTGTGCCACACCCGCTTGGCCTCGGGGGTCCACACCAGGTGGTTGGGGTCCTCGGGGTCGACGGTGTTCGGGATGGTGAGGAACTGGATCTTGTCCAGCCCGATGTCGCGGAACTCGTAGGCGAGCTGGCCGATCTTCTTCAGGCTGCCGATCTGCTCGTCGAGGGTCAGCGACTTGGTGGCCGCCTCGAGGAAGCTGACGACCTTGATCGGGTTCGAGAGCGTGCCGGCGGAGACGACCTGGTGGGCCATCGAGGCGATGAACGCCTGCTGCCGCTTCATCCGGCCGATGTCGGAGCCGTTGCCGACGACGTACCGCTCCCGCACGTAGTTCAGGGCCTGGACGCCCTCGAGCTTGCGGGTGCCGGCCGGCAGGTTGATGCCGTGCGAGGGGTCGACGATCGGCTCGGGGATGCACACCTCGACGCCGCCGATGGCGTCGACCATGTCCTTGAAGCCTTCGAAGTTGACCACGACGAAATGGTCGAGGCGGACGCCGGAGAGCTGCTCGAACTGGCGCATCGTGCAGGCCGGGCCGCCGACCGAGAACGCCTCGTTCCACATCACGTGCTGGCCGCCGGGGATGTCCTCGCCGTCCTCGTTCTTGCAGGTCGGCCGGTCGACCATCGAGTCGCGCGGGATGCTGATCCCGTAGGCGCGGGTCCGGTCGGCCGAGAGGTGCAGCAGGATCGTGGTGTCCGAGCGCTCCCCCATCCCGGTCAGGTTGTCGATGTTGCAGCCGTCGCAGTCGCGGGCGTCGGAGCCCATGACCAGGATGTTGAGCGGCTCCTTGGGGCCCTCCACTGCCTTCTTGTCGGGCCGGTCGCTGCCGAGCTGTCCGGTGAGGTCGGCGACGTTCAGGTTGCCGTTGAGGTGGCGGTAGATGAAGACGACCGAGAGACCGGTGACCATGCCCAGCACCACGAGCGAGGCGATGAGCACCTTCGCGACGGTGTGTCTCTTGCGGGTGCGTCCCTTGCGTTTGGGCGCGGTCGGCTCCGGCTGGGCGCGGGTCGGCTCAGCGTCGGACATGCATCCACCTCGGGGCTCGGGACAGCGTCGGCGCAGGTCGAACCTACGCGCAATCTCCAAATAGTGCCGTTGGCCTCCCGGTTCCGACAAACCCGGGCACAAGTGCGCCGGGACCAGGCTTAACCTTGCCCGCGTGACCGGCCCCGCAAACGTCCTCACCGACCGCCTCCAGCGCGCGCTGGGTGCCGCCTTCGGGCCGGAGCACGCCGGGACCGACCCGGTGCTGCGCCCCTCGCAGTTCGCCGACTACCAGGCCAACGTCGCCCTCGCCCTGGCCAAGCGGCTGGGCAGCAACCCGCGCGCCGTCGCCGAGGCCCTGGTCGAGCACCTCGACGTCGCGGACGTCTGCGTGGCGCCGGTGGTCAGCGGTCCCGGCTTCGTCAACCTCACGCTGCGCGGCGACTGGCTGGCGGAGCGGACGACGGCGCTGGCCGGCGACGGCCGCCTCGGGGTCCCGACGCAGGCCGAGCAGGTCGTCCCGATCGACTACTCCGCGCCCAACGTCGCCAAGGAGATGCACGTCGGGCACCTGCGCACCACCGTCGTGGGCGACGCCCTGGCCCGCACGCTCGAGCACCTCGGGCACCGGGTGGTCCGGCAGAACCACATCGGCGACTGGGGCACGCCGTTCGGGATGCTCATCGAGCACCTCCTCGACGTCGGCGAGGGCTCCGCCGAGGCCGAGGCCCTGGTCGACGACCCGAACACCTTCTACCAGGCCGCGCGGGCGAAGTTCGACGCGTCCTCGCCCGACGAGCAGGAGAGCTTCGCGACCCGGTCCCGCCGGCGCGTGGTGGCGCTGCAGGCGGGTGATCCCGACACGCTGCGGCTCTGGCAGGAGCTGATCGACCTCTCCACGTCGTACTTCAACTCGATCTACTCCGCCCTCGACGTCACCCTCACCGACGCCGACCTGGCCGGCGAGTCGACGTACAACGACGAGCTGGCCGGCATCTGCGACGAGCTCGAGGCCGCCGGGATCGCCACCATGAGCGAGGGGGCGCTGTGCGTCTTCCTCGACGGCCACACCGGCCGCGAGGGCAGGCCGGTGCCGCTGATCATCCGCAAGAGCGACGGCGGCTACGGCTACGCCACGACCGACCTGGCCACGATCCGGCACCGGGTCCGCGACCTGCACGCCGACCGGATCCTCTACGTGATCGGCGCCCCGCAGCACCTCCACCTGCAGATGGTCTTCGAGACCGCGCGCCGGGCCGGCTGGCTGCCCGACGAGGTGGAGGTCGTGCACGTCCGGATCGGCAACGTGCTCGGTCCCGACGGCAAGATCCTCCGGACCCGCAGCGGCGCCCCGGTCCGGCTCCGCGCACTGCTCGACGAGGCGGTGGAGCGGGCCGCCGCGGTGCTCGCGGACGCGCAGCCGACGTTGTCCGAGGAGGACCGCAAGGTCATCGCCCACCAGGTCGGCATCGGCGCGGTGAAGTACGCCGACCTGTCCGTCGCCCACGACAGCGAGTACACCTTCGACCTCGACCGGATGGTCTCACCGACCGGCAACACCGGCCCCTACCTGCAGTACGCCGCGGCCCGGATCCGCTCGATCCTGCGCAAGGCCGGGTCGACGCCCGACCGGCCGATCCTGCAGACCGAGCCCGCCGAGCGCGACCTGATGCTCACGCTGCTCGGGTTCGGCGACGTGGTCGCCGGGGTGGGCGCCTCCCTGGAGCCGCACCGGCTGTGCACCTACCTGTTCGACCTGGCCCAGACGTTCACGGCGTTCTACGACCGGTGCCCGGTGCTCAAGGCGCCCGACGAGGACGTCCGCGGGTCGCGACTGCGGCTGTGCGGCGTCACGCTGGCCGTGCTCGAGCAGGGCCTGGCGCTGCTGGGCATCACCGCACCGGAGCGGATGTAGCGACGGTCGGGGTTCGTCGTCGACCCGGTCCTGACGCCGGGTTCCGTGCGGCACGTGACAAACTGTGCGCCGACGATCCCGGTCGTCGGGCCCCAGTGGGGGATCGGAATATTTGTTCTGACCTGCTGCTTGTCGTGCGACGCAGCTTTACCACCGCACCATCTGGGTATGTCGTCCACGAAATGCGGAACGGACGGGGCGCTTGCCTGAGCTACGGCACGGCACTCGGCTGGACCGCAAGACGACCACGCCCACTCGGCGGTCCATGTGCACGTCCCCGGCCCAGCGTCACCCTCCGCGCAGGATGACGGAAACGATCGGATGCCCGAACATTCCGGCGCCGACGGCGAGGATAACGAGCCAGCGCCCACCCGGCGGCCTCTGAGCCCGCGCAATCGAGCGCCGCGCGTGACCGCGCGCCAGGATCAGGACGGCCTTGTTCAGCGTTCTCTTCGTCGACCCGACGAGCTCCGCGTCGCGGTCACGCGCGGGAGCTTTTTCGGGCGTGTTCTCAGGGGTGTCCGCGTCAGTCATGGCACTGCCTCTCCGTCGCAGCGCCAAGTGGCGCTCGTCTCGAGGGAGACCTCCACCATCGGCCGATCTCCCCGCTCTCGCTGCCAACCTTCCGGCACGACTGCGCCGCGACCAATAACGGTCGGAGGGCCTACCAGTGACGGTTGGAGGGCTGTATAGCAGAGACAACTACTTACTTGATATTCTCGGTGTACGGCCCTCCGACCGTAGGCCCTCCAAGCGACGGAGTTCGTCATGCCACGCGTCAAGCTCACTCCCGCCCCCGATCCCGAGAAGGCAGCTCGACACCTCGCGTGGACGCAGGCCGCGGCAGAACGCGCCCGTGAGGCACGGAAGGTCCGGGGGGACCAGCTCGCCCTTCGAGAAAACGCCATCAGGGTTGGGCAGTCGATGCTCGAGACCGAGCTGGAGCGGCTGCGCCCCGAGTCGGCCATCCTCCGCACCGGCCTGCTCTACTTGCCCACCGAAGAGTCCGAAGAGGATGTCAACCCCGACCTGTCAACCCGCCGGCCCAGCGAGAGCCCAGGTCTTCTGTCCGTCACCGTGAAGTCGAGGGTCGCTGACCGGCCTCCGTTGGGGCAGCTCGTCCATCGCGGGGGCGCAGCCATTCCGCTGCTCCTCGCCGCGATCGGCGTAGCCGCCGCGCGTGGCCTTCCTCGCGACGCTGTCGACCTCAGCGACATCCCCAACACGGGCACGAAGTCCTGGGCCAAGCTGATAGGTGACGGCGACCCTTCCGAGCTCGCACGCCGGCACGTTGTCGACGCCGTCAAGCGCCTGCGGCAACATGAGCTCGTACGCCTCCGCGGTCCGATCACCAAGAACCCCGGGTACAGCGCCTGGCAGCTCAGGTCCGAGGACGGGAGCGATGGTCCGTACCGGGTGCCTGCCGCCGGCCTGTCAGTACCCATGTCGTTCTGGAAGAACGGGTGGGCGCAGGTGCTCACCCCGCCCGAGATCGTCGCTTATCTCATGATCAGGCACCTGGCGGCGAACTTCCCCACGGCCCACGAGGACCGTGGCGTGGGCGCCACACCCGCGCGCCGGCGGCAGCGGTACGGCGTCACCAAGCGGGTGTACGCGACCCTCAACGAGCTCGAAGAGTTCGGGCTCGTGCACAGGACAACGCCACAGCGGCCCGAAGCCGAACCGGATGACAGCGTTCGCGAAGTCTCCCGATTCCAAGTCGCCGAGGACGGACTCGACCAGGACGCGTACACCAGGGTGAAGAAGACCCTCGACGACTGGCCGGTCCCGCTGCGGGCCTACCGGTACGACCCGCTCGAAGCGATGGTCAGGTCGATCGCCCGCCAGGTGTGAAGTGGTAGGCCAACCCGAGCTTCCGGCCGAGAGACCAACGCGGCGCGAATGCTGCAAACACCCACCTCGGAATCATCGTCCGGAGTTCAGCTGACTCCACGATCATGGGCGACGTGGCCGAGGTCAGCGGAGGGTGCTGGCGAATGGCGGTGACCCACATCCGGTGGGTTCAATGACGATTCCAGACACCGGTCACCCCGCGTCTGCCGACGCAGGCGGCGCCGATGCCTCAACGCACGTTCACGAGGGCTGGATGAGGAGCACCGGCTGGTCCAAGAAGGTCGTGAGGTCGATGCGGTGCCAGCCCGCGGAGAAGAAGCTCTCTGCGTTGGGGGTGTTGCGGAAGCGCACCGGCTGCGCCACGGATGCGAACACCCCGCGCAGCAGCTCGCGCCACTGATCCTCATCCTCGTAGGCGGCGGTGACCGCTTGCTCCAGCAGCCGATCCGACGAGTTCCCGACGAACCCCCAGCCGTCTGCGCGCAGGACCTTCTCGCCGTCAAACCTCAGTCGCATCTGGTATCCCGATTCGGTCTCCCGGCTCCACTTTGCGGTCACGGTCATGTTCGCCTCCTCAAGACCGTGGTCGGGAAACCCGGGGACCAGCCAGACGCGCCAGCCCGCCACCGTCTGCGCCGAACCGCGCCGAAGACTGCGCCACACGTATGTGATGCGCGACTTCGTCACGCGCACGAACGCCATCCGCCCGTCGGGCCCGAGCAACGCCGGGTAGAAGTCGTAGCCCTGGAGACGGATGGTGTCGAAGATGATGTCGCCGAACCTCAGCCACCAGGTCGACAGGTCGGTGTCCTTGTCGGTGGCCATGAGCGTCTTGTACGAGTAGGTCGCATCCCAGGTGAGCCGCGCGTATGCAGTCGTCTGGCCAGCCCTGTACGCCGTCGAGGCCGCCGCCTCCCGCAGGCCGATCCCAAGCGAGTTGCTCTCGATCAGCTCACGGTCACGCTCGATCCGCCGGGCGGCTGCGTCTCGGCGGCGCAGTTCCGCCTCCTTCTCTTCAGCCTCTTCGTATGCGTCGATGAGTTCCTGCTGGGCGTCCTGCGCCTTCGTGATCTGGGGCGCGAGCCTCTCGAGCAGGCGTTCAATGAACGCGAGGTCGACGGGCTCTGACTCCTCGAACCATGCGGCCAGGGTTGCGATGAACCTGGAGTCCTGGAGGTCGACCTCTGGCGCCACGGTGGCTTCCTTGCTGCCACGGCCGTATGCCGTGAAGTTCTGCGACCCGATGGTGGCGTGACTGCCGTCAACGAGTAGGACCTTGGCGTGCAGCCGGCGCAACGACCGGACCTCGACACCTTCCTTGAGCAGTCGCTGCACCCCGCGGAGCTGCCACGCGTAGTTCAGGACACCGCTGGCCGGCGACAGGTCGGTCACTACGGCCAGCTCCACGTCGGGGCCTGCCTTCTTCAGCAAGGTGGTCAGCGTGCGGTCGAGGTATGGAGCGAACACCCGCACGCTCTCAGCCGCCGCCTTCACCCGTCGTTCCCAGAGCCGGTGCACGCTCCGAGCCAGAAGCTGCCTGTCGAGGTCCCCGTTCATGACAGCAGTGTCGTTGGACGACACCGGCACCGCCACGTGAGGGCGCCATCCATACCAGGCGAAACGTCACCAGACCGGCCTCAGGATTCTGGTCGCCGCGGGGATGAAGGTCCTCCGCAGCGGATGCCTTGGCGCCGATTCAGAGCACCATGCCAAGTTGAGGTCCAAACCCGAGACGGTCTCACTCGTGTCGATCGCGGGCATCCGGCTGTCGGCGGGCGCAGCTACGTTGCGACCATGCTGGTTGTGAAGGTCGAGTTGTGGCCGGGCGGTGACGGCGCCCGGCGCCGGGAGATCGGCCGTCTGTGTCTGGCGAACATTTCGAACCTTGCCGATACGTCGCGCTACCTCGCGGTTCTGTGGGACGACAACGGCGAGGTGAGCTCGGTGGTCCTTCGCGGGCACCGCCGCGCGGACGGCTTCTGGCCGCTGCTGGCCCGCGCGGCCCGCTCCCATAACCCTGCCGGCACCCGGGGTCCGATCCCGGCGCGATGGCAGCAGTTGGCACAACTGATTCGCAGCACCATGCCTCGTTGACGCACCGGCGGCTCCGAAGCCCGGGCACCCAGTCCGTGGCCCGGGGGACTGTTGACCTGCGAGCCGGCTCAGCAGGCCCGGAAGAGGAGCACCGGCTGGTTCAAGAAGGTGGTGCGAAGGCAATCACCGCGATGCACTCACGGCCTTCGGCTGTCAACACCCGGCGACCTCGACGGCCGTCGCCTCGCCCGTGACGCCCTACGACGGTAGGTCTCCGACAATCTTTCGCACCTGGGTCAGCAGCATCTCGTTGTTTCCGAGGAGAACGCGGACAGCCTTCTCGTAGAGATCCAGGCTCTTGAACCCGAGGGCATGGGCAACGGCCGTCCGAAGACCGCTGTCACGCACTGAGTACCCGCGCACGATCGCGTCATAGTCCTGAGAGGCCACAAGGTCGACCAGCTTCTGACGCTCAGCCGGGTATGGAGACGACAGGCTGATCGGAAGATCCGCTCCGCCGTTGATCATGTCCTCGCCAGTCGGCATGCTGGCCAGTGCCTGACTACGCAGAATCTTCACGGCATTGACCGAGGCCAAGTGCTGCACGGTGCTTGCCTTTAGCGATTCCATCGCCTTTCCTCGAACGGTCGCCTTAAGAACTTCCGCGTCCTCTCCCAGGGTTGCCGCTTGGTGATCCGCGACCGCGTCTACGACGCAAGATAGGTAGTAGAGGTTTTCGACCTCGTCGACGGGCAAGACCAGGATCTTCTTGGTTCCCAGCGCGGCGACCTCCTCTGGAGAACGAGCATCTCCATCAAGAACGCCCCGGCCGTCGACCCAGTGGTAGGCGTCGACCCCATTCAGCCCGCTGGTCGCTCGCTTGACTTCCTCGGCGCCGCCGCATGGGACGACAGTCCAGTCGGGAAACACCAACCGATACAACGGGAAGTCGAGGCTGGAGACCTCGCCCTCCACGAACAGCAACTGCGTGCGTCCCCCAAGGATCGCTTGGCGGACCGAGTCGGGCACTTCTGCGGCACCTGAATCGATTTCGATACCCCACCCGGTGGCCGTAGCCCCGCCCCATGAGACCTCACTCACCGAGCAGACCGTTGTTGTGGTCGACTCCAGCTTGCCGATCAGATCCAGATCGTGCGTCAGCAAGACGAAAGCGCAGTCGGTTCGCTCGCGCATTAGCGAGACGACAAAGTCCGACGAGATCGCACGGTGCAAGTGACGTTCGGGCTCGTCGACGAGCTGAACGCAGTCCGGTGGGGCCAAGAGGACCTCGGCCGCGAGAAGGAAGGCACCCTTCTCACCGTCCGACATCTCCGAGATCGGATAGGCAACTCCCGTCGGTCGGACTGCCTCGAACTCTCCCACGTTGGTCACGCGAAAAGAGATACCGAGATTGGCCAAAGCAAAGACTCTGTCGATCTTGGTGAGCAACGACTCTGAAACGGATGACGGATCTTGGCCGGCATCAAACAACTGAGCGATCTCGGCGTTCCTCCCGTTGACGCGACCGAGAAGGTCATAGAGAAGTCTGGAGGTGCGCTCGGACTCGCCTTCGAGTCGAACCCTTGAGTTCGGCTGCGCGTCCCACGTGTCGAAGGATGGCACCAACTGCTCGCGCTGGCTGGCGGTCATCTCCGCGCCGGCAGAGCGCAACCAAACCCGGCGGTGGGCGAGCACCCGAGTCACGGGAGTTCCCGAACCTCCGCGGTTGGCACCCAACCAGTGGCTGAGTGCGGACTTGCCGGAGCCATTCGGCCCTACTACGACAAGTGCGTGTCCCGGGTACGCAGATAGCTGGACCGTGCCGTCTCCACCCAGCTTCGGCACGCTCCATTGGAGCAAAGGCGCCAACTCGTCCCCCGCCATTTGTGTCATCTCACGTCCTGCTCGTTCGGATGCCTATCGCGACTACGCGGAGTGACGATAGCGACATCCATTGACCCAACACGAGAGTGTCGACCTCCGTCGGCCGCACGGTAGGCAGTTCGTGCCGTCCTGGCCTGCTCGGCTGCCCTCCCTGCGACGTACGCCGCTCGCGCCCAAAGACGGTGCCGATGACGACTTCTGCCTGACTGGCCCGACGCTCGCCAAGCTGGCACTCGGCGTGTCCGGGGCAGCGTGGCGTTCAAGCGGTGCACAGTGCTGCCCGGACTCTCACGGGGGAGGACGAGTTGGGGACCATCGAGGTGCGGCTGGATGCCGGGTCGAGCGTGGAGGTCGAGAGGTCGGTCTTCACGGCGCTGTTCGACGCGTCGGTCGTGGCGTCACGGGCGCCTTATCTCCATGCACTGGAGAGGTCACGCATCAAGTTCGATGACCTCGTCAAGCTCGCGCGGATCGCGGACATCCCGTACTCCCTCGTGTTTGCTCCGCTGGAGGCCGTGGAACGCCAACTGCAGAAGAAGTCGGACACGCTGCTGGCCGGCGTCAGTAAGGACGCGTTCTCCTTGAACTCACGAAGCGAGGTGCGGCTGCGCGACGTCGAGCTCATCGTGAAGGACTTGCTACGCAAGCAGGAGCTGTTGAAAAAACTGGACGACACTCTGGTGAAGAACGCGGTGGTGGGGTGTCTTCGGGGTTCGCGGGATTCGGTGGCGGGGGACGCTGCGAGGCTCCGGGACGTGCTGGGGTTTACGTTGACTGACGTCAAGGCAGCGAAGAAGAAGTCCGCGGCCCTGGATCTGCTGATCGGGCGCTTCGAGGCGAAGCAGTTGCTGGTCTCGCAGAGCCAGCAGGACTTCATGCCACAGCGCCTGCCACGCCACGCCAAGTTCAGTGGCCTGTGTGTGCGTGACAAGAAGGTGCCGTTCATCTTCCTCACCGGCGGGGATGCGGGCGCCAACCCGGAGCCGGCCGGCCGGAAGCTATTCACGCTGGTGCTCCTCGCCGTCCTTGTCGCCCAGGGCAAGTTCGCACCGGTGACCTACGACGACCACACCGCCGAGCAGATCGTGGATCGGGAGTACGAGCTGGCTGGGGAGGTGTTGATGCCTCGGCTCGAGGTGCGCGAGCTGAGTGCCTCGACCTTGGATGGCGTTGTGGCTGGTGCCGACGTGTTCAAGGTGACGCCGAGCGCGTTCGTGATGCGTGCGCTGAGGTTGGGGCTGATCAGCCGGGAGAAGGCGGAGGAGCACCTCGAGGTGCTCGCTGCAGAGTTCGCGAAACGGCCGAAGCGGCCGGCGCGCAGACCTCGGCCGGAGAACGCTCTGCGGAAGTACAACGGCACCGAGTTCTCCCGGCGGATGGTGCATCAACTCGACCGGGGGGCGATCAGCCAGGGCGAGTTCCGCCGCGTGGTGCTGTTGAACAAGCTGAAGGCGACACAGATCCAGCAGTTCCGTGAGGCGCTGTGAGCAGCATCTGGTATCTGGTCGACAACAACGTACTGAGCCGGCTCAGCCGAGAGCAGCGTGGCAGCAGGTTCTTCCGCGCCTCCTGTCGCCTGCCGAGCGAGGTGCTGTACGAGGCATCGGAGTTGCCGGACATCGCGGACCTGCGTCGCTTGGAGTACCCGGTGTGCGACGGCGTCCTCGAACGCGTGCGAGAGGTGATGTCTACCGTCGCGCCGGGCGATTTCAAGCTCATCGACTTGTACCGCAACTTGGGCAATGCCGACCCTATCCTCGTAGCCACGGCGCTCCACGCGATCGATGTTGCGGCCAGTTCGCTGTTCGAGGAGGACTGGCGGATTGTGAGCGAGGATCGTGCGGTGCGGGCCAAGGCTTCGGAGTTCGGTCTGCGCACCCTTGGATTCACGGAGTTCTTGTCGATGCTGCCCGGAACCGGGTCGTCCTAACCGTCAGGCCGGATGCTCCTCGGAGCAAATGTATTTCCCTTCGCAACGTGGACAGTCGGGCTGGCCTCCTCATTTCAAGGCGCCCCGAATAGATGCGCGTTGGGCGGGGTCCCCCTGGTGCCCGTTCCCTGACTGGGCCTCCTCCTCGAGCGGGCGAAGCAGTGCTGTCGTCGGCCCATGAGGGCCCGTCACCCCGACTTGGGCTCGCGCCAGTCATAGTGGTCGCGTCCGTGGCTTTGGTGGATTCACCTCCTTTCGTGCCGAACTTCTCCACCGCGATGTTCTCCTACCTAAGCGGTTGGAACCGCGTAGCGTGCGCCCGCGGCCATCCGGTAGCCGCTGATGGTGCGCGGGTCCGATGTGCGGATTGCGTGCACAAGCGGTCACAATTCGCTCCGCGCCGCGCAGCAACAAAGATGGACCTGGCGGCGTCTAACGTCCCATGCGAAAGGTCGCGGATGTGAGCACAGCAACTGATGTGAGACCTGAGGTCTCCCGACTTCAGTGCCGTGGCGTGCGAACCAGCCTTGCCCTCGTCTTGGTTCTCGGCGTGCTTGCGGCCGGGCTATGGCTCTGGGCACGGCCACGCCAGGATGTTGCACCGCCGGGCCCCGACGCGACGCCGATCCAAGTCGTGGCGACCTACCTCCAAGCCATCAACGCGCGCGACTTCAAGACGTCCAACCAGATCCCGCTTCCTGAAGATCACAACCGACTGTGGAGTCGCCCAGGCACATGGGGAGACGTGCACGAACTGAGTCTCGGTGAGCCTGACCGCCACGACGCCCACGTGCTGTTCACGTTCACCCCGAACGGGATCGGCGGCTTCCCAAGCGGCGAGCAAACGAGCTTCGGGTTCTACCTGGACCGCATCGACGGGCAATGGCGCATCACCGGCTACGGAGTCGCCTGACTCGGTCGGCGTCGAGCGAGCCTCGCTGACACGGGCAGGTGCACGAACTCTCAGCCGTCGACCTGTTCCGGCAAAGCGAATGGATCGACGTGGTCCAGGGACAACGCGCGACGGGTGTGGTCCACGAGCGCGCCGCGCGCCGCAGCCAATTGTTGACGAGCCGCCCCGATCTTCGTGTGGTCCTTGGAGTGACGACCGATGAATGCAATGCGGAGGTAGTTCCGCAGCTTGCCGCCCTTGTGGGTGCACTGCGCACTGACGACGTCGGCAGCCGCAAGCACCACCGCATTTGTGAGTTGAACGGTTCGCGCGTCACCGAACAGCGACACTTGGGCGGCCGCACGATGAAGGGCGTTGAGGTCGTCGCCCAGCTTGGCGTACATGGCCATGTAGTCGATGGGCGCGACGGTCCCCAAGACCCGGCCGATGAGCCCGTTGAAGGATCCCGCGTTTGCAGCCAGCGTCATGAGGTTGTCCGTGATCACGTCAACCGCTTGCGCTCTGACGAGGACGTCCTCGATCGCGCTTTTCCGCTCTCGCTCGGCGTCCGCCTTGCGCGCCGTCGTCCACTGCATCGATTGGGCGCCCAATGCTGCGCCGGCACCGATTACGGCACCGAGAAGACTGCTCCCCGCAGACAGCCAAAGGTCCATTTGCACGGCGACACCTTAGGAGCGGCCACCGACAAACCCGCCCATATCGAACCCTGCGGCGCGGCCGCATCCTTGGCCGTGGTGGATTCACCTCCCTTCTCGCCAAAGTTGGATGCGTAGCCGCGCCGAGTCTCGTGCGTCGATGTGTCCTCTGTTGAGTTCTCAAGCTGCCGTTGAGCAACACCAGTTGCGTGCCGCTTTGTGCCGCGGCACCAGTGAGGTCGAGGTCGAACGTGCGCGGGCACGAGTCATCGGCATTGGCGACCGGGGAGCGGCTCCGTGGTACATCGGTCCCGGTAGCAGTTCTGGCTGCGGCGAGTGGTTGGGGTCTCCGACCCACGCCAATGCGGCGCCCGTGGGCGATGCAGTCGTCCAGGGCTCGCTACCCGCCGCCCCTTAGCGCCGACGGCGACGCCATGCGCCCGGAGCGGTCTTCTTCGGCGGCGCGGTGTTCGGCGAGGGCGTTGTTGAGGAGGGTGAAGCAGTACAGGTCGACCAGGCCGCGGCGCCAACCCAGGCTCATCTGCCTGTCGACGAGAAGGGTTCGCTTGAAGCTGGAGTGGAAGCCTTCGGCGTCCGAGCGCAGGCCGTGGAGGCGTTGGGCGTCGGGGTCGCCGGGCGCCAGTACGCGCAACTGTTCGGGTCGGCTGGGGTCGGTCGCGGTGGCGTGGGGGCTGAGCCAGATGGTGAAGGTGCTGGCGGGGCAGTTGAGTTCGTAGCCGACGTTGAAGCGGTAGCGGCCGTTGGCCCGGCGGGAGCGTTTCACCGAGCGGCGAACCAGCGTGGCCACGATCGTGGGGTCGCCGGCTTCGTTGAGGTCGATCTCGACCACCTGCCCGCCGGTGGTGGCGATTTGATGGGTGCAGGGGCCGGTGGGCAGGTCGTGGGTGGCGGTGCCGAGCGGGTAGGTGCGGACGCGCCTGCCTTGTGGCGTGCGGGCCAGCGATACGGCCTCGAGGTGATCGCCGGCGTCGGTCTCGGGGGTGCCGGTGGCTTGCTTGGCGAGGACGGGGTAGCCGTAGTCCCGCATCACTTGGTCGATGTGGCTGCCGCGCAGGGCGCCGTCGTAGACCACGGCCTGGATACCGGTCCCCGCTGCTCGGTGGACCTCGCGGAGCAGCGCCACGGCGGTGGCTGCCTCGGCGCCTGGTGCGGGTGTGTGGCCGCAGGCCAGGTCGATGCGTTGGTAGGGCCGGGGTCCGCGGGTGTGCCAGCACACGTAGCCGTGGGTGCGGACCGAGCCGCCCTTGCCGTGGTGTGGCTGCAGGTCGGGGTCGAACCGGCCACGCGGCTCGGGATGCAGGGCACCTGTGGCCGGGTCGAGGTAGGCGGGGGTCTGGGTGCCGTCGTCGTTGTCGAGGAGGACCGTCTCGGGTGGCCGGTACATGGGCCGCACCAGGGTGCCGTCGCCGTATACAGCCCGGCTGGGATGCGGGTGGGTGAACGAGCCAGGGCCGGCCGGGTCGAGTAGCCCGAGCCGGCGGGCGGCGGCAACGGCGATGGGTGGGTGGAGGCGCCCCAGGTCGGCGATGCCTTCGTCGGTGGCCAGGACGTAGTCGCGCATCCAGCGCCAGTGGTCCCATTTTGGCGGCCGCGGACCAGGTGGCGGGAGGTCGAGGCCGTGGCGGGCGATCGCGGCGACCATGATTTGGCGGACTGCGGCCCAGGTGTGGGGTTCAGCAAGGTCCAACTCGACTCGGATCCCCGACCTGGCCAGCCGGGCGAGGACCCCGAATCCGAGCACCACGTAGGTGGGGTTCGCCCGCGGGCGGCCGACCGGTGGGTCCCAGTCCAACCCGGTGGCGAGCTCGTAGAGGCCGGGTGACTCCAGGACCGCGCGGACGCGGGTCCAGGTGTTGTAGTGGTGGCGGCTCATAGGGCTGTCCGCCAGATCAGGGCGATGTCGGCAGCGGCCGAGTCCAGACTGCGCGCGCCCATCCGGCGGGCGACCAGCTCGATCGGCATTCCGCCCTCGTAGAGCCGGCGTCCGGCCCAGTTCCGCACCGACGCGGGTCGGACGTCGGGTTCGGCGGCCAAGCCCGCCAGTGTCAGCACCGAGCCGATCGCGGTGCACGAGGCGGCCTGTGCGTGGTACTCCCCCGGCAGCCCTTGGCCGCGATAGGCCAACGGTGTGGCCGGTGTCGCCTTGCGCTGCCTCAGCAGCTCAACCTGCCGGGCAATGATGACCGATCCCCAGTCGGTAAGCTCCCCGAGCCGGGGGTCGTGGCGGCGGGTGCCCGGCAGCCGCACCCACCGCGGTGAGCGATGGTCGTCGACGTCGCCGAGGCGGACCCCGGAGACCTCGCTGGAGACGGCGGTGGCTTCTCCGAGGGCCCAGCACACCGCCCGATGCAAGGAGTCTGCGCCGGTCTCCCCCATGCGGGAGGAGGCGCGGCACAGGGCGACCTCGACGTCGGTCAGCGGCCGAGCCGTCTTCGAGGTGCGGGGCGGCAGCTCCAGGTCGAGGGTGGGATCGCCCACCGGGTAGCCGACGTCGCGCAGGGTCCGAAACAGCATCCGCAGCGCCGAGCGCCGGGAGTGCCGGGTGGTCAGCTCCGGCGCCGGTCCGGCCGTGGTGGCCGCCTCGATGAACCCGCGGCAGTGCGCGCTGGTGATCTGTGAGACCTCTGTGACGCCTTGGGCGTGCAGGCGGCCGGCGAAGCGGGTCAGTTGTTCGCCGCACTTGTCCAGCGTCTGCGCGGTGAACTCACCTCGGCGAGCCCACTCGGCGCGCACGTCCTCGACCACCGCCAGCATCGGCGGTCGCTGCCCGGACGGGTCCTTCGGCGACGGGTTCGACCCGGCTCCGCGGAGGGGACGGGAATCGGTGGTGCGTGGGGTGTTCGCCATGGCTACCTCCCTGACCACGACGCTAAGACGCGCTCCTCGCGGTGTCATCGGGCAACCGGACCCGGGAACGGGCCCACCATCGAACGGGAACAAGGTTCCGCTGCTCGGTCCGCGCAGCGTCGGCTGGTCGAGGTTGCGCCGGGCTGCCGCGTGCTCACTGTCCGGGGTGTCCGGCCCGCCCGCGGCCGCAACCAAGGAGCCGAAGTTGCCTTCCCTCTACGAGCCGCCCACCGAGGATGAGACCCTGCTGGGGGTGGCCACCGACCCAGACTTCTACGACCTGGGCCACGAGATCAGCCTGATCGGCCATGGTCGTGGCCGCGAGGACGCCCGCTTCGGCTGGGATCTGGGCTGCCTGCTCATGGACATCGGAGGCCGCGTCTACGGATCACGCAGCAAGTGCTGCCGGGTCCACCGCAAGAACCCGGACCTGTACAACCGGCTGCGGCACGCCGTCACCCGGATGACCGGGGCAGACCTTCTGCCGGACCGGCCGCCGAGCGAGGACCAGGTCCGTCAGTGGCGCCAGCAGTGGGTGCCCAGCACACACTTCCGCGACCACGGCCCCGACCCACACCCCAACCTGGGCACGGTCCAGCATCGGGCACGTCAGCTGGCCTTCGCCCGGGCACGCCTGCTCGGCAACCTCCCCGACAACAATCCCAGGGACTTCGCCAACCCCGACCCCCGCAACATCGTCAGTGCCGACGGCACCTGGCTGTCCCCGTTCAGCAGTGCGCGGACGTGGACCGACGAACGCAGCGGCACGACGTACGTGTTCAACACCAAGGCCAAGACGGCCGAGACCGCCCGCATCCCCGACGTGGTCAGGAAGATCACCAAGCACGGCAACAGCTACATGGGCATCTGCCACGTCACATTGCTGACTCGCACTCCCTACGGCCGGGTGATCCTCGGCGTCGACCGCGCCCTGGGCTGGGAGACGCTGGGCACCCTCGGACTGCTCGAGGACTTCATCGGCATCGCTGGCGAGACCGTGCACATGCTCTGCCACGACATGGGCTTTCGCGACTGGCCGATCGACTGGCTGATGGCCGAACACGGCGTCCCGGTGATCAGCACCGCCATCCCCGAGCACGAGATTCCCGCCGAGGAGACCGAGGCTCGCCTCGACATCCGCAAGGTGCTGCGCGAGTCCGGCCTGCCTGGCCTGAAGAACGTGGGCAGGGACAGCGACCCCGTCTCCGCGCTGGTCCAGGAACGGCTCAACGCCCGGGGCGACCTCGAAGCCTTCGCCGCAGCCACCCGCCAGGGCGTGCCGACCGGCCTCGGCCTGCCCCTGGGCACGAGCCAGTACCTGAGCTCGCGCGGCAACCTGACCAGGGTCGACAGCGCCGCCCACGAGTACGGAGAGGTCAGCCACCCGGGTCCCGACGGCGAACCGTGTGGGCACCTGCTCTACGTCGACGACGGCGCACTGTGGGAGGTCCGGGTCAGCGGCGGCGCCCACATCAAGGCCCAACGCGCAATCAGCGAGCGCTCCACGCGCACCAAGCACCCGGACACCGGCGACTGGGCCATGGTCACCACCCACCGACTGCTCTGCGAGGACGCTCGGCAGCCCTTCGAGTTCGACACCATCTGGGAGCCGGTCCCTCACCGCGGCAAGCGCACCGAGCACACCAAGAAGCCCCGCACCAGCCTGGAGAAGGCGTTGCACGCCATGCAGCCGCTGGCGCGCTGCGACCGCGGGTTCGGCGACATCTACGGGCTGCGCAACGACACCGAATCGTGGTTCTCCTGGCTCAAGGCCCGCATGCGTCGCGGCGAGACGGCCGCCAGCCTGCACGCCGACCACCAGCTCCTCGACGTCCTCTACGCCGGGCTGATCACCAACGCCCTCGCGCTGCGTCAGTACCGCCTCAGCAACCCCGAGGCATCCCAGGACAGCCGTCTCGCGCCGACCGCCCCGGGCGCGGGGCCGGCAACTGCGCCCGGAACCATTCGCGCGGCCATCGTCGAGCTCTTCGCCCGGTAACGGGGGACCCGGCGACAGCAGGGAGACGCGGTGATTGCACCGGCGGATACTGGCCACGTGACGGACGCCCCGGAGCCCCGCGACCGGCAGAGGCGCGATCAGCAGCGCCTGCGGCATCGTTACGCCGCCTGCGTCAGCATGGGTCTCCGGGAGGAGGCCGAGCGCCTGGCCCGGACCCTCGGCGTGGCCCAGCCAGAGCTCGAGGCCCACTTCCGCGCCAGCCACCACGGCCTCGATGAGTGGGAGCCAGCCGACTTCGAGAGCTTTGCCTCGCTTCCGCCGGGCCGGTTCGACCCGCGTGTGTTCGGGCAGACCACGTGGTGGGTGGACATCCTCCGGCGGCCGCACCGGATCTCGGATCCCGAAGACTTCAGCACCGAGCACCTGCACGCCGTCATCGCGTTCATCCGGGCGGAGGCATGGAGATGGGCGGACCCGCCTGAGTTCGGCGACGACGATCCGATCAGCATCGCCTCCGTCCTCGGGGCCTTCAACGAGCGGATCGACGACACCCCGCTGATGCGCACGTTGCTGGCGGAGGCCGAGCGGCGTGCGGACGCCCCCCGACCAGAGCGAGGTGGGTGACGGCGCGCTTCCCACCCGTCAGGCGCGTTGGTCGTCGCGAAGGAAGGGCTGTCGAACTGCTATAAGGCGACGATAAGGCGCTATAACGTTCGTTATATGGCATGTGGAGAAGGGTGAGCAGATGTCGAAGAAGACCCGTTCGTTCATGCCGATGACCACCTCCGCGGTCGCGCTGTTGGGTACGCAGATCGCCCAGGCACGTCGTGAGCGCGTGTGGACCGCCGCCGAGTTGGCTGAGCGTCTCGACGTCACCCCGTACACCGTCGCCCGCATTGAGCGGGGCGTGCCGACCGTGGCTATCGGGCTCGTGTTCGAGGCCGCCGCTCTGGTGGGCGTGCCGCTGTTCTCCGCGACGGAGGCCGAGCTTCCGCAGCTCGTCGACGCGGCCCGCCACCGGCTGGCGCTCCTGCCTGCCAGGGTGTGGGCACCGGACCTTGACATCGACGACAACTTCTGACGCCAAGGCAAGCCCCCATGCGACAACCCACACTTGGGGTGTGGCCCGTCCTCCGAGCGCGGAAGCGCGCCGTCAGCCGATGTGCGGATCGCTTCATCTGAGTAGTCGGTCGCCCACCATCGCGAGCGGTGCGAGCGCTGCGGGGAGGCCAGCGGTGGATCTGGGCGGCCTGCGGACCGACGAGCCGGCGCTGTGCGTCGAGTGTCGCGCGGGAGGGGCCGGGCCTTTGCAGTTCACCCCGCTGGCGGAGCTGATCCGGAGCGCGTCGAGAGTGCGGCTCGTCAGGGCAGGATCCGGGTCCAGGTCCTTCGCTCGCCGTCGCATTCCGGGGTGTCGGACCAGGTGACGACGAGCTCGGGCGTGCCGGTCTGCCAGGACCCGACTGCGATGAACTCGACTGCCTCGCCCATTTGGATGTCACGCGGTTCCGGCGCGTCGAAGCGGATGGCATTCTCGCTGCTCAGCACGACGTTGTGCGCAGCACCGCGGCCGAGGTTCGTGAGAGCGTGCCTTCCACCTCTGATCTTGTCCACGGTCCAGTGCACGATCGGCTCACTCGGTCCGGCTGACGGGAGTCCTGCCCACGGGCCGCCGTCACCGCGCGGTGTGCGGGAGACCCACTGGCGCTGGTCTCGCTTCTCGGCTCGTGACAGCGACTCAGCGAACTGCTCGGCCATGCGCTCGAGCGCGGTCGCTGCGCGGTTGGCTGCGCCGTTCGCTTCCTCGGCGGCCCGCTGCGCCTTCTCAGCGTCCTGCCGGTTGTCTCGCGCGTTCAGCTCGCCGCGCACGAGTGCGCCCAGGGCGGCCAGGAAGGCAAACCCGGCGATCAGGTTCGCCCATGCTTGGGCGCTCATGGGTCAGAGCCCGGCCTGCCGGGTGACGACGGCCGCGATGACCTCGGCCAGCACGCTGCGGGACACTGATGCGAGCTGGCCGCCGGCCTTACGCAGTGCGCTCTTGTCGTCGGGGTCATCAGCGAGTTCTTCGGCTTGCCGGAGCGCGTCGAGGAGCTGCTCTACAGCGGTGTCTCCGTTTGGCCAGAGGCCGGTGGCGCGTCGGCCGCGTTCAAGGATCTCGATCTCCCACAAAGTGCCGGGGCCACCGGCCCTGGCAGCGCCTCGTCGCGTCTGCACGTATCCGGCGTTCTCCAGTGCGACCAGCACCTTGTCCACGGCGTCGCGGTCGATGCCGGCGGCCCCGGCCATGGCTGCTGTGTCCGGGTCCTCTCCAGCGTCTGCTTGCCGGGCAGCTTCAAGCAGCACCAACAGGTCGCGGCTGCGCCAGCGGTCGGGGAGCATCTCGGTGGTCATGGCCGGCAACGTACAGGCGCCCGCCGACACGAACTGCCGATCGCGCGATGGTCGGAGCGCATTCGTGATCTGGCGTCAGAGGCCGGTCTGCTGGCGGATGAGTGCGGCCGTGACGTCGGCGAGGACTGCTGAAGGGACCCCACGAAGAAGCCGCCCAGCCTTACGGAGGGCGCCCGCATCGTCTTCGTCGTCGACCTGGTCGGCGGCCTGCGCGAGTAGGTCTACCAGCGCGTCCGCGGTCGACTCCTCATCCGGCCACAGACCTGTCTTGCGTCGGCCGCGCTCGGTCAGTCCGGTAACCCAAATCGTGGGATCGCCGACCAAGGGCGCCACGCCTTGGGTCTGTATGTATCCGGCCTGCTCAAGACCGATCAGCGCCCGCACGAGCTCTCGCTCACTTAGCCCAGCAGCCTCCTGGAACACCTCTAACTGGGTGTCAGCGTCCTCCGGTGTGTCGCTCTCGAGGATTCTCGCCGCGGCCAGTAGCGCTGGGAAATCGCGATCCTGCCAGCGGTCAGGCAAAAGGTCCTGCGTCATGGCGGAGACCGTAGTCGCTCACGCCGACAGGCGAGTCCGAACGCCGTTAGCCGGGGGCAGTCATGCTTGATGTCGAACTGTCGCCGACGACGGACGATCCGGCGCCGACGCAGAACCGTCAGCATGTACACAGTCTGGGCCAAGCCCCACCGAGCCTCGCACATGCCGACGTAGCGTGCGCCCGCCACGGGGACGTGCCGACTCAAGCCTCAGGGTCTTACTGTCGGGGGATCGTCAACTCGTCGTACTCGCCGAAGTCACCCTGCATCCGCCACACCAACATGGCCGCCTCGCGGCTGAGCGTTGCCAGGGCTTCGACCGCTGGCCGCTCGTCGGGGAGGAGGAAGCGGAAGTCGAGTCCGCCGACGTCTACGACTACCCGCGTCGGGTTATCAGGGTCGATGGAGACCGTCTCGGGGCTATTGGAGAAGGCGCCCGAGTACTCCCGGAAAACGTCGAGGACGAAGCGGTGGCGGTCAATCATCGCCAGGTCGGCCAGTGTCGCCGTCCAGCTGCAGCCGGCGAACGGCTGGTATTCGCGAATGATCGCGAGGTGCTCGGGTGTGACGCCCGGCAGCCGCCCGGTCGCCTCTGCCTTCCAACGAGTTTCCTGGCGCACGACCGGGAAGTGGATGGACCGTTCTCGTCCCCGATCAGGGGGGCCAGCGTCGAGCCACACCAGGTTGTAGGCCAGATAGTCGAGCGCCGCGCGAAGGTGCTGGACGACCTCGCTTGTAAGCAGCTTGGCGTGTGTGACGTCGATCGGTCGCGCCTGCGACCAGTCGATGGTGGGACGGAGCGGCTCGCCGGCCTCCCAATCTGCTCGATCCGCGGTGAGACGGATCGGCTGCGGGTCCGTCTTGCCTTCATGCTCAAGCGTCTGCAGTTCCACGTGCCGAGCCACGGCGCGCATAAGACGCACCTTGGCCCCTCGCAGGCTGGGCCGATCATCCACGGAAACCTCCACTCGCTCGCCTCCGGCCCGGACCGAAGCCACCTTGGCAGTCATGCGACCCCACCGGGTGCTGATAGCGGTGCTGATCCTCGTCGCTATCCGACGACGCCGCGTACCTCTCGCCTCATGCAGAGGCACTCACGTGCCGCGTAGTCTGCGCCCGCGGCCATCCGGGGATGGCGATTACGTGCAGATGAGCAGGCGAGTCGGGTGCCGCGAGCGGCCGCGAGCGTCGGCATACTCTGCGGCGTGACCCGCGGCGCTCAGTTCCTGGTGGGGTTCCTCATGGCGCTGCTTCTGACCCTGGCGATCTCCACAAGCCTCTTCTTCGGGTCCCACGCGGGCTCGGCCTTCGATGACGCCTTCTGGCCGATCCTGGGCGTCGCGGCCGGTTGTGGTGTCGTTCTGCTGATGTTGCGGCGGACCCGCGTTTGCGCCGCCGGGGTGCTCTGCGGTGCTGTCGCGTCACTTGTTCTACAGGTCGGGTCGCTGATGATCTTGTTCTTCGCCGGCGGCGGCAGTTAGCCGCCGCGCCGATTCCGACCGGCGGACCACTCTGGCGATGGGGTTCTGCCGCGTACCTGGCCCCCGTATATGGGATTTCCTTATACGGCTTGAGAGATCGTTATACACGGTCTGGCGGGCTACTGCGGAGACCCAGCGGCCCTCGACGCCCGTCGGACTTCCTCGTCCCGAGATGGGGTCCATATTCCCGACAGCGCGGACAATCCGCCGTGCCCGGGTCACCGTCGTTGTCGCCATTTGAGACACACCCGTAACACCGCACCCGCGATGCTTATGCCGCTGCCCGATCGGGTGGCGCCCTTTCGGGCTGAAGGGATCCGAGCAGCCTTCCCCCGACAGGGCGATCAGAACCGCACCGCACTCGCTGGTCGCGGTTGCGCCAACAGAGGTCGCCGGACGATCCGGGTCGCAACACCACAAGCGACCCAAGGAGCATCCTGATGAGCACTGCCAGCGCCACGGCCCGTTCGAGTCGCGCCGCGACCGACCAATCGGGATCGCGCGGCAAGAAGCGCACGCTGCTCGCCGATGTCGGCCGGTACACCGTCGCCGAGGCCGCGGCAGCCGCCGCCGAGCTCTGGCCCGGGTTGGGTGCCCTCCCTGGGGATCAGGAGCCTGTCCTGAGGTCCATTGACCGGATCGCGAAGTGGGCCGACCTCCACGGCATTGAGGCGCTCGCCGACCTCGCCGGGGAGATCGTCACCGAGATGGTCGCGGACCTGTGCGAGGAGGCGTTCTCGGCCGCGCCCACTCCGCAGGTCGGGGTCAGCATGGCGCACCGGCAGAACCAGTTCCTGCTCGACCGGGCACACACGCTGCGCAACCTTTGCAGCGCCCTGCGAACCACGGTGCTGATCGCCCGCCCGGGCCCGTTAGGCCGGCGATCTCAGCGCGTTCAGTCCGACACCATCGACGTCGGGCTGCCTGGGCTCCCCGACCGAACCGGTTTCAAGGGCCGGCCGCTACGCAAGGACGAGACCCTGCTCAATCGTCTGATGATCGAGCTCGATATCCGCGAGCAGGCCACCGTGCAGCCCCTGCACCTGTATCTGCTCGCGGAGACCGGCGTAGCCGGGACCGCCGGTTCCCGGGCCGTCGTCGGCGACCTCGACCACCCGCTGACGCCCACCTCCATCACCGTCGCCGGCCTTCGCGGCCGCGGCCCGCGGACGATCCCGCTCGACCCGTGGGTGCAGGGTGTCTTCGCCCGCACCCTGCCCCGCACCCGGGGCGGCGCGGAGCAGCCCCTGACCTACTCCGGCGACAACATCGGCAAGGCATCGGCCGGCTCATCCACCGGACCGGCCCTCATGCGCCAGATGCGACGCGCCGGCATCACCGGCACCGACATCCAGGCCAAGAGCCTGACCAAGTGGCGCTGCGACCACACCCTCTGCACCACCGGAGACATCGAGGCAGCCCTCGTCATTCACGGCGGCACCCGCCAGAACCTGTTCGACGCCCTCGGCTACACCAAGGACGAGCTCGACAGCTACTCCGGCCTCCTACACATCCTCGACACAAACGGCGCGGTCGTCGGACAAATGCCTGCGCACCAGTGGAACAACGCCCGGCCTCACCTCGGGGACGGCGACGCGGCCCCGACACCACTGACCGCCGCCTGACCGACCACCCTCCCGTCGACCCCGGACGCCCACGGGCGGCCCACCAGCAACTTCACAACTACATCTACGCGCGTCGGCTGGCCGCCGGGCAATCCGCCTCGAGAGGAGGTGATCACTTTGCCTGGCGAGCCCGGCAGCCAGCCCCGGCGCAACAGGGCCAGCAAGACAGCGACGCACCCAGTGACCGGGCACATCATGCCCAGCCTCAGTTCACAAGGCCGCCGGAGAGTGCCACTGCGCCAGAGGCGCGATCAACGGCCGTAGTGGATCCGTCCGACCGGAAATCCCCTGGTGCTGCGCTGAGCCGGACCAAATCGCCGGTCGGCAGCCGGCGCCACCACTGCCCAGCGTTGTCCTGGAATGACCACCCGAGATACAGACCCGGTGGTCGCTTGGCGGCGTCCGGCAGGCTCTCCAGGGCAGGGGTGAGATCGCCGACGAACTTGGGACTAACGATCTCGATCGGGCCGGTGAGCCCGAGCACCGCCACTCCAGTAGCCCGGTCGCTCACCTCGCAGGCGGCACCGGGGACAGCTGTGGACGCTGATGGGCCTACGAAAACCTCAACGCGGAGGTGATAGATCGGCACCTGCGAGGCATTCTGGACCGTCACCGGAATGCTCGTCGGGTACACGACGCCCTGGCCCCGAGTCGTCACGGGCAAGGAGCTGCCCGGGACGAAGGTGCTGGAGATGCGCGGCCCGACCCACTCCATCTCTCCGGCCCACACGGCAACGAGCACCGCTTGTCCCCGCCGAACATCCTCGTCACGAGCCGCATCTCGGCGCTGCTCGAGAACGAAGGTGCGACGTGTCTGCACGGCCGCGTACCCGGCCGCCAACAGGGCGGCGAAGGTGGACACCGCGCCAACCCAATCGGCAAGAGTCCCCGGTACACCTCCGAGTACGCCTCCAACGGCAACGGCCGTCGCGAACACCAGCAGCCCGACCAGCACAAGCCACACGAACAGCCGCGTCTCAGGGTTCTCTGGCCCGTCACTCTGCACGCGCGACATGATGCCCGCCGGCCGGCACGCAGGTGATCAGTTCGCTGAAGACTCGGGCCCCGGGACCGGTCGTTCGCGCCGCGGCCTGCACGCGATCCGAGTACCTCTGCGGGCCAGGGGGTGGCTGAGGCAGGATGACGCCCGTGTCTGTCACCATCCATGAGGTTCTCGAGGGGCTCCGCGGTTCAGCGCTGGATGAGCGCGACAAGGGGGACAGGTTCGAGCGGCTGGTGCTCAATCTCTTGCGCACCGAGCCGGAGTGGGTGAGCCGCTTCGAGGACGTCTGGCTGTGGTCGGAGTGGCCGGGCCGTGATGGCCGCCCGGACACCGGCGTGGACCTCGTGGCCAAGCTGCGAGACCGGGACGGGTACGCCGCGATCCAGTGCAAGTTCTATGACCCGGCGCACCGGGTCTCGAAGGGCGACCTGGACACATTCCTGTCCGCCTCTGGTGGGGTCGAGTTCGTGTCGCGGTACTTCTTCGACACCGCGGATGACTGGAACACGAACGCCACCGAGACCGCCCGGCACCAGGCGGTGCCCGTGCAGCGCGTCGACCTGGCGTACCTGGACGAGGCGAAGATCGACTGGGACCAGTACTCCTGGTCCACCCCGGAGGTGCTGGTCCGCACCGGGCCGAAGCAACTGCGGCTCGACCAGGAGCAGGCGGTCAAGGAGGTCATCACCGGGCTGGCAGCCCACGACCGGGGCAAGATGATCCGCGCCTGCGGCACCGGCAAGACCTTTACCTCCTTGAAGGTCGCCGAGCAGCTGGTCGGCGTCGGCGGCCGGGTGCTATTCCTGGTGCCCTCGATCCAACTGCTCTCCCAATCGCTGCGCGAGTGGATGCAGGAGACCGAGGTCGACATCCGCCCGTTCGCGGTCTGCTCCGATGTCCGTGTCGGCCGCAAGACCTCCGACGAGGGCGAGATCTCCACCATCGACCTCACCGAGCCGGCGACCACCGACGCCGCCACCCTCGTGGAGCGGATGGCGGCCTGTCGGCACGCCACACCCCGAATGGACGTGGTGTTCTCCACCTACCAGTCCATCGACGTCATCGCCAAGGCCCAGCGCCAAGGGCTCGACGACTTCGACCTCATCATCTGCGACGAGGCCCACCGCACCACCGGCGTCACGCTGGCCGACGCCGACGAGTCCCACTTCGTCAAGGTCCACGACAACGACTTCCTCCGGGCCGCCAAGCGGCTCTACATGACCGCCACGCCGCGGGTGTTCGGCGAGGAGGTCAAGCGCAAGGCCGCCGAGGCCGACGCGGTGCTCGCCGACATGAGTGATGAGGCCGTCTTCGGTCCCGAACTGCACCGGCTGGGCTTCGGCGACGCGGTCGAGGCCGACCTGCTCACCGACTACAAGGTGCTGGTCCTCGCGGTCGACGAGAAGTACGTCGCGGAGAACTTCCAGCACGCCATGGCCACCTCCGGCGAGATCGCCCTGGGGGACGCGGCAAAGCTGCTCGGCTGCTGGAACGGCCTGGCCAAGCACTTCATCGACCCCGGCGAGAGCGAGACCGACCCGACGCCGATGCGCCGCGCCGTGGCTTTCGCTAAGGACATTCGCGCCTCCAAGCAGGCATCAGAGTCCTTTCCCGCCCTGGTCGACCGCGCCGTGGACGGCGACCCCGAGGGACGCACCGCCGGCCGCGGCGGCCCTCGGATCGAATCCATTCACGTTGACGGCACCATGGGGGTCCAGGAGCGCAACAAGCACCTCGCCTGGCTGAAGGCCGAACCCACCGACGGCACCTGCCGGGTGCTCACCAACGCCCGCTGTCTGTCCGAGGGCGTCGACGTGCCCGCCCTCGACGCCGTCATGTTCCTGACCCCTCGCGGCTCACAAGTCGACGTCGTCCAGGCCGTCGGCCGGGTCATGCGCAAGGCACCCGGCAAGAAACTCGGCTACATCATCCTGCCCGTGGTGGTGCCGTCCGGCCTATCTGCCTCTGAGGCGCTCAACGACAACAAGCGCTACCAGGTCGTCTGGCAAGTACTCCAGGCACTGCGCTCCCATGACGAGCGCTTCCACGCGATGATCAACCAGATCGAGCTCAACAAGCAGCCCCCAGAACGGCTGATCGTCGACAGCGGCACCCCGCTCCCAGAAACCGAGCACCCCTCCAGTGACGAGCGGCAAGAGCGGTCGCAGCAGCAGAGCGAACAGCTCATGCTGCAGTTCGACCTCGCCGAGTTCCGCGACGCCATGTACGCCCGCATCGTCAAGAAGGTCGGCGAGCGCAAGTACTGGGAGAAGTGGGCCTCCGACATTGCCGACATCGCTCAAGCCCACATCACCCGCATCAAGGGCCTCATCGCCGACCAAGAGACCCCGCAGGCCAAGGAGTTCGCCGCGTTCCTCGACGGGCTCCGGGGCAACCTCAACGAATCCATCACCGCGGACGAGGCCGTGGAGATGCTCGCCCAGCACCTCATCACCCGGCCCATCTTCGAGGCACTGTTCGCCGGCTACGACTTCGCCGAGCACAACCCGGTCGCCCAGACGATGGAGCTGATGCTGGCCAGCCTCGACGAGCACAGCCTCGAGGCCGAGCAGCAGTCCCTGGACCGCTTCTACGCGTCGGTCCGCCGGCGTGTTGAGGGCGTTCGGGACGCCGAGGGCAAGCAGAAGGTCATCGTCGAGCTCTACGACAACTTCTTCGCCACCGCCTTCAAGAAGACCGTCGACAGACTGGGCATCGTCTACACCCCGATCGAGATCGTCGACTTCATCCTCCGCTCCGCCGACGAGGTGCTCCGCGCTGAGTTCGGCCAAGGGCTTACCGACGAAGGCGTGCACATCCTCGACGGCTTCACCGGCACCGGGACCTTCATCGTCCGGCTCCTCCAGTCCGGACTCATAGAGCCGCACGACCTGGCGCGCAAGTACGCGAACGAGCTGCACGCCAACGAGATGCTGCTGCTCGCGTACTACATCGCGGCGGTCAACATCGAGAGCACCTACGCCGCACTCGCCAACGGCGACGGCAGCGCACCTGGCACTTATGAGCCGTTCCCTGGCCTGGTGCTCACCGACACCTTCCAGTCCTACGAGGACGGTGACCGCGACGACCTCGACATCTTCCCGGCGAACAACGAGCGCATCGAACGTCAGCGTCAGCTACCCATCACCGTCATTGTCGGCAACCCGCCGTACTCGGTCGGACAAGACTCAGCGAACGATGACAACGCCAACACCAAGTACCCCACCATCGACGCCGCGATCCGAAGCACATACGCCGCTCGCTCGACAGGCGTGCTCAGCAGAAACCTCTATGACTCCTACATCCGCGCCATCAAGTGGGCGTCGCTGCGGATCCAGAACCGGGGTGTCATCGCATTCGTGACCAACGGCGGCTGGCTCGAGGCCAACGCGATGGATGGAATGCGGCTGGCTCTCGCGGAGGAGTTCAGTTCCATCCATGTTTTCAACCTCCGTGGAAACCAGCGGACGGCCGGCGAGCAGTCGCGCAAGGAGGGAGGCAAGATCTTTGGCGGCGGTTCCCGGGCGACGGTTGCGATCACCGTCCTGGTCAAGAATCCGGACAAGGCTGGCCGCGCGACGATCAAGTACTCCGACATCGGCGACTACCTGACTCGCGAGCAAAAGCTCGCGCTCGTCGTGGAGGCGGGACGTGTTACAGCCCTCGATGGCGGCATTCTCACGCCGAACGATCACGGCGACTGGGTGAATCAGCGACGGGACGACTTCTCGCGCCACCTCGCGTTATCGCCCAAGGGAGAAACCGCTTCCGTGTTTGCGGCCCAATCGCTTGGCTTCTCTACTAACAGGGACTCCTGGGTGGTGTCCTCGTCGCACCCGAGGCTTGAGACGCGGGCTCAGGATATGATCTCGACGTTCAATGCGTGCATCGATACCGGGATCCGAGATCGCGATCCCAGCCGGATCAGTTGGTCAGCGACGTTGGAAGGGCGCTTCACCCGGCGTCGGAAGATCGATGCGCATAGTCTGCGCCTGGCCAAAGCGACGTACCGGCCCTTCATGAAGCAGTGGATTGCGCTCGCTGACGGGCTGATCGATCGACCTGGCGCCGGCCCGCGCCTCTTTGGCGTCGGAGGCAATCTGGGGCTCTCCGTTCTTGCCCCGATTGATCGCACCCCCTTCACGACTTTCATGGTGAGTTCAGCACCCAACCTCAATCTGATGATGGATGCGGTTCAGTTTTTCCCTCGCTGGACGTGGGAGGCGGCTGACGGTGGCTTCAACTTCGGCGGTGACAGCGAGGTTGTCGATGGCCACCGCAGGGTGGACAACGTCACGGACGAAGCACTGCGCCGATGGCAGTCGGCGTACGACGACAGTTGGACGAAGGACGACATCTTCTTCTACTGCTACGGGATTCTGCACTCCCCGGACTACCGCGAGTCTTACGCCGCGGACTTGAAGAAGTCGCTGCCGCGGATCCCATTCGTGGCGAATGCGAAGGACGCCCGTGCGTTCGTCGACGCCGGCAGGGCGTTGGGAGAGCTGCACATCAACTACGAACGCGTCGAGCCGTATCCGCTCGAGGGTCTGCATCCGGCCGGGGCGCCCGAGGGCGCGGAGGCGTACGCCTTCTACGCGGTCGGTGAGAAGAAGATGCGGTTCGGTAGGCCGACAGCCGAGCAGACGGCGGCGGGGCACAAGGTCGACCGGAGCGTCATCCACTACAACGACCAGCTCGCGGTCAGCGGCGTCCCCTCGGCTGCGTACCGCTACATGTTGGGGTCACGCTCAGCGATCGAGTGGATCATCGACCGCTACTACGTGAGAACAGACAAAGCCTCCGGCATCGTGAACGATCCCAACGACTGGTCCCGTGAGGCCGGCCAGCCGCGGTACATCCTGGACCTGCTCGCTCGCGTCGTGACCGTCAGTGTCGAGACGACGAGGATTGTTGACTCGCTGCCGGGGCTGGAGGTTGCGGCTGACGGCTGACTGGGCGCCCGAAGAAGAACGGCGAGGTCGGCCTCGGGCATACTGTGCGCGGGTCGGCCAAGCCAGTCGAACTACACCGGCGTTATCCCGAGGGTTCTCCCCAGCGAAGTCCGGAAAGTTAGCCTGACTGCTACTCCGACCCACCGCCCCAGTAGCTCAGCGGATAGAGCAGCCGCCTCCTAAGCGAAAGGTCGCAGGTTCGACTCCTGCCTGGGGCACCAACACCCGGTCCGCCGTAGCTAGGTCTTCATCCGGACGGCGACGGAGCGCAGCGCGACGACCGCTTCCTCGAGCGTCCGCAACGCCTCCTCGGTGAGCGGTCGCACCGACGGCGGCGCCCACTCGACGGTTCCGCTCAGCATGAGCTGCGCGCGTGACACGTCCATGATCGCGTCGACGAGCTGGTCCCTGACCTCTCGCGTCTCGACGCTCGAGCCTGCTGCCATGATCCCTCCCCCGGGAAACTGGATCCACGGACATCTTTACCCGACGCCGCCCCGGACGGGGAAGGGTTTCTCGATCCCCGGTAATCCCCGGTGTCCCCCACTGGGGTCAGGGCACGACCTCGAACCGGATGCCCGTCGCCTGCAGCCGCGCGATCAGGTTGTCGCCCATCGCCGCCGCGGTGGTCACCTGTCCGGCGGTGGTCGGGTTGTCGTCGAAGGCGAGGCACATGGCGGACTCGGCGAGCATCTTGGCGGTCTCGGTGTAGCCGGGATCGCCGCCGGACACCCGGGTGTGGACGCTGCGGCCGTCGCCCTCGCCGACGAAGTCCACGGTGAACCACGACTTCTCGCGCTTGGCCAGGTCGGGCCCCTCGCCCTGCTTGATCCTGCCGAGCAGCAGGTTGCGCAGCGGCCGGACCTGCGCGACCACGGCCAGGGTGCCGACGCCGGCCGCACCGCCCGCGGCGTACCGCAGCGTCTTCGCCCCGGCGTAGTGGGAGTAGCGGAACCTCGGGCCGTACGACGCGAGCGCCGCCCCGCTGCGGGCCACGACGAACGGGTCGATCGTGGGCAGCGGCAGCAGCCAGAGCCCGAGCTCGCCGTCACGGTGGGGCTTGCCGCCCACCGCCCGGGACGAGCGGCCCTCCGGGCGCGGCTCGACCCGCCGCCGGGCCCCGGAGGCCTCCTTCATCTGCCGCGCCCGCGACATCGCGGTCATCGCGGAGTGGAAGGTGCCGCCGGAGAACATGCCGCTGGCGCGCACGACGCCGCGCACCGACACCGGGCCGCTCGCCTTGAGCTGCTGGACCGTGAACAGCGCCCCGAGGTCGTGCGGGATCGAGTCGAAGCCGCACGCGTGCACGATCCGGGCCCCGGTCCGTTCGGCGGTCGCGTGGTGCGCGACGTACATCCGGTCGACGAACTCGGGCTCACCGGTGAGGTCGACGTAGTCGGTTCCGGCCTCGGCGCAGGCGGCGACCAGCGGCTCGCCGTACGTCAGGTACGGGCCGACGGTGGTGATCACCACCCGCGCGCGCCCGGCGACGTCGGCCAGCGACGTCGGGTCGGTGACGTCGGCGTGGAGGAGCTCCAGCCTCTTCAGCTCCGGGTCGAGGTCGGCGAGGCGGTCGCGGACCCGCGCCAGCTTGTCGGGGCTGCGCCCGGCGAGGGCCCAGCGCAGCCCGGCGGGTGCGTGCCGGGCGAGGTACTCCGCCGTCAGCTGGCCGGTGAAGCCGGTCGCTCCGAAGAGCACGAGGTCGAACTCACGGTCTGCGTTGCGCGCGTCAGCCATGTCCGGAGGCTAGCCCGGCCGGCCCAGCCCCTCGGCGCGACGACCGCTCTCCGGACCCTCCCGGGGCGGGCCGCCCCGACGTACCCTGAAACGCATGTGCCGCAACATCCGCCCGCTGAACAACTTCGAGCCGCCGGCCAGCCGCGACGAGGTCACGGCGGCCGCCCTGCAGTACGTCCGCAAGGTCAGCGGGACCACCAAGCCGTCGCTGGCCAACCAGGAGGCCTTCGACCACGCCGTCCGCGAGATCGCGCACCTCACCCAGCACCTCCTCGACGACCTGGTCACCACCGCCCCTCCGAAGAACCGCGAGGTCGAGGCCGACAAGGCACGGGCCCGCGCAGCGCTGCGCTACGCCCGATGAGCGTGGTCTCGACAGGCTCGACCACCGAGGCCGGTTCGACCACCGAGGCCGGTTCGACCACCGAGGCCGGCTCGACCACCGAGGCCGGCTCGACCACCGAGCCCGGGGTCGATGAGGCGCTCGACCTCCTGCGTGGCCGGCCCCTCGTCGTGCTCACCGGCGCCGGGCTGTCCACCGACTCCGGCATCCCCGACTACCGGGGCCCCGGCTCGCCGCCGCGGATGCCGATGACCTACCAGGAGTTCGTGTCCGGCCCGCAGGCACGGCAGCGGTACTGGGCGCGCAGCCACCTCGGCTGGGGCCGGATGCGGCGCGCGGACCCGAACCCCGGCCACCACGCGCTGGCCCGCCTCGACCCCGGGCTGCTGATCACCCAGAACGTCGACGGCCTCCACGAGCGGGCCGGTTCCCGCCGGCTGGTCGCCCTGCACGGCCGGATCGCGGAGGTGGTCTGCCTCGGCTGCCGGGCCACCGCCTCCCGGGTGTCGCTGCACGAGCGACTGACCGCCCTCAACCCCGGCTTCGCCGAGCGGCACCGGGCCGCGGAGAGCCGGCCGGACGGCGACGTCGAGCTCGAGGAGACCGCGGGGTTCGTGGTCCCGGGCTGCCCGGAGTGCGACGGCATCCTCAAGCCGCACGTCGTGTTCTTCGGCGAGAACGTCCCGCCGCCGCGGGTCGAGCGCTGCTACGCGGCGGTCGACGCGCTCGCCGACGCCGGCGGCGCGCTGCTGGTGGCCGGCTCCTCGCTCACCGTGATGAGCGGCCTCCGGTTCGTGCGCCGGGCGGCCAGGAACGGCACCCCCGTGGTCATCGTGAACCGGGGCACGACCCGCGGCGACGAGCTGGCGTCGTACAAGCTCGAGACCGGCTGCAGCGAGTTCCTGACCCGCCTGGCGGCCTGAACCGGGTCGGGCGGCTCAGAGGCGGCGCACGAAGATGTGGTCGGCCGCCTCCGGCACGACCTCGGCGCTCTCCCCGCCGGACCCGACCAGCACGCCCTCGGCGGTCGCGACGACCGTGATCGTCTTGTCGGGCAGGGCGCCGACCCGGCGCAGGGCGCTCATCAGCGTCTCGTCCTTCTGCATCTCCTCGGAGATGCGCCGCACGATCACCCGGCCCTCCTCGGGGCTGGCGACCTTCGAGAGCGGCTCGACGCCGTCCATGAACTCCTCGCCGACGGCGCTCTCGCCGAGCTCGTCGAGGCCCGGGATCGGGTTGCCGTACGGCGACTGCGTGGGGTGGTCGAGCAGCTCGACGAGGCGGCGCTCGACGGTCTCCGACATCACGTGCTCCCAGCGGCACGCCTCCTCGTGGACCAGCTCCCAGTCCAGGCCGATCACGTCGGTGAGCAGCCGCTCCGCGAGCCGGTGCTTGCGCATCACCCGCGTCGCCAGCCGCAGGCCCTCCTCGGTGAGCTCGAGGTGCCGGTCGCCCTGGACGGTGAGCAGCCCGTCGCGCTCCATCCGGGCGACGGTCTGCGACACCGTGGGCCCGCTCTGGTGCAGCCGCTCCGCGATGCGGGCACGCAGCGGCACGATGCCCTCCTCCGCCAGCTCGTAGATGGTGCGGAGGTACATCTCGGTGGTGTCGATCAGGTCGCTCACTGGTTCATTCTGACGCATCACCGACGCGTCCCCGACGGCGCTGGCCGACCCGTGGCACAGTGGGGCGCGATGGCCTCCTCGACACCCGCCGTGATGTGGTTCCGCCGCGACCTGCGACTCGCCGACAACCCTGCGCTGCTCGAGGCCGCCGCCGACGGCGACGTGCTCCCGCTCTTCGTGCTCGACCCGGCGCTGTGGGGTCCCGCCGGCCCCAGCCGACGGGCCCAACTCGGCGCCTCGCTCCGCGCGCTCGACGCCTCGCTGCGCCAGCGGCAGGCGTCATTGTCGGTGGTCCGCGGCGATCCGGTACGCCGCGTGGTGCAGGCCGCGCGCGAGGTCGGCGCCGGCCGGGTCCACGTCGCCGCGGACTTCGGCCCCTACGGCCACCGCCGCGACCGCGCGGTCGAGAAGGCGCTGGCCGAGCACGGGATCGAGCTGGTCCGCACCGGCTCGCCGTACGCCGTGGCGCCGGGCCGGGTCACCAACGGGTCGGGCGACCCGTACAAGGTCTTCACGCCGTTCTCGAAGGCCTGGGCCGAGCACGGCTGGCGGGCTCCGGTGGACGCGCCGGCCGGGGCGTCCTGGCTGGCCCTCGACGACACCACCGACATCCCCGACCCGGAGCTGCCCGACGGGCTGGAGCTGCCCGAGGCCGGCGAGCGGGCGGCCGCCCGGCGCTGGCGGGACTTCCTCGACGAGCGCGTCGGCGACTACGACACCGACCGGGACAAGCCGGGCGTCGAGGGGACCTCGCGCATGTCGGTGCACCTGAAGTGGGGCGAGATCCACCCGCGCACGATGCTGGCCGACCTGGCCCGCTCCCGGTCCCAGGGGGCGGCGACCTACCGCAAGGAGCTGGCCTGGCGGGAGTTCTACGCCGACGTGCTGTTCCACCGCCCCGAGACGGCGCGGGAGTACCTCCGCCCGGAGTTCGCGCGGATGCCCTACGACGAGCCCGGCGAGCAGCTCGAGGCGTGGCAGCGCGGCCGCACCGGCTTCCCGATCGTGGACGCCGGCATGCGCCAGCTGCGGGCCACCGGCTGGATGCACAACCGGGTGCGGATGATCGTGGCCAGCTTCCTGGTCAAGGACCTGCACCTCGAGTGGCAGCACGGCGCCCGGCACTTCATGCACTGGCTCGTCGACGGCGACCTGGCCTCCAACCAGCACGGCTGGCAGTGGACCGCCGGCTGCGGCACCGACGCGGCGCCGTTCTTCCGGGTCTTCAACCCGACCAGCCAGGGCCGCAAGTTCGACCCGGCCGGGGGCTACGTCCGGCGCTGGGTCGAGGAGCTGGCCGGGGTCGAGGACCCGCACGAGCCCGACGACGAGGTGCGGCGCCAGGTGGGCTACCCGTCGCCGGTCGTCGACCACAAGGAGGAGCGCCGCGAGGCGCTGGACCGCTGGGAGAAGATCCGCGCATGACCACCTCGACCTCGCTGGCCCCCGACCTGCTGGTGCCCCGCCGCTTCTGCGGGCCGCCGTCCTCGGGCAACGGCGGCTGGACCTCCGGGGCGCTCGCCGCGCTGATCCCCCACGACTGCCCGGACGACCGGTCGCGGTCGTGGCCGACGATCCGGGTCGCGCTGCGACAGCCGCCCCCGCTGGACACCCCGATGTCGGTGAGCGAGGACGAGGACGGCTCGACGGTCGCCACCATCGATGGTGCGGTCGTGGCCCGCGCGACCGTGGTGGCCGACGAGCCGACGACGGTCGACCCGGTCCCGGCCGAGGAGGCCCGGGCCGCCTCCGCGACCTACCCGGGTCTGGCCTCGCACCCGTTCCCGACCTGCTTCGTGTGCGGGACCGCCCGCGGCGAGGGCGACGGGCTGCGGATCTTCCCCGGCCGGGTCGCCGACCAGGACGGCGCGACCCGCATCGCCGCCACCTGGTCGCCGCACCCGAGCGTCGGCGAGGACTTCCACTCCTACGTCGACGAGCACCCGCGCGCCTCGCTGGCGACCACCTGGGCGGCGCTGGACTGCATCGGTGGCTGGGCCGGCGACCTCACCGAGCGGCTGATGGTGCTCGCCGGGATGACCGCGCGCGTGGACGCGCTGCCGGTGATCGGCGAGCAGCACGTGGTCGTGGGGCTGGCCCGCGGCCGCGAGGGCCGCAAGACCTTCACGGCGTCCACGCTCTACGACGCCGACGGCCGCGTCGTCGCCTGTGCCGAGCACGTGTGGGTGGCCGTCGACCCCGCGGCCTTCGCCTGAGCCGTCGCGCGTCCGCGCAACGTCGTACGGGATGGCTGCCCGGGCGGCCGTCCCGCATGACGTCCCGGGGCGTCCCCAGATCAGGGCACCCCAAATTGACTAGTCCCCCTCGGCCTCGGAACACTTGATCACATGGGTTGGAACGATCAAATCGAGTGGTGGCGCCACGCAGCCATCTACCAGGTCTACGTCCGCAGCTTCGCCGACGGCGACGGTGACGGGGTCGGGGACCTCCCCGGCATCACCGCGCGGCTGCCGTACCTGCGCGACCTCGGCGTGGACGCGCTGTGGATCACGCCGTTCTACACCTCGCCGCAGAACGACCACGGCTACGACGTCGCCGACTACTGCGACGTCGACCCGCTGTTCGGCAGCCTGTCGGACGCCGACGCACTGCTCGACCGCGCGCACGAGCTCGGGCTCAAGGTGATCGTCGACCTCGTCCCCAACCACACCTCCGACGCCCACGAGTGGTTCCGGGCGGCGCTGGCCGCCGGCCCGGGCAGCCCGGAGCGCGAGCGCTACCTCTTCCGCGAGGGCCGCGGCGAGGGTGGCGCCGAGCCCCCGAACAACTGGGACTCCGTCTTCGGCGGCCCCGCGTGGACGCGGGTCGAGGACGGGCAGTGGTACCTCCACCTCTTCGACAGCACCCAGCCCGACCTCAACTGGCGTCACCCCGAGGTCGCCGAGATGTTCGAGGACGTGCTGACCTTCTGGCTCGACCGCGGCGTCGACGGCTTCCGCGTCGACGTGGCGCACGGGCTGTTCAAGGAGGAGAGCCTGCGCGACCAGTTGGTCGACGAGGACCGGCCGGCCACCCAGCTGCCCAGCGCGATGGTCGAGCGCCGCCTCCGGGACGAGCCGATGTGGGACCAGCCCGAGGTGCACGACGTCTACCGCCGCTGGCGGCAGATCCTGGACAAGTACGACGGCGACCGGATGGACGTCGCCGAGGCCTGGACCCAGACCCCAGAGTCGCTGGCCCGGTTCGTGCGCCCGGACGAGATGCACCAGTCGTTCAACTTCGCCTGGCTGCTCGCCGACTGGTCGGCCCTGGCCTTCGCCGAGGTCATCACCGGCACCCTCGCCGCGCTCGAGCCGGTCGGCGCCACCCCGACCTGGGTGCTCAGCAACCACGACGTGATCCGGCACGTGACCCGCTACGGCGGCGGCGCGCAGGGCCTCGCGCGTGCCCGCGCGGCCACGCTGGCGATGCTCGCGCTGCCCGGCTCGTCGTACCTCTACCAGGGCGAGGAGCTCGGCCTCGAGCAGGCCGACGTGCACCCCGACCACCGGCAGGACCCGTCGTGGTTCCGCACCGGCGAGGAGGGCCGCGACGGCTGCCGGGTCCCGATGCCGTGGGGTGGGCAGGAGCCGCCCTTCGAGTTCGGTCCGGGCTCCGCACAGCCGTGGATCCCGCAGCCGGCCGAGTGGGCCGACCGGACGGTCGAGGCGCAGGCCGGGGACCCCGGCTCGACCCTGTCGTTCTACCGCGAGGCGCTGCGGGTGCGCCGGACGTTCGCGACCAGCGCCGGCGACCATGTCGAGGTCATCCCGCAGGGTGGCGACGTGCTCATGTTCCGCCGCGGCCCGGTCACGGTGGTGCTCAACTGCGGCACCGAGCCGGCGGCTCTGCCGGCCGGCGACGTGCTGATGGCCAGCGGGCCGCTCGAGGGCCAGCTGCCGCCCGACACCGCGGCCTGGATCGGCTGAGGCCCCCCCGACGACGCGAACGCCGCGCCCCCGAGAGGGCGCGGCGTTCGGGTACCGGGATCGGCGGCGCCGGTCCGGCGCCGCCGGTCAGGTGGTGCGGGGCAGGTGGTGCGGGTCAGGTGGTGCGGGTCAGGCGCCGCCGTCGAGCGCGGCGTTGTAGCGGCCTAGAACGTTGGCGAAGCCCGCGAGCTCCTCGTCGGTCCAGTCGCCGAGGCGCTCGTCGAGCCAGCGCCGCCGGTCCTCGGCGACGTCCTTGATCCGGCGTACCGCGTCGGCGCTGGCCGACACCAGCGTCGCGCGGCCGTCCGCCGGGTCCGGGGTGCGGTCCACGAGGCCGAGCTCGACGAGGTGGTGGAGCTGACGGCTCACCGCCCCCTTGTCGATGCACAGCGCCTCGGCGATCCCGGAGCCACGCAGCGCGCCGTGGTCGGCGAGGTAGGCCAGCATCAGGTACGACGCGGGCTGCAGGTCCGGGTGGACGGCACGAGCCCGCTCCCACAGCACCCGCCGGATCCGGCGGATCATCACGCCGACCTCGCTCTCGAGCAGCCGGAGCGAATCGGCACGACGCGAACGGGTCGACGCGGTCATCGCGAGCTCAGCTCCGCCGTCGCCTCGGGAGCCAGCTCGTCCTCGCGGTCGATCGTGGTGCGCAGCGGCACCTCCTTGATGAACAGCACACACACGAATGCTGCCACCGCGAAGGGCAGGGCCACCAGGAAGATGTGGCCCGTCGCGTCACCGAAGGCGCCCTCGAAGATCGACTTCAGCGGGGCCGGCAGCGTGCTGACGTCCGGGATCTCGCCGTTGCCGTGCCCACCGAACCCCTTGACGAGCTCGGGGTGCGTCCTGGCCAGCGCCCTGACCCCGTCCTCGACGGAGGCGGCGACCTGGTGGGCCAGGACCGCGCCGAGCGCGGAGATGCCGATCGAGCCGCCCAGCGAGCGGAAGAACGCGACCACCGAGGAGGCCGCCCCCATGTCGGCCTGGGCGGTGTTGTTCTGCACGGCCAGCACCAGGTTCTGCATGGTGGCGCCCAGGCCAAGGCCCAGCACCGCCATGAAGGCGCCCACCCGCCACAGCGGGGTGGTGGCGTCGATGGTGCTCAGCAGGCCGATGCCGACGATGACCAGGGCCATGCCGCCGACCAGCCAGCGCTTCCACAGGCCGGTCGTGGTGATGACCCGGCCGGACACGATGCTCGAGACGAGCAGGCCGCCGACCATGCAGACCGACATCAGGCCGGCCTCGGTGGGGCTCATGCCGCGGGCCCGCTGGAAGTAGAGGCTCAGGTAGACCGTGGAGCCGAACATGGCCACGCCGATGAGGACGGACGCGACGGTCGCGAGCGACGTCGTACGGTCCTTGAACAGGCGCAGCGGGACGACCGGCTCGATCGCGACCTTCGCCTCGACGTACACCGCGAGGGCGATGACCACGGTGGCCAGGGCGACGAGGAGGAGGCTGGTGCCGGAGGTCCAGCCGAACTGCTGACCACCGAGGGAGACCCAGACCAGGAAGATCGAGACGCCGCCCACGAGCAGGAACGCGCCGAGGTAGTCGATGTGCACCTCGCGCTTGACGACGGGCAGGTGCAAGGTCTTCTGGAGCACGACGAACGCCAGGGCCGCGACCGGCAGCCCGGCGAAGAAGCACCACTCCCAGCCGACGGTGTCGACCAGGAGGCCACCGACGAGGGGGCCCGAGACCGTGGCGAGCGCGAAGACCGCGCCGATGTAGCCGGAGTAGCGGCCGCGCTCACGCGGCGACACCATCGAGGCGATGACGACCTGGACCAGGGCCGTCAGGCCGCCGACGCCGAGGCCCTGGACCGCACGGGCGCCGATCAGCACGCTCATCGAGGGCGCGAGGCCGGCGATGATCGAGCCGATCGAGAAGATCACCAGCGCGGACTGCACGAGGACCTTCTTGCTGAACAGGTCGGCGAGCTTGCCCCAGATCGGGGTGGTCGCGGTCATCGTCAGCATGGTGGCGACCACGACCCAGGTGTAGCCGGTCTGGCTGCCGTGCAGGTCGGAGACGATCGTCGGGAGCGCGTTCGAGACGATCGTGCTGGAGAGCATCGCCACGAACATGGCGAGGAGGAGGCCGCTGAGGGCCTCGAGCACCTCGCGGTGCGTCATCTGGCCGGCCTGCTCGGCGGAGGTGGGTGCTGCTTGGGTGGACAAGGAAGCTCGATTCGCGGGAGGTAGAAAAGTTGCCGGGAGCAACCATATCCCGAATGGTTGATATCGGCAACCAATGTGCGCGCGGCCACACCTGCCCCGGACATGCAGCGACCCGCAGACGTGGACCTCGAGCGAGGCCCGCTCCGGTGGACGTGATGACCGGATCGTCTGCGGGTCGGGTAGCTGCTGTGGATTCGCCAGCAGTACTTCGCTGACGGTTGCTGCTAGCGGGCAGCCACCTCACGCGTCCCATAAGAATTCATTCTTCGGACCACCTCCTTTCCCGTGTGCGACCACCGTAGGCCGAGCGTCCGGGGCCTTCAAGAGAATTACCGCGTCGGGTGGGTAGTGGCCGAGCCCGCACCCCGCCGTCCCGGCCCGCATGCCGGCTGACCGGTCAGGGGAAACAGGCACTGGTCAGGTGGCCTTCCCCCTGACCAGTGCCACTTTCCCCGGGCGGGGAAAGTGCCCGGCCCCCTCCCGTCAGGCGACGGCCTGCGCGAACTGGGCGTTGTAGAGCCGGGCGTAGGTGCCCTCGGCGTGCAGCAGCTGGTCGTGGGTCCCCTGCTCGACGATCGCGCCGTGCTCCATCACCAGGATCAGGTCCGCGTCGCGGATGGTGCTGAGCCGGTGGGCGATGACGAAGCTGGTGCGGTCGGTGCGCAGCGCCGCCATGGCGTGCTGGAGCAGCAGCTCGGTGCGGGTGTCGACCGAGGACGTGGCCTCGTCGAGGATCAGCAGCGCGGGATCGGTGAGGAAGGCCCGGGCGATCGTGACCAGCTGGCGCTCACCGGCGCTGAGGTTGCTGCCCTCCTCGTCGATCACGGTGTCGTAGCCGTCGGGCAGCGAGTGCACGAACCGGTCGACGAACGTCGCCCGCGCGGCCTCGAGGACCTGCTCCTCGGTCGCATCCGGGCGGCCGTAGGCGATGTTGTCGCGGATGGTCCCCTCGAAGAGCCAGGTGTCCTGGAGCACCATGCCGATCTGGCCGCGCAGGGCCGAGCGCGGCATCGCGGTGATGTCGACGCCGTCCAGCGTGATCCGCCCGGCGTCGACGTCGTAGAAGCGCATCACCAGGTTGACCAGCGTCGTCTTGCCGGCGCCGGTGGGGCCCACGATGGCGACGGTCTGGCCCGGCCGGGCCACCAGGGACAGGTCGTCGATCAGCGGCTGGTCCTCGTCGTACCGGAACGCGACGTCCTCGAAGGCGACCTCGCCACGGCGTACGGCGGGGGCCGAAGTCGCGGGCGCGTCCACCGGCTCCTCCTCGGCGTCGAGCAGCTCGAAGACCCGCTCGGCCGAGGCGACCCCGGACTGGAGCAGGTTCATCATCGAGGCCACGGTGGTGAGCGGCTGGGTGAACTGGCGGGTGTACTGGATGAACGCCTGCACCTCCCCCAGCGACAGCGAGCCGCTCGCGACCCGGAGCCCGCCGACCACGGCGATCACCACGTAGTTGAGGTTCCCGACGAACATCATCGAGGGCATGATCAGCCCGGAGACGAACTGCGCCCCGAAGCTGACCCGGTAGAGCTCGTCGTTCTCCTCGGCGAAGGTCTCCTCGACCTCGTGCTGGCGGCCGAAGACCTTGACCAGGGAGTGGCCGGAGAAGGTCTCCTCGATGTGCGCGTTCAGCCGGCCGGTACGCCGCCACTGCGCGACGAACATGCCCTGCGAGCGCTTCATGATCGCGCGGGTCACCAGCAGGGAGATCGGCACCGAGACCAGCGCGATCAGCGCCAGCAGCGGGGAGATCCAGATCATCATCGCGAGCACGGCGACCACGGTCATCAGCGAGGTCATCAGCTGGCTCATGGTCTGCTGCAGGGTCTGGCTGACGTTGTCGATGTCGTTGGTGACGCGGCTGAGCAGCTCCCCGCGCGGCGAGCGGTCGAAGTACCCCAGCGGCAGCCGGTTGATCTTGGCCTCGACCTCCTCGCGCATCCGGTAGACGGTGTTCTGCACGACGGTGTTGAGCACGAAGCCCTGCAGCCAGCCGAGCAGCGCGGCGCCGGCGTAGATCGCGAGGACGACGAGCAGCACGTTGCGGACGGCGTCGAAGTCCACGCCCTGGCCGGGGACCACGTGGTCCATCGAGGCGAGCATGTCGGCGAGGTTGCCGTCCCCCTGACGGCGCAGCCCCTCGACCGCCTGCTCCTGGGTGACTCCGGCCGGGATGGTGCGGCTGAACAGGCCCGAGAACACCAGGTCGGTGGCCTGGCCGAGGATGCGCGGCCCGACCGACATCAGCGCGACGCTGATGACGCCGAGGACGACCACGGCCACGGCCTTGCCCCGGTCCGGGCGCATCTGGGCGACCAGCCGTCGGGCCGAGGGCCCGAAGGTCATCGCCTTCTGGCCGACCATGCCGCCGCCCATCGGGCCGCGGCCGGGCCCTCCGACGGGCGCCTGGATGCGTTCGGTGGCCGCGAGCGCCTTGCCCTTGGGCGCTCTCCCCTCGGTGGTCGAGCCTGTCGAGACCACGTCCTGCTGTGTCATGCGGCGTCCTCGCTGCTCAGCTGGGAGGTGACGATCTCCTGGTAGGTGCCACAGCTCGCGAGGAGCTCGTCGTGGGTGCCGCGACCGACGACGCGGCCGTCCTCCAGCACCAGGATCAGGTCGGCGTCGATGATCGTGGAGACCCGCTGGGCCACGATCAGCACCGTGGCGTCGGTGGTGACCGGACGCAGGGCCGCCCGGACCCGGGCGTCGGTGGCCAGGTCGAGCGCGGAGAAGGAGTCGTCGAAGAGGTAGATCCCGGGCCGGCGCACGACCGCGCGGGCGATGGCGAGGCGTTGGCGCTGGCCGCCGGAGAAGTTGGTGCCGCCCTGGCTGACCGGCGCGTCCAGCCCCTCGGGCAGGGCCTCGACGAAGTCGCGCGCCTGCGCGACCTCCAGCGCCGCCCACAGCTCGTCGTCGGTGGCGTCCGGCTTCCCGTGCCGCAGGTTGCTGGCCACGGTGCCGCTGAACAGCCAGGCCCGCTGCGGGACCAGCCCGATCTGCGCCCACAGGTCGTCGGCGGCGAGACGGCGTACGTCGACCCCGGCGACCGAGACCGTGCCGGACGTGACGTCGAAGAGCCGCGGCACCAGGTTGACCAGCGTGGACTTGCCGGCGCCGGTGGACCCGATCACCGCCACCGTCTGCCCGGGCCGCGCCCCGAACCCGACCTCGTTCAGCACCGGGGACTCCGCGCCCGGGTAGGAGAAGACGACCTCGTCGAGGTCGAGCCAGCCGCGCCGGGCGGGGTCGGGCACGACGGGGTCCGCCGGCGGGACGACGGAGGTCTCGGTGTCGAGGACCTCCACGATCCGGTCGCCGCAGACCGCGGAGCGCGGCACCATCATCAGCATGAAGGTCGCCATCATCACCGACATCAGGATCTGCATCAGGTAGGAGAGGAACGCGGTCAGCGCGCCGACCTGCATCTGCCCGTTGTCGACGCGGTGGCCGCCGAACCAGATCACGGCGACGCTGGAGACGTTCACGACCAGCATCACCAGCGGGAACATCGTGGCCATCCACCGACCGGCCCGGACCGCGACCTCGGTGAGGTCGCCGTTGGCGCCGGCGAAACGCTCCGCCTCGTAGGGCTCACGCACGAACGCACGGACCACGCGGATGCCGGTGATCTGCTCGCGCAGCACCCGGTTGACCTCGTCGATCCGGGCCTGCATCAGCCGGAAGCTCGGCACCATCCGGCTGACGACCAGGCCGACGGACAGGAAGAGCGCCGGCACGACCACGGCGAGGATCCAGCCGAGCCCGACGTCCTCGCGCAGCGCCATGATCACGCCGCCGATCATCATGATCGGCGAGGAGATCGCGATGGTGCAGGCCATCAGCACCAGCATCTGCACCTGCTGGACGTCGTTGGTGCCGCGGGTGATCAGCGAGGGCGGCCCGAAGTGCTGGACCTCCCGCTGGGAGAACGTCCCGACCCGGTGGAACAGCGCCGCGCGGACGTCGCGGCCGAATCCCATCGCCGTACGCGCACCGAACCAGACCGCACCGACCGAGCAGGCGATCTGCGCCAGCGAGACCGCGAGCATCAGGGCCCCGGTGCGGATGATGTAGCCCGTGTCCCCCCGGGTCACGCCGAAGTCGATGATGTCGGCGTTGAGGCTCGGCAGGTAGAGCATCGCGACGACGCCGATGAACTGGAGCACCACGACCGCGGCGAGCCATCGGCGGTAGGGACGCAGGTGGGTGCGCAGGAGTCGGAGCAGCATCAGGAGTCCCTCCGGCGGACGCCGTCGAGCAGCAGGTCCGCGATCTGGTCGGGGGTCAGCGCCGGGGTCATCCCCAGCTCGGGTCGGCTGGCGCCGAAGATCAGCGAGCGCAGGGCGACGGCAGCGACGGACGGCTCGACGGCCAGCTCGTCGCGGTGCGGCTCGAACAGGCCGGTGAGCCGCCGGTGCAGGTCCTCCTGGGCCTGCATCACGAACGGCGGCGGCCCGAACGCCGGCTTCCCGTCGGGCCCCGTGCGTTGGTGCTCGCCCGCCTCGTGGGCGGCCATCAGGTGCTGTCGGGCGGCCATCATCACCGACATCGTGAGCCGCATCCGGTCGAGCACCCGTTCGGTGGCCACCACCACCTTCGCGCGCAGCCCCTCGGCCCCGGCCATCGCCTCGTCGAAGGCGGCCTGCCCGTCGGCGGGGTTGATCGCCTCCTCGGCGGCGGCCAGCATCAGGCTCTTCTTGTCCGGGAAGACCCGGAAGATCGTGCCCTCCGCGATGCCGGCGGCCCGGGCGATCTCACGGGTGCTGACGTCGCCGCCCCTCTCGACGATGAGCGGGACCAGCACGGCGAGGATCGCCCTGCGGCGATCGTCGGGAGCCATGGCGGCGGCGCGGGGAGTCACGCCGTCCAGAGTAAGTGAGTGAGCGCTCACTCACAAGTGGATTTCCCGGATCTGCAGGTTCAGCAGGTGCCGTCCGCCAGTCCGGCGATCAGGTTCGGCAGCTCGGCCAACGTGGAGATCTCCGCGTCCGGCTCGGTGTGGCTCTCGTTGACCGCGCCGCGCCGGTTCAGCCAGATCCCCCGCCAGCCGGCGCGCTGTGCCGCCTCGACGTCGTGCGCCAGTGAGTCCCCGACCATGACCGCGTCGAAGTCCCACAGCGTGCCGTCACCGTCGAAGAACACCGCGATCACCACGGGCGCAGACCCAGGACACCCACGTCGGTCACGGCGCCAGCCGCTCCGTCGACCAGCCCGCACCGGAGCGGCGGTAGACGAGCCGGTCGTGCATCCGGCCCGGTCGTCCCTGCCAGAACTCGACCGCCTCCGCGTGCACGCGGTAGCCGCCCCACTCCTCGGGCGCCGGCACCTCGTCGGGGTAGCGGGCGTCGGCCTCGGCGTACGCCAGGCTCAGCTCGTCGCGACCGGTCACCACCCTCGACTGGTGGGAGGCCCACGCCCCGAGCCGCGAGCGCCGGGGCCGCTGCGCGAAGTACTCCTCCACCGCCGAGCGGTCCAGCGGCGCGGCCACGCCGTCGACCCGCACCTGGCGCTCGAGCGGGTGCCAGGGGAAGAGCAGCGCGCAGCGCGGGTTGCCGGCCAGCTCCTGGCCCTTGCGCGAGCCGGTGTTGGTGAAGAAGACGAAGCCGCGCTCGTCGAAGCCCTTGAGCAGCACCATCCGGGCGGAGGGCTGGAAGTCGGGCCCGACCGTCGCCACCACCATCGCGTTCGCCTCGTACAGGTCGGCGGCGATCGCCTCGTGCATCCACCGGTCGAACATCGCGAAGGGGTCCGGCTCGAGGTCGGCCTCGGTCAGCCCGGCGCGGGTGTACTCCGCTCGCAGGGAGGGCAGGTCGATCCGTCCGGTTCCGTCCACAGTCGCCATGCCCTCGACCCTAGGCGTTGCGAGGGGGCAGGTGCGACGATCCGGACAGGGGTGCAGAATGCGTCCGGCACGCCCGACCGGGCGCCCACCGAGCAGAGGAGCCGCGAGCGCATGACCGAGGTACACCACGGACTCGAAGGTGTCGTTGCGTTCGAGACCGAGATCGCCGAGCCCGACAAGGAAGGCTCCGCGCTGCGCTACCGCGGCGTGGACATCGAGGAGATTGTCGGGCGGGTGCCCTTCGAGAACATCTGGGGCCTGCTGATCGATGGCAGCTACACCCCGGGGCTCGCGCCCGCCGAGCCGTACAACCTGCCGGTCCACACCGGCGACGTGCGCGTCGACGTCCAGGCCGCGGTCGCGATGCTCGCCCCGGCCTTCGGCTTCGGCCAGACCTACGACATCTCCGACGAGCAGGCCCGGGCCGACCTCGGCCGGGTCGCGGTCATGGTTCTCTCGTACGCCGCGCAGTCCGCGCGCGGGCTGCACATGCCGGTGGTCCCCCAGTCCGAGGTCGACACGGGCAAGACCCTCGCCGAGAAGTTCCTGATCCGGTGGAAGGGCGAGGCCGACCCCAAGCACGTCAAGGCGATCGATGCCTACTGGTCCTCGGCCGCGGAGCACGGCATGAACGCCTCGACGTTCACCGCCCGCGTGATCACCAGCACCGGCGCCGACGTCGCTGCGGCCTTCTCCGGCGCCATCGGCGCGATGAGCGGCCCCCTCCACGGCGGCGCGCCTTCGCGGGTGCTCGGGATGATCGAGGAGGTCGAGAAGACCGGCGACGCCCGCTCCTACGTCAAGGGCCTGCTCGACTCCGGCGAGCGCCTGATGGGCTTCGGGCACCGTGTCTACCGGGCCGAGGACCCGCGCGCGCGAGTGCTGCGGCGTACGGCGCGCGAGCTGAACGCCCCGCGCTACGAGGTCGCCGAGTCGCTGGAGAAGGCCGCGCTGGCCGAGCTCCGCGAGCGCCGCCCGGACCGCGTTCTGGAGACCAACGTCGAGTTCTGGGCCGCGATCGTCCTCGACTTCGCCGAGGTGCCGGCCAACATGTTCACCTCGATGTTCACCTGCGCCCGCACCGGCGGCTGGTCGGCGCACATCCTCGAGCAGAAGCGCACCGGCCGGCTGATCCGCCCCTCGGCGGTCTACACGGGCCCGTCGTCCCGCAAGGCCGACGAGGTCGACGGCTGGAACGCCGACTGGGCGAAGGACTGACGCTCCCTGACGACTTCATGGGAGCGCTCGGCACCATCGGAACGCGCGAACCGGCGCTCGGCACTCCCATGAAGCCCGCGCGGCAGGCCGGTCAGCCCTGAGGCAGCCGCCCGTCGTACCAGCTGGTGCGGCCCTTGCCGCCCTTGCGGGTCAGCGAGACGTGCAGGTGGTCGCGGTGGCGCAGCGTCGTGCTGCACTTCTTGCGGCTCTTGCACCCCGAGCTGAGGTAGGACTCCTTCTCGAACCCGCTCCAAGCCGGGTACATGTGGTCGTTCCAGATCACGTACATGATCCCCATCCGGCGCGCCCGGGCGTCGGTGTTGCCACGGCGGTCGGTCTCGAAGACCCAGTCCATGAAGGCGTGCGCCCGCTTGCGGTCGGACTTCTTGGACGCGTCGAGGAACCAGTCGAACGCCCGACCCTCCTTGTGCTCGGAGGTGCCGCCGCTGTCGCACGAGCGCGAGATCGGCCCGAACCCACCCCCGAAGCGCTTCACCAGCCGCTTCCCGAGGTACGTCGTCCCGGGCTTGGCCCGCGGCGAGCACTTCGTCTGCGGCTGGTACGACGCGTAGTCCTCGAGCGGCGTGGCCGACGCGGGCGCTGAGACCAGGGCTAGAAGGATGAGCAGGGCGAGGGCTGGGGTGGTTCGGATCCGAGACACCGGACGAGGGTAGGTCGGTCTTCGAGCCGTGTCAGACGAATGCGCAGCCTGCGCCGGCGCACCACCGCCACTCGGCTTGCGGGTTCGCTCTGGTTGCGGTCTTGGCTGGCTACGGCGGGGGTCCGCTCGGGGTCGCGGCCGGTTTCCGGCTCGCGGTCGGCGGTCGGTCCCCTTCGGCTCGAAAAGTTTCTCGAAAGTTTCTTCGGATAGCGTCTCATCAGATGAGATATGCACAGGTCAGGAGCCCGGGACTGTCGGTGGGCTCTGGTTGAGTCAGGACATGGAGCAGCCCACCGATCTCCCCACCACCCCCGCGGGGGTGGTCGCGGACGTGAACGGTCGGCTGGCCTGCCTGGACGAGGCGCTGTGGGCGGCCAAGACGTCGGAGGAGCTGGTCGAGGCGGTCGCCGAGGCCGAGACGCTCCGCGCGCACCTGGCCGGCCTGGAGGCCTCGATGCTGGCCGAGATCGAGGCCCGGAAGATCCCGAAGCAGGAGCTGGCCTGGTCCTCGACCGCCGGCTGGTTCACCCACCTGGCCGGGATGAAACGGGGGCAGGGGCACCGCACCGTCGAGCAGGCCCCGCTCCTGGTGACGGAGCGGACCGCCACCCACGCCGCGCTGCTGGCCGGACGGGTCTCCCCGGAGCAGGCCGCGATCATCGTGGCCGCGATCGAGAAGCTCCCCCTCGACCCCGCGGTCCGGGCGGAGGGCGAGGAGCTGCTGCTGGAGGCGGCGTCCCGGCTGACCGCCACCGAGCTGCACCATGCCGCCAAGCGCCTGGTGCTGGTGGTCGACCCCGACAAGGCCGAACGCGACGCCGAGAAGGCCCTGGACCGCGAGGACCGGGCCGCGCACCTGCACCGGCACCTGTCCATCACCGAGGACGGCGCCGGCGGCGTCCGGCTCCGGGGCCGCGGCACCGTCGAGGACGCCGCCATCCTCAAGGCCGCCTTCCTGCCGCTCACCAAGCCCGAACCCGCCGTCGACCCCGAGACCTGCGAGGAGAACGTCGACCCCCGCGACCACGGCGCCCGCATGTGGGACGCCCTGGTGGCGACCGCCCAGCACGCCCTGGACACCGACCTGCCCCCGGACTGCCACGGCGCAAGACCCCGGGTCACCGTCACCACGTCGCTGGAGGTGCTGCGCCAGAAGATCGACTGGGCCACCCTCGGCACCCCCGCCGTCACGGATGACGGGCTCGAGCTGGCGCCCTCGGTGATCCGGCGGCTGGCCTGCGACGCCGACATCATCCCCGTCGCCCTCGGCGGCAAGGGCGAGGTCCTCGACGTCGGCCGCACCAGCCGGCTGGTCACCCCAGCGATCTGGCGGGCCGTGGTCTGCCGGGACCGGCACTGCACCTTCCCCGGCTGCACCCGGCCCCCGCTCATGTGCCACGCCCACCACATCCTCCACTGGGTCGACGGCGGCGAGACCAAGCTCGAGAACCTCGTCCTGCTCTGTGGCCAGCACCACCGGGTCATCCACCACACCCCCTGGCAGGTCCGCCTCAACCCCCACGACGGCCGACCCGAGTTCCTGCCCCCACCCAAGCGTGGGCACCCACCACCCGAGTGGATCAGAAGCCGACCAAGACGCGAGTGAACGCAGTCAGCGACGCAACCGACCACCCCCCACCCAGCCAGAAGCGGCGAGGGCGAGGCTGCCGCACCGTGGGGTCGGCAGCGCGGGCAGGGTGCAAGGAGCGTAAAAGCGAGCCGGGGGGCGCCGCCACGGCGCGCAACCCCAAGCAGACGACGCTGCGGCGCCAACGGCGAAGCAAGCGACGGCGCCCTGCCCGCGCAGCCGACCCCACCGATGAGACCCCGAGACCCCGCCGAAAGAGAGCCCGGCCCCCGCCGGAAGAATCCGCCCCCGCCGGAAGAATCCGGCCCCGCCGGAAGAATCCGGCCACCGCCGGCAATATGTCGACACCGACTCCTATGCTGCGCGCATGACCTCACGGGACGACCTGCAGCAGACCCGCGACCTCTGGGATGCTGAAGCCGCAAGCTTCGACGAAGCGGCCGACCACGGCCTTCGGGACGACACGGTCCGCGCGGCATGGCGCGAGCTGCTGCTCGACGCCCTGCCGCCGGCGCCCGCCCGGGTCGCTGACCTGGGCAGCGGCACCGGCACGCTGGCGCTGCTGCTCGCCGGGCACGGCTACACGGTGGACGGGGTCGACATCTCCCCCGAGATGGTGCGGCTGGCGCAGGAGAAGGCTGCCGGTGACACCGCCGTGCGGTTCACCGAGGGCGACGCCTCGGCGCCGCCGCTCGACCCGGCGTCGTACGACGTGGTGCTGTGCCGCCATGTCCTGTGGGCGATGCCCGACCCGGCGGCGACCCTGCGCCGCTGGATCGACCTGCTGGTGCCGGGCGGCCGCCTGCTGCTGGTCGAGGGCCGGTGGTTCAACGGCGCCGGGCTGTCCGCGGCCGAGACCGTCGCGCTGGTCGAGGGGGCCGGCCGGGAGGCCGAGCTGACGCTGCTGCCGGAACCCGTCTACTGGGGCCGGGAGATCGACGACGAGCGGTACCTCGTCGTCAGCTGAGCCGGGGCGGTTGCCGTCACGGAACCAGCTCTTGAAGAGGGTCAGTACACTGGGGGCTCGAGGGGAGTACCTCACCCAAGCACCTTCCGGTCAGTACGACGGCCCCGTGGCCGTCCCGGGCGGGCACCGGCAGCTCCAGGAGCCGGTCGAGGAAGACCTCGGACACCATCTGTCGTCCGAGGAGACCCCGTGCCTCTCATCGCCGCTGCCACTGCCACGATCGGCACCCCGACCCTGTGGGCCGTCACGATCGGCCTCGTCCTGGTCCTCCTGGCCGTGGACTTCCTGCTCACCCGCCGACCCCACGAGGTCTCCCTGCGCGAGGCGCTGGCGTGGTCCGCGTTCTACGTCGCGCTGCCGCTCGCGTTCGGTGGCTGGGTCTGGTGGCAGCACGGCACCGACCGCGGCGTGGAGTACCTCACCGGCTACCTCGTCGAGAAGTCGCTGAGCGTCGACAACCTCTTCGTGTTCATGCTGCTGCTCGGTGCGTTCGCCGTACCGCCGGCTCTGCGACAGCGGGTGCTGCTCTACGGCATCATCGGCGCGCTCGTGCTGCGCGGCCTCTTCATCGCCCTCGGCGCCGCCGCGCTCGCGGCGTTCGACTGGGTCTTCCTCGTCTTCGGGCTGGTGCTGCTGGTCACCGGCGTGAAGATCCTGCGCGACACGCTCAGCGGCCACGGCCAGGAGGTCGACATCTCCCGGATGCGCGTGGTGCGGGCGGCCCGTCGGCTGTTCCCCGTCACCGAGGAGTACGACGGCCCACGGCTCACCGTGCGTCGCGCCGGGGCCCGGGCGCTGACCCCGTTCGCGTTGGTCGTCCTCGCGGTGCTGGCCACCGACATCGTCTTCGCGATCGACTCGGTGCCGGCGGTCTACGGCATCACCGGGGACCCCTATCTGGTCTTCGCCACCAACGCCTTCGCCCTGCTCGGCCTGCGGGCGCTCTACTTCGTCCTCGAGAGCGCCCTGAGCCGCCTGGTGCACCTCGGCTACGGCCTCGCCGCGATCCTGGGCTTCATCGGCGCCAAGCTGGCGCTGCACTGGGGGCACCTGCAGTGGACGGCGGTGCCCGAGATCCCCACCCTGGCGTCGCTCGGGGTGGTCGTCGGCATCCTCGCCGTCACCGTGACCACGAGCCTGGTGGCCACGCGGCAGGAGCGTGACGAGGAGCCCGAAATGGTCACCTGATCCCCACAATGGGGGATGCGCTTGACGCGGGTGCATGCATTTTTCCTAGACTCCCGCGGGTCCCCGGGGAAGCGAACACGAGGAGACCCGTGCAGCACCAGGCAGTCGAGACCGAGGAAGACCGGCCCCAGGAGTGCCTGTCCGCCGTCCCCCGGCACCTCCTCCGCCACCTCGCCTGCGCGATCGTCCCGCGGCTGGTCCTGATCGGCGCCCTGCTCGGGATCACCGGCGGGATCTCCCCCGCGCAGCTGGCGCACGCCGTCGCCGGCGGCAGCACGTCCGCCGGGACGGGCTGCGCGAGCGGCCACGGCCCGAGCCACCAGGCCCGGTCCTGCCGCTAGCGACCCGCAGGGGTCAGACCCGCTTCCCGAAGCACCGCGACAGCGGCGCGTCCCGGTAGTAGCCGAAACCCGGGACCGGCGTGTACCCGGAGGACTCGTAGAGGGTGATCGCCTCGGGCTGGCGCAGCCCGGTCTCCAGCACCAGGGCCCGCGCACCGGCGGCAGCGGCGCTCGCCTCGAGGTGGGCCAGCATCCGCCGGGCGAGGCCCGCGCCGCGCCACCGCGGGACGACGTACATCCGCTTGATCTCGGCGGTCTCCGTGCTGCCGAACGCCTCGACCTCGCAGCGCCGCCAGGCCCCGGTCGCGACCGCCTCGCCAGCGACGTACCCGACGTAGAAGCTGCCGGCCGGCGGCTCGAACATCGCGTGGTCGAGCGGGGTGTCGTCGGGGCCGCCGTAGCGCACGACGTACTCCGCCTGCACCTCCGCGATCAGCCGCATCGCATCGGGCTGGCCGTAGCCGACGCGAAGGATCTCCACCGCGGCCTGCCTCTCAGCCAAGAGCCGATCCGACGCCGAGGACGCCCGGCCCGTCACCGAGGAATCCCGCCTCGATGCGGAAGGCGAGCCGCGCGCGGGCCTGGTCGTCGAAACCGGAGCTGCGGGTCATGTGGACTCCTCCGTCGGGCAGGGGTGGCGGATGACACAATAGAAGGGCTGACAGCGTCGTCAGGAGTCACCACCTGCCCCTCCCGGAAGGTTGCCCATGGCCGACGCCCCGCAGGACCCCGTGCAGATTCCCACCGACCTCCTCCCGGCCGACGGCCGCTTCGGGGCGGGCCCCTCCAAGATCCAGACGAGCCACCTCGACGCGCTCGCCGCGACCGGCGCGTCGCTGATGGGCACGTCGCACCGCCAGGCGCCGGTGCGCGACCTCGTGGGACGGGTGCGCGAGGGTCTCGCGGACCTGTTCTCGCTGCCCGAGGGCCACGAGGTGGTGCTGGGCAACGGTGGCGCGACGGCGTTCTGGGACATCGCGACCTTCGGCCTGATCCGGGAGAAGAGCCAGCACCTCTCCTTCGGCGAGTTCTCCTCGAAGTTCGCCAAGGCCGCGAAGGACGCCCCCTGGCTCGCCGACCCGTCGGTGATCGCCTCCGAGCCCGGCTCGCGCCCCACCGCCGTGGCCGAGGACGGCGTGGACGCCTACGCCTGGGCTCACAACGAGACCTCCACCGCCGTGATGGCTCCCGTCGTGCGGCCGGCCGGGACGAGCGCCACGGACGCCCTGGTGCTCGTCGACGCCACCTCGGGCGCCGGCGGCCTGCCGGTCGACCTGACCGAGGTCGACACCTACTACTTCGCGCCGCAGAAGTGCTTCGCCTCCGACGGTGGGCTGTGGCTCGCGATCATGTCGCCCGCAGCGCTGGACCGGGCCGCCGAGATCGCCGCGAACGACCGGCACGTCCCTGCCTTCTTCGACCTGCCTACCGCGATCGACAACTCACGGAAGAACCAGACCTACAACACCCCCGCGGTCGCCACCCTCTTCCTGATGGCCGAGCAGCTGGACTGGATGAACGCCCAAGGGGGCCTGGCGGGCATGGTCGAACGGACCACCGCCTCCTCCGACGCGCTCTACGGCTGGGCCGAGAAGACGGCGTACACCACGCCGTACGTCGTCGACCCCGAGCACCGCTCGCTGGTGATCGGCACCATCGACTTCGACGACTCCATCGACGCTGCCGCGGTGGCCGCGACGCTGCGCGCGAACGGCGTCGTCGACACCGAGCCCTACCGCAAGCTGGGCCGCAACCAGCTGCGGATCGCGATGTACCCCGCCGTCGACCCCGCCGACGTCGAGGCGCTCACCGGCTGCATCGACTACGTGGTCGGCAGGCTCTGACGGATCGCGGCGTACGTCGCGTGGTCGTAGGCCACCATCCGGGCCTCGGCGACCGCTGATTCCGCGGCCGCCAGCGTCTCCACGGCGGCCGCGATCGCGTCGTCCTTGGGCCAGCCGTAGATGCCGGCGCTGACCAACGGGAACGCGACCGTCGCGGCACCGAGCTCGTCGGCGACCTCGAGCGCGCGGGCGTAGCAGGACGTCAGCAGCGTGCGGTCGGTCTGGCCGGCCCGGTGGTTCGGCCCGACCACGTGGATGACCCAGCGCGCCGGGAGCTCGCCCGCCGTGGTCCACCCCGCGTCGCCGGTCGCCAGGCCGCGCGGGAAGCGGGCGATGCAGTCCTCGAGGACCGCCGGGCCGCCGGCGGCGTGGATGGCCCCGTCGACCCCGCCGCCGCCGCGCATCGCGCGGTTGGCGGCGTTGACGACCGCGTCGACCTGCTGCCGGGTGATGTCGCCCTGGACGACGGTGATCTCCATTGCTCGATTGTGCCCGCCGGGTCCGACGGCGGGCGTGGCGCGACCGCAGGGGAGGCGGGCATGCTGGTGCGGTGCCCACGACCTTCGACCCCGCGTGGGGGGTGCTCGCCGAGCAGGCCGAGGCGGAGTTCATGTACCGCCTCAACCACGACGCGTCCGCGGACGCGAAGCGTGCGCTCGGCATGGACGCGGTCCGGATCGGCGGCGGCGTGCTGACCCTGATGACCCACGACCCGACCGGTGGCTACTGGAACAAGGCGATCGGGCTCGGACTCGAAGCGCCGCTCACCGCCGGCACGGTCGACGAGGTGCTGCGGCTGGCGGCCGAGCGCGCCGTGCCGGCGCTGGCGTTCCAGGTCGCCCCGCACGCCCGCCCCGCCGACTGGCAGGGGCTGCTGGAGGAGCGGGGGCTGGCACCCGGTTCGCTGTTCGTGAAGTACTTCGGCCGGATTCCCGACCCCGGCCCGGACCACACCGACCTGCGCATCGACCGGCTGGGGCCGGAGCACGCCGCCGGGTACGGCCGGGTGATCCGCACCGGGTTCGGGATGCCGGCGGACCCCGCGATGGAGGCCTGGTTCGCGGAGGCCCCGACGTACGGCGACGACTGGGTGACCTACGGCGCGTGGGCCGGCGACGACCTGGCCGCCGTCGCCAACCTCTTCGTGCACGGTGACGTGGCGACCCTCAGCGGCGCGGCGACCCTGCCGGAGTTCCGGCGCCGGGGCGCGCAGTCCGCGCTGATGGCGGCGCGGATCCGCGAGGGCGCCGCGCGCGGCTGCACCTGGCTGTCCACCGAGACCTGGCCGGAGTCCCCCGGCAACCCGAACCCGTCCCAGCACAACATGCGCCAGCTGGGCCTCACCGAGCTCTACGTGCGGCAGAACTGGGTGTTCGAGCCGGTCAGGAGCGCGTGAGCAGCCGCAGCGTGGCGCGCTCGAGGGCGGCCTGCCGGGCGTCGGGGGTGTCGTGGCTGCGGCGGGTGGTGCCGTTGATCGTGCGGCCCTCCTCGTAGGCCTCGACCACCCGCGGGTCGACGTACGACGAGCGCGCCAGCGTCGGCGTGTTGCCGAGGAACGCCGCGACCTCCTTCATGGCGCCCGACACCGCACGCCTGCGCGACGCCTTGCTCTCCCCCGGCTCGTCGGTCTCGGCCAGGGCGGCGGCCGCCAGCACGGTCGCGTGCCAGGTCCGGAAGTCCTTGGCCGTGGCCTCGAGCCCGGTGCTGGCGCGGACGTACTCGTTGACCAGCGTCGGGAGGATCGACCGCCACGAGCGCCCCTCCTTGTACGACAGCAGCCGCAGGTCCTGGCCGCGGCGGCGTCGCATGATGTCGATCGCCTCGATCACCACGGCGTCGTCGATCTCGATGCGGTGGTCGACCCCGGACTTGCCGGTGAACGTGAACACCAGCCGGTCCTGCTGCCGGCGCACGTGCCGGCGCTCGAGCGTGGTCAGCCCGAAGCTGCCGTTGGTGTCGGCGTAGACGTCGTTGCCGATCCGGAAGTAGCCGAGGTCCAGCAGGCGCACGGCGGCCGCGCAGGCCCGCTCCAGCGGCATCCCCTCGCGCCCCAGGTCGGCGACGACGAGCTCGCGTGCCCGGGTCAGTGCGGTGCCGAACTCCAGCATCCGGTCGAACTTCTCCGCGTCCCGTCGGGCCCGCCAGTCGGGGTGGTAGAGGTACTGCCGCCGCCCGGCGTCGTCGGTGCCGACCGCCTGGAGGTGGCCGTGGGGCCACGGGCAGATCCACACGTCCTCCCATGCGGGCGGGATGACCAGGTCGCGCACCCGCCGGGCGTGCTCCTCGGCGAGCCGGTCGCCGTCCTCGTCGAGGTAGACGAAGCCCCTGCCGCTACGGCGACGGGTCCAGCCGGGCTGGTCGGGCGAGGAGCGACGGGTCCGCGGCACGTCGCGGAGCCTAGCGACGTGCTGGGGCAATCGGGTTCACCCGCGAGGGCGACCCTCCGAGCCACTTCCGAGGACCGCCGGTCAGCGGCGGCGCAGCGAGCGGACCAGCACGACCAGGCCGCCCAGCACGACCCAGGCCGTGAGGAACCACGGCCAGGCCGGCCGGTCGGTGTACTCCTGCTCGGGCAGCTCCCGGCCCTCGCGGGAGAAGGTGCCCGACGAGGGCGAGGCGGTCGGGGCAGCGGTCGGCGAGGCGGACGCCGGCGCCACGGCCCGGCGTACGTCGGCCGGGAGCGGGACCCGCAGCACCGGTTGGTCCTGCCCCTCGGAGCTGACGTACACGGTGTGGTCGGCCGCGACCGCAAGGCCCTCCCCCTGGTCCTGGTCGGGCAGCCGGAACGAGCCCACCTCCTCCAGTGCCGGGAAGGTGTAGACGACGGCCCGGGAGTAGTCCCGCAGGATGACGTGCCTGCCGTCGGGGAAGAAGGCGCCGTCGGTGGCGATCGGCAGCACCGGGCCGACCTCCCGCAGCCGGTTGGGACCCTCGGGGTCGAGCCGGGCCGGCGCCTCGTAGAGAGAGCCGCCGAAGACGTTCTTGGTGGCGACGTAGAGCCGTCCCGTCGACGGGTCCGCGAGCAGCGTCTCGGCGTTCACGGCGCCCTCGGGGTAGGTCAGCTCGTAGGTCGTCGCGTCGGCGGTGCGGTCACCACGACCGACCGGGACGCGGGTGACCTGCACGCCGTCGCGGGAGGCGGTGTTGTCGCCGATGTCGCCGACCCAGACGGCGCCCCGGCCGGCGGGCGCCAGCGCCTCCACGTCGGTCGGGTCCTCGGACCAGGTGGTGACGCCCACGGTCCGGCCGGTCGCCGGGTCGACGGCGAAGACCCGGCCGGAGTCGCCGGAGTCGTTGGTGGTGAGGAAGAGCCCGTCCTGAAGGACCAGCCCGCTGGACTCGACGATGGCGGGGTCGCGGAAGGTGAGCTCGACGCGACCGGGGTGCGAGGGCGCCGCCGCGGCGCCCATCACGAACGGCACCACGAGGATGCCGGCCAGCACCCGGTCACGCATCGGCGCCCCCGGTGGCCCCGGAGGCAGGGCGCGGCCGGTCGAGGAGCTCGGCGAGGCGGGGCCGGAGCGACCAGGTGGCGACCAGGTCGTCGTACTCCTTGCGGACGCCGCCACCCCTGACCGGGCTGCCGGTGCGCACCGCCCGGAGCAGGGTGTTGCGCGGGGTGTGCTGGCTCTCGACGAACTGCACGACGTCGACGCGGTAGCCCGCCAGCCGCATCAGCGAGGCACGCAGCGCGTCGGTGAGGGTGTCGGCGAAGCGCTCGCGGAGGATGCCGTGCCGGGTGAGCATGGCGTACGGCGCGGGCGTGGGCGCCTTGCGCAGCTGGGCGGCGATGTCGTGGTGGCAGCAGGGCGCGGCGAGCACCAGCTGGGCCTCCCACTCCACGGCCCGCGCCAGCGCCTCGTCGGTCGCGGTGTCGCAGGCGTGCAGGGCCAGCACCACCTCGGGCGCCGGGTCGAGCTGGGCGCCGGAGATCGAGCCGACCACGAACTCCGCGTCGATGCCCAGGTCGGCCGCCACCGCGCTGTTGTGCTGGCGGGACTGCTCCTTGACGTCGACGCCGGTGACCACGACGGGCAGGTCCCGCACCGTCGTCAGATAGCGCTGGGCGGCGAAGGTCAGGTAGGCGTTGCCGCAGCCGAGGTCCACGATCCGAAGCGGCTCCGCGGCGGTCGGACGGCGCAGGTGGCCCTTGTCGAGCGCGTCGGTGACGGAGGCGTCGAGCAGGCGCAGGAACTCCTCGACCTGGCGGTACTTCGCCTGCCGGCTCGGCTTCATCCGGCCCTGGGCGTCGGTCAGGCCGAGCGCACGGAAGACCGGGTCGTCCTCGGCGAGCAGCCGCGTCTTGTCCCGGTCGTGGCCGCGGTCCACCTCGACCTCGGCGGACCGCTCGGTGGTGTGCACGACGGCCTCGAGCTTCTTGGTGACCCGCACCTGGTGGCTCTGCGTCGTGGTGTCCACGTGCCAGTTGCCGAAGGGCTGGTCGAGCAGGTCGTCGACCGCGTCGCGCGCCTCCTGCCCGACCGCGTGGTTGGAGGTGTGCGCCTGGGTGGCGTCGTACGCCGTGACCTGGAGGTGGCGGCCGGCCTTGAGGTCGACGTACCGCAGCTCGACCCGCTTCCAGCGCGGCTGCTGCCCCTTCTGGCGTCCGGACGCGACGGCCTTGACCAGGCTGTCGGGGTCGAGCAGGTGGCCACGCATCCGGGACAGCGCCCGCAGCAGCGGCTCGCTCATCTCTGCACCACCGCGGCGATGACGACGAGCAGCAGGAGGGCCGCCAGGGCCACCGGGATCACGAGACGGCGGTGGCGGGGGTTCACGCCTCGAGTTTAGAGGCGAGCAGCTCGGCCAGATGAATCGCCGGGACGTCCGCGAGGTCGTCGAGCTGGACCCGGCAGGACATGCCGTCGGCGAGCACGACGGCGTCCTGGTGGGCCCGCACCGCCGGCAGCAGGTGGGTCTCGGCGATCGCCACCGACACCTCGTAGTGCCCCTTCTCCATGCCGAAGTTGCCGGCCAGCCCGCAGCAGCCGGCGACCCGGGTGACGGTCGCGCCGGCGGACTCCAGCAGCCGCTGGTCGGCCTCCCAGCCCAGGACCGAGGCGTGGTGGCAGTGCGGCTGCGCGACCACGGTGACGCCGCTGAGGTCCGGCGGGGTCCAGTCGAGGTCGGCCAGCAGCTCGGCGAGGGTGAGCACTCCCCCGGCCACGTCGTGGGCCCGCGGGTCGTCGGTGAGCTCGACGGCGTCGCTGCGCAGCGTGGCCAGGCAGGAGGGCTCCAGGCCGAGGACCGGCACGCCGGAGAAGACGTACGGCGCGAGTGTGGCGACCGTGCGCTCCATGATCGCGCGGGCCCGGTCGAGCTGGCCGGTGGTGACCCAGGTGAGGCCGCAGCAGGCGTCGTCGGGGATGACCCGCACGGTCAGGCCGGCCGCTTCGAGGACCCGGATCGCGGCGTGCGCGGTCTGCGGCAGGAAGTGGTCGGTGAAGGAGTCCGCCCAGATCCACACGTCGGGCTGGACCCCGTGCCGGTCGAGCCGGTCGAGCCCCTTGGCCCGGCCGCGCCGCAGCGTCTTGGGCGCGAACGACGGGATCGACCGGCGCTGGTCGATGCCGGCCGCGGCCTTCGCCAGCCGCGCGACGGGGCCGAGCTTCGTCATCCGGTTGGCCACCGGAGCCATCGGGGCGGCCAACGCGGCCCACCGGGGCAGCCGGCCGAGGAGCAGGTGGCTGCGCGGCCGCCGCTCGGTCGCGTCCGGCCCGTCGTACTTCTGGTACAGGGCCTCGGCCTTGTAGGTCGCCATGTCGACACCGGTCGGGCAGTCGGACGCGCAGCCCTTGCAGGCCAGGCAGAGGTCGAGCGCCACGTCGACCGCGGGGTCGCCGAGGCCGCGGACCAGGGTCCCGTCCAGGGCCTCCTGGAGCACTCGGGAACGGCCGCGCGTGGAGTCCTTCTCGTCGCGCGTCGCGAGGTAGGAGGGGCACATCACGCCGTTGGTCCTCGGCGCCACGCACTTGCCCACCCCGGTGCAGCGGTGGACCGCGTTGCCGAGCGACCCGCCGTCGTGGGTCAGGCGCAGTGCCGGGGTGATCGGCAGCCGGGGCCGGACCGGCCGCAGGTCGGCGTCCAGCGGCGCCGGGTCGACCAGGTTGCCGGGGTTGAGCAGGTTGTCCGGGTCGCAGACGGCCTTGACCGCACCGAAGAGCCGCAGCGACTCCACGTCGTACATCAGCGGCAGCAGCTCCGAGCGGGCCCGGCCGTCGCCGTGCTCCCCGGACAGCGAGCCGCCGTGGTCGCGCAGCTTCAGGGCACAGGCGGTCAGGAAGTCGCGGAACAGCTTGCGGCCGCGGTCGTCGCCGGGCTCGAAGGGGAAGTCGATGCGCACGTGCACGCAGCCGTCGCCGAAGTGCCCGTACGGCACGCCGTCGAGGTCGTGCCCGCGCAGCAGCTCGTCGAAGTCGCGCAGCCAGGCGCCGAGCCGCTCGGGCGGCACGGCGGCGTCCTCCCAGCCGGAGTACGCCGGGCGGCCCAGGCTGCGGGCGGCCAGACCGGCGCCGTCCTCGCGGATCCGCCACAGCGCAGCGGACTCGGCGGCGTCGGAGACGACCCGGCTGTCGAGGGCGGCGGACTCGGCGACCAGCCGGCCCGCGAGCGCCGGGGCGTCCTCGCCGGCGACCTCCACGAACAGCCAGCCCGCACCGCGCGGCAGCTCGGGCACGCCACCGCCACGGGCTCGGACCAGGTCGACGATCCGGGCGTCGAGGCCCTCGCAGGCGATCAGCCGGCCGCCACCGGCGGCCAGCAGCGCCGGGACCGCGTCGGCCGCCTCCACCATGGACGGGTAGCCGAGCAGCACCAGCAGCCGCCCGGTCTCCTCGGGCACCAGCCGCACGGTCGCCTCGAGCACCAGCCCGAGCGTGCCCTCCGACCCGACCAGGAACCGGTCCACGCGCCGGCCGTTCTCGGGGAGCAGGTGCTCGAGCGAGTAGCCACTGACCTGGCGGGTGAACCGGCCGAACTCGGTGCGCACGTGCCCGAGGTGCTGGTCGACGAGCGACCCCAGCGCGGACGCGGCGACGCCGTCGCCCCCGCTGGTCGAGCCGCCCATTCCGGTGGTCGAGCCTGTCGAGACCACCTCGCCGGTGCCGAACGCGACCCGCATCCCCTCGACGTTGTCGACGGTGCGGCCGTAGCCCAGCGCCCGCGAGCCGCAGGCGTTGTTGCCGACCATCCCGCCGATCGTGCAGCGCGTGTGGGTGGACGGGTCCGGGCCGAACCGCAGCCCGTGCGGGGCGGCGGCCCGTTGCAGGTCGGCGTGCACGACGCCCGGCTGGACGACGGCTGTGCCGGCCTCGCGGTCGATGGAGACGACCTTGTTCAGGTGCTTGAGGGTGTCCACGACGATGCCGGGGCCGACGGCGTTCCCGGCGATCGAGGTGCCCGCGCCGCGCATCGTCAGCGGCACCCCGAGGCTGCGGGAGGCGTCGAGGAGTGCGAGCAGCTCCCCGTCGTGTCGCGGCCTGGCCACCGCCTGCGGCACGACGCGGTAGAGCGAGGCGTCGGAGGAGTAGAGGGCGCGGGTCAGGCTGGAGCCGTCGACGTCGGGGATCCCCCGGGAGCGAAGCTCGGCAACGAGGTCGGGCGCATCCACCGCCCCACGATAACGGGCGCCCAGCGCCGGTCCGGTCCACCGCCGGTCCGTGGGCAGCCCCCGGCGGGGCTCAGACCGGGTGCCGCCGGAGCCGGTCGCCGCGGACCTCCAGGGCGTGGCGGACGACGTCGAGCACCGGGTACGCCACGGAGCCGACCTGGTCCAGCGGCACCCAGGCCACCGCGTCGGTGGTGCCGTCGACCTCCACCACCCGTGGCTCCGCGTCGGGGGCCACGTCGGCCTCGAAGACGAGGTGGACCGCGTGGAAGTCCTCGTGCCGGCCCGACGGGGCGGTGCCGCTGAAGTGCGCGTCGTGGACGTCGAGCAGCGTGCCGACGGTGCCGGCGACCCCGCACTCCTCCACCATCTCCCGCTCGAGGGCCTCCCGCGGCGACTCGCCGTGGTCGACACCGCCACCGGGCAGGGTCCACGAACCGCTGTGGTGGCCACGTGCGGAGATCCGGGTGAGCAGCACCTGCTCGTCGCGGACCACCAGTGCGTACGCCGCCACCCGCTGCTTGCGGAACGGCCGGTGGTCGCGCAACGACTCGATGACCAGGGCCGCCACCGGCACGGTCCCGTCGAGGACGTCGCGCACCGGCACCCAGGCCGCCTCGGCGGTGGACCCGTCCACCTCGACCACGTGCGGCTCCGGCGCGTCGACCGGCACCCAGCCGTCGTACACGATGCGCAGCGCGTGGGCGTCGATCCGCCGGCCGTCACGCCAGGCGCTGGGCAGGTGGGCGGAGTAGACGCGGGCGGTCTCCCCGACCTCGGCGGTCAGGCCGGTCTCCTCGTGGATCTCGCGGACCACCGCGTCGCGCGGGTCCTCGCCGTGGTCGAGCCCGCCCCCCGGCAGCGTCCACAGCTCCTCGCTGGTCACCATCGGGGCCAGCCGGCTCAGCAGGATCCGGTCGTCGCGCAGGATCACGGCGTACGCACCGACACGCTGGCGCTTCGGCAGGGTCCCCATGCCCTCACGGTAGTGGGTCGGCCGAGGGTCCCCAGGTGGGCCGCACCGCGGAGCGCGGCACGTCGTCCAGGGCGAGCGCGGCCCGGCGGTCCGGCGCGTGACCGCCGAGGTGCGCGGGGTACCACGGCGCGTGCTCGCCGTCACGGGGCCGGTGCTCCGGCAGCCGCTGCACCGACTCCAGCATCGCGGTCAGCGTGTGCCCCAGCGCCTCGGTCGCCGCGACCAGGTCGGCGTCCGGCGGCACCGTGGTGGGCGGGCCGAACCGTACGTCGACGGTGCGGCCGCGGCGCAGGTCCGGGCGCGGCCGGCGGCCGTCCCTGCCGACGGTGAAGATGCGCTGGCTGCCCCAGACCACGACCGGCACGACCGGCACCCCGGTCTCCCGGGCCAGCGCCGCCGCCCCCCGCATCAGCGCGCGCACGGTGAAGGAGTGCGAGATCCCGGCCTCGGGGAAGACGCAGACCGCCTCCCCCTCGGCGAGCAGCCGGCGGGCCCGGAGGTACGCCGCCGCCGGCGCCCGGCGGTCGACGGGGACGTGCCGCATCGAGTCCATGGCGCGGCGGACGAGCGGGACGTGCCACACGTCGTGCCGGCACATGAACCGCACCGCACGGTCGCGGGCGAGCGCGGCCTTCCCGACGAACAGGAAGTCGGGGTAGGACACGTGGACGCTGGCCAGCAGCACCGGCCCGGACACCGGCAGGTGGTGCTCCCCCGTCCACCGAGTGGTGACGCCGAGGACGCGCATCGCCAGCCGGCCCACCGCGATGGTGAGGCGGTACCAGAGGGACATCAGGCGAACGGCGGCCGGTGGTCGCGCGCGAGCGAACGGCGCCCGGCCCAGCGCCACACGCGCGCCGAGCGGTCCCGGTCCTCCTCGGTCACGAGGTTGCCCATCCAGCGCAGGGCCAGGGTCATCATCCAGTCCGAACGCATCCCGGCGGGGCCCAGCGTCGGCAGCAGCCGCGGCACCGTGACCAGGCCGGCCAGTCGCCGCGCGATCGAGAAGGACTCGCCGTAGTGGTCGCGCAGCAGCGCCGGCCACACGGTCGCGAGGTCGTCGTGCCCCTGCAGCGTCTCCGCGACCAGCCGGCCGGTCTCCAGGCCGTAGTCGATGCCCTCGCCGTTGAGCGGGTTCACGCACGCCGCCGCGTCGCCGATCAGCGCCCAGTTGGGTCCGGCGACGTTCGAGACCGCGCCGCCCATCGGCAGCAGCGCCGACGTGGGGGCCCGCAGGTCCCCGGACAGGCCGAACTCCTCGCGCCGCTCCTCGGCGTAGAAGGACATCAGCGGCTTGATCGCGACGTTCGCAGGCCGCTTCGCGGTCGCGAGCGTGCCGACGCCGAGGTTCACCTCCCCGGTCCCCAGCGGGAAGATCCAGCCGTACCCGGACAGGATCTCGCCGCTCGCCCCGCGCAGCTCGAGGTGCGAGCTGATCCAGGGGTCGTCGGACTGCTCAGAGGCCACGTAGGAGCGGCCGGCCACGCCGTACACGGTCTCGCGGTGCCACTCGCGGCCCAGCAGCTTGCCCAGCGGGGAGCGCACCCCGTCGGCCACGACGAGCCGCCGGCAGGCAACCTCGACGTGGGCGGTCCCGCCGGCACCGGCGCGCTCGAAGGTCACGCTCGCGACCCGGCCACCGTCCAGGTGCACGTCCACCGCCCGGGCGCCGTCGATCGCCTGGGCGCCGGCCTTGATTGCTGTGGTGCGCAGGTGGTCGTCCAGCTCGGTGCGGGCCACCGCGGATCCCCAGTCCGGCAATGAGCCGCCCGGCCACGGCAGCAGCAGCGTCTGCCCGAACCCGTGGGCGCGCAGCCCCCGGTTCACGGTGTGCGCGCGCAGCCAGTCCTCCAGGCCCAGCCGCTGCAGCTCCCCGATCGCCCGCGGCGTCAGCCCGTCCCCGCAGGTCTTGTCCCGGGGGAAGTCGGCCGAGTCCACGAGCAGCACGTCCAGCCCGGCCTTCGCCGCCCACGCGGCGGCGGCCGACCCCGCCGGCCCCGCCCCCACGACGAGCACGTCACAGGAGGACGGAACGACAGCACTGGTCACCCGCGAATTCTCGCAGGTCTCCCCAACGCAACCGCGCACGCCTCCGACTCGACACCCCGGCCGCTTCCCCACGACAGGCCGCGGCCGGCGCAACCGCCGGGAAATGACGAAACCCCCGCCACCCAGAAGAGGTGACGGGGTCCCGCCCGGGTCACGAGATGGATCTCGACGCACCAACGCCCGCCCACGCAAGCGTGGGCGGGCGTTGGCTTGCTCGATCTGGCTCCCGCAATCAGAGCTGATCGCTGACGCGATCAGTTCTGGTATGAGCCAAAGTCGAAGTCGTCCAGCGCGACGGCCTGACCGCTCCCGGTGTTGCCGAACTCGTAGTCGTACGAGTCGTAGCCGGTGACGGAGTAGGCCGCGGCACGCGCCTCCTCGGTCGGCTCCACCCGGATGTTGCGGTACCGCTCGAGGCCGGTACCCGCCGGGATCAGCTTTCCGATGATCACGTTCTCCTTCAGGCCGCGCAGCGAGTCCGAGCGACCGTGGATCGCCGCGTCGGTGAGGACGCGGGTGGTCTCCTGGAAGGAGGCCGCCGACAGCCACGACTCGGTCGCGAGCGACGCCTTGGTGATGCCCATGAGGACCGGGCGACCCGAGGCCGGCTTGCCGCCCTCGGAGACCACGCGACGGTTCTCCTCCTCGAACAGCACCCGGTCGACCAGGTCGGAGGGCAGCAGGTTGGTGTCGCCCGACTCGATGACCGTGATTCGGCGCAGCATCTGCCGCACGATGATCTCGATGTGCTTGTCGTGGATCGACACACCCTGCGACCGGTACACCGCCTGGACCTCGTCCACGAGGTGCTCCTGCGCCCGCCGGACACCCAGGATCCGCAGGACGTCCTGCGGGTCGGGGGTACCCGCGGTGAGGTGGTGGCCCACCTCGATGTGGTCGCCGTCGGCGACCATCAGGCGCGAGCGCTTGGAGACGGGGTACTCCTGGACCTCGGAGCCGTCGTCAGGAGTGACGAGGACCTTGCGGGCCTTGTCGGTCTCCTCGATCTCCACGCGGCCGGCGGCCTCGGAGATCGGCGTACGACCCTTGGGCGAGCGGGCCTCGAAGAGCTCGACCACGCGGGGCAGACCCTGCGTGATGTCGTCCGCGGAGGCCACACCACCGGTGTGGAAGGTACGCATCGTCAGCTGCGTGCCGGGCTCACCGATCGACTGGGCGGCGATGATGCCGACCGCCTCACCGATGTCGACGAGCTTGCCGGTGGCCAGCGAGCGGCCGTAGCACTTGGCGCAGGTACCGGTGCGGGCGTCACAGGTCAGCACGGAGCGGACCTTGACCTCCTCGATACCGGCGGCCACGAGCTCACCGATCTTCACGTCGCCGAGGTCCTCACCGGCACCGGCGAGCACCTCGCCGGTCTCCGGGTGGGTGACCTCGGTAGCCGCGGACCGGGCGTACGCCGCGGTCTCGGCGTTCTCGTGCTTGACGACGGTGCCGTCCTCACGACGCTCACCGATCCGCTTCGGCAGGCCACGCTCGGTGCCGCAGTCGTCCTCACGGATGATGACGTCCTGCGAGACGTCCACCAGACGACGGGTCAGGTAGCCCGAGTCGGCGGTACGCAGCGCCGTGTCGGCGAGACCCTTGCGGGCACCGTGGGTGGAGATGAAGTACTCCAGCACCGTGAGGCCCTCGCGGAAGTTCGCCTTGATCGGCCGCGGGATGATGTCGCCCTTCGGGTTCGCCACCAGACCACGCATGGCCGCGACCTGACGGATCTGCATCATGTTTCCGGACGCACCGGAGTCGACCATCATGTAGATCGGGTTCGACCGGTCGAAGGTGCCCTCCATGGCCTTGGCCACGTCGTTGGACGCCTGGGTCCAGATCTCGATGAGCTCCTGGCGACGCTCCTCGTCGGTGACCAGACCGCGCTCGAACTGCTTCTGCACCTTGGCGGCCTGGGCCTCGTAGCCCTCGAGGATCTTGGCCTTCTCCGGCGGCGTGGTGACGTCGTCGATCGAGACCGTGACGCCCGAGCGGGTCGCCCAGTGGAAGCCGGCGTCCTTGAGCGCGTCCAGCGACGCCGCGACCTCGACCTTGGTGTAGCGCTCGGCCAGGTCGTTGACGATCGCGCCCAGGGCCTTCTTGCCCACCTCGTAGTTCACGTACGGGTAGTTGGCCGGCAGGGTGTCGTTGAACAGCGATCGACCCAGCGTGGTCTCGAGGGTCAGGGACTGACCCTCCTCCCAGTCCTCGCCGAGCTCGAGCTCGAGCGGCGGGACGATGTCGTCGAGGCGCAGCCGGATCTTGCTCTGCAGCGTGATCTCGCCACGGTCGAACGCCATGATCGCCTCGGCCGGCGACGAGAACGCACGACCCTCGCCGGGCTCGCCCTCACGGTCGGTGGTGAGGAAGAACAGACCGATGATCATGTCCTGGGTCGGCATGGTCACGGGGCGACCGTCCGACGGCTTCAGGATGTTGTTCGTCGACAGCATCAGGATCCGGGCCTCGGCCTGCGCCTCCGCGGAGAGCGGCAGGTGGACAGCCATCTGGTCACCGTCGAAGTCGGCGTTGAACGCCGAGCAGACGAGCGGGTGGATCTGGATGGCCTTGCCCTCGATCAGCTGGGGCTCGAACGCCTGGATGCCGAGGCGGTGCAGCGTGGGTGCACGGTTCAGCAGCACCGGGTGCTCGGTGATGACCTCTTCGAGGACGTCCCACACCACGGCGTACCGGGCACCGGACGTCGCCCGCTCGACCATCCGCTTGGCGGACTTGATGTTCTGCGCGTGCGACAGGTCGACGAGGCGCTTCATCACGAACGGCTTGAACAGCTCCAGCGCCATCTGCTTGGGCAGACCGCACTGGTGCAGCTTGAGCTGCGGACCCGACACGATGACCGAACGGCCCGAGTAGTCCACGCGCTTGCCGAGCAGGTTCTGGCGGAAGCGACCCTGCTTGCCCTTGAGCATGTCGGACAGCGACTTCAGCGGCCGGTTGCCCGGGCCGGTGACCGGACGACCGCGACGGCCGTTGTCGAACAGCGAGTCGACGGCCTCCTGGAGCATCCGCTTCTCGTTGTTGACGATGATCTCGGGCGCGCCGAGGTCGAGCAGCCGCTTGAGGCGGTTGTTGCGGTTGATCACGCGGCGGTACAGGTCGTTGAGGTCGGAGGTCGCGAAGCGGCCACCGTCGAGCTGCACCATCGGACGCAGGTCCGGGGGGATGACCGGGACGGCGTCGAGCACCATGCCCTGCGGCTTGTTGCCGGTCTTGCGGAAGGCGTCGACGACCTTGAGGCGCTTGAGGGCGCGGACCTTGCGCTGGCCCTTGCCGTTGGCGATCGTGTCGCGCAGCGACTCGACCTCGGCCTCGACGTCGAAGTCCTCGAGGCGCCTCTGGATCGCCGTGGCGCCCATGTGGCCCTCGAAGTACTTTCCGAACCAGTTCTTCATCTCGCGGTAGAGCATCTCGTCGCCCATGAGGTCCTGGACCTTGAGGGACTTGAAGGTGTTCCACACCTCGTCGAGACGGTCGATCTCGCGCTGCGCACGGTCGCGGAGCTGCTTCATCTCGCGCTCGGCGCCGTCCTTGACCTTGCGACGCGCGTCGGCCTTGGCACCCTCGGCCTCCAGGGCCGCGAGGTCCTCCTCGAGCTTGCGGGCGCGGTCCTCGATGGAGCCGTCACGACGCTTCTCGAGGCGCTCGCGCTCGAGCTGCACCTTGCCCTCGAGCGAGGACAGGTCGCGGTGGCGGGCGTCCTCGTCGACGGCGGTGATCATGTACGCCGCGAAGTAGATGACCTTCTCGAGGTCCTTCGGCGCCAGGTCGAGCAGGTAGCCCAGGCGGCTCGGCACACCCTTGAAGTACCAGATGTGCGTGACCGGGGCGGCCAGCTCGATGTGGCCCATGCGCTCACGGCGCACCTTGGACCGGGTCACCTCGACGCCGCAGCGCTCGCAGATGATGCCCTTGAAGCGCACGCGCTTGTACTTGCCGCAGTAGCACTCCCAGTCCCGGGTGGGACCGAAGATCTTCTCGCAGAAGAGGCCGTCACGCTCGGGCTTGAGCGTGCGGTAGTTGATGGTCTCCGGCTTCTTGACCTCGCCGTGGCTCCAGGTGCGGATGTCGTCCGCGGTGGCCAGGCCGATCTGAAGCTGGTCGAAGAAGTTCACATCGAGCACGGTGGCTGTTGTCCTTCGTTAGTTCTGTGAATCAAGGCTGTGGACTGAGGTGGGGCGGCGCGCTCCGGAACCTGCCGGGCGCGCCGCCCGACTCCTCAGACTTCTTCGACGCTGCTGGGCTCGCGGCGGGAGAGATCGATGCCGAGCTCCTCGGCGGCGCGGAAGACGTCCTCCTCCGCGTCGCGCATCTCGATGGCCGAGCCGTCCTGCGACAGCACCTCCACGTTGAGGCAGAGCGACTGCATCTCCTTGACGAGCACCTTGAACGACTCGGGGATACCGGAGTCGGGGATGTTCTCGCCCTTCACGATGGCCTCGTAGACCTTGACGCGACCGGGCACGTCGTCGGACTTGATCGTGAGCAGCTCCTGCAGGGCGTAGGCGGCGCCGTACGCCTCCATCGCCCAGACCTCCATCTCACCGAACCGCTGGCCACCGAACTGGGCCTTACCGCCCAGCGGCTGCTGCGTGATCATCGAGTAGGGGCCGGTGCTGCGCGCGTGGATCTTGTCGTCCACGAGGTGGTGCAGCTTGAGGATGTACATGTAGCCGACCGACACCGGGTCCGGGAACGGCTCGCCGGAGCGGCCGTCGAACAGGTTCGCCTTGCCGGTCTCGTCGATCATCCGCACGCCGTCGCGGTTGGGGATCGTCGCACCGAGCAGGCCGGTGATCTCGTCCTCACGCGCACCGTCGAAGACCGGCGTGGCGACCTTGGTGTTCGCCTCGGCCTTGTCCGCGTGGATCTTGATCAGGCGCTGCTTCCAGTCGGCGTCGTTCTTGTCGTCCGACAGGTCGAGGTCCCAACCCTGCTTGGCGAGCCAGCCCAGGTGGAGCTCGAGGATCTGGCCGATGTTCATACGACGCGGGACACCGAGCGGGTTGAGCACGACGTCGACCGGGGTGCCGTCCTCCATGAACGGCATGTCCTCGATCGGCAGGATCTTCGCGATGACGCCCTTGTTGCCGTGACGGCCGGCGAGCTTGTCACCCACGGAGATCTTGCGCTTCTGCGCGACGTACACGCGGACCAGCTGGTTGACGCCCGGAGGAAGCTCGTCGCCCTCCTCGCGGTCGAAGACGCGGACGCCGATGACCGTGCCGGACTCACCGTGCGGCACCTTCATCGAGGTGTCGCGGACCTCGCGCGCCTTCTCACCGAAGATCGCGCGGAGCAGCCGCTCCTCGGGGGTCAGCTCGGTCTCACCCTTGGGCGTGACCTTGCCGACCAGGATGTCACCGGTGGTGACCTCGGCGCCGATGCGGATGATGCCGCGCTCGTCGAGGTCGGCCAGCATCTCCTCGGAGACGTTCGGGATGTCCCTGGTGATCTCCTCGGGGCCGAGCTTGGTGTCGCGGGCGTCGACCTCGTGCTCCTCGATGTGGATCGAGGTGAGGACGTCCTCCTGCACCAGGCGCTGGCTGAGGATGATCGCGTCCTCGTAGTTGTGGCCCTGCCACGGCATGAACGCCACGAGCAGGTTGGTGCCCAGCGCCATCTCGGCGTCGTCGGTGCACGGGCCGTCCGCGATCGGCGAGCCGACCTCGAGACGGTCACCCTCGCTCACCAGCGGACGCTGGTTGATGCAGGTGCCCTGGTTGGAGCGGCGGAACTTCGCCAGCTTGTACGTCGAGTAGGTGCCGTCGTCGTTCATCGTCTCGACGATCTCGGCGGACACCTCCTTGACCACACCGGCCTTCGTCGCGGTGACGACGTCACCGGCGTCGACCGCGGCGCGGTACTCCATGCCGGTGCCGACCAGCGGCGAGTCGCTCGTGATGAGCGGCACGGCCTGGCGCTGCATGTTGGCACCCATGAGCGCGCGGTTGGCGTCGTCGTGCTCGAGGAAGGGGATCAGGGCGGTCGCGACCGACACCATCTGGCGCGGCGAGACGTCCATGTAGTCGACCTCGTCGGCCAGGATCTCGGAGACCTCGCCGTCGCGCTGGCGGACCAGCACCCGCTCCTCGGCGAAGCGACCCTTCTCGTCGAGCACGGCGTTCGCCTGCGCGATGACGTGACGGTCCTCGTCGTCGGCGGTGAGGTACTCGACCTGGTCGGTGACGACACCCTTGACCACCTTGCGGTAGGGGGTCTCGACGAAGCCGAACGGGTTGATCCGCCCGTAGGAGGCGAGCGAGCCGATCAGACCGATGTTCGGGCCTTCCGGCGTCTCGATCGGGCACATGCGGCCGTAGTGCGACGGATGGACGTCGCGGACCTCCATGCCGGCGCGGTCACGGGACAGACCACCGGGGCCGAGCGCCGAGAGGCGACGCTTGTGCGTCAGGCCGGCGATCGGGTTGGTCTGGTCCATGAACTGCGAGAGCTGCGAGGTGCCGAAGAACTCCTTCAGCGCCGCGACCACGGGACGGATGTTGATCAGGGACTGCGGCGTGATCGCCTCGACGTCCTGGGTCGTCATCCGCTCGCGGACCACGCGCTCCATGCGGGCCAGGCCGGTGCGGAGCTGGTTCTGGATCAGCTCGCCGACGGTGCGCATGCGGCGGTTGCCGAAGTGGTCGATGTCGTCGGCGGCGATGTCGAGGGTGCCCTGCGGCATCTCGAGCTGCTCGCGGCCGTCGTGCAGCGCGACGATGTACTTGATCGCGGCGACCACGTCGTCGATGGTCAAGGTCTGCTGGTCGAACGCCTCGAGGAGGCCCAGCTTCTTGTTGATCTTGTAGCGGCCGACCTTGGCGAGGTCGTAACGCTTCGGGTTGAAGTAGTAGTTGTTCAGCAGCGTCTGCGCGGCCTCACGCGTGGGCGGTTCGCCCGGGCGCAGCTTGCGGTAGATGTCGAGCAGCGCGTCGTCCTGGCCCTGGGTGTGGTCCTTCTCCAGGGTCAGCATCATCGACTCGTACTCGCCGAACTCCTCGCGGATCTGCTCGTTGGTCCACCCGAGGGCCTTGAGCAGCACCGTGACGTTCTGCTTGCGCTTGCGGTCGAGACGGACGCCGACCAGGTCGCGCTTGTCGATCTCGAACTCGAGCCACGCGCCGCGCGAGGGGATCAGCTTCGCGGTGTAGATGTCCTTGTCGGACGTCTTGTCCGCGGAGCGCTCGAAGTAGACGCCGGGCGACCGGACCAGCTGCGACACGACGACGCGCTCGGTGCCGTTGATGATGAAGGTGCCCTTGTCGGTCATGAGCGGGAAGTCGCCCATGAAGACCGTCTGGCCCTTGATCTCACCGGTGTCGTTGTTGGTGAACTCCGCCGAGACGTAGAGGGGGGCGGAGTAGGTGAAGTCCTTCTCCTTGCACTCGTCCACGGTGTACTTCGGGTCGTAGAAGACCGGGTTCTCGAACGAGAGGGACATGGTCTCGGAGAAGTCCTCGATCGGCGAGATCTCCTCGAAGATCTCCTGGAGACCGGACTTGCGGGAGACGTCCTCACCCTCGGCGATCCGACGCTCGACGGCGTCGTTCCACGCCTCGTTGCCGACCAGCCAGTCGAAGCTGTTGGTCTGCAGGGAGAGGAGCTGGGGAACCTCGAGAGGTTCTGTGATCTTTGCGAAAGAGATGCGGCGGTGGCCAGTGGAATTCGTACGGGCGGGGGTGGTGCGCGCGGCCAAGAGGTGTCCTTCGACGGGTTCGCTCTCATGGATGGCGCCGGCCCACCACTAAATCAGCCACCGGGCAGGCGATTCGCATTTGAGGGCAGGCGCAAAGCGCAACGATACCTGAACGGGGGGCGCGCCACAAGACCGGCGAGCCACGCGGGCGAGACGTTGACGAAGATGATGCGCCGCGCGGCCCGCTTGGTCAAGTGTCCGCGCCGGGGCGCTCAGTCGCAGTGACCGTTCGGCGTGGTGATCAGGCAGTCCACCAGCCAGTCCCCGTCCACCTTCTCCATCTGCACGCGCACCTGGTTCTTGTAGACGACGGGGGTCTTGTGCTGCTTGTTGGTCGTCGGCTGGTCCACGAAGAGCAGCACCTCCACCCGGTCCGAGCCGGACCGCACGATGCCCGAGGACACCACCTTCCCGGTGACCACGGTCCGGATGCCCGGGGCGTTCTGCTTGACCACCGCGAACAGCTTGTCGTAGTCGTCGCGGTAGCCGGAGGTCATGTACGACTCCGCCGCCGCCTGGTCCTCGTCGAGGTGCCGGTAGTCGTAGGACAGGATCGGACCGATGGCACGCTCGGCGGCGCCCTGGGCGGCCCGGGTGGACTCCTGCACCGCGGCGTCGGAGGGCACCTCGAACCACAGCCAGGCCGCGACCCCCACCGAGGCCGCGGTCAGCACGGCCAGCACCGCGAGGGCCCAGCCGGGGACGCCCCGGCGGGTGCGGTCCTGGAGGCTGTGGTCCTCGTGGGTGACCGGAGTGGCCGACGGGGCCGGTGTGGCCTCCTTCGGCTTCCGCGACCGGTGGAGGCGGCCGACCAGCCCGCCGGCAGCGCCGGCCCCGGGCGCCGTCGCGGCAGCGACGGGCCCCTCCTCGTCGGTCGGCTGCGACGCCAGCTCCGCGTCGTGCTGCGCCCGACGCTTCGGGTCGAGCAGCACCTCGGCGGCCTGGTTGTAGACCCGGAACCTGCGGTCGGTGGGGTCGAGGTCGACGATGGCGGCCTTCCAGGCGGCCCGGATCTCCGCCTCGGAGGCGTCGGGGGCGACGTCGAGGAGGTCGTACCAGCTGGGCGTCACTGTGCCTCTCCCGTCACGGGGGTGAAGTCGTCCACGAGCCACTTCCCGTCGGTCTTGACCAGCGACACCGAGATCCGGAACGGGATCGGCTCCTGCCGGCCGCCCTTCTGGTAGCTGTCGGTGAACGTCCCGGCCACCAGCGCGGTCGCCGAGTCGCTGTCGATCGTGGAGACTCCGGTGGCGAAGACGTCGGCGGTGCGCGAGACGCCGGCCTGGGCGACGAGCTGCTCGGCGGTGCCGGCCTGCTTCTCGAACGAGGTCGCGAACTTCGGGGTGATGACCCCCTCGACCCGGCTCCGGTACTCCGGCATCTGCCCCTTGTCGTCGAGCAGGTCGGGTCCGTAGGTGCCCATCCGGAGCATGAACTGGTCGGTCTGGGCCATCACGGACTCCCGCTCACGCTGGACGTCGTCGGCCTCGCCGCGACGGCCGGCGAGCAGCCAGATGAGGGTGCCGCAGGACGCGAGCAGGACGACGACGAGCACGCCGAGGACGACGACCCGGAAGGTCGCGGATCCGGAATGCTCCCCCGTGGAGGACTCCGTCGTCACCGAGTGGACCGATGAGTCGGAATCGCTGCTGCTCGTCACTCCTGCGTCTTGATCAGGGGCTGGAGGAACAGCCACTTCCACGACTCCTCTCCAAGGGTTGCTGGGGCCGGCGTGCCGGGCGAACCGAGAGCCGGGTCAACCTTGCCACCCCACGACAACTTGCCCGTCGCGGGGTCGTACGACGCCACCACGGGTGCGCGGTAGCTCGGCCCCGCGGGCGCGCGGTAGGCCGCGCCCGCCCGGGGGGCGTTCTGCGCGCCTCGAGCGTTGCTGACCGACGGCGGCTCGGCACAGTGCGCCTGCTCGTTCATCGGCGCGTTGCTGCCGTCCTGCGGCGGCCGGGTGTTGGTGCTCTCGTAGCCCCGCTCACAGACCTTCGGGTCCTGGGTCAGGATCAGCCCGAAGTGGGCGTCGTAGAGACCGGTGTCCGGGGACTTCGACACGACCGTGAAGCCACCCTCGACGACGTAGGGGTAGATCACCAGGATCTGCGCGATGCCGTCGAGGTGCTTGACCACGACGTCGCCGGTCGTGACCAGGTTGTTGATCAGCTCGCCGAGCTCGACCTGGTTGTCCTCGAGGAAGGTGCGCAGCTGGGTCGCCGTGGCCGAGCCGTTGTCGATGACCGCGCGCAGCGACTTGTCCGAGCCGGCGAGCGTGCCGCTGAACAGCGACAGGTCGCGAGCGAAGGTCCGGATCGCGCTGGCCGAGGCGATCTGGCCGTGCAGCACCGTGTTGCTGTCCTGGATCAGGGCCTTGGTGACGTCGAAGTTCTGGTTGGCCGACTGGATGAAGGAGTTGCCGGTGTCGATGATCTGCTGCAGGTCCTTGCCGGTGCCGCCGAAGGCCTTGCCCAGCTCGGTGACGCTGGTGCGCAGCGACTTCTTGTCCACCGACTCCACCGTGTTGGTGATGTCGCCGAGCAGCTTCTCGGTGGCGATGGGCGTGCGGGTGTCGTCGGCGGCGATCTGCGAGCTGTCGTCGAGGTACGGCGCGGTGTCGACCTGCGGCTGCAGCTCGACGTACTGCTCCCCGACCGCCGACCTGTTGCCGACCACCGCGAGCGTGTCCGCGGGGATGGAGTCGTAGGACTTGTCGATGTCGAGGTAGACGTCGACGCCCTCGTCGGTGAGCTGGAGCTTCCCGACCTGGCCGATGCGCACGCCGCGGTAGGACACCTCTCCGCCGGCGAAGATGCCGCCGGAGTCCTTGAAGTGGGCGACCACGGTGTAGGAGTCGTCGAAGATCAGCCGGTCGAGGCGGGCGTAGCGCGCACCGACGTAGCTCACGCCCAGCAGGGTGATCAGGACGAACACCATCAGCTGGATCTTGGTGCGGCGCGTGATCATCGGACCACCATCCCGGGGACGAGGAGGCTGACGAGGGACGGGTCGTAGAGCTTCATCAGCTGCCTCATCGTGGGGCCCTGCGCCGACCAGTGCTGCGTGGGACCGAACCCGGCGCGGGGGACGCCCGGGACCGAGGGCAGGCTCGTCGGCAGGCCGCCCCCACCGGAGGGAGTGGGCGCACCCGGCAGCGCATTGACGTACTCGCAGATGGGCTTGTTCTTGTTCTGCTGCTTCGCGCACTCCTCACGGAGCTTCGCCAGCGACTCGACGTTCTTGAGCACCTTTTGGCACGGCTTGCTGGCGACCTTGCCGTTCTGGAGGCACTTGGTGACGTTGTCGAGGATCACCGTGGGGTCCAGGTCCGACGGCAGCGCCGTCGGCAGGCCGGTCGAGCCGCCGCCGTCGCCCGTGGCCGAGAAGTCCATCTCGATCGAGAGGTTGGTGTAGTCGCCCATGTGCAGGTTGCGGGCCACCTGCGGGTCGCGGCCGACGACCTCGTCGACGAACGGGTAGGTGAGGAAGACGTTGAAGGACTTCACGAAGTCGTCGCCGGAGTTCGCGAGCTCGGTCAGCACCGGGTCGAGCTGACGGACCGACTCGATCGTGGAGTCCTTCGACGCCTCGATCACCCGCACCCCGACGTCACCGAGGCGGTCGAGCGCCTGCAGCATCCGGACCAGGTCACCGCGCTGCTTGTCCAGCGAGGTGAGCGCGCCGGGCAGCTCCTCGAGGGCGGCGTCGATGCTGCCCTCCTGCTTGCGCACCGACACCGCGAGGGAGTTCAGCGAGTCGATGGCGTGGACGATGTCCGCCTTGTTCTCGTCCAGCTGCGTCATCAGGGTCCTGACCTGGGTCAGCACCGACCTGGCGGAGTCCTCGCGGCCCTCGAGCGCGAGGTTGAGCTCATGCGCGATCGTCTTCAGCTGCGCCACGCCACCGCCGTTGAGCAGCAGGCTCAGCGCGCCGAGGACCTCCTCGACCTCGGGGTTGCGCCCCGAGTGGTCGAGGTCGATCACGTCGCCGTTGCCGAGCGTGCCGTCGGAACCCTCCGTGGGCGGGGCGAGCGACACGAACTTCTCGCCCAGCAGGCTGGTCTGCCGGATGGTCGCCTCGGTGTTGTCGGGCAGCTCGGTGTCCCCGCGCAGCTCGATGGTCACGTCGGCGGTGTAGCCCTTCAGCTCGATGTCGGTGACCTGCCCGACGCTGACGTCGTTGACCTTGACGGTCGACTTGGGGACCAGGTCGAGGACGTCGCGGAACATGACGTGCACCGTGATCGGGTTGTCACCGACGTCGGTGCCGCCGGGCAGCGGCAGCTTGTAGACGTCGAAGTCGCAGCCGGTCAGCAGCAGCGAGCCCGCCAGCGGCAGGACAAGCGCCTTCAGCATCGTCGTCACGCGGCTCATCGCTGCACCTCCACCAGGCCACCGAGGGTGGGGTCGTAGACGTCGTGCGGTGCCGACCGGGCCCCCTGGCCGAACGTGCCGGTCCGGGGGTACGACTGCGAGATCGCGTCGCACGCCTGTCCGCTGGTGTCGGCCTGGGAGACCAGCGAGCACAGGAACGCCGCCGGGTCGTTCGAGATCTGGTTGCCGAGCTCGCCCTGGTTGGACCGGGTGTCGAGCGTCCCTGCCTGCGGGTTGTAGGTCAGGGCGAGGTTGTTCAGCGCCAGCGGCGCGTCCTGGAGGACCTCGTCGAGCGCGCCGCGCTGCTTGACCAGCACCTTGGCGACCCGGTTGAGCCCGGTGATGTTCCGGCCGAGGATCTCGCGGTTGTCGCGCACGAAGGTCGACACCTGGCCCATCGCCGTCGCGAGGTTCTTCAGCGACGCGGCCAGCTCCTGGCGCTCGCCCGAGAGCATCGAGGAGACGTCGGCGAGCGACTGGTTGAACTGGCGGACCGTCTTGTCGTTCTTGGCCAGCGTCCCGATGAAGCCCTCGAGCTCGCGGGCCGAGCCGAAGAGCTCGTCCTTGTTGTCGTCGAGGGTGGCGCTCAGCTTGCCGAAGTCCTCGATCGTCTGGTGGAACTGCGCTCCCTGGCCGCCGAAGTTCTTCGCGGTCGACTCCAGCAGGTCGGTGAGGGCACCCTTGCGGTTCGCGCCGGTGGGGCCGAGCGCCACGGTCAGGTCGTCCATGGACGAGTAGATCTGGTCGAGCTCGAGCGGCACCGCCGTACGGTCCTGGTCGAGCACCGTCCCGTCGGAGATCACGTCGTCGCCCTGCTCGTAGGTGGGCGTCAGCTGCACGAAGCGGTCACCCACGATCGAGGGCGCGATGATGACGGCCTTGGCGTCGGCCGGGATCTTCACCTCGGGGTCGTAGGACATCGTGACCACGACGTCGGTGCCGGACGGCGTCACCTTGTCGACCTGACCGATCGGGACGCCGAGCACCCGCACGTCGCTCCCCTCGTAGATCGAGATGGTGCGCGGGAACTTGGCCACGAGCGTCTTCTGGTCCCCGCCGCGGAACATGGTCAGCGCCGCGGCCGCGACGAGGGCCACGATGACCGCCGGGACGATGAGCTTCTTCAGGGTCGTCATGTCAGCCCACCTGCGGAACCGGGGGAAGGTTCTGGATGTAGGTGTCGAACCACGGTCCGTCACCGAGCGTGTTGGCGAAGACCCGGTAGAACGGCGCCATCAGGCGCAGGCTGTTGTCGAGGTTGTCCTCGTTCTTGTTCAGCACGGCGACGACGGACTCCAGGTGGGTCAGGGCGGGCTTGAGGTCAGCTCGGCTCTGCTTCACCAGCGCGGTCAGCTCCTTGGAGAGGGTGGACGTCGAGACCAGGAGGTTGTGCACCGCCTGGCGGCGCTCGACCAGCGCCCGGAAGAGGACGTCGGAGTCCTTCATCAGCCCGACGATGTCCTGGTCGCGGTCGTCGAGGACGCTGGAGACACGCTTGAGGTTCTTCAGCAGGGAGTTGATCTGGTCGTCGCGGGCGGCGATGTTCGAGGAGAGCCGCGAGACGCCGTCCAGCGCGTGGCGGAACTCCTCGGGCGTGTTCCGCGTCAGGTCGGCGAGGGTGGTCAGCGACTTGGCGAGCTGGTCGGTGTCGATCTGCTCGGAGGTCTCGCCGAGGCCGGAGAACGCGTCGATCACGTCGTACGGCGAGCTGGTGCGGTCGACGGGGATCTCGGTGCCCTCCGCGAGCTGGCCGGACCCCGACGGCTCGAGGGAGAGGTACATGGCCCCGAGCAGCGTCTTGACCTTGATCGCGGCGTGGGTCTGGTCGCCGAAGTCGGCACCGCTGTCGACCCGGAAGGTGACCTTCACGTGGTCGCCCTCGAGCTCGACGCTCTCGACCTTGCCCACCCGGACGCCGGCGATGCGCACCTCGTCGTTGGCCTTGAGGCCGCCGGACTCGGAGAACGCGGCGTAGTAGGTGTCGCCGCCGCCGATCAGCGGCAGGTCCTGGGCCCGGAAGGCGGCCAGGATCATCACGGCGATGACGGCGAGGCTGACGGCACCCACGATGACGGGGTTGCGCTCGCGGAACGGGACGCTCATCACTGGTTCCCCCCGAGGTCGCACCGGTCGGACTGGGTGTTGTAGTCCACCGGGAGGGACTGGCCACCGGGCAGCCGGACGCGGCCCTCGAAGTGGCAGAGGTAGAAGTTGAACCAGGAACCGTAGATCGCGGTCCGGCCCACCTTGTTGAGCTTGATCGGCAGCACCTGCAGCGCCCGGTCGAGCTCGCTCTTGTTGGCGTCGAGGGTGCCCGCCACCGACCGCAGCTGCTTGATGTCGTCGACGAACGGCTCGCGGATGCCGGAGACGAGGTCGGCGGTCTGCACCGAGAGCTGCGAGATCTGGTCCAGCGAGCCCAGGATCGCCTCGCGGTCGTCCTTGAGGCCACCGACGAAGGTGCGGTACGTCTGGATCAGCTGGGTGAGCTGGTCGTCCCGGTCACCGATGTGGTCCAGCACCTCGTTGAGGTTGTCGATCAGGCTGCCGATCACCTTGTCGCGGTCGGCGAGCGTGGACGTCACCGAGGCGGTGTGCGAGAGCAGTCCCTCGAGCGTGCCGCCCTCGCCCTGGAAGACCTGGACGATCTCGTAGGACAGCTTGTTGATGTCCGCCGGTGAGAGCGCCTGGAACAGCGGCTTGAAGCCGTTGAACAGCACGGTCAGGTCGAGCGCCGGCGAGGTCTGCGCGACCGGGATCGTGGCCCCCTCGGGCAGGGTCCCCGCGTCGCCGATCTCCTGGGTGAGCGAGATGTACCGCTGGCCCACGAGGTTGCGGTAGCGGATGTTGGCGTGGGTCGCCTTGCTCAGGGCGGTGTCGTCCTGGACGCTGAAGGTCACCATCGCCCGGGTGCGGTCGACGATCTCGATGTCCTTGACCGTGCCGACCTTGACGCCCGCGATCCGGACGTCGTCGCCCTTGACGACGCCGGTGGCGTCGACGAACTCGGCCTGGTACTCCTTGCTGCCGCCGAAGCTCAGGTTGCCGATGGTGATCACCAGGACGCCCGTGGCCAACGTGGTGACCACGATGAAGATCAGGAGCTTGGTGAGGTCCGAGGCGGTGCGCTTGTCGAGCATCTTCATCGCAGCGACACCTCCGCCCCTCGGGCCATGGGTCCCAGGAGCAGGACACCGAGGTCGGGCACGTCGTCGGCGGTCATGCCGAGCGAGGGTGCGAGCAGCGACTTGAGCAAGGCCGACTCCTGGCGGCTGCCGGTGAGGCCGGCGCGGTAGTAGCTGGGGGCGACCCTGCTGGTCCCCTTGCCGGTGGGTTCGTCCACACCGTCGTTGAAGTCCGGCTGGTGCCGCACCGGGTTGGACTGCGACCAGGGCGGGTTGGGCAGGTGCAGGCAGTTCGGCCCGCGGTCCTCGCCGTAGCGCGGCACGTCCTGCGCGCCGTAGCCGCGCGGCTGGTTCGGCAGCGTCTCCAGCACGATGTGCAGGGTGAAGCCGCGGAACGCCTCGGCCTGGAGCTTGCCGGCGTTCACGATGCCCTTGGTCAGGCAGGGGAACTCGGGGGCGTACTTGGCGAAGACGCGCAGCTGCTCGGCCCCCACCTTGCTCAGCCGGATCAGGTTGTCGCCGTTGTCCTGGAGGAAGCCGGTGGCGGTGTTCGAGAAGCCGGTCACGTCGGTGAAGAGGGCGTTGAGCTTGGCCTGCCGGTCCTTCAGGGTGCCGGTGGTCTTGACGGTGTTGCGCAGGATGTCCGCGATCTGCGGCATCACCGAGGCATAGGTGTCCGAGACGTCCGCGGTCAGGCGCAGGTCCTCGACGATGGCCGGGATCTGCGGATTGATCCGCTTGAGGTAGCTGTCGACGGTCTCGAGGTTCTCGCCGATCTGCTCGCCCCGGCCCTCGAGGGCGGTGGCCAGCGCGTTGAGCGTCTGGTTGATCGCGGCCGGCTGCACGGTGCGCAGCAGCGGATAGAGGTCGGAGAGGACCTTCTCGACCTCGGTCGCGACCTGGGTCCGGTCGATCGTCGCCCCGGCCTCGATGTGGTCGGCGTCCGCGTCGTCCGGCACCACCAGGGAGACGTACTTCTCACCGAAGAGCGTCTTGGGCACGATCGCGCCGGTCACGTTGGCGGGAATCGTGTCGATCTTGTCGGGGTAGAGGCCCAGCGTGAGCTCGGCGCCCTCGGCGTTGCTGTCGAAGGCGAGCACCTCCCCCACGATCACGCCGCGGATCTTCACGTCGGCACGCGCGGGCAGCTGCAGCCCGATCGTCGAGGTCTGCAGCTTCACCTCGTCGTAGTCGACGAACTTCTTGCTGAAGATCCCGTAGGTCAGGTAGACGCCGGCGAGCAGCAGGCACAGGAAGACCAGGCCCAGGACCTTGAAGTTCTGCAGGATTCTCACGTCTGCCTCACCCCGCCAGCCGGACGGTCGTGGTGGTGCCCCAGATGGCCATGGACAGGAACAGGTCCATCACGTTGATGGCCACGATGCTGGTGCGGACCGCGCGGCCGACGGCCACGCCCACGCCCGCGGGACCGCCGGAGGCGGTGTACCCGTGGTAGCAGTGGATCAGGATCACCGTCACCGCGAACACCAGCACCTTGCCGAAGGACCACAGCACGTCGCCGGGTGGCAGGAACTGGTTGAAGTAGTGGTCGTAGGTACCGGTGCTCTGCCCGAAGAACTGGGTGACCGTGAGCCGCGTCGCGAAGTACGACGACAACAGGCCCACGACGTACAACGGGATGATCGCGATCAGGCCGCCGATGATCCGGGTGGTCACCAGGAAGGGCAGCGACGGGATCGCCATCACCTCGAGGGCGTCGACCTCCTCCGAGATCCGCATCGCACCGAGCTGGGCGGTGAAGCCGCAGCCGACCGTCGCCGCGAGCGCGATCGCGGCCACCAGCGGCGCGATCTCCCGGGTGTTGAAGTAGGCGGAGACGAAGCCGGAGAACGCGGCGGTGCCGATCTGGTTGAGCGCGGCGTACCCCTGCAGGCCGACCTCGGTGCCGGTGAAGAAGCACATGGCCGTGATGACGCCCACGGTGCCACCGATGACCGCCAGCGCGCCCGAGCCGAGGGTCACCTCGGCGAGGATGCGCAGGATCTCCTTCTTGTAGCGCCGGACCGTGCGCGGGGTCCAGGCCAGGGCCTTGAGGTAGAACGCGAGCTCTTCGCCCAGGCTGTCGAGGGTCTTGAGCGGCTTGACGTAGACCGCCTTGATGCTGGCCATGGGATCAACCCGTCTTCGGTGGGACGAGCTGGAAGTAGATCGCGCTCATCACGAAGTTGACGACGAACAACAACATGAAGGTGATGACGACGGACTCGTTCACCGCGTCACCGACACCCTTCGGTCCCCCGGCGGCGTTCATGCCCTTGTACGACGCGACGATCGCCGCGATCAGGCCGAACACCAACGCCTTGGCCATGCCCTGCCACAGGTCTGGCAGCTGGGCCAGGGCTGTGAAGCTCGCTAGGTAGGCCCCTGGTGTGCCGTCCTGCAGGACGACGTTGAAGACGTAGCCACCGGCCACACCGACCACGCTCACCAGGCCGTTGAGGAAGACCGCGACGAGCATGCAGGCGAGCACGCGGGGCACGACGAGGCGCTGGATGGGGTCGATGCCCAGCACCATCATCGCGTCGAGCTCCTCGCGGATCTTGCGGGCGCCGAGGTCGGCCGCGATGGCCGAGCCTCCCGCACCCGCGATGAGCAGCGAGGTGGCGATCGGGCCCGCCTCCCGGACCACGGCGAGGACCGCCGCGGACCCGGTGAAGGACTGGGCGCCGAACTGCTTGATCAGGCCGCCGACCTGGAGCGCGATCACCGCGCCGAACGGGATGGCGACCAGGGCGGTGGGGATGATCGTCACCGAGGCGATGAACCACGCCTGCTGGAGGAACTCCCGCATCTGGAAGGGGCGTCGGAACAGCCCGCGTCCGACGTCGAGACCGAAGGCGAAGAGCTTGCCGGCGGTACCGACCGGAGCGAGTGCCCGGCTGGCGGTCAGGGTTGCCACGTGTCCCGCCTCAGACGCCGGTGGTCATGGTCATGTTCTCCTCGAACGAGCCCGGCGGCGGGGTGACGCCGTTCTCGCGGCACCAGGCGCCCGGTTCGCGCTGGCTGCGTCGGGCGATGCCGTTCGAGGGCTCGAGCTGCATGGGGATCGGCGGCAGCGGCGGCAGCTCCTGGTCCGCCTCGGCGGCGAGCTCGTCGGCGTCCTTCTCCTCGGACATGCCGATGGGACCGACCCGCTGGGCGTTGAGGAACTGGCGCACCACCGGCTCCTCGGAGGAGAGCAGCATCTCGCGCGGGCCGAACATGGCCAGGTGCCGGTGGTAGAGCAGGCCGATGTTGTCCGGGACGGTGCGCGCGGTGTTGATGTCGTGGGTGACGATCAGGAAGGTGGCGTCGATCTGGGCGTTCAGGTCGACGATGAGCTGGTTGAGGAACGAGGTGCGCACCGGGTCCAGGCCGGAGTCCGGCTCGTCGAAGAGCACGATCTCGGGGTCGAGCACCAGGGCGCGGGCCAGGCCTGCGCGCTTGCGCATGCCGCCCGAGATCTCGCCCGGAAGCTTGTCCTCGGCACCGATCAGGCCGACGAGGTCCATCTTCTCCATGACGATGTCACGGACCTCGGACTCGGACTTCTTGGTGTGCTCACGCAGCGGGAAGGCGACGTTGTCGTAGAGGTTCATCGAGCCGAACATGGCGCCGTCCTGGAACAGCACGCCGAACAGCTTGCGGATCTCGTAGAGGTCCCTCTCGCTGCAGCTGGCGATGTCGGTGCCCTCGATGACGATCGAGCCCTTGTCGGGCTTGAGCAGCCCGATCAGGGTCTTGAGGAACACCGACTTGCCGGTGCCGGAGGGACCGAGCATGACGCAGATCTCGCCGGCGGGGACGGTGAGGGTCACGTCTCCCCAGATGAGCTGCTTGCCGAAGGACTTGCTCAAGTCCTCGACCTTGATCTCCACGCCCATGGCTGCGCTCTCTCCCTCTCGTGAATCTCCCCGTCGCAAGCCCCCGCGTGGGCGCACGAGACATCGCCCGCATCGAGCCCACTGGTCAGTAACAACGGCGTCGCGCCGGTGAGGTTACGCGGCTCCCGCCACGAGATCACCGACCGTCCACGCCATGGCCTCCCCGGCTCACCGTGCCCTCGGGCCAGACTGCGGAAACCTCCGGTCCAGTCCTTTCTGTGACGGCCGCCACCCGCTGCGCGAGGAGCACTCCCCCGGAAATGCAGAACAGGGGCGGCCACCCGTGCGGGTGGCCGCCCCTGTTCGGGGATTCAGCGAGACGTCACTTGAGGGTGACGGTGGCGCCGGCGCCCTCGAGGGCCTCCTTGGCCTTCTCCGCGGCGTCCTTGGTGACCTTCTCCAGGATCGGCTTCGGCGCGGACTCCACCAGCTCCTTGGCCTCCTTCAGGCCGAGCGAGGTGAGGGCGCGCACCTCCTTGATGACGTTGATCTTCTTGTCACCGGCAGCCTCGAGGACGACGTCGAACTCGTCCTGCTCGGCAGCGGCCTCGCCGCCGGCGGCAGCGCCGCCCGCGGCCGGCGCGGCGGCAACGGCGACGGGAGCGGCAGCGGTGACGCCGAAGGTGTCCTCGAACTCCTTCACGAACTCGGAGAGCTCGATGAGGGTCATCTCCTTGAACGCGTCGAGGAGCTCGTCGGTGGTGAGCTTCGCCATGGTGGCGGTTCCTTCCATTCGGTGGCCTGCCGGGTCGCGACAGGCCGGGTTACAGGTGGTTGGTTACCGGGGCCCTCAGGCCTCGGTGGCTTCGCCCTCGGAGGCCTCCGCGGGAGCGGCGGCCTCGTCAGCGGGGACCTCGGCGTCGGCGGACTCGTCCGCTGGTGCCGGAGCCTCCTCGGCGGCGGCCGGCCCAGTACTGGCTTCCTGGGAGGCACCACCTGCGAGGATCGAGGGGTCCTGCTCGGCCTTCGCCTGCAGCGCACCGGCGAGCCGGGCAGCCTGGGCGATGGGGGCGTTGAGCAGGTAGACGGCCTGGCTGAGCGACGCGAGCATCGCGCCCGCCAGCTTGCCCATCAGCACCTCACGCGACTCGAGGTCGGCCAGCTTGGCCACCTCGGCTGCGTCGAGGGGCTGTCCGTCCAGGACACCGCCCTTGATGATCAGGGCGGGGTTCGCCTTGGCAAAGTCACGCAGACCCTTGGCCGCCTCGACGACGTCGCCCTGGATGAAGGCGATCGCGGTCGGGCCGGCGAGCAGGTCGTCGAAGCCGGAGATGCCCACCTGGTTGGCGGCGATCTTGGCCAGCGTGTTCTTGACCACGGCGTAGTTGGCGTTCTCGCCGAGGGAGCGCCGCAGTTCCTGCAGCTGCTTCACGGTGAGACCGCGGTAGTCGGTCAGCACAGCACCGGCGGCATCGTTGAACGACTCAACGATGTCCGCGACGGCCGCCTGCCTGTCTGAGCGCGCCATGGGTCTCCTTCCGGACTGGGAGACCGCCGCCCGACCCCGGGAAAGACGAACGCCCCGAGCGCAGGCTCAGGGCGTGGGATCCCGCGTCTCGCGACACGGTTCGTGCTCTGTCCCTGCGCAGGCCGTCCACTCTCGCGGAGCCTTCGGTCGTGCTGCTGATGCAGCGCGACAACCGGCGGTCTCTGGTTTCGACGGGAAGACTACGGGCAATCCGGACGGCCGTCCAAATCGGTGCGGCTCAGGTCAGCAGGCGGACCGGCTCCCCCGCCAGCCAGGCGGCGATGTCCTCCACGGCCTCGGTGAAGTAGGTCCGGTAGTTGCCCTCGGTGACGTAGCCGAGGTGCGGCGTGCCGAGCACGGTCGGCAGCGACCGCAGCCGGTCGGACGCCGGCAGCGGCTCCACGTCGTACACGTCGAGGCCGGCGCCGGCGATCCGGCCCGCCTCGAGCGCCGCCACCAGCGCGGCGGTGTCGACGAGGCCCGCCCGCGAGGTGTTCACGAGGTACGCCGTGTCGCGCATCGCCGCGAGCTCGTCGGGCCCCAGCAGGCCGCGGGTGGAATCGGAGAGCACCAGGTGCAGCGACACGAAGTCGCCCTCGGCCAGCGCCGCCACCAGGCTCGGCGCCAGTCGCACCCCGGCCGCGTCGGCACGCTCGGCGGTCAGGTGCGGGCTCCAGGCCACGACGTCCATCCCGAAGGCCCGCGCGACGGCGGCCACCCGGGTGCCGATCTTGCCCAGCCCGACGAGGGTCAGGGTCGAGCCGGCCAGGTCGCGGCCGAGGGTGGACTGCCACGGCCCACCCGCGCGCAGCGCCGTCGCCTCCGGCACCACGTGCCGTGCGAGACCCAGCAGCAGCGCCCAGGTCAGCTCCACCGGCGGGGTCGGGCGGCTGGCGGTGCCGCAGACGACGACGCCTCGCTCACCCGCCGCCGCGACGTCGATCGAGGCGTTGCGCATCCCGCTGGTCACCACCAGTCGCAGGCGTGGCAGCCGGGCGAGCACCGACGCCGGCAGCGGGGTCCGCTCCCGCATCACCACCAGGATCTCCGCGGCGCCGACCGCCGCGACCAGCGCGTCCTCGTCGTCGAGGTGCTCGCGGACCGCAGACACCTCCACCCCTTCGAGGCCCGACCAGTCGGCCAGGGCGAGGGCGGCTCCCTGGTAGTCGTCGAGGATCACGCAGCGCATGGGCGCCAACGTAGAGGCGCCGGTCGCCGGACCGGACGCAGGGGGGTCGGGCGCCGTACCCAGTTCTGGGGATGGCGAGCGCCCGGGTGGCGCATTCCGGGCACGCGGAGGAAGCGCTGCTGCTCCACTGTGGGGATGGACGACAAGCTCAACTCCGTCTCGATGGTGATGGCCCGGACCGACGAGCGGCTGCGCACCGGCCGCCACGCCGCGGACCGCGTGTGGGCCACCGGCTTCGGTGGCCTGGACCCGGTCATCGGCGGTGGCCTCCGCTCCGGCGGGCTGTGCCTGCTCGCCGGCCCGCAGGGTCTGGGCAAGACCACCTTCGCGCTCCAGCTCACCCGCAACGTCGTCCGTGAGGGACGTCCGGTCATCTACTTCTCCTACGAGCACGCCCCCGAGGACCTGGTGGAGAAGCTCGTCGCCCTCGAGGCCGGCGAGCTCGACGACACCAACCAGGCCCGGCTGACCGCGATCCGCGAGGCCTTCGACGCCGTCGGCGGCGGCTCCATGGAGGAGCGGCTCGACGACGTCGTCGCGGGCAACGAGGCGCTCAGCCAGGTCCGCAAGTACGCCGACCTGCTGTACGTGCACCGCTCCACCGGCAGCGCGACCGACCTGGCGGCGATCCGCAAGGCGGTCGACACCACGCACCACCTCACCGGGCTCTCCCCGATGGTGGTGGTGGACTACCTGCAGAAGGTGCTCGTGCCGGACGGCCCGGCCGAGGAGATGGAGCGCACCACGACGGTGGTGGAGGGGCTCAAGGACCTCGCCATCGACGCCGCGGTGCCGGTGCTGGCCATCGTCGCCGCGGACAAGTCAGCGCTCGAGACCGGGAAGCGGATGCGGGTCAACCACCTGCGCGGCTCCTCCGCGCTGGCCTACGAGGCGGACGTCGTACTCATCCTCAACGGCAAGTACGACATCGTGGCCCGCCACCACCTGACCTACGACCTCGGCAACGCCGAGCGGTTCCGCGAGTGGGCGGTGCTCTCGGTCGAGAAGAACCGCTTCGGCCGCGACGGCGTGGAGCTGGAGTTCCGGAAGCGGTTCGACCAGGGCCGCTTCGAGGCGACCGGGCAGAACGTCAACGAGCAGCTCGTCGACGAGCGCATCTTCACGGACTGAACGACCCTCGACAGCCGAAGGGCCGGCCACCCCCGTGGGGTGGCCGGCCCTTCGTGCGTGGTCGCGAGTGCGATCCTCAGGCGGTCGCCTCGTCCTCGGCCGCGACGTTCTTGACGCGGTTGGGGTCGACCTGGACGCCGGGGCCCATGGTCGTCGAGACGGTGACCTTCTTCAGGTAGCGGCCCTTGGAGCTGGCGGGCTTGAGCCGCAGCACCTCCTCGAGCGCGGCGGCATAGTTCTCCGCCAGCTGGACCTCGGAGAAGGAGGCCTTGCCGATGATGAAGTGCAGGTTGGCGTGCCGGTCGACGCGGAACTCGATCTTGCCGCCCTTGATGTCGGACACGGCCTTGGCCACGTCCGGCGTCACGGTGCCGGTCTTCGGGTTCGGCATCAGGCCGCGGGGGCCGAGCACGCGGCCGAGGCGACCGACCTTGCCCATCATGTCCGGGGTCGCGACGACGGCGTCGAAGTCGAGCCAGCCGCCGGCCACCTTCTCGATGAGCTCGTCGCCGCCGACGACGTCGGCGCCCGCCTCACGCGCAGCCTCGGCCTTCTCGGCGTTCGCGAAGACCAGGACCTTGGCGGTCTTGCCGGTGCCGTGCGGCAGGTTGACGGTGCCGCGGACCATCTGGTCCGCCTTGCGGGGGTCGACGCCGAGACGCATGACGACGTCCACGGTCTCGTCGAACTTCTTCTTGCTCGAGGTCTTGGCGATCTTGATCGCGGCCAGCGGGGCGTAGAGCTCGTCCTTGTCGAACTGCTCGGCGGCCGCGCGGTAGGTCTTGCTGCGCTGCATGTCTGGTTTCTCTTCTCTTCCAGGTGTGGTCTTCAGGGGGCCAGCGCGGCCCTGCCACAGGTGCTAGATGGCTCGTGGTCTCGACAGGCTCGACCAGCGAGGGGTGATCAGTCGGTGGTGACGCCCATCGAGCGGGCGGTGCCCTCGACGATCTTCATCGCGGCGTCGATGTCGTTCGCGTTGAGGTCCGGGAGCTTCGTCGTGGCGATCTCGCGGATCTGGTCCTTGGTCAGCTTGCCGACCTTCTCCTTGTGCGGGACGCCCGAGCCCTTCTTCAGGCCGGCGGCCTTCTTGATCAGCTCGGCGGCCGGCGGGGTCTTCGTGACGAAGGTGAAGGACCGGTCCTCGTAGATGGTGATCTCGACCGGGATCACGTTGCCGCGCATGGACTCCGTCTGGGCGTTGTACGCCTTGCAGAACTCCATGATGTTCACACCGTGCGGACCGAGGGCGGTACCGACCGGCGGGGCCGGCGTCGCGGCACCAGCCTGCAGCTGCACCTTGACGAGCGCGGCGATCTTCTTCTTGGGAGGCATTCTTCTTCTCTCTCTCGTGGTCATGACGGGGGTGGTTCCCCCTGCCACAGGTGTTTCCCTGTTCTCTTACCGGGTTTCGAGACGCGTCACGCACTTCCTCGCTGCGCTCGGACGTACGTCGACGCTCCTCAACCTCAGCGCGGGGTTCTGACCGGCCGGAGCAAGCTCCGTCCGCTCAGACGCGCTGAATCTGGCTGAAGCTCAGCTCGACCGGGGTCTCCCGGCCGAAGATCTCGACGAGGGCCTTGACCCTCTGCGACTCCGCGTTGATCTCGGTGATCGTCGCGTGGAGCGTGGCGAACGGTCCGTCGACCACCATCACCGAGTCGGAGACGTCGAAGTCGGCGACCTCGACCGGCTTCTTGGCCGGCGCGGCGCCGCTGGCGGCAGGGACACCGGCCGCCACGGCCTCGGCCTCGGCGCGGGCCACCACGGCGGGGGCCAGCATGTTCTCGACCTCGGACATGCTCAGCGGTACGGGCTGGTGGCTGTGGCCCACGAAGCCGGTGACCGAGGGGGTGTGCCGGACCGCGGCCCAGGACTCGTCGGTGAGGTCCATCCGGACCAGGACGTAACCCGGGAGAACGGTGCGCTTGACCATCTTGCGCTGGCCGTTCTTGATCTCCGCGACCTCCTCGGTGGGGACCACGATCTCGTGGATGTAGTCCTCCATGTTCAAGGAGATGATGCGGTTCTCGAGGTTGGACTTCACCCGGTTCTCCATGCCGGAGTAGGTGTGCACCACGAACCAGTCGCCCGGCTTGGCCCACAGCTCCCGGCGGAACGCCTCGAGCGGGTCGTCGTCCTCATCGGCCGACCCGGTCTCGGGCTCGGCGTCCTCGTCCGACGTGACGTCGGTGTCCTCGGTGTCGACGGCGCTCTCGGCGTCCGCGGCGGCGTCGAGGGTCTCCTCCGCCGACGCGTCGGCCTCGGGCGTACCCGTGGCCACCGTCTCCTCGGTCTCGACCGAGTCGTACTGCTCCGACACGTGATGCTCCGTCACTTCGATGTCAATTTCGTTCTACGGGGCGGGCCGCCGACGGGCGGTCCCGCGTGGGTCACTGGTCCGAGTTGCCGGCGAAGACCGCGAAGACGAGCTTGCCGAACGCCAGGTCGAGCGCCGAGACGACCGCCATCATGAAGAGGACGAACACCATGACCACCAGGAAGTAGGTGACCAGCTGCTCCTGGGTCGGGTAGACCACCTTGCGCAGCTCGGCGACGACCTGCCGGTAGAACGTGGGGAGGCTCGTGCGCTTGTCGGCCCTGCTGTCCCGCGAACCGCGGACGGCCTTGCTGTCCGACACGCTCGTCACCTCTCCTCGTTCGACGACCTGGTCGGCGTCGACCAGCTGACCAAGCTGTTGCTGCTGTTCATCTGCGTTGCTGCCATGCGTCTGCGTTGCCGTGTCCGGCTCTGCAGGGCACGAGGGACTTGAACCCCCAACCTTCGGTTTTGGAGACCGATGCTCTGCCAGTTGAGCTAGTGCCCTCCGATGATGACCCGTTCGCGGGCATGCCGGAGCATGTGGGAAACCACCAAAGCGGGAGTCTACGGGCAAGACCGAGGCCGAGTCCAAACCGGCCCCGCCGCGGGTGCGTCCCGGGCGTGAAACCCGGCCTGCTCCCGAGAAACCCCGCCTCTACGATGGTGCCATGACCGCCAACTCGCCCGCCCAGCCCGGCCCCAGCGGCCAGGGGAGCCCCCGCGACCGCCGCGTCTCGCAGCGGATCGGCGCGATCGCCGAGTCCGCGACGCTCAAGGTGGATGCGAAGGCCAAGGCGCTCAAGGCCGAGGGTCGACCGGTCATCGGGTTCGGCGCCGGCGAGCCCGACTTCCCCACCCCCGACTACGTCGTCGAGGCGGCCGTCGAGGCGTGCCGCGACCCGCGCAACCACCGCTACACGCCCGCCGGCGGCCTGCCGGAGCTGAAGAAGGCGATCGCCGAGAAGACCCGGCGCGACAGCGGCTACGAGATCGAGCCCGCGAACGTGCTGGTCACCAACGGTGGCAAGCAGGCGATCTACGCCGCCTTCGCCGCGATGCTCGACCCGGGCGACGAGGTGATCGTGCCGGCGCCGTACTGGACGACGTACCCCGAGTCGATCCAGCTCGCCGGCGGCGTGCCGGTCGAGGTGCTGGCCGACGAGACCCAGGACTACAAGGTCACCGTCGAGCAGCTCGAGTCGGCGCGCACCGAGCGCACCAAGGTGCTGCTGTTCGTCTCGCCGTCGAACCCGACCGGCGCCGTCTACACCGCCGACGAGATCCGGGCCATCGGCCAGTGGGTCGAGGACCACCAGCTGTGGGTGCTGACCGACGAGATCTACGAGCACCTCGTCTACGACGGCGTCGACACCGGCTCGATGCCCGTGCTGTGCCCGTTCCTGGCCGACAGCTGCGTCGTCGTGAACGGGGTCGCCAAGACCTACGCGATGACCGGCTGGCGCGTGGGCTGGATGATCGGCCCGACCGACCTCGTCAAGGCCGCGACGAACCTCCAGTCGCACGCCACCTCCAACGTCTCCAACGTGGCCCAGCGGGCCGCGCTCGCCGCGGTCAGCGGCGACCTGACGGCGGTCGAGGAGATGAAGGTCGCCTTCGACCGGCGCCGGAAGACGATCGTCGCGATGCTCAACGAGATCGACGGCGTCGTCTGCCCCACGCCGCACGGCGCGTTCTACGCCTACCCCCAGGTGTTGGGGCTGCTCGGCAAGGAGCACGACGGCCGGATGGTCGAGACCTCCGCGGAGCTCGCCGAGTACATCCTCGACAAGGCCGAGGTCGCGGTGGTGCCCGGTGAGGCGTTCGGGTCGCCCGGGTACCTGCGGCTCTCCTACGCGCTCGGCGACGACGACCTGGCCGAGGGCATCACCCGGCTCCAGAAGCTGTTCGCCTGAGTGCGCGACCTCCACGCGCTGCCGAAGGCGCACCTGCACCTGCACTTCACCGGCTCCATGCGGCACGAGACGCTGCTCGAGCTGGCCGAGCGTGACGGCATCGTGCTGCCCGACTCGCTGGTCTCGGAGTGGCCGCCGAAGCTGTCGGCCGCCGACGAGAAGGGCTGGTTCCGGTTCCAGCGGCTCTACGACGTCGCGCGCTCCGTCCTGCGCACGCCGGACGACGTACGCCGCCTGGTGACCGAGGCGGCCGAGGACGACGTCCGCGACGGGGGCCGCTGGCTGGAGATCCAGGTCGACCCGAGCGGGTACGGCGCCCGGTTCGGCGGGATCACGGCCTTCACCGACCTCGTGCTCGACGCGGTCCGGGACGCCTCGCGGGAGACCGGCCTGGGCATGGCGGTGGTGATCGCGGCGAACCGCACCCGGCACCCGCTCGACGCCCGGACGCTGGCCCGGCTGGCCGCCCAGTACGCCGGCCGCGGCGTCGTCGGCTTCGGGCTCTCGAACGACGAGCGCCGCGGCACCACCGGGGACTTCGCGCCCGCGTTCGCGATCGCCGAACGGGCCGGCCTGGCGCTGGTCCCGCACGGCGGCGAGCTGCTGGGCCCGGCGAGCGTCCGGGTCTGCCTGGACAGCCTGCGCGCCGACCGGCTCGGCCACGGGATCCGCTCGGTGGAGGACCCCGCCCTGCTGGACCGGATCGTCGAGGCCGGCGTCGTGCTGGAGGTGTGCCCGGTCTCCAACGTCGCGCTCGGGGTCTACTCCGACCTCACCTCGGTGCCGCTGCCGGCGCTGATGGCGGCCGGCGCCACGGTCGCGCTGGGCGCGGACGACCCGCTGCTGTTCGGCTCCCGGCTCGCCGGCCAGTACGCCACCATGCGCGCGGCCCACGACCTGACCGACGCCGACCTGGCGGAGCTGGCCCGGATGTCGATCCGGGGTTCCAGGGCGCCGGACGAGGTCAAGAAGGAGCTGACGGCAGACGTCGACGCCTGGCTGGATGCCGTTCCTGAGAGGATGGACGCGTGACTTCCTCAGACTCCGGCTCGAACGAGCCCGGCGGCTCCGGCAACGACGACCAGCAGCTGCCCCCGACGCACCAGCCCTACGGGCAGAACCCCTACGGCGCCCCCGGGCAGCAGCCCCCGGCGTACGGCCAGAACCCCTACGAGCAGGGCCCCTCCGGGCAGCAGCCCTACGGGACTCCCCCGCCGGCGCAGAACCCCTACGGCCAGCAGCAGCCCTACGGCCAGGGACAGCCGCCGTACGGACAGCAGCCCTATGGCCAGCCCTACGGACAGCAGCCGTACGGGCAGCAGCCGGGCTACGGCTACGGCGCCCCCGCGCCGGCCAACCACCCGTCGGCCACCACGGCCCTGGTGCTGAGCCTGATCGGCCTGGTCGGCATCGCGTTCTGCGGCGGCATCACGCTGGTGCTCTCGCCGTTCGCGTGGCGGACCGGGGCGAAGGCGGTGCGTGAGATCGACGCCAACCCGGGCATGTACGGCGGCCGCGACCAGGCCAACGCCGGACGCATCATGGGCATCATCGGCACCGTGCTGCTGGTGATCGGCATCATCGGGCTCATCGGGTTGTTCTCGCTGGCCGTCGTCTCCAGCGACACCTCGACCGTCTGATCCCTACAGGTCGCAGCCGACGAGGACCGGCTCGTTGACGAGCTGGATCCCGAAGCGCTTCTCCACGCCGTCGCGGACCTCGCGGGCGAGCGCCAGCAGGTCCGCGGTGGAGGCGCTGCCCCGGTTGGTGACCGCCAGCGTGTGCTTGGTGGACAGGCTCGCGAGCTCGTTGCCGTGGCCCTTGCCGAAGCCGGCGTGGTCGATCAGCCAGGCCGCGCTGGTCTTGACGGTGCCGTCGGGCTGCGGCCAGGCCGGCGCCCCTTCGGGAACCAACTCGGGCTCGACGACGGGGTTGGTGAAGAACGAACCGGCGCTCCACGTGTCGTGGTCCCTGGCGTCGAGCACCATGCCCTTGCCCCGGCGCAGCGACAGCACCGCGTCACGGACGTCCTGCAGCGGCGCGCGTCCGCCGGGCTCGACGCCGAGGGTGCGCACCAGCTCGGCGTACGTCGCGGGCGCGCCGAGGCTGCCCTGACGGAACTGGAAGGTCACGTCGAGCACCACGTGCCGCCCGGGGTCCGCCTTGAACCGGCTGTGCCGGTAGCCGAAGCCGCAGTCGGCGTTGGCGAAGGTACGGATGCCCCGGAGGGTCCGGTCCCAGACCCGCACCGACGCGATGGTCTGGGCGACCTCCTGGCCGTAGGCGCCGACGTTCTGGATCGGGGTCGCGCCGACGGATCCGGGGATCCCGGAGAGGGCCTCGACGCCCACCCACTGCGAGGCGACGGCCCGGGCCACCAGGTCATCCCAGGTCTCGCCCGCGGCCACGGTGACCATCACCCCGCCGCAGGAGCTCGGCCCGCCGGGAGCGGCGTCCTCGACGTCGGGCTCGATGCCGCGGGTCGCGACCTTCACGACCGTGCCGTCGAAGCCGTCGTCGGAGACCACCAGGTTGCTGCCGCCGCCCAGCACCAGGACGGGCTCGCCGGCCTCGTCGGCACGGCGTACCGCCTCGACGAGCTCGGCCTCGGTCCCGGCGGTGACGAAGTCGCGGGCGGGGCCGCCGAGACGGAGCGTGGTGTGGTCGCGCAGCTGCTCAGACACGCACGACTGCCTTGGGCATGCCGAGCACCTTCTGGCCGCCGCTGGTGACGGTGAGGGCCACGGTGGTCAGGCCGTCCTCGCCGGGCTTGGCCACGCCGGCCACCTCGACGTCGACGCCGCCGTCGGCAGGCACCACCACCGGGTTGGTGAACTTGCAGCCGAAGCTGACCACCTCGGCGCCCGGGAACCACGCCTCGACCGCGCGGGCGGCCAGCGCCATGGTGTACATGCCGTGGGCGATCACGCCGGGGAGCCCGACGCTGCGGGCCACCGACTCGTCCTGGTGGATCGGGTTGTGGTCACCGCTCGCGCCGGCGTACGCGACCAGGTCGGCGCGGGTGATCGTGAAGACCTGCGTGCCCAGGCTCGTGGAGTCGGTGCTCATGCCTCGGCCCCCCGGTGGACGAGAGTGGCGGTGGTGGTGCAGACGAGCGCCCCCTCGGCGTCGGTGATCTCGCTGGCGGTGCCGATGATGTCGTTGCCGCCGATCTGGCGCAGGCTGGCCACGGTCAGCGTCGCGGTCAGCACGTCACCGGGAACGACCGGGCGCTCGTAGAAGAACTTCTGCTCGCCGTGCACGATCCGGAACAGGTCGATGGCCTCCGCCTCGAGGAACGCGTTCATCGCGTCGAAGGCCAGCACGATCGGGAACGTCGCGGGCACCGGGCCGCCGTCGTACTCCCCGCCGGTCGAGGCGACGAACGCGCGGACCTTCTCGACGGAGACGGGGTACGGACTGGTCGGCGGGAACTCCCGACCGACGAGCGACTGGTCGACTGGCATGGGCTCCAAAATAGACGTAGACCCGCCCGAATCACTCGGGCGGGTCCACGGAGGACTGTGGTGCAGACGCGCTCAGCGGGTCTCGCGGTGAGCGGTGTGCTTGCGGCAACGGGGGCAGAACTTGGCCAGCTCGAGCCGGTCGGGGTCGTTGCGACGGTTCTTCTTGGTGATGTAGTTGCGCTCCTTGCAGTCCACGCACGCGAGCGTGATCTTGGGGCGAACGTCGGAGCTCTTGCTGGCCACGGGAAGTCCTTTTGTTGCTGGTCTAGGGTCGAACTGAGTAGCGGGGGCGGGACTCGAACCCGCGACACCACGATTATGAGCCGTGTGCTCTAACCACCTGAGCTACCCCGCCACCGGGACAGGGTGCGCCGACCAGAATACTGGCCGCCGCAATCCCACACCCAGAGCCCCTTTACGGAATCGAACCGTAGACCTTCTCCTTACCATGGAGACGCTCTGCCGACTGAGCTAAAGGGGCAACGAGCGAGAACAATACACAGGGAGACACGTGATCGAAAAATCGGCTCAGCACCCCTGTTTCTACCGGCTCCTGGACGCCTCCGGGGACGGTCGCGAGACCTTCGAGTCGCTGCCCGCGACCGCCGGTCCGTGGAGCCCCGAGGCCCAGCACGGCGGGCCTCCCGCGGCACTCCTGGCCCGGGCTCTCGAACGCTCCTCGGACGCCGTCATCGGCCGGTTCACGATGGAGCTGCACGGGCCGGTCCCGGTCGGCCGGCTCGCGACCACGGCGACCGTGCTGCGGCCCGGCCGCTCGGTGCAGCTGGTCGGCGCCGAGCTGTACGACGTGGCGCGGGGCCGAGTGGTCGCGTCGGCCCGCGCCTGGCTCTTCCCCGCCTCCGACCGGGGGCCGGAGCAGCCCAAGCCGCCGGAGCACGGTCCGGCCGACGGCGCGCACCACGCGCGGCCGACCGCCTGGCACGGCGGCTACCTCGACGCCGTCGAGTGGCGGTGGGTGTCCGGCTCGGTCGAGACCGCCGGACCGGGCGTGGTGTGGATGCGGCCGCCGGCGCTGGTCGAGGGCGAGCCGCTCTCGCCGGTGCAGCGGCTGCTGGCCTGCGCCGACTCGGCCTCCGGGGTGAGCGCGGCCCTCGACGTACGCCGGTGGGCGTTCCTCAACACCGAGCTGACGGTGCACGTGCTGCGCCCGCCCGTGGGCGACTGGGTGTGCCTGGACGCCGAGACGACCCTGGGCTCGGGGGCGGTGGGCATCGCGACCGCGGCGATCTCCGACGAGACCGGCCTGGTCGCCCGCTCCTCGCAGGCGCTGCTCGTCGCACCGCGCTGACGGGTGAAACTGCGCCGACTCGGGCGTGTGGGTGGGTGAAACTGCGCCGACTCGGCGGATCAGTCCTGGATGCGGGCCCAGGGACGGGCCTCCTCGAGCTCGTAGGCGAGCTCGAGGAGGGTGGCCTCGCGGCCGGCGGCCGCGCCGAACATCATCCCCTGGGGCATGCCGGAGGAGGTGGTCGCCAGCGGCAGCGAGATGGCCGGGTCTCCGCTGGCGTTCTGCAGCGGGGTGAAGGCCACCCAGCCGAGCAGCCGCTCCATGATCGTGTCGTAGTCCTGGGTCGGGTCGAGGTGCCCCACCAGCGGCGTCTCGGTCGCGAGCGTCGGCGTCAGCACCACGTCGTAGGAGCCGAAGAGCTCCGCCGTCACCCGGCGCGAGCGCTTGAGCCGGGTGATCGCGAGCGGCACGCGGTGCAGGTTGCGGCGCGCGTGCCGGGCCAGGCCGAGGGTCAGGTTGTCCAGGCGCCCGGGGTCCCAGCTGCGCCCGTGTCGGCGCTTGCCGGTGCGCACCAGCGCGAGCGCCAGCAGGGCCCAGTAGAGGAGGAAGTCGTCGGGGAAGGAGCCGGGGACGGGCGCACTCGCGGGCTCGACCCGGTGGCCGAGCTCCTCGAGCAGCTGCGCGGTCTTGAGCGTGAGGTCCGCGACCTCGGGTGAGGCACCGACGCCCACCCCACTGGTGACCACGGCGACGCGCAGCCGGGCGCGGCCGGGGCGGGTGATGTCGCCGACCGGCGGCAGCCGCAGCTCCCGGTAGACCTTCTCGGCCTCCCGGTAGAACGCAGCGGTGTCCCGCACCGAGCGGGTGAGGACGCCGTCGGAGACGATCCGCACCGGCATGTCCCGCATGAGCTTGTCCTGGGCGAGGCGGTCGCGGGTCGGCTTCAGCCCGACCAGGCCGTTGACCGCCGCCGGGATCCGGATCGAGCCGCCGCCGTCGTTGGCGTGCGCGATCGGCACCACGCCCGCGGCGACCAGGGCCGCGGACCCCGCCGACGAGGCGCCGGCCGAGCGGTCGGTGTCCCAGGGGGAGCGGACCGCCCCGAGCCGGGGGTGTTCGGCCGAGGCACTGAAGCCGAACTCCGAGAGCCGGGTCTTGCCGAGCGGCACCAGCCCGGTGGCCAGGAACATCCGGGCGAAGTCGCCGTCGTGGCGCCGGGGCCGGGAGGTGAAGGCGTCGGTCCCGTGGTGGGTCGGCATGCCGGCAACGTCGACGTTGTCCTTGAGGAAGCTCGGCACCCCGGCGAAGAAGCCACCGCGGGGACTGCGCGCCTCGTCCCGGGCGCGCTCGTAGGCGGGGTGCGCGATCGCGTTCAGCAGCGGGTCCACCCGCTCCGCGCGTGCGATCGCCGCCTCGACGACCTCGGCGACGGAGACGGCGCGGGACTGGATCCGGGCCGCCAGGCCCACGGCATCGAGCTCACCGAGGACGTCGTCACCGAAGGCGTGCACGCGTGTCATGAGCGACAACCTACTCAGGGAAGCACGGCTGGCGGCAGGGGCAGCAGGACGCCCTGCGGGCCGTGGTCACGCCGGCATCATCGCAGCGCGTCCTCGGCCACCCGGGTCGTCTGGGCCACCAGCCGGGCATCGACCGCGGCCGGCGCCAGGACGTGGTCCAGGGCGAGGGCCGCGCACCCGACCAGGCCGGAGCGGTCCCCGTGGGTGGCCGGCAGGATCTGCAGGTCGCGGGTGGCGAGGGCGGCGGCCCGGGCGTAGATGCTCTCGCGCACGCCGGCCGCGTAGGTGTCGAACGCCGAGGCCATGTCGCCGCCGAGCACGACGGCCTGGGGGTTGAGCAGGTTCACGGCCACCGCGAGCAGCTCGCCGAGGTGGCGGCCGCTGTCCCTCAGCAGCGCCCGGGCGGTGGCGTCACCCCGCAGGGCCAGGGCGACGAGGTCCCGCACGTGCCCGACCTGGTGGCCGTGCTCCGCGAGACGACCGACCAGCGCCCACCCGCCCGCCACCGTCTCCAGGCAACCGGTCGCGCCGCACCGGCACGGCAGCGCGTCCCCCGCCTCGACGCGGGTGTGCCCGATCTCCCCTGCTGCGCCGACGTGGCCGGAGAGCACCCGCCCGTCGGCGATGATGCCCAGGCCCAGACCGGTGGACGCCTTCACCACGAGGGCGTCGGCGAGCTGGCCGGACCGGCCGAGGAGCTCGGCGCGGGCCAGGACGTCGGCGTCGTTGCCCACGAACAGCGGAGCGCGGGCCACGTCCTGGAGGTACGGCGCCAGCTCGACGCCGTCCCAGCCCGCCATGACCGGGGAGTCGATGCTCAGCCCGCGGACCACGTCGACCGTGCCCGGCAGGCTGAGGCCGACTGCGGCGACCGGAGGCTCGATCCCGCCCAGCAGCTGCGCCAGCCGCTCGGCCACCAGGGGCATCAGCTCCTCGGGCCCCGCGCCCACCTCGTGGTCGCCGGAGTGCGAGACCAGCTCGGCGCCCTCGAGGTCGTAGACCCCCAGCTGGGTGCGGGAGCGACCGATGGCGATCGCGACGACCACCCCGGCGTCCTTGTTGAAGACCAGGGCGCCGGGCGGGCGGCCTCCGGTGGAGGCGAGCTCCTCCCCGATCAGCAGCAGCCCCGCCTCGGTGAGCGCGGCGATGCGGCTGACGACCGCGGTCCGGGACAGCCCGGTCAGCCGCCGCAGGTCCGACCGGGTGGCGGCCCGACCCGTGCGCACCAGCTCCAGCAGCTCTCCCGCGGTCGCCGGCGCGGCCGACTCTCGCACCGTCTCGCTCATGTCCCTCCTCGCCGTCACACAGTGTTCACGACTTTGATCTCAAAAATACCTTAGTCCTGCTTGTATCGATCCAAACTTCTCCCTACGGTGGTGCGCATGGACCAGACCGCCACCGCTCACACGCTCCCCGAGTCGTGTGACTTCACCGTCTTCGGCGGCACGGGAGACCTGGCGCTGCGCAAGCTGCTGCCGGCGCTGTACCACCGCGACCTCGAGGGCCAGCTGCCCGGCGACGCCCGCATCCTGGGGGTGTCCCGCTCCGTGCTGGACGACGAGGGCTGGCGCGAGGAGGTCCGCACCGCGCTGACCACGCACGTGGCTCCCGACGACCTCGACACCGAGACCGTGGACCGGTTCCTGGGCCGGCTGCGCCACCTGATGCTCGATGCCGAGCAGCCCGACCACTGGCACCGCTTCCACGCACTGCTCAAGGACCGGCCGCGCGCCGAGCAGACGGTGCGGGTCTTCTACCTCGCGGTCGCCCCCTCCCTGTTCGGGGCGATCAGCCGCCGGCTCGACGAGATCGGTGTCGTCGACGAGCGCGCCCGGGTCGTGCTGGAGAAGCCGATCGGCCACGACCTCGCGTCCGCACAGGCCGTCAACGACGCGGTCGGCCACGTCTTCGACGAGTCGCAGATCTTCCGGATCGACCACTACCTCGGCAAGGAGAGCGTCCAGAACCTCCTGGTCACGCGCTTCGCCAACGCCTTCCTCGAGCCGCTGTGGAACTCGCGCTGGGTCGACCACGTGCAGATCACCGTGGCCGAGTCGCTCGGCGTCGGCGACCGGGGCGGCTACTACGACCACGCCGGCGCCATGCGCGACATGGTCCAGAACCACCTGCTCCAGCTGCTCTGCCTGGTGGCCATGGAGCCGCCCTCGCACGTCGGCCGCGAGACCGTCCGCGACGAGAAGCTGAAGGTGCTCCAGGCCCTCAAGCCGATGACGCCCGCCGACGTCGACCGCGACACGGTCCGCGGCCGGTACTCCGCCGGGCTCGTCGACGGCGCGCCCGTGGCGTCGTACGTCGACGACCTCGGCCGCTCCGCCCAGCACGCGGGAAGCAGCCGCACGGAGACCTTCGTCGCGCTCAGGACCGAGGTGCAGAACTGGCGCTGGGCGGGCGTGCCGTTCTACCTGCGCACCGGGAAGCGGATGGACCGCCGGGCCTCGGAGATCATCGTGGTCTTCAAGGCGCCGCCGCACCACATGTTCCCCAACAGCGAGGGCGTCACCGAACCGAACCGGCTGCACATCCAGGTCCAGCCCGACGAGGGCATGCGCCTGCACCTGACCGCGAAGGAGCCGGGCCCCGGCGGGATCCGGCTGCGCCCGGTGTCGCTGGACCTGAGCTACGCGACGACGTTCGAGCAGCGCCTCCCCGATGCCTACGAGCGTCTGCTGATGGACGTCATCAAGGGCAACCCCACCCTGTTCATGCGCCGCGACGAGGTCGAGGCGGCGTGGACGTGGGTGGAGCCGATCCTCACCCGCTGGGCAACGTCGCCCGACCAGCCGCTGCGCTACCCGGCCGGCACGAGCGGGCCCATCGCCGCCACCACGCTCCTCGAGCGGGACGGCCGATCCTGGCAGGAGTCCGACCAGTGACCACGTCATCTCGCACGCCCCTCCACCCCGTCGTCGCCGAGGTGACCGCGCGCATCGTCGAGCGCAGCGCGCCCGGCCGCACGGCGTACCTCGCCCAGATCCGGGCCGCCGGTGACCGCGGCCCCGCCCGAGGCCGGCTCGCCTGCGCGAACCTCGCCCACGGCTTCGCCGCCTCGGACGCGCCCGCCAAGAAGGCGCTGCGGGGCCGGACCAAGCCGAACGTCGCGATCGTGTCGGCCTACAACGACATGCTCTCGGCGCACCAGCCGTTCGAGACCTACCCGCGCGCGCTCAAGCAGGCCGTCATCCGCGCCGGCGGCATCGCGCAGTTCGCCGGCGGGGTCCCGGCCATGTGCGACGGCATCACCCAGGGCCGCGACGGCATGCAGCTCTCCCTGTACAGCCGCGACGTGATCGCGATGTCGACCGCGATCGCGCTGTCCCACGACATGTTCGACGGCGCGCTGATGCTGGGCGTCTGCGACAAGATCGTCCCCGGCCTGCTGATCGGGGCGCTCTCCTTCGGCCACCTGCCGACCGTCTTCGTCCCGGCCGGCCCGATGGAGTCGGGCCTGCCGAACGGCGAGAAGGCCAAGGTCCGCCAGCTGCACGCCGAGGGCAAGGTCGGCCGCGACGAGCTGCTCGAGGCCGAGGCCGCGTCGTACCACTCGGCGGGCACCTGCACCTTCTACGGCACGGCGAACTCCAACCAGCTGCTGATGGAGGTGCTCGGGCTGCACCTGCCCGGGTCGTCGTTCGTGAACCCCGGCACCCCGCTGCGCGAGGCGCTGACCCGCGCGGCCGGCGCCCGGGTCACCGAGCTGACCCGCCAGGGCGGCGAGAACACCCCGATCGGCGAGATCGTCGACGAGAGGGCGATCGTCAACGCCTGCGTCGCCCTGCTCGCCAGCGGCGGCTCGACCAACCACACCCTGCACCTGGTCGCGATCGCCCGGGCCGCGGGGATCACGCTGACCTGGGACGACCTGTCCGACCTGTCCGCGGTGGTGCCGAGCCTGGCGAAGATGTACCCCAACGGCGAGGCGGACGTGAACCACTTCCACGCCGCCGGCGGGATCGCGTTCCTCGTGCACACCCTGCTGCGCGCGGGGCTGCTGCACGACGACGTCCGCACGATCGCCGGACACGGGCTGTGGCGCTACACGACCGAGCCGCGGCTGCGCGGCGAGGACCTGACCTGGGAGGAGGGCCCGAAGGCCTCCCTCGACACCACGGTGCTGCGCCCGGCCGACGACCCGTTCACCCCCGACGGCGGCCTGAAGCTGCTGTCCGGGCCGCTGGGCCGCGCGGTCATCAAGACGTCCGCGGTCAAGCCCGAGCACCGGGCCGTCACCGCCCCGGCCCTGGTCTTCGACCACCAGGACGAGCTCCTCCGGGCCTTCGGCGACGGCGAGCTCGACGGTCGCGACTTCGTGGCGGTCATCCGCTTCCAGGGGCCGGCCGCGAACGGGATGCCCGAGCTGCACAAGCTCACCCCGGCGCTCGGCGTGCTGCAGGACCGCGGCCAGCAGGTCGCGATCGTGACCGACGGCCGGATGTCCGGCGCCTCGGGCAAGGTGCCCGCGGCCATCCACGTCACCCCGGAGGCCGCCCTCGGCGGCCCGCTCGCCCGGGTGCACGACGGGGACGCGATCACGGTCGACGCGAACACGGGGCTGCTCGACCTGCACGTCGACCGCGCCGAGCTGAACGACCGTCCGGCCACCGGTCGCGCCCCGCAGGGGCCGGAGTGGTCCGGCACCGGCCGCGAGCTGTTCGCCGCCTTCCGGGCCACCGTCGGCTCGGCCGACACCGGCGCCAGCGTGTTCCCCGGCGTGCCGGTCCCGCCGCAGGAGGTCTCCGTTGTCCCCGTCTGAGCTGTCACCGTCCGAGCGCTCCCTGCTCGACCGCGTCCCGGTGGTGCCGGTCGTGGTCGTCGACGACCTGGCCCAGGCCGTGCCCGTCGCACGGGCCCTGGTGGCCGGCGGGCTGCCGGTCATCGAGCTGACCCTGCGGACCTCGGTCGCGCTCGACGCGATCCGGGCCATCGCCGACGAGGTGCCCGAGATCCTCGTGGGCGCCGGCACCGTCCTGACGCCGGGTCAGGCCAAGGAGGCGGTGGACGCCGGCGCGCAGTTCCTCGTCTCCCCCGGGGCGACCCCGTCGCTGCTGGCGGGCATGGCCGACACCGGGCTGCCGTTCCTGCCCGGCACCGCCACCGTCTCCGAGGTGCTCGCCGTCCTCGAGACCGGGCTCACCGAGATGAAGTTCTTCCCGGCCGAGGCGTCCGGGGGCGTGCCGTTCCTCTCGTCGATCGCCTCGCCGGTCCCGGCGGCGCGGTTCTGCCCGACCGGCGGGATCACCGCGGCGTCGGCAGCGTCGTACCTCGCGCTGCCGAACGTCGGGTGCGTCGGCGGCTCGTGGCTGACCCCGAAGGACGCCCTCGCGGCCGGCGACTGGGCCCGGGTCGAGCGACTCGCAGCGCAGGCCGCCGCCCTCGGCTGATATGTAGGGATCTCCTGTCAAGGGGCAGGGTGAGGCGTCGTCGCGACTGGTTGTCGTGGCGGCGCCTCTGTTCTGGCGTGGGGTCGGTGCGGGTTCAGCGTGTCTGCGACGCGCGGTCGATGCTGATATGCGCGGGTTGGTTACCGCATGACGGCGTTCGGCAGG